>JBEULI010000026.1:0-80324 GCA_041287395.1 Desulfurococcaceae archaeon
TGGGTTTAGAGTTCATGCCAGATATAGATTTAGGGAAGCTGGGACTCGAGGAACTCATCATATACGTGCCGCAGTTCATTGATTACGAAAGCGTGTTTCCAAAGGACTGGCTAAAGTCCTTCTTCCCTTTATCGTCACCGCGCGGCACTCTATTAATGTTCTACGTTCCCATCGACAACGAGGAATTCTTGATAAATGTAATATTACAGGAAAATAAAATACAATATACATCGAAGGTGTGGCTTTTCAGGAGATCATCACGTTTTCAGCCGAGATTAACACTTTCGCATGTCAGGGATTTTTCATTGTTTAAAAGAATCACGTTTGATGTTATAGAAAAGCATTATAAGAAAGAAAGATTTAGCAACGAGTTAAGGAAAAAATTACTTGGTGAGTGCTTCGATGGCCCATGTTTGGAAGAAAAACCCCGCATAGACTCCATAGATCTCTTGCTCTTGGCCAGTTTCGAGCTAGACGCCTTTCAAACGTTGAAGTCGCTATCTCAGAGGTACGATGTGAAGTTCAGGACGTTGAAGAAGCATGTCGATAGACACATAAATGAAGCTTCCGTTGTGAAGGGGATATTCCTGAAGGGCGGCTCCGTGCGCAAACTCTTTGGACAAACGACGCTCGTAGTGCTTGAATTCTACGACGTCGATGAAGCGCTGAGAATTGCCGATCTTCTGGTCCAACTCGACATCGCCCTGGGCCTGAAGTTGGGCCACGAGCTGTTCAGCGGGAAGGCGGCGTTGTACGCATGGCTCGTGAACCCCCTCAGCGGCTTAGATGAGCTCTTCGCGTTCTTCGTCAAAAAGCGCAGGGAGGGAGTAATTGCGGATTTCAGTAAGCTGGACACGATGGCCTATTCTGTGCGTTCCTTCACGATCCCTGTGCTGAACTTCAACATGGATACGAGGACGTGGGACGTCGACACCGACAGGGCTGGGGCCATATTCAAGCGCAGGTACAAGCTCGTCCTGACGCCGCAAGGCCTCCCGTACGCAAGCCCGCAGACCTTCTGGAAGTCCCAGGAGAACAATGCTTAATTTAGGCCTCGGCTAAAGTCGGACTGGGTGCCTGAGCTCCTTGCCCAGGTTTAGGTTCGGTCCAGCTGGGAAGCCCATCGGCCTGAAGTCCGCCGATCTCATGAAGGCGCCGGCATTCCTCCGCGAGCTCGGCCTGGATGCCATGGAGTACGAGGCCGTCAGGGGGGTGAACATCAGCGAGGGGAGGGCGAGGGCCTTCGGCGAGGAGGCCAGGGCCAACGGAATTCTCCTGAGCCTCCACGCGCCCTACTACATAAACCTGGCCAGCTCGAAGGAGTCAACCGTGGAGGCGAGCATAGAGCGCCTCAAGCAGAGCGTGAGCGCGAGCCACTGGATGGGGGCGTACGTGGTCGTCTTCCACCCTGGCTACTACAAGGACGCGCCTAGCAGGAGGGACGCGCTGGAGAGGGTCGTCGCGAACCTGGCCCCGGTGGTCGAGCACAGGGACTCCCTGGGGGCCCGGGGCGTCTGGCTGGGGCCCGAGACCACTGGCAAGGACAGCCAGGTGGGCGACCTGGACGAGGTAATAGAGATCTCCGCCAGGGTTCCCGGCACGAGGCCCGTGATCGACTGGGCCCACCTCTACGCCAGGCACGAGGGGAGGATGATCGTGAGCGAGGACGACGTGCTCGGGGTGGTCGAAAAGATAGAGAGGGCCCTGGGCAGCGAAGCGCTCAGGCCCCTCCACATGCACTTCTCCAAGATCGAGTACGGGAAGGGGGGCGAGAGGGAGCACAGGACCCTCTCCGAGGCTTCCTACGGACCCGACTTCGAGATCGTGTGCAGGGCCCTGTGCGGAGCTGGCATCGAGGGGGTGTTCATAAGCGAGAGCCCAGTGCTCGAGCAGGATGCGCTGGTGATGAAGGGCGCATGCGATCGGATCTGCGGAGGTGGCGGGCAGGTTGCTCACGAGGCTGAGGAGAAGGCTCGAGAGCGCCGCAAACGCCGCGGGAAGGGCAGCGGCTCGCGCGGGCCTGAGCCCTAACGCGATCACCGCCATGGGCCTCGTGCCCGCCGCGCTCGCTTTCGTCCTGCCGGCGCTCGGCGCGCCGCCCTACCTGTACTCGGCCATGGTTGCCCTGGCAGGGCTTGCCGACGTCGTCGACGGGGCAGTGGCGAGGGCCACGGGGAGCTCGTCGGCGAGGGGGGCATTCCTCGACTCATTCGTCGACAGGGTGGAGGACGTGCTCGTGACGTCGGCGACGATATTCCTCGGAGCAAACTTCTGGATCGCCCTAGCCGCCATAGCGCTCTCGTTGTTGATAAGCTACGAGAGGGCGAGGGCCGAGGCGCTGGGAGTTAGGATGGAGGGCGTGGGGCTAGCCGAGAGGGCGGAGAGGCTCCTCCTGCTGATCGCGTACGGGGCCGCGCGCTGCATTAGCGAGCCGGCCTCGGAGGCAATCCTCATCGTCCTGGTGCTCCTTTCGGTCGCGACGGTGGTGGCGAGGTTCCTGTGGGCCTGGAGGCACCTCTCAGCGGGCTAGGCTGCCAGGATCCTACGGCTCCCTGTTGCAAAAGCGAAGGTTTAAATGCTGGCCCCTCCTCGCCCTCTCGGCGTGGGGGACACGAGATGGAATGGGCATAAGGTCTCCCCAAATCCTCGACCTCCTCCCCACGACTTGGTATAACATAGTCCCGGACCTCCCAGAGCCGTTGCCGCCAATGAAGAAGCCAGATGGCAGCGACGTGCGCCCCGACGAGCTCCTCGCGATCTTCCCCAAGTCGCTGGTCGAGCAGGAGTTCAGCAGCGAGAGGTTCGTGAGGATACCCGACGAGGTTCTCGAGGCCCTGGCGCTGCTGGGAAGGCCCACCCCCCTCCTCAGGGCCAGGGGGCTCGAGAGGGCGCTGGGGACTAACGCGAGGATATACTTCAAGTACGAGGGGGTGCTGCCGACCGGCTCGCACAAGATAAACACAGCGGTGGCGCAGGCGTATTACAACAGTGTCGAGGGCGTCGAGAGGCTGTCGACGGAGACCGGCGCAGGGCAGTGGGGCTCAGCGCTGTCCCTCGCCGCGAGGCTCTTCGGCCTCAGGGCGAGGGTGTTCATGGTGCGCGCCAGCTACATGCAGAAGCCTTACAGGAGGGTGTTAATGGAGCTCTACGGCGCCGAGGTGTACCCAAGCCCCTCGCGCGTAACCAGCGTTGGCAGGAAGCTACTTGAAAAGGATCCAGAGCACCCGGGGAGCCTTGGCATAGCGATAAGCGAGGCCATAGAGGACGTCGTGACTAGCGGCGGCAAGGCCAAGTACAGCCTCGGCAGCGTGCTCAACCACGTGTTGTTGCACCAGACCGTGATAGGGCAGGAGGCGATCGCGCAGCTCGAGGCCATGGGCGTGGACGGCGTCGACTACGTCGTCGGCTGCGTCGGAGGGGGCTCCAACTTCGCCGGTCTCGCGTACCCGTTCTACCACCACGAGTACCTGCGCGGCCGGACCGTCAAGTTCGTTGCAGTCGAGCCAAAGGCGGTCCCGTCAATGACTCAGGGCGTCTACGAGTACGACTACGGCGACACGGCGGGGCTCACGCCGCTGCTGAAGATGTACACGCTGGGCCACGACTTCGTTCCCCCGCCAATACACGCTGGCGGCCTCAGGTACCACGGGCTGGCTCCTACGCTGAGCGTGTTAGTCAAGCACGGAGTTGTCAGGCCTGTGGCCTATGGACAGGAGGAGGTGTTCGCGGCCGGCAGGCTGTTCGCCGAGACGCAGGGCATAGTGCCGGCCCCCGAGAGCGCTCACGCCATAAGGGCAGTGATAGACATCGCGAGGAGCTACAGGGAGGGCTCCAGCGAGAGGCCGGTGATACTGGTCAACGTCAGCGGACATGGGCTCCTGGACCTGAAGGGCTACGAGGACTACCTGGCCGGGAGGTTGGCGGGCACCTGAGGGCGCGAGGTCGGCGAACAGCAGCGACCCGTTTTTATTTATTTAATTAGCTTTGGAATTCAGAACACCTGTCGATTGCTCATTCCGTGACCAAAAGTTGGAGAGTGAAAGGAGTTGGGGGAAGGCGCGGAAAAGGTCAGGAGGATCTTGGTGTTGGGGGACTGGGACGCGGACGGCGTGGTGTCCTCGTCAATAGTCTACTACACGCAGGCATTCCTGGGGCGTTACCCCATCGAGGACAGAAGCGCCGTCGTGGACAAGATGCCCATGGATCCCGATAGGCTGAGGAACTTGGTCGCCATGGTGAAGGCGCCTTACGACCTCGTGGTGCTCCTCGACGTCCCATACGTGAGCTACACGACGTCGGTGCTGAAGATGCTTAAGGAGCACGTCGGGGTGCAGAAAATCATGTACATCGATCACCATCTATCGACGGTCCAGCACAAGGCGGAGCTGGAGGCCGTGGTCGACGAAGCCAACGTAAGGTATGGGGAGCCCACGGTTGGAATACTGCTGGAGGAGCTGAGGAGCAGGGGGATAACGCTGCACGCGAGGCTCGCGGAGTTCGCTGAGGTCGTCAGGCTCATGGACGTTGGGAAGAGGGTCCCAAGCGAGAGGCTGAAGCTGTTCGAGTTCACGAAGATGTTCTCCAAGGCGTTGACCATAGTCAGGGACGACGGGCTCTGGGGCGAGCTGGTGGAGTGGCTGGCCTCGCCGCTGCCCCCGGACGATTCGGGCTCGAGGAGCCTCGTGGAGAGGCTCAAGGAAATCGTGGAGAGAAGGGATAGGGAGGTGGCGGAGATAGCGACCAACTTGGCAATAACAGCGGTAAAGGTCGGGGACCTGAGGTTCATAGATGCGAGGAGCGCCTGGAGGGGTAGGGGGGTCACGGCCCTGACGTCGAAGTTGTTCAACATGCTCAGGGCCCCCGTGGTGGTCCTGACCGACACGAGCAAGGACTACTCGCTGCTGGTCATCAAGGCGAACGGCGGCAGGGCCTACAGGATAGCGAAGTTCCTGTTAGGAGAGGGGCTGGCGCAGGACATAGCCGGCCACCCGAACCTAGCAATAGTGAGGGTTGCTAAGGACGTCGATCGCAACAGGCTAATGGAGCTGCTACACGAGGCGGCCTTTTACACGTCGTAGGAGGAGGCGCTCGTGGCCTCCCCAGGACGCGTTATACTATTCGTCGATGCCGCGCGAAAGCACAGGCCAAGGGAACATCACCCCGAGAATCCCACGCGCGTCTCGAAGGTCAAGTGGGCCCTCGAGCGCGAGGGCATCGGATACTTGGAAGTCGGGGGCGAGGATCTGGCAGGCCATCGCGAGGAGGCCTTAAGGCTTGCCGAGAGAATACACGCGGCCGAGTACGTCGAAAGGCTGGAGGCGCTCTCGAGGGGCGGATACGCTAGGCTGGACGAGGACACGTTCATCGCGCCGGACTCCTTCGAGCTGGCCCTAGGCTCGCTGTGGCTCTCCTACGCGGCGGCCGGCGACTTAGGCTCGGGGGAGTGGGCATTCCTGATAATAAGGCCGCCGGGACACCACGCGGGAAGGAGGGGGAGGGCCCTGGGCGCGCCCACGCAGGGCTTCTGCTTACTGAACAACGCAGTGGCAGCACTCCTCGGCTTCCTGGACAGGGGGATGGCTAGGGTCGCGCTGCTGGACTTCGACGTCCATCACGGCAACGGTACCATGGAAATCCTCTACGAGGAGCCCATCCTGGTGGTGGACGTCCACGAGGACCCAGCGTACCTTTACCCGCACACGGGATACCCGCACGAGGTCGGCAGGGGCAGGGGCGCCTGGCACAAGGTCAACCTGCCCCTTGCCGTTGGCTCGGGCGACGAGAGCTTCGTTTACGCAATTGAGAGAGCGACACAGCTGGTGAAGGCCTATGGCGCAGAGGCGTTGGTGGTGTCGGCGGGCTTCGATGCCTATGCGAACGATGGCCTGGCGGATCTGGAGGTGGACGCGGAAGGCTATTGGGCAGTCGGGACCAAGTTGAGGGACCTCGGACTGCCGACGGCAATAGTCCTCGAGGGAGGCTATTCCCTGGGGCTGACCGAGGGGCTTCCTTCGTTTGTCAGCGGGCTGGCGGGTCTCGGCGAGCGGAGGGCGAAGCTCCCCAGAGATCCGCGTTTCGGCAGGAACAAAGAGGTCGTGGACAGCGTGATCAGCGCGACAGCTAAAGGGCTGGGGCTCACGGGAATAGACCTGGGCGCGTGAGGGTTCGGGGACTGGGCGGGTTGGCCCCTAAGCTGGAGCGCGAGATCAAGCTAAGGCTGCTAGGGCCTCTCGACGAGGTGGAGGCGTGGGCAAGTCTGGCGGGCTTCGTTAAGCTCGACGAGTGCTACGAGGAGGACGTATACTTCTCACATCCCTGTAGGGACTTCGGAAAGAGCGACGAGGCGCTGAGGTTGAGGATCAGCAGGTGCGCGGGCCGGGGGGAGGAGTACACCCTCACTTACAAGGGCAGGAGGCTATCGAGGGGCCAGCTCAAGGAAAGGCTCGAGCTCGAGGCCAGGCTGCCTGGCCCAGAGGCACAGGCGTTGAGGACCATCATTGAGGCCCTGGGCTTCGAGCCCCTTGCAACGATCAAGAAGCACAGGAAGAGGTACGCAAGGGGCTCCCTGGAACTCGCGGTGGACGCAGTCGAGGGTCTCGGGCACTTTGCCGAGCTCGAGGGCGAAGACGTCGGCGAGCTCGAGGAGGCCCTCGAGGCCCTGAGGAGCTCGCTGAAAGGAGGGGCGGAGCCCGTGGAAAAGACCTACTTGGAAATGGTGCTCGAGCTTGGCAGAGGGGGCGCCTGAGGTCGGAGTGGGCGCGGTCGTCCTGGACGGGGACGAGGTGCTGTTGGTCAGGAGGGCAAGGCCTCCCTGCAGAGGCTGCTGGAGTATTCCGGGCGGGCGCCTCAGGTATGGCGAGGGGATATTTGAGGGTGCAGCGAGGGAGGTCCTCGAGGAGACGGGCATAGCCATTGAGCCCCTGGGCGTGATCTTCGTTGGCGAGCTCCTCGAGGAGGGATACCACTACGTGATAATTGACGTGTTGGCGAGGCCGTTGAACAGGGACGTCAGGGCCGGCTCCGACGCCATGGAGGCGGGATTCTTCAGCATTGCAAGTCCTCCGAGCCCGCTGGGAGGGCTGACTGCTAAGCTTTTGTCCTGGCTGAGGTCGCTTGTTAAGGGTGGAGATCTCGAGGTGTGCCTGAAGTGTCTGAACCCGGCATGAGAGGGGCTTCGGGCTACGAAGTCCTCGGCGAATACGTCTACAGGGCGTCCCAGAGGGTTCTGCCGAGGATTTACAGGGCAGTGATGGCGGAGCAGCTCTCCAGGCTAGATGAGTCGAGGAATCCCCGCATCATTTACGTGACTGACCTAACGATGTGCACCCACAAGTACCACATGCGCAAGGTGTACGCCGAGGCGACGTTGTCCTTTGAGCCCTCGGCAGTGATGGGGGACATGGTGCATAAGGGGATCGAGGAGTTGCTCAAGGAGCAGGGCTTCCTAACTGAGTACGAGGTTTCCAAGAGCGTCGAGCTGGGCGGCGAATACTACGAGGTCAGGGGCAGGGTCGACGCCTATAGGCCGGATGAAGGGCTAGTTGTCGAGATAAAGACCATGAAATCGTTCGGCGGCTCCCCCCTGAAGCACCACCTCGATCAGCTAAACATATATGCCAACATGTTGAGCGCCAGGGAGGCAGTACTTCTCTACGTGACGCACGACAGGATAATAGAGTACCAAGTTGACGTGTTCCCGATCGACCTGGCCGGCGCCGTCAAGGCCCTGTTAGAGGACTCCTTCCACCCGAGATACGAGTGGGAGTGCTCCTACTGTCCCTTCAGGAAGTTGTGCCCCTACCACGTTCCCCGCCAGGGCTCCGCCTGATAGCTTGTTCCAGGCACGAGAACGCATAACATCCTTCTGTTCGTCAAGTTACACAGCCTTTGCGTAGACAGGTACCATTGCGTTCTTGGACGACATCGGCGTCGGCATTTAAATGTGCAAAATAATTTTTCATGAATGTTTTTATGCTCGACGGTATATACCAACGTCGGCATCGGCGGAGAGCATGACACGTATAGCGGACGTGGATGAAGTGGACATAGGCAGTAAGAAGGTCCTCGTGAGGGTGGATCTCAACTCGCCCGTGGATCCTGAGAACAAGAAGATCATCGACGACAGCAGGATAAGGCTTCATTCGTCAACGATCAGATATCTCGTCGAAAGGGGGGCCGGCGTAGTGGTCATGTCGCACCAGGGAAGGCCGGGCGACAGGGACTTCGTGGACTTGTCCCAACATGCGGCCCTTCTCGAGAAGTACAGCGGGGTCCCTGTGAGGTTTGTCGAGGACGTGATCGGGCCGACGGCGCTCAAGGAGGTCAGGGACTTGAGGCCGGGCGAAGTCGTGATGCTTGATAACGTGAGGTTCCTCGCCGAGGAGCTGCTCGAGGCCCCTCCCGAGGTCCAGGCAAGGACTTTCCTCGTCAGGAAGATAGCGCCCCTCGTTGACTATTACGTGAACGACGCCTTCGCCTCGGCGCACAGGTCGCAGCCGAGCATCGTGGGCTTCCCGCCAGTCGTAAGGTCCTGCGCCGGCCCCATAATGATGAAGGAGATCAAGGCGCTCTCGAAAATCAGCGGGGAGACAGAGCCCCCAAAGGTCTTCGTAATGGGAGGCGCGAAGGTGCTCGATTCGCTCAGGGTCATTGAGAATATAACCAAGAATAGGATTGCTGACAGGATACTCACCGCCGGTCTACTGGGCCTGGTCTTCCAGGTGGCTAAGGGTGTCAAGGCGGGCCAGGAGGTGGTGAGGTCCCTCGAGAGCAGGGGGCTCCTCTCGCTCATACCCAGGGCTAGGAAGATTATAATGCAGGGAGCGCCGATTGAGACTCCCATAGACTATCGCGTGTTGAAGGAGAACGGCGAGATCGTGAATGAGCCGCCCTACGTGCTCAGGGGCGCGCCCCTAGATATAGGCGACGAGACGATCGAGATGTACTCCTCGATAATGAAGGAGGCGAACTTAATAGTCATGAGGGGCCCGGCCGGCTACATAGAGGATCCGAGGTTCCTGGCTGGGACCAAGAAGCTTGTCGAGGCGGCTGCGCAGAGCAAGGCATACGTAATAATAGGTGGAGGGCACTTGAGCATGTTCGCCCAGGAGCTCTCGGCAAGCCACGGCGAGAGGATTCACGTGTCGAGCGGCGGTGGCGCGCTCCTCGAGTTCCTCTCAGGAATCGAATTGCCGGCCTTGAGCGCGCTCAAAATATCCTATTCCAAGTTCTGGGAGGGTGGGAGAAAATGATTAGGGTAGGCGTTGTAGGCTATGGCACCATAGGCAAGAGGGTCGCGGATGCTGTAGCCAGGCAGGACGACATGGTGCTAGTCGGCGTCTTTAAGACGAGGCCCAACTACGAGGCTTATGCGGCCTCCGCAAGGGGCTACAGGCTGTTCGTGCCGCCCGACAGGGAGAAGGAGTTCGTTGAGCGGGGCCTCAAGGTCAGCGGCCACCTGGAGGACCTCGTGGAAGGCGCTGATGTGATAGTGGATGCATCGCCCGGTGGCGTGGGGGCCAAGAACAGGGAGATATATGAGAGGCACGGCAGGAGGGCGATCTTCCAGGGCGGGGAGAAGGCGTCAGTTGCCGAGGTCAGCTTTAACGCTCTGGCAAACTACGGCGAGGCCGTTGGGAAGAGGTACGTTCGCGTCGTCAGCTGCAACACCACGGCGCTCGTGAGACTCATATGGAGCCTCTCCCAGGTGGGCGACATAGCTAGCGTCAGGGCCACGATAATAAGGAGGGGCTCCGACCCCAAGGAGATCGAGCGAGGGCCGATCAACGGCCTGGTGCTGGACCCGCCCGCCGTGCCTAGCCACCACGCCGTCGACGTTAAGACGATCTTGAGGGATCTTGACATAGTGACTGTCGCAGTGGCGGCGCCGACGACGCTCATGCACGTCCACAGCGTCCTCGTGAGGTTCAAGGGGGCCGTGACCAGGGATGCGGTGGTTGAGGCCCTCTCCAGGACTCCAAGGATAGTTCTGGTCAGCTCGAAGAGGGGCGAGATAAGGTCTACGTCGGAGGTTGTTGAGTACTCAAGGGATCTCGGCAGGGCCAGGTACGACATCCACGAAAACGTAGTGTGGGAAGATACGATCTACGTCGGTGAGGGGGGCAGGGAGCTCATGTTGATGCAGGGCGTGCACCAGGAGGCCATAGTGATACCCGAGAACGTAGACGCGATAAGGGCCTCGACGGGGATCGAGAGGGATCCCTTCAAAAGCATCGAGAAGACCGATAGGAGCCTGGGCGTGGTGAGGGGCAGATGGTTGTAGAGAGAAGATACGAAGTAAGCTTCATGTTCAGGAAGATATTGGTGCCCGTCGACGGGAGCGAGAACAGCTACAGGGCCCTTGAGCTTGCCCTGGACTTTGCTGCTAGGTATGGCTCCAGGGTAGACGTCCTCTACGTGGAGGTGGGCGGCGAAACGGAGGAAAGCGTGAGGAGGGAAGTGCTGAGGAGGGCGCAGGACAGGAAGCTCGACGTCAACTTCTTGCACAAAAAGTGCGACCTGCGCACGAGCAGCGTCTCGACGGAAATTCTTAGGTCAATAATTGAGGGCGGCTACGATACGGTGATAATCGGTGCCAGGGGCAAGAGCATCAACGAGGAGGTGGGGCTGGGAAGCACGGCGCTCAGCGTCGCAGTGAACTCACCGACAAACATCATAATCGTGAGATAGTGCGGCACGTGGAAAATCAATTTGTTGTTATGCCCCACGCGCTTGGTCGAAGCGCCTGTGAAAGGGGCTGGCCGGGATGTCGCATGCGTTTTATGTCAGCACTCAAGACCCATCTCATCGGCGCTCCTCATCATTCCCGAGCTCATCATCCCGCATTCTCGCAGGATGATCACAGGGCCTTTAAAGCAAACTCGAGGCCGAGCTTAGAGATGGTCTCCCCTTTCGGCACCCCTTCCTTGTCCCATCCCCTGAGCTCGTAATACTTGTCCAACATCTTGTTGTAGAGGTCGATCCTCAGCTTGTGGCCTGCGTAGGGACCCTTGGTCAATGGATGCTTGAACCACCTCGCCGGTGGCATGTCCAGCTCGCGTGCCCAGTAGCCAAGTTCCCTAATCCAGTACAGCCTGATCAAGGTGTATATCCTGTTGGCAACGGTCCTCAACTCGTCCCACGTGTAGCTCAACCCAGTGACAGCGGCCAACATCTTCGGGTAGTATTCCAGGCTTGCCCCGACCTCGACCCATGGCAGCCTGCAGACCGTCAGGCTCTCGAAGAGCCCTCCCCTAATGTCTTGGAGGTACACGAGCCTCTCGACCTTCTCCTCCCCATAGGAGAGCCTGTCGGTCCTGATTTCGTAGCTAATGATCCACGCGTCCTTGTGATGGGCGCCTATGGGGCTCGTGCCGTAGGCCAGCGCCATTCCGGGCGCAGCGTGGCAATCGTAGGCGGACACCTCGAGGCCCTTGACATGCATGGCGAACTCGAGCGCTGGTCCCCCCAGCGACTCGGACATCATCTTCACGCCATCAGCCACGAAAGCCCCAATCCCCCTTCTGTGGCCTACGTCCTCCACGAGCGAGCGAATGGCCCCGTAGTCCCCCCACTCGATTTTCTCGTCCACGAGCCCCTTCTCGCTGGCCTCTATGTAGAAGCCGATGGCGTTGCCCAGCGATATTGTGTCGACCCCGTACATGTCGGCCAGCCTGTTCAGGAGGGCCACCCGCCTCAGGTCCCCGAGCCCTAAGTTACTCCCCAGCATCGCAACGTTCTCGTAGTCCAGCTCGCTGGCAGCTCCGACGTCATCCTCCACCACGTTCCCGCACGCCATGTTGCAGAAGGGGCAGCCGCGCCTGTCCACCTTCAGCTTTTCCATCAGGTCTCCGCTTATGCCCTCGAACTCCTCGAAGGCCCCTTCCCTGAAGTTATACGTGGGAAGGACGCTGTTCTCCTGGCTCCATCTGATCGTGGCCATGGTCCCCTGCCTAATCCAGAAGTCGTAGTTCGGGGCAGCCAAGATCTCTTTGTACTCAGACTCGGCTAGCGAGCGCAGGGCGTGCTTGTCGTGCAGCTCAGGATCTGCGGCGCCCTTAATCACTATTGCCTTCAGCTTCTTTGATCCCATGACAGCGCCCATTCCAGGCCTGCCGCCGCTCCTCCCCTTCTGGGAGACCACGGTGGCGAACCTGACGAGCCGCTCCCCGGCGGGGCCTATCAGCAGCACGCCTGCTCCCTTGCCGTGCTCCCTCACGAGCTTGTCCTCGGCTGAAAACGCGTCGAGCCCCCACAGGTGCTCTGCGTCCAGGACTTCGGCGCGCTCGCCCTCCACCAAGAGGTAGGAAGGCCTCCTCGCTGCCCCCTTCACGACTATAGCATCGAAGCCACTCCTCCTGAGGTGATAGGCGGCCATGGTTCCAATGTTGCCATCGCCATAACCGCCGGTCAACGGGCTCTTGGAGGCGACGACCAGCTTCCCGCTACTCGGGAGGGGGAGCCCCGTGAGGGGGCCGGAGGCTATGACAATGGCATTGTAAGGCGAGAATGGATCAGCCCCGGGGGGCACGAGGTTCCAGAGGAGCCAGATAGCCAACCCCCTGCCTCCCACGAACTTGGCATAAACTTCTGGGTCAGGCCTGAGGACCTCGGCCTTGTTTTGCGAGAGGTCCACGACAAGGACCTTGCCCCACCACCCCTTCATCTGCCCACCGCGCCCAAGATAGTGTGAATGAGAAAATAAAATTGATATGCTGGAACGCGCCAACATTTATAACGCTTGTAGGCATGCCAACAGATTTCCGGGGCCCGTAGCTTAGCCTGGTAGAGCGCCCGGCTGATAACCGGGAGGTCGGGGGTTCGAATCCCCCCGGGCCCATAATGGCTTTGGAACCCCATTTCTATATTTGCCGGAGGCCGGCGGCGATCGGTCCTTCGCATTCATTTAAGAGCGATGAAGTATAGCATGTGCGGGGTAGCGGAAGGATGTCCGACGCTGTGAGAACGTTGCTAAAGAACGTGGTCTACCTCGCGGACGACGGCCCGAGAAGCGGCTTCGTCTTCTTCGACGCCACGGGCGTAAGGGACGTGGGCACCGAGTACGAGCCCGAGTACGAGCTCGCCGAACTGGTCTACGACTTTGGAGGGGGCGGCGTAGTGGTGCACGGGTTTAGCGCGCTGGTGGACATAGCCGAGTTTGTCTTCCGGGGGTTCAACGACGTCGACTTCTCAGTCTTTGACAGGTCTGAGCTCAAGATGTTCGCCGAGGTCGGGCTGGCAAGCGCCATTTCGAGCGGGATCACGCTACCCGTGGTGATGACAGGCCTGGAGGACGTCGTGCGCGAGGTAGCTAGGCAGCAGGGCCTGAAAATGATCTTCATAAGCGAGACCATGACTGAGGACGAGGTGCCGGGCTCGATAGTCGTCAACTTGATCGGCGAGACCATGTTTCACGATGGGAAGGCGCTCGGCAGCGTCAGAGACCTCATCTGCTCCCCGCACAACTTAAGCGGGAAGTGCCTATTCTTGGACTTGCGAGGCCCCCTGGGGCCCCGGGGGAGGCTGCACGCATTCGCTGAGACCGGCCTAGGCTTCACGGAACTGTACGCAGAGCTGGTGAAGCCGTATAGGTACTTCAGCGTCGATGGCGGCCACGTCAATAAGGGCTCGCGCTCGGATCTCCTGCTCTACGATCTGAGGGATCCGTTCAAGGCAGCGCCTTTGAGGGCTCTCGACGACGTCCTGAGGGCTCTCTCGAGATGGCCCGCTCCCGACCTAGTCTTCGTCGGCGGCGACATATTTTACGAAAAAGGTGAGCACCTGGCGGTGATCCCAAGCCCCAAGATTCACAGTATTTTGAATAAGGTCACAGGTCGGGAGGGCCCCTCAGTCACGGCCAGCACGTCACGAGAGCTCACGTAGCGCTCGGTATATCCGCTGCACTTCATCGGGGCTCTTCCGATTCCCTTCGGAGTTTTGAAGGCTTTTAAAGACGTCAATAAACGATAAATTCTCCCAAAAGTATAGCTGCCCTCCAGCGGCTTGCCTGGAGGGCACGGGGAATTGGGGACAGCAGTAAAGATCGTTGGGTTCACCAAGAAGTTCGGGAACTTCACCGCTGTTGACAACCTGAACCTAGAAATAGAGGAGGGCGAGCTCTTCGGCCTCCTGGGTCCCAACGGCTCAGGCAAGACCACGACGTTGCTCACGATCTCTACGGTGTACAAGCCTACGAGTGGCGACATAGAGGTCTTCGGGCACAGCGTAGTCAAGGAGGACTACGAGGTGAGGAAGCTCGTCGGGATCGCGTTCCAGGAGCCCAAGGCCATGTGGATAGATAAGCCATGGGACCTCCTGCTGTGGCATGCTAGAGTCGTCGGCTACTCCGGCAGCGAGGCCAGGAAGGTGGTTGAGGAGGTGATGAGGGAACTCGAGCTGTGGGAGCACAGGAACAAGTACTTCTACCAGCTCAGCGGGGGCACAAGGAAGAAGGTCGAGATCGCGAAGGTGCTCATACAGAGGCCGCGGCTGGCCATATTCGACGAGCCCACGGCACAGGTTGACGTGAACACGAAGCACAAGCTCTGGGACGTGATCAAGGCCATGAGGGATGAGGGCTCGACGATCTTGATAGCCACCAACGACATGTTCGAGGCTGAGAGGATCTGCGAGAGGATAGCGATCATGTACAAAGGGAGGCTGAGGGCGCTCGGCAGCGTCGAGGAGTTGAAGGACATGATACCCTCGGGCGACGTGATAGACTTGGAGCTCGAGGGCCCGGGTAACGCAATAGAAAGGGTCGTCGAAGCCCTGAGCAATCTCGGCAAGGTGATCAGGGGCAACGGAACCAGGGTGAGGATCTTCCTGGAACGGGCCGAGGAGAAGGTTATTGAGGTCGTCGATATAGTGAGGGGTGCCGGGGTTAGGCCTAGAAGGGTGCAGCTCAAGGAGCCCACGCTCGACGACGTGTTCATGTACTTCACGGGGGCTTCTCTGCGTGAGGAGTGATGGGATCGTTCAACGATATCTACTCGCTAATCCTGTGGGACCTGATCAAGCTGAGGCACGAGATCTGGTTCGTGGTTGCCAGGATCGCTTGGTTCATCTTTCAGGCACTGGTTTTTGGAATGGCGATTGCCAGGATGGTGGCGATCGGCGGAACTAATTACTATCTGTTCTACTTGGTGGGCCTTTACGTTTCCCTGCAGTATTCCGTGGCCATGTCGGCCGGCTACAGGATCGCAGACGAGTTCGATGAGGGAATAGTCGAATATCACCTCTCCTTGCCGCTGAAGAGAGGCATCCTGGCCTTTGGAAGGGTCCTGGGGCTATCGCTGCGAACGGCACTCATGACGTTCCCGGTTTACGTGTTCCTAGCGTACCTCATCGGTGTGAGCAACCCAGTCGATGCGATGCTCGCGTTCCTGGCGCTCTTCGCGTTCGCCGTGGGAGTGACGAGCCTGATGGTCACGATAGTCTTCACCGTCAAGTCGCAGGACGCCACGGACATAGTCGCCGGTATCATGGATGCCCTCCTTGTGAGGCTCAGCACGATCTTCTACCCAATGCCCGTCATAGCGAGGATAGCGCCCTACTATTATGGTGCCCTCGCAAACCCGGTGAGCCACGCCGCGGACTTCACGAGGTACCTTCTGTTGGGGTTTCCAACGGACGCGCTCGTCGCCAGCCCCATGGAAATGGCTCTCTTCGTCCTGGGCTTCTCAGCTGGCTTCTCGGTAATAGCGGTGGAGCTCTTCGAGAGGAAGCTCGAGGCAGGGGGGTGGAAGTAGCATGGTAGCAGGGCCCTTGAAGCCCGTGAGGGACGCGTTGCTTGTGGCGGACAGGGATCTCATGAGGTTCTGGAAGATGAAGTACTGGCTAGCGGGCCAAGTAGCAATGAACTTGACTGACATCCTCGTGTTCGGGACGCTCTTCTCGCTCATGGTAAGCAAAACCATAATACAGAACTATCTAAGCTTCGTCGTGCCTGGGGTGATTGCGCTCACGCTGTTCGCATCGGCATTCAGCGTTGGGAGGGAGGTGGGAGTAGAGCTCAGGAGGGAAATAACGCAGTACCTGCTGTCACTCCCCGTAGGCAAAGCGCCGCTGGTGTTCGGAAGGCTTCTCGGAGGCCTCGCAAGGGGCCTCATATACCAGGCACCGTTCTTTCTGATCGCAGCAGCGGTAGCTGGGCCCCCAAAGCTCCTCGGGATCCCGGTGGCGCTGCTCACATCGGTGCTGCTGGGGCTGACCATGAGCGGCATATCTATAGCGTTGACAACCCTCACCAGGGACTTTAACCTCCAGGCAACCATAAGATTCGTGACATACTACGTAATGTTCTTCTTCTCGAACGTGTTCTATCCGCCATCCGTGCTGGCTTCGAGGGCGCCCATGCTATTGCCTGTGATCAACTACTCGCCTCTTTCGGTTGCGGTCAACGTCTATAGGTGGTGCTTCAACGTTACGCAGGGAATAACGATGGGGGTGGCCGAGAGCCTAGGGCTACTCGCGGCCTGGACCGCGGTTCTCACGGTATCCGCTGGGCTCCTGTACCTCTGGAACCTTCATAGGGCGACGTGACCTTCTCCCAGCAACTATTCGAGATCAGTCCTTTGGGCTAGAAGGAGGCTGACCCCATATCATTATCACTAGCTCCAGGAACCAGGCGATAGCATTAAAGGACGCTCGCGTGCAAAACATCTGCGATGAAGGGTAGCGACTTGGGATGGCAGTTGAGACGCGTTGGCATGACGTTGGCGCTGTTGGCGCTCTTCCTGGCGTTCCTGTCCTGGGGGGCTGGTGGCTGGGACGCCTTCAGAACGGCCGCTGCGTCCTCACAAGGGGAGCCAATAACAGTCGATGGCCTGGGATACGATTGGAGATACGAGAACTGCGTGGCGCTATCGCCCGCTAGAGATCATTACCAGTACTACGGCTACTATGCCGACAGCAGGGATCTCGTGGCGCTCTACTACGCAGTCGGCAGATCCTATGCGTACTTCAGGGTGGACCTGCTGGATCTGGCCTACGGCGCCGAGAGCTACGACCCCAGTTACGGGAAGGGCCTCAGCGTGTACCTGTTAATCGGTTGGCAAGGGGCGCCCCAATACCAGGGCTGGCTCCCCGACTTCGTCCAGTACCAGGGCAAGGGCGTGTACCTCGACGACTATCAGTGGGTTCTTGCGATAGCGATCTACGGCACCAACTACTACAGGGTTTACGATCCTTCGTGGAAGGTCCTGGTAGAGAACACGAGCCTTCTGGTGGCCTTCAACGCCCAATACGATTTGATTGAGATCGGCGTGCCAGTGGACCTACTGGCCAGGCACGGGTGGACCTATACGACGAGGGTCTGGATGAGGGCCGCAACGACGTACACGCCTCCGGGAGGACTTCCACAGCTCTCTGACGGGATTCCGCATGTGCAGCTCGCAGTGGACGAAGGCGCCGCCCATTGGCGTGGCGCCGTCTTCAGCGATCAAAGGTGTCCCACGGCGAAGTTTGCGGTTCTCCACCACGCGAACCAGCACATCGCAGACAATAGGGCGCTTAACAACCCCAGCTCGGCCAACAGCTACGGCTACGTGCTCTGGGTTCACGAGAACTTGACGTACCTGACGGGCAGGCCCGTACCGGTCGACATACACATGTCGGGAACACTCATCGCTAGCTACCTTTGGTGGGACCCCGGCTTCATAAACTACGTGCGGAGCCTGGTGTCCAAGGGCATAGCGCACATAGTAGGCGGCCTCTGGGCAGAGTACGTGACGGCGTACTTCTATGATAATTTCAACGGCCCCTCCGCGCTGCTTGGAAAAGGATATTTGAAATACGTCTTCGGGGTGTCCCCGGAAATTGCGTGGATTCCGGAGCGGACCTGGGATGACGACAGGACGGGCATCGCGTGGACCTTGAGCAAGTATTACACGGCAGTCGTGCTGGACGCCAATACGCACCACGACGACTGGATGCCGGGGTCGAATCCCTACAAGCCGCACCTGTACGATCTCTCGCGAACGTCCGGCAGGGAGCTTTTCGTGTTCTTCATAAGCTGGGATGCACAGCAAGAGCTCCTAGCGCCAACCGACGGAGGTCTCAACTACGATCTGAGGCTCCTGCTCCTGGGCAAGGCGCTTGACTGGGATCAGCAGCAACTGGTGCTCTACGCCGATGACTGGGAAAAGGCGGCCGGCATAGCGGGGTGGCCATCCAGCGGACCATTCAATTACGAGATGGCCATGAGGTGGATAGCGATGCATCCATGGATTCAGGTGGTCTCCCTCGAGGACGTCCTTTACTGGCTCAAGAGCGGTTACTGGGCCCCTGTTACCGGGTACTACTGCGGCTACGACACCTACATTTTCATCAAACAGTGGGTCGGGGATTACCCGTACGACCCTAGGAGGAGCTACGACGGCTGGTATTGGGGCACGCCCACCAAGAAGGCGTTTGCCAGGTACGGCGATCCGTCGGACGCCGCCTACGCGCTCCCGGACACGTTGATGCCCTTCGGCGACGTCTTCGGCTACACTTCCTACAGGGGCTCTCCAAACAACACCGTGATATACAGGCTGCTCTCCCCAGGCGGGGCCCTGGACCAGGCGCCAAGGAACGAGCTCTGGGAGCTCGCGGTGATGGTAGCGGACGCGATGTTGTACGAGACGGCATGGCACGAGGGTAGCGACGTAGCTTCGTGGGGCCTGAACCTGTGGAACCACCTGAGGCACGTCAACGTGCTACTCATGGCTGCGGGCTGGTTAAACGGGGCCAGGGCCGGAAAGATCGATGGTTACGCCGTGCTACTTGGGGATTTCGACTTCGACGGGACAACAGAGGCGGTAGTCTATGGCCCATCGATCTTCGCGTGGGTGGACGATAAAGGGGGCTCCATACCGCTCCTCATAACCTACAACAGGACTGCCGATAACGTTGCAGTGCTTGTAGGCAACCTGCCCGCTTATTGGTGGGTTAAGAACGACCAATGGCTGAACTCCGGGCACGTCGCGCTGTTCGTGGATGACTACTTCACGGCCACGGGCAAGAACTACTACGCAACTCCTTACAGAGTCGTCGGGTATTCGGCCACGCGATACGGCGCAACGATAACCCTCAGCCCTCCGGGCAACGAATTCGTCAAGACCTACGTAATTAACGACGCCTCCATAAACGTCCAGTACATAGCGAACATTCCCGGCACCCTGTACGTAGGCGTGGGCTTCACGTTGAACCTAACGAGGGCGCTGTACGATGGGGACTTCCTCAAGAAGCTCTCGGCACCACAGGGTCAGAATTCCTTCGGCTTCTACGACGTTGGCGCGGCACTAATCGTAAAGCCCCTCGCGAACTCTTACTGGACCGGGGCGCAGGATCTGTTGAAGCTCGATCTCGCTTACCAGGCGAAGTTGCGCGCGGACCTTCGCCCGGGCGACGTCGCAACGATCCAGGCCTCGCTGAAGTTAGCGGAGCTGGAAAGCTCTGCCACGTCCACCAGCACCACGCCAACGCCGACTTCAACTCCATCACAAACTCCGACTACATTGCCAGCTACGACGACAACGACCAGCGCTATGACCTCCTCCTTAACCACGAGCGGGCTAACAACGGGTAGCGGGGCTAGCCTAACCACCAGCATGAGCCCTACAACAACTAGCGAGGGCGTTGCCAGCACCACCCCGAGTAATACTAGCGCGGCACCCCCCACGACGCAATTCCCGGAACATGGAGGCTCCGCCACTTCCTCGCAAACCTCCGCGGCCTCCAGCGCTAGTACCAGCCCCTTCGGGGGCTCAACAACCGCGGGCCAGATCACGACGCCAAGGCCCTGGAGCTCTCCGATGGCAACGCGGCCCTCTAGCCGGTCCAACTCGTCGGGCATATCTCAGCCTTCGACTAGCCCTACCAGCGGAACTCCCGCTAGCACAGGCCCCCGAGGAACTATTGTCACCACCTTTCCTAGCCCCACTTTCGGGGCTTCAGGGGGAGCCCAGGTCAACTACAGGCTGGCGATCGTGGCATTCCTCCTCTCGGTAGCCATCTCGGTGCTCCTATCGCTTTCGAGGATAACGAAGCGCCGCACAGAATAGGATCTTCGGCAATTTTTCATCGGCCAGCCGCCGCGTTCTTGGTAATTCGCGCATAGACCGCCTGTGGCAAGGACGCGGCAAGCGACTGCCTGTTGTGGAACGTCACCTCGACCCTCTCCGCCCCTCTCAGGGCACTTACGATCTCGGGCTCGTTCAGCCTGTAGTGCACGACTAGGAGAACCGGCTTATGGCTCCTCAGTACATTGAGAAGGCCGCTCTTGAAGGATGGGAGCAGGAGCTCCATGGGGCCGACCTCGTCGATTGCTATTACGTTGGCGGCTTCAAGCGCGCTGGAGAGCGCCCTGGAGGCGAAGGCATCGGCGTCGATCAGCACCCCATAGGATCCCACCCGGAGGCGCGAGGGGTATCCCCTGCGGGCAAGCCAAACTTCCTCTCCGCTCATCAGGTCGCGCATCTTGAAGCCCTCCCTGAAGCCCGACCCGCCCCTCACCTCCGGCGTGACCACTCCGCCGACCACGAGGCCGCGTCCCCGGAGATGGTCCACGATCTTCATGAGTAGTGTCGACTTGCCGGAGCCGGGCCTGCCAGTTATGACCAGCCTCAGGGGCTCCAAGCCCGGAACCCTAAAGAGCTCTCAGGGCCCTGCGTAGCTCGCTCTCGTCCTTTGACCTGAGGACGAAGTGATCGGAGCCCATGGCGGAGGCCACGTCTTCGGCGTTCTCCAACTTTTCCTTTGCATCGCTCTCGTCGCCGACGCCCTCCGAGAGGATCGTCACCGAGAGGGAAGACCTCTCGCCGCCCAGGACAAAGTCTATGGGAGTCCTCGAGAGCTTGTAGAACCTCATGCCCCTTTGTTGGGCCTCGGCGTATAGCAGGTTCTCGAAGGAGTCGGAGGGACTATCCTGGTCAACTGCCCGGCGCTCGCACTTCAGTATGTCCTGCTCGACGAAGAGGTCCTCGCCGAGGACGTCGGCAACTCTTATTGCGACTTCCAGGCTCATGTAGCGGGCCCCCTGCTCGTAAAGATAGACGCTCTTCTTGCTTATCCTCGCGGCCTCGGCGAGCTCGCTGCGTTTCATACCCAGCTCCCTCAACCTCCTCACGAACTTCGCGGCGTCGAGTTCAACGAAGTAGCGCCCTCCCATGCCAATTACCAATGGCTTCACGCCCCTCACGATGTAGTTTTCCAACAGCCGCTGGCTCACTATGAACACGTCGTCCTTCTTGTACACGACATCGTCCTCCAAGGTCTTCGTCCCATACTTCTGAGCCACTACTATTGGACTTGCGCCATAGGCCGTAGCTAGCTTCCTCAACTCATTGAACTCCGCTAGTGCCATCCTGGAGGGATTGGACGTCACCTTAACTACTGCTCTCTGTCCCTTGCGTCGCGCCACTACGTCCACGCTGCGCTCCTTTGGAAATCTCACCTCGACCACGTTGAAATTGCCTCTCGAGAACGTCTCGAACACCGATCTGACCTGCCCTTCGAGGTGTCCCACGGCCTCCCTACCCCTAGCCGCGGGATCTTGGGTTCAAGTCTTACAACTCAACACTACTATTATCTGTGAAAACGATGGCATTTTTATATTGTTGTGTCCAGGACTGCCTCGATCGCCGGGATTGCGCAGAACTTCATTTCTTGGTTCTCGTGTACCTCGCATAGACCATCGCATGATCTTTGTCGTACGGCTCGAGGTGTACTACGTCCTCGATCTCGAAGCCCCTGGCCTTGAGGGTGTCGATCTCCCTCTTGTATACTTCGCTCGGCTCTTTCGTCACGTCTATGCTCCTAGCCTTTATTGCCAGGAGGAGGTAGCCCCCTTCCTTTAGGAAGAACTCCGCGTTGTCGGCTACTATTGCGGCCTGCTCTGGCTGGGCGATGTCGGCATATATGCCATCCACGGCCTCGACGACGTGCCTGTAGGCCTGGGGCTTCCTGGCATCCATCAAAATGGGATATAGGTTCTTCCTGAGCTCGGCCAGCGCCACGAACTCCCTCATGACCCTAGGCGCGAATTCGACTCCGTACAGGCGTCCCTTCAGCCCTATTATGTCTGAGACGTGGCTCGCTGTGGTGCCGGTTGCCACTCCCAGGTAGAGTATTTTCTGTCCCTCCCTGATCGGCTGGTCGGCGAGCCCGTTGAGCAGGGCGCCCGCCAACTTGCTCCTGAAGGCGTTCCACTCCCTGTACTCAACCCCCTCGAAATTGAAGAGCCTCTCTCCGTATACCCTGTGCCCTGGCGTCAAGTTCTTGGTGGCAAGTCTTAGCGAGCCGTCGTCGAGCTCGACCACGAAGACGCCATAATACTTTTCATGTTGTCTCACGCCAACTACTTGGCTCAAGCAGCCTCACCCCTCCCTCCTCTCTTTCCGCCCCTCCTCTTTTTCTGAACGGGCTTTTCCTCCTTCTTCGGTGGAGGCTTCGGATATAGCGCCTTCACTTCCTCGATCCTCTCCTTGAGCTCCTTGACGAACTTATCGCCGAGGAACCTCCCGCTGAAGTAGTCAACCTTGGCAGCTATGGCTAGTTTGGCTGCAAGGGCTCTCGCGATCTTTCCCCTCTGCCACCTCGGGCTCTTATGTATCTCTGGGTACTGGAATATTACGCCGTGCTTGGGGGGCTTGGTCCCAGTCCTCAGGGCCCTGAATAGGGCCTTCTCGGCGCCTAAGACCTGGATGGTGCTCGCCGGTAGCTTGGCAAGGGCCTCAAGTCCTCCGGCCAGGCTTAGCAGCCTCGCGCCGAGCTTGCTCCCAACGAGCGCAGTGACGTTGGGGGCGACCTCCTTCATCACAGCCTCTATATAGCCTTCCAGAGTTTCCCTCAGCTCGTAGAGGTCCAGTATTATTCCGGCGAGCGTCTTGATATATTCCACGTCGAAGTCGCTTAGCTCAGCGCCTATGCTATTTGTCGCTGCACTCGAAACCTTCTCGGCAAGTTCCTCCTTTAATCCGAGCCTAGCCAGCGCCTCCTTTGTAAACTTGCTCCTGTGCCCTAACTCGTGTACCAGGGTCGCGTAAGTCTCATGATCTTTCACGAGCTCGTCCAGCTCCGGGAAATGCACGCTGTACCACTCCCTCAACCTGGCCACGTACAGGTTGATGGTCTTATCGATGTCGTCTATGGCCCTTATAGCCTGGACGGCCAGCAGATCTCTTTTCTGGGCCTCCTTCCTGAGCTTCCTCCTCGAGTACTCCAGCATTGCCTCTTGGAACATCCTCTCGAATTCTTCCTCGCTCTTAGCGAGGCCCACGTCAACAGCGAGCTTGAGCAATTTGGCCCGGACATCGATGGCTATCGCGTTGCCGGGGTCTACGTATGCGCTTAGGCCGAGCGCAGCCGCCTCTTTAGCCTCCTCCGCGGTTTCGACGACCACTTCATTGTATCCCATTTCCTTGAGCTTCTTCAGAACCTCGACGTGCTGCCTAGTCGTGCCGCTCTCGACGTCCATGAGATATTGGACATACGAGTCAAAGTCTGACGGAGCTGCTTCCTTAACTATTAGCTCGCCCAGGTCGTTGAAGGCCACCACGCCGGCAGCCGTCTGGACTACAAACGCCTTCATTTAGCACACCGCTCACAGTTTTATGTGCCATGAATGCTTATATATTCTTGTCAGCTCATTTCCTGTGCGGTGGAGGGTTCGAAATGCCATCCCACGGCTCGCTGACTAAGGCCGGAAAGGTCAGGAACCAGACGCCGAGGATTCCCCCCAAGAACAAGAAGAACCTGCCACCGAGACTCAGGAACAGGCTGGAGTACGTGAGAAGGTTCGTGGCCCGCGGCGAGGAGGAGAGGGCGGTAGCCGCCACATAACCGCTTATCGCGTCCCCCTGCTAACCTCCAGCGGCCATTGGCCGGTGCTAGTCCTGTGGCATTGTTTGTTCTCATCGCCGGGCTCCCGGGCTCAGGCAAAAGCGTGGTCAGCGACATAATGAGGGGAGCCGGGCTCCCGGTCTACAACATGGGCGACGTCGTGCGGCAGGAGACCTTGGCACGCTATGGGAAGATCACGCCGGAGCTAATGCTTGAGACCTCGCTGAGGCTCAGGGAGGAGGAGGGGCCCACTGCCATAGCGGCCAGAACGCTCGCTAGGATCGACGTCCATTCCTCGAGGGCGATCGTTATAGACGGCGTGAGGAGCATGCACGAGGTGGAATACTTCAAACGCCATGGCGACGTCGTGGTCATAGCCGTCCACGCCTCGCCAAGGACTAGGTATGAGCGTTTGGTAAGGAGGGGAAGGCCTGGCGACCCCAAGAACTACGAGGAATTCGTGAGGAGGGATCTAGTCGAGCTGAGGGTGGGGCTAGGCGATGTGATAGCGCTGGCCGACTACGTGTTAGTTAACGAGGGAAGCGTGAACGAGCTCGAGGAGCGCGTGAGGGAGGTGCTTAGGAAGGTGTTGGGCAGTGGAGGTTTTGGTGGAGGCGGAGGTAAGGCCGACTGAGGATCTCGATAAGGTCAAGAGGGCAGTGCAGAGGATCTTCGATGGCCGCCTGGAGGTCGTCGAGGGGGCCGACGGCTGGCTCTTTGTCAGGGGCTCGGCCCAAGCCCTCAGGGCGCTCGAGCCCCTGAAGAACCTCGTGCTCCAGCAAAT
Organism: Desulfurococcaceae archaeon; assembly: GCA_041287395.1. GTDB lineage: Archaea > Thermoproteota > Thermoprotei_A > Sulfolobales > Desulfurococcaceae > JBEULI01. The sequence goes on from JBEULI010000026.1 coordinate 24,608, forward strand.
GATTGAGAACGCGTTCGTAAGCTATGTACGTAAGAATTTCTCGGGGCTCTCGGCCACGATCATGCTTCACAAGCAGGCGGCATACGTTGGCAAGATCTCGTTGCTGGACAGCGAGCGCGAGTCGCCCCTGGGCCCAATAAAGGTCCACATAAGGGGCATCGGCTTGGAGGATCTGGTGGAGTACTTCTGCGGCAGTTCGTGTTCTTAGGGTCGCGCTGTTAGAAGTAGAGGACCTGGTAGTCTTGGGCCACTAGGACGTTGTCAAAGTACCTGTAGGCATCGTAGAAGACCTCTGAGGAATTTCTATAGCGCGCGCTTATGTGCGTCAGTGCCAACATCTTCGCGTTCGCCTTGGCGGCGCTGATTGCGGCATCAGCGGCAGTCGAGTGGCCCTGGCCTATCGCCTCCTCCCTGGACTCGCTGGTGAACGTGGCCTCATGAATTAATAGGTCCACGCCCTCTGAGTTCTTAACCACACTGTCGCACGGCTTCGTGTCGCCGGTATAGCTAAGGGTCCTCCTCGAGAACTCGAGCCTAAATCCGTAGGCCTCTATGTTATGGCACACGGGGTAGGCCTCTACGTGCACCTTGCCATCGTTGAATTTGTAACTCGCGTTGAGCTCTTCCAAGTTAAGCTCGAAGCCGAGCCTCAACATCCTTTCGTCCAACATATACTTCATGAGCGTGAGGAGCTCGCGAGGCCCCACGACCACGAGCGGCTCCCTTCGGTTGTTCAGATGCATGGTCTGGAGCAAGCCGAAGAGCCCCCAGTAGTGATCTCCGTGCATGTGCGTCACGAATATGGCCTTAACCTTTAGCGGGCTCAGCCCGCTCCTCACGAGCCTTCCCTGGCATCCCTCCCCAACGTCTAAGAGGTAGATCGTCGAGTCGGCGCGCACGGCTATGCAAGGGAGCCCCCTGTGGCCCGGCACAGCGGCGCCGGTGCCCAAGAAGACGATCCTCAGGTTCACGGCCTCTCAACCCAATATATCACACGAGTAAGCCCGCTATTGACGTAAAAGTAATACTTTCCCTTCACGACGAAGCATTCCCTAGCGGCTATGTCGTCGACCTTGAAGTCCAGCCAGTGCGGGGCTACGAATACTACAGTGCCCCCCCTCCTCAAGCCTTCGCTGGCCCTTGCCAGGAAGCCCTCGTATATTTTCTCTTCGTCGATCGCCGAGAGGGCCTTGCCGTAGGGCGGGTTGGTGACTATTTTGCTTGCGCCGGCATAGCTCAACGTCGTCGAATCCCCCAGGACGGCCACGCCCGGGAGCCCGACTTGTCCCATGTTGAGCGCGAAGCCCTCGATCATCCTCTCGCTAATGTCCGCCCCGAGGCCCACCGCGCCGAACGCCCAGGCGACTAACAGTATGGTCCCAGTCCCGACGAATGGATCTAGGATCACGTCTCCCTCCCTGACGCCAGCAATGTTCAGCATGAACGTTGCTAGCTCCCAGGGCAGCGAGACGCTCGTGTCAAACGCCTTGGCGCCGAACTTCAGCCTCCCCTCGATGAGACGCCTCCCTATCACCGCTGCCTCGCCGGTCACGATCGCCCTGAGCGGCCTGCCGGGCCTGTAAGTGGTGGGGAGCCCGAGCTTGCTCTCCAGCTGCCGCGCCAGCTTCGTCACGAGTCCCTCCGGCGCAGAGGAGCGCACGTTCGAGACCTCAATCCACGTGGCGTCCTGCGCATCGACGTCGTGGAGCTCGCGATCCCACGGATCGTCGAGGGCCAGGACTTTCGAGGCCAGGCCCGCCTCCTTTACGAAGGCCGCCCTCCTTAAAACGAGCCTGGCTGAGGCCAGGGCAAGCCCCGCTGATTCGTGCTCCGCTATGCAGAGCCCACTATAGCACGTGAGCTTGGCGCCAGGGTCCGAGAGTCCCAGGAGGGCGCGGACCTCGTCCCTTGAGGCCTCCTCGTTGAGGCCGGAAAGCAGGTAATATGATAGGGCTCTCCACAAGGCGGGAATCCTCATAGCTTGGAGAGCAGCTCCGCCAGGCGCGGCGTGACGTCCACGTACTCGACCAACTCGTCCTCGACGCGGATCCCCACGGTGTTCGCCACCAGGACCCTAGACACGCCAGCGTGCTTCAGCTTCTCGAGGGCGTTCCCAACGAACAAGCCGTGGGCAGCTGCGACGAACACCCTTCTGGCCCCCCTACTGCGCAAGAGCTTCGAGGCCTCGGCAATGGTTCCGCCGGTGCTAATTATGTCGTCGACGATCACCACGTCCCTCCCGTTAACGTCGACTTCGCCCCCAACGACTATGTCGCCACTGAACCTGTCGCGAGTTTTGCTCAGGACCACCTGCGTGAGGCCGTGCGCATTAGCGGCGTGACGCGCCCGCTCCACCGCTCCACGATCTGGTGCCACCACTACGGGATCGGGGGCCTCTTCGAGCACCCTTTTAACTAGCAGGTCTGAGACTTGAACGTTAACGACGTCCTTGCCCCATATGTCGAGGAGAGCGCGGCTGTGTGCGTCAACGGTAATCAAGAGCTCTATTCCGGACGACCTCATGGCCCTCAGCACGGCGCGCAACGACACGGGCTCCCCCTCGAGGAATACCTTGTCCTGCCTCGCGTACGCCATGTACGGTATGAGTCCCACGACCTTTGTTGAGCCGGCCTCGGAACAGGCCTCGGCGAGCAACAACGTCTCGACCAGGCTATCGTTCTGTCTCGGGTACAGCGTGTTCGCGACTATTGCGACGTCGCCGCGGTTAACCCCCTCAATCCTCACGTAGTGTTCGCCGTCGGGGAAGACCTTCCTGTGGACCCTGGCCACCCTAAAGCCCAGTAGCCTGGCTATCGCGTGTGCCTGTTGTTCGTAGTTCGTGCCCGGAACGACTATCAAGCTGGGCCCTTGGAACTATGGAGGCGTTCGCAGAAATAAAAGGACATCTGCCGCTCAGAGATCCAGAGGGCTAGAATTAATGGCATCTTACAAGGTTCCTCGCGTCCTCGAGAGGCCAGGCGTGAGGGAGGCAGCCCTCTATAGGAGCCTCGGCGACGGTCGCGTGGTGTGCGACCTCTGCGCTAGGAGGTGCATAATCGTCCCCGGCGCGTATGGCGCCTGCGGCGTCAGGTACAATCACAACGGCAAGCTCTACACCTTGGTGTACGGCTTGCTCACGGCCGCCAACGCCGATCCCATAGAGAAGAAGCCCCTCATGCACTTCAACCCCGGCGCCTGCGTTTTCTCGATATCCACGGCTGGCTGCAACTTCTACTGCAAGTTCTGCCAGAACTGGACGTTGAGCCAAATCCGGCGCGACATGGTGTTCGGCGAGCCGTGGGAGCCGGAGGAAGTCGTGGACGCAGCGAAAAGGATGGGATGCCAGGGGATAAGCTACACGTACAACGAGCCGACGATATTCTACGAATTCATGTATGACGTCGCCAAGCTCGCTAAGGAGAGGGGGCTCTTTAACACCATGGTCACGAACGGCTACATGACGCCGGAGGCCATCAGAGGCCTGGGGAAGTACATTGATGCCGCCACGGTGGACTTCAAGGCGGCGGGGAACCGCGACTTCTATAGGAAGTTCATGGGGGTGCCCGATCCATCCCCCATATTCGACGCGCTACTCGAGATGAAGCGCGCGGGGTGGTTCATAGAGGTCACCAACTTGGTTGTCCCGAAGTACGGCGATTCGGAGAACGACGTGGCCGCGCTGGCCAAGTGGATCGCGGAGAACCTCGGCGACGAGACGCCCTTCCACCTGCTCAGGTTCCACCCAGATTACATGTTACAGGATCTCCCCCCAACTCCCGTGGAGACCCTGGAGAGGCTGGCGGACGTTGCCAAGGGGGCCGGGCTGAAGTACGTGTACATAGGCAACGTGTGGGGCCACGAGCTCGAGAACACGTACTGCCCCAGGTGCGGGAGGCTCGTGGTGGCGAGAAAGGGATTTTACGTGACGAGGTGGGAGCTCGCCGAGGACTTCAGGTGCCCTCATTGCGGCTATAGGCTGAACTTCAGGGGGAAGTTCTGGGGTTTCTCCAGGAGAGCTCTGCTCCTCTACTGAAGGGTGCGCGATCCATGCCCTACTACGTCGTAGTCCTCGGAACTGCTGGCAGCGGGAAGACGACGGTCTCGAAGAACTTAAAGGACTATCTCCTCGATCACGGCCTCGACGCGGCGGTCGTCAACATGGATCCGGCGGTCGAGTACCTGCCTTACGAGCCCGACGTCGACGTCAGGGACTACGTGAACGTCAGCGACCTCATCGAGAGGCTCGGCCTGGGCCCCAACGGCGCCCTAATAGCGGCGACTGACATGCTCGCGCTCAAGATCTACGAGCTAAGGGAGGAGATCGACGCGCTGAAATCAAACTACATAATCATTGACACGCCCGGGCAGCTCGAGCTATTCGCGTTCAGGAGGAGTGGACCTTTAGTTGTGAGCTCCATAGTGGGTGACGGCAAGGCAGTAAACCTCTTCCTAATGGATGCGGTGGCCAACAGGGAGCCGAGGAACGTTTTGTCGTCGCTTTTACTGGCTACATCCGTTAACGTGCGGATGAGGTATCCGCAGGTGAACGTTGTCACGAAGATAGACCTGTTGAGCCAGGACGAGCTCGAGGAGATCAATTCGTGGTTCGAGGATCCTGACAAACTGGCGGCGGACGTCGCAAAGGAGGGGGGCTACATCGTCTGGGATTCGCCGGACATAGAGTATATCGTTGAGAAGCTACACAGCTACGACGTGGTGTTCCTATCGAATGTCGACGGCAGGGGGTTCGACGAGCTATATGCCAGCATCCAAAGGGTGTTGGCAGGAGGCGAGGACTACCTGACCGAGGAGCCCAACCCGAGGCTGTGAGCCTGGGCCAGCCGTCCTGGCGAGCTCACTGCTTGCCCTCGGCCGCGGCCTGGCTTTTGAGATAGCTGGCGAGCTGCCTCTTCCAGAGGGATGGAGGGCTCCAGAGTATCCATGCCGGTATCTTCTTCACAAGCTCGTATGCCTCCTCGTAGTTCTCGAGCCCCAGTCTTTCGGCCAGCTGCTCCAACGTCATCGACGTCCTGACGTATTCGCGTAGCACCCGCAAGCGCTCCTCGTCTATTTTCACTTCCTTGTTGCCAACCCTGACCACAACCTCGGGTTCCTCGGTCATACGAAAGCACCGCTAGCAAGGAGCTGGTGGGAGGCTAATAAATTAACGCCGCGGTTGCCGTGGGGCCGGCGCCCCCTATCTGACGCGGACTATGAGCCCAGGCCTCGGCTCATATATTTCTCCGTATGACTTCATTCTCTTGAGCACTTCGTTGACGAATTCCTTGTCGAATCCCTTCTCGCGAGCTCTCTTGACGAGTTCGCTGTACTCTATTTGTTCTACTTCCTCGAATATCGAGTCCAGGAATTTCATGAACTCCTTCATCTTCTCCTGCTTGCTCCTCGACATGCCTGTCTCTATCAGGTCGATGTCTAGCGTTCCGGCCTCCAAATCGTAGCCGACCCTGCTAAGGGTGTACATCGTGAGCCTGATCGCCTCCTCTGCGTCCTCGGCCGTGACCTTATCCTTCAGCGCTAGCTTTGCGTGTGCCTCGGCCAACCTTATCAGCGCCTCCAACTGCCGGGGCGTTATCGCTATCGGAGTCACGCCCCTTTTCTCGGCTTCCGCTAGCCCGGCCATCCTCATGGTGACGTAGAAGTTCTCTATGAGGCGCGCTGCTTCGGGGGTCATTGCGGGCCTCACGTACCTCCTCGCGAAGCTTATGTACTTCTTGAGGAGCTGGGGGTCGATGATCGGCCGCGCCCTCTCGACGTCGCCGTGGACGCCGAGGACGTGCCTAGCCAATAGCCTGTCCACGTCCTTGTCAGGTATGTCCTGGATGATGAAAATGAGGTCGAACCTGGAGAGGATGGTCGGAGGTAGGTCGATGTTCTTGCTTATAGGCTGCGTCAGGTCGTACCTCCCGAACTTAGGGTTGCCGGCGGCTAGCACGGATGCCCTCGCGTTGAGCCTAGCCACTATGCCAGCCTTTGCGATGCTCACGGTCTGTTGTTCTAGGGCCTCGTGTATGGCGCTACGATCCTCATCCCTCATCTTGTCGATCTCGTCTATTGCCGCGAGCCCTCCATCGGCTATCACCAGCGCCCCCGCCTCGAGGTAGTACTCGCCCGTCTGCTTATCCCTCAGCACGGTGGCCGTGAGCCCTGCAGCCGTGGAGCCCTTGCCGCTGGTGTAGAGGCCCCTAGGCGCGATCCTGGCAGCGTACTGGAGCATTTGCGACTTCGCCGTTCCCGGGTCTCCGACCAGTAACACGTGAATGTCCCCACGTATTCGAGTACCGTCCTCGAGCATCTTGGGATTGCCTCCGACCAGTTGGAGGGCTATGGCCTCCTTAACGTTCCAGTGGCCGAATATGGCGGGCGCAATGCTGGCCACGATCTTTTCCCTAACCCATGGATCCCTCGCCAGCTCCCTGATCTTCGCCTCGTCCTCCCTAGTGATCTCGATTTCCTCGAGGACCTTCTGTTGTACGTCTACGTTGTTGGCATCGATGTAGAACGTGAAGATCGATCTGCCGGTCCCCCTCTGCGACGCTGAAGTCGGCATGACCTTCAGCACTCCGACGACGAGCGCGCGATCCCCAGGCCTCGCCGTATCGACCAGGTCGCCGGTCAAGACCACCTCGATGCTCCTTGGGATCTGGCCGGGAGGTATTTCCTCGGGCCTCTCCTGGAGAACCATCTTCTGCCAGTCGACGAACTTGCTCTTCTCGATCAGCAACTCGAACTTCCCGGGCCGCCCGCACTTGGGACAATAGGAGGGCTTCTCGAGCCTCTCCCCCATCTCGCCTTCCTCTGGGTAGACGAACTCGTGCGTCCCCTCCTCGGGGTCCACGTGCCTGTAGACGGCCTTTACGAGCCTCGCCTCCACTCTCGTGAGCCTGGTGACTATGCCTTCGACGGCAACGAGCATTCCTATGTACTCGCTCGTGAGCTCCCTGATCTTGTAGATCCGCGGCGGCTCCCTGAACCTCGCATAGAATTTCTCCACGCTCGAGGCATACTCGGGGAATTCCTTGGAGAGCACGTCCTTTATCGCTGCGCTGAACGCCTCGAGCGCCTCACTCGGCCTTCTCTCGATGTACCTTGCCAGCTCCCTGTTGAACTTTATGAGGTCGCCGAAGTCCACCAACAAGTTCCTTTGCATCATGCTGGCCATTCTGTAGAGCCTCTCCCTGTATTTCTGGTTGCCCCTCTCGTCCCGGAAGTTCTCGAGGAACTCTTGGAACATGAGTGTGGCCTTTTGCGAGATCTCCTCTAGCTCCTGCAACTCAGCCCACCATCGCCTTCTGCCACCTATCAACGAAAGTTTTCATCACGTTCAACAACAGCCTCTCCTCCTCGCTGAGCTTCTCATAGTGCTCCTGGGGAACCTCGGGCAACTGGAGCAGGCTGAGAACCTTTCTAAGCCTGGTCCTGGCAAGGTTCTTGGCAGCGTCGTCGAGCCTCTTTACCTCCTCTATTAATCCATAGTCTATTTTTTGCGAGAGGCTACTCTCGAGAACCCTCCTCCGCTCCCTCACCCTTGAGAAGAAGTAACCGCGTAACTTGCTCAGCTGGAGCTTAGCCGCCGTGCTCTCTTCGTTGTAGAGGATTTTCATGATATTGGTCGAGGACTCCTCGTCGTCCCTGATCTTGCCGTGTCCTGCCACTGCTAGCCCTGCTGCGATCCACCTGGGCAACGTGTACTCGGAGCCGCGTGCCAGCTGCATGGTCCCCTCGAGCGTAGGAACCTGCGCTCCTTTGCCCACTACCTCGAACTTCGTCTCCTCCTCTTCGAACTCTCTGAGCATGAACTCTTCGAGGACGTTGAACAGCAGCTCTGCGAGAGCAGACATGGGCCCCACTTCGTAGCCCTGGCCTGACTCCCCTCTACTTTTTTCAGCTAACCAACCTATTTTATAGCGGAGGGTGGTTGCCGAGTGTCAACGGCACACGAAGTTCTCTGGGCCGAAAAGTACAGGCCCCGCACGCTCGATGAGATCGTCAACCAGAAGGAAATCGTGGCCAGGCTGAAGAGGTTCGCCGAGGAGAAGAACATGCCGCACTTGCTGTTCGCTGGACCCCCCGGCACGGGCAAGACAACTACGGCTCACTGCCTGGCCCACGACCTCTACGGGGAGAACTACAGGCAGTACATGTTGGAGCTTAACGCGTCAGATGAAAGGGGCATCGACGTGATAAGGAGCAAGGTCAAGGAGTTCGCGAGAACTGTCGTAACCGGGGACGTGCCCTTCAAGATCGTGCTACTCGACGAGGCGGATAACATGACCGCGGACGCTCAACAGGCTCTGCGAAGGCTAATGGAGCTCTACACAGCTAACACCAGGTTCATACTCATTGCCAACTACCCGAGCAAGATAATAGAGCCCATACAGAGCAGGACGGCGGTCTTCAGATTCACTGCGTTGAAGAAGGAGGACGTGATCGAGAGGCTTAAGTACATCGCGGAGAGGGAGAAGGTGAAGTACAGCGTCGAAGCCCTCGAGACCATATACAACATATCTGAGGGCGACATGAGGAAGGCCATAAACATCCTCCAGGCGGCATCGGCCCTGGGCGAGGTGACGGTCGAATCCGTGTACAAGGTCGTCGGACTCGCGCATCCGAGGGAGGTCAGGCAAATGATCCAGCTGGCGCTCGAGGGCAAGTTCCTCGAGGCGCGGGACAAGTTAAGGCAGCTCATGTACGATTACGGCCTGAGCGGAACGGACCTCGTCAGACAGATGCACCGCGAGATCTTCGGCTCCGAGGTGAAGCTGCCAGACGAGCTCAGGATCTTGATAGCGGACATGTTGGGCGAGATCCAGTTCAGGCTCGTCGAGGGGGCTGACGACGAAATACAGCTGAACGCGTTCCTTGCCAGGCTTGCATACGTGGGCAAGAAGCTCAAGACGTAGGTGCGGCGTTTGAGCGCTGCGGCGCGAGTGCCGTGGGTCGTGAAGTACAGGCCGAAGAAGCTCGAGGACTACGTCAACCAGGACGAGGCCAAGAGACAGCTAATGGAGTGGTTGAAGAGCTGGGAGGAGGGGAAGCCCGAAAAGAAGGCGGCATTGCTCTACGGCCCTGCGGGGACCGGCAAGTCGTGTCTAGTGGAGGCTTTAGCGAACACCCTTGGCTACCAGCTCTTCGAGATGAACGCAAGCGACGCGCGTAGGAGGGAGGACATAGAGAAAGTCGCCCTGAGGGCAGCAACTACGGGAGGGCTCGTGGCCAGGAAGAAGATAATATTTTTAGATGAGGTCGACGGCATGAACCCGAGGGCTGACGTAGGAGGCGTTGACGCAATCTTGAGCCTCGTGGAGAAGGCAAAGAACCCCATCATAATGGCGGCCAACAATCCGTTTGCCCCCGAGCTGAGGCAATTGCGCGAGGTGGCGCTGATGATCAGGTTTGACAGGCTCAAGGAGCGCCACGTAATTGAGGTGCTCAAGAGGATATGCGAGGCCGAAAAGGTCCGATGCGAGAGCGACGCGTTAAAGCTCATCGCGTTGAGGAGCGAGGGCGATCTGAGGAGCGCGATAAACGACCTACAGGCAATTGCCGAGGCGTACGGCGAGGTCACGTCGGACCTCGCCCAGAGGCTATTGGCCAGCAGAGATCGCGTTTACGCGCCTTATGAAGCACTCGCCCACCTGTTCAACGCGAAGTACGTGGGGACGGCCAGGGACGCCCTCACGTCAACGGACCTCGACCTAGACACGTTCAAGGTGTGGATCGATGAGCACATACCAACTTTCTTCGAGGATCCCGAGGAGTTGTACAGGGCCTACGAATCCCTCAGCAGGGCCGATGTATATATGGGCAGGATCGTGAGGAGCGGCTCGTGGGACCTGCTCAGCTACGCCATGGATCTCATGGGCCCTGGGGTGGCCTTTGCCAGGAAGAGTCCCAAGGGCAAGTGGAGGAAGTACGGCTATCCCGAGAGGCTTAAGCGGCTCTACGAGACGAGGAGAAATAGGGAGATCTTGGAGGGCATAGCCATGGCACTTGCCCCAAGGCTCCTGGCTAGCAGGTCAACGATAAAGCGCGACGTAATACCTTACCTGAGAGCCATATTCAGGACCAATCCTCAGCTCGCGGTAGCAATAGCGAAGGGGTACGGCTTTAGCGATGAGATGATAGAATTCCTGGCGGGGCAGCGTGCCAGTGAGGTTGTCAAGGCCCTGAGGAAGCCCGCCGGGAAGGGTCGCAGAGCCTAAGTATCCTCAGCCTCCCTATCCTTCTCTCCTCAATTACTCCTTCCTTCTTAAGCGCTTCAATCATCCTTTCGAGGAGGTAATAGTTCAGCCCGCTCCTTCGGGCTAGCCTCGAAATGTTCGCCTCCCCGCCCTCGGCCCTCAATGCCTCTATTATCAGCTCACGGCTTTTCGCGTCCCCCATGCGAGTTCGCCCTCCTCTTCACGAGCTCCTCGAGGTATTTCTCGAGGACGTCGAGCGGACCATAGCTTATGCCCAGCAACGTCGTCCTACCCCTGAACCCCTCGCCGCTCGGCACCGCCTCGAGGAGCCCTGTCTTCTTCAGGTTCATGGCGTACTCGTAGACCTGTGTGTGCTTCCTGGGCTGGAGCGACAGCAGCTCGCAGAGGAGCCCGTACTCCCTTTCGGCATCGCCCATCTTGACGTACCTCCTTCCGCTCCTCCTCAACAATCTGACAATTGCCAGTAGGAACAGTAGCTCGTGAAGGCTGAGGCTCTGTATGGCATCGGATAGAACCACCAGCTCCCTGCTCGTTAATGTGATGGCCTTTCGCACATGGTCCAGCGCGACCCTTCGTGCCCTCTCCCTCTCGGCGAGATCGCCAGCCATCGCCAATATCTCAAGCGCGTGCCTGGCATTGCCCTCGCCCCCGGCATCGACGCCCTCGTACCTTGCAATGAACTCCAGCACCTCGTCCTCGACGACGCCCTCGTAGAACGCCTGCTCTGCCCTGTACCTAAGGATGTCGTAAAGCTGGCCCGAGCTGTAGGGCTCGAGCTTGATCACATTCCGAGCCAGGTACGCGCTGAGCGACGAGTCCAGTAGGCCCAGCTTACTGACGTCCTGTGCTATGAACACGAAGTTGAGCCTCTTAAACGCCCTGTCCGTGGCGTCGTAGGATCTCGCGAGGAAGTACACGGCATCCTTGCCTGCTAGGCTCGCGAAGTAGTGGAACTCGTCGAGGGCCACTATGGCGTACTCGTTCCTGTCGTCGAGGTACGTCAGGAGCGCGTCGAACATCTCCTTTGCCGATAGCCCCCTGGTGGGGAGGGGGACGTCGAGTTGGAATGCTATGTCCGCAACGACGTTATGTAGCGTCCTGTTCCTGTGGCAGTTTACATGCGCGTAACGCACCTTCACGCCGCTACGCAGGGCTACGCGCGAGAAGTCGCGGGCGAAGACCCTCACCAGGGCCGTCTTGCCAGTCCCGACCTTTCCCAGCACTAAGACCCTTTGCGAGAGGGCGCCGGGGCTCGTTAGAAGGAACTTGAACGAGCGCACGAGCTCCTCGATTTCCCTATCCCTGTGGGGCAGGGAGTCGGGGACGAACTCAGGCGCCAGGCTCTCCCTGTTCCTGAATATCGTGGCGCCCTCCAGTTCCCTCTCGATGCTCTTCCAGATCCCCTGCCCCATGAGCTCCTCCGTCACTTTCGCTCCCCACATAGAGGCGGCCAGCCTTAAAAGGCGGCTTGCACAAGCCGTGTCCAACGTAGATCGCCCCTCGCGTGGCGAAGATCGTGAGGCACGTGGACGACTTAGGATCGTGCGCGATGCCTAGGCCCTCGATCACCTTTCTGGCCCTTCTCCAAATCTCGCTCGAAAGGCCTCGAACGCCGAGGGCCTTGACCCTAAGCTTTACGGCCTTGAGGCCAAGGCCCTTGAGAAGCGCCCTTAACGTCTCCTCAAGCCCTTCGATGTCGCTGGCAATGCCATATACTGGCACGATCGCCTCCACGAAGCCGTACTCCTTGCCGATGAGCAGCCTGTAGGCGACGGACGGATCGAGGCGCGTGTAGGCGAAGAGCACGCCGGGGTGTTCGCTCCTGACGACCCTAACGTCAGGATCCTTTGGGAACAGGTAGTTTCCCACCTCCTCCGTGCACCAGTAGTCGCTTCCCTCGTGGCAGGTCACAATGAGAGTTGGCGCCCCGCCAGAGCTCGTCTCCATGGCTCCCTCGAGCCCCAGTTTATTAGGCAGCTCCTCAAATGCCTTTGGAGGTGCTCATGGATGTCAGCAGCGGGACGGGAGCGTGCCCTGGACGTGCCAGAGGAGATGTTGAGGAGGCTCGAAAGGGACGTCAAGAAGGGTGCGTTCAAGTACCTGACTCCCCACACGTTGTCCCAAGCATACGAAATAGACATGAGCACGGCCAGGAAGCTCCTGAGGCTTGCGCACCAGAGGGGACTGCTAGATCTTTATGCTGGGGGCAGGAGGGCAAAAATATACACGCCCAAGCAGGAGGGCCAGCACTAACACTTAATTACTCGGGTGCTCAGAGACCCTGTTGACGCGGCGGTCGTCTAGCCTGGTCTAGGACGCCGGCCTTCCAAGCCGGAAATCCCGGGTTCAAATCCCGGCCGCCGCATGATCGGCTTCATTGCCTTCGCTTCCATCGACTGGGGCCGGAGCTCACTATCGAGGGGTCCACGTAGAGTTCCCGAAGTTTACTGTGCTTGATGGGAGTGCTGCGTGCCGAGACTTCTTTTGACAGCTCTTATGCATACGAAGCCTTTGCCTTCAACGTTATCTGAGGGTTCCTCAAACGCCGGGGTATCCCTTGGTGAGAACGAGAGAACGCCCTTGCTCTCCACGACGACGAAGCCAGCCTTATCGAGCATCCTCGCAACTTCTTCCCTGGTGTAGAACCTCGCCTTGGAATAGAACCTATGCCCTCTTTTGCCCAGCTCCTTGTAATAGGCGCCCCATTCCGAATCCGCGGGGACTATGCACGCTATCACGGAGCCGCCGTCTCTCAAAATCCTATGTGCCTCGTCCAACACTCTCTCAGGATCATCTACGAAGCAGAGGGTGACTATGAGTAGGACCGTTCCCACGGAGGAGTTCCTTAGGGGGACCTCCTCGCCAACTCCTAGGATCAGGTTTTCAACGCCCCTCTCCTTGGCCACCTTGAGCATGTTAATGGAAGGGTCCAGGCCTATCTCGGCCCTCACCCTAGAGGCGAAGAACCCCGTGCCAACTCCGATCTCGATGAAGGGTCTCGGCGCATTTCGCGCCATTTCCTCGACTAACCTGGCCTCTGCTTCGGCAATCGTCCTGTTCTTCTCGTACCACTTATCATAGTCTTCGTACAACGCGTCGAATACATCTGCCGTCGAAATGCGCCCCACCCACGGCCGTCGTCTATGGAATTGCGCTTTAGGCCTTTTTCCGTTAACTCCGTCAGGGCTCTGCCATCGCGTTCCGCGACCTTAGGTGCTTGGTAATGACGGGAAGGGCTCGTCCGCGTGCTCAGGGCCCAAGTGGGGGAGGGACCGAGGCCGAAACCTAGATGGACGACGAGTGCACGGCCTTTAGCGGCGCTCTTAAGGCTCTGTGAGTAGAGCTCGCATGGGTGGGTCAGCTACGCGGGGAGTCCCGCGGGAGGTGGTGATCGAGGAGGGCCTTGCCAAGGCGCTGGTGCCTAATCCCGAGCTATACAAGAGGGTTGATGGAAGGGTTGAGCCGGCATGGATGCCAGTGTTCTACAATCCCGAGGCGAGGCTCCAGCGCGACATCACCGTGGCAGTTCTCAGGACCTTCTTCGTTGACGGAGGCTTTGAGTTCGTGGACCTGCTCGCTGGCACGGGAATCAGGAGCGTGAGGATGGCCTTGGAGGCTGGGGGGACGGGGATCGCAAACGACGTCGATCCCAGGGCTTACAGGCTAATAGCCAGGAATGTCGAGCTCAACGGGCTCGGCCCAGCGATCATCCCCATGAACCACGACGCGGTCGAGCTATCGAGGCTTCTGTTGTTTTCGGGCTTCGTCCCGGACTACGTCGACGTCGATCCCTACGGCTCTCCGTTGCCCTTTCTGGAGGCGGCGATGTCGTCCCTCGGGCGGAGGGCGTTGATCGGCATCACCGCTACTGACGTGGCCTCCCTCGCGTGCCTGGCTGCTGGCGGAGCGCTGAGGAAGTACGCGCTCCTGGCATGTGGCCGATCTGACTTCGAGAGGGAGGTCGGGCTAAGGAGCTTGCTGGCCACGATCGCGATCAGGGCGGCATCCCTCGACAGGGCGGCAAGGCCGTTGATCTCCTTTGGCCACAGGCACTACTACAGGGCCTTCGTCTTGCTGGAGCGCGGGGCCGAGAGCGCTGCCGAAGGCCTCAGGAGGTGCGTCGGATATGCCTGGTTCTGCGGGACAACGCTCGAGAGGGGCTTCGTCGAGAGCTCCGACGTATTCGAAGAGGGGGCACCTCGTTGCGCGGATGGCACGAGATCCGAGCTCATCGGCCCGATCTGGATCTGCGAAATGGCTGACGCTGCCTTTGTCAAGAGTGTTCTCGAGGACGCCGCGAGCCTGCCGTTCATCGCTAGGGGTGCCCTGAAGCTCCTTGGAGTGCTCGCGCGTGAGACAGGAATTAACGCGCCGTACTATAGATTAGACAAACTATGTTCGCGCCTGGGCATCAACATGCCAAGGCTCGAGGAGCTGCTCGAACGCCTCAGGTCGATGGGGTACAGTTCGGCGAGGACCCACTTCGACGGCAGGGGGTTCAGAACCGACGCCCCCCACGACGAGGTGGTCAAAGCTCTCAGGGGCCTCTAGGCCACTCCTTCCTTGAATAGCCACTCCGAAATCCATCTACAACGAAGGGGATCGTAGAAGCCCCCTTCGTAACACCTATCTATGAATGGGCACCTCACGCACGGCACCTCCATGGCCTTCTCTAGGGCGCTAGGCTTCAGGAGGGACTTCGCCTTCTCAGTGAGAACGAGCCTGAACGTCTTCCTGCCCTTATAGGTTATGGGCTCCCTTACGATGTAGCCTTCCTCCTCAAGCCTCTTCAGGATCCTCGAGGCCTGTTTGCTGTCGAACTTTAGTTCCTTCCAAAGCTCGCTTTGCACGGCAACTACGTCCTGCCTTGTCAGGTAGCTTATCACTCTCGCTGCGAGCTCATCAAGGTCGCTGGCGCCCATGGCCTCTTCACCGCAGTCAACGCGATCTAAACCCTTCCTCGGCGAATGGCTGAGTCCTCAGTGGTTATTGCTCTCCTCACGGAGTTTTATACTTGAATGACGAGCCTGCCCCTTAGCTCTTAGCGTGATTTGCTGAGGGCCTTGCCGTTTATAGTGGGAACAAATGGGAAAGTTCGCTAGGTCCCACCGTTCTGACCCCCTCCCCGTCCTAGGGGACGAGGCTTTCAAGCGAATTATGAATAGATGCGTGAAGCCGACGAATCGCCCAAAGGGGGAACCCCGCCCAAAAAGCGGGGAGTAGGTCAGACGAAGACGACAATATCCAGGTTGTCCACTATAGTCGAATACGAGTTCCTCACGGCGACGTCGGACATAGAGACGGTCGATGCCACCTCGTTCTGAGTTCTCCTGTTATTCGTCAGTATGGCTGCCACGTAAACGGCGGCCACGGCTAGGCTGGTCTTGCTCTTGCCGCTAGCCGCCGGAGTCTCTAGGATCGCAGCGACTATCTTGTGGGCCAGGTACTCGGTCTCCGGCGGTAGGTTCAGCTTCTTCACGGCATAGGTGATCACTCCCTCAACCGTGTTGCGTTTCGGGAGGGGCTTTGGCGCGGAGCTAGTTCTTATGGTCTTTACGGCTTCCCACAGCTCACTAAGGCTTATGCCTACCTCCTGGACGAACGTCTTTGTAGGCCTCATCTCGCCGTGCACATGATAGGCCAGGTAAATCGCGCCGGCCGCTAGCCTGTAGAGCGTTCTCTCCTTGAACTTCCTTCCGGCGACGGCATTCCTTACAAGGCTGCCAGCTGTTTCAACGACATAGGATGGGGAGCCGAGCAGCTTCGCTAGCTCGTTCACGTAGGTCAAGGCCTTCTTCACCATTCTCTCGTCCTTGCTCACCCTAACGTCCTTTTGCCGTACAGCCCAGCTACGGCCCTGCGATAGGTGCCTCTTGAGGCTACCCGCTATCTCGGTGCCGCCGATGCCGTGGTCGTGCATCCTGAAGGTGTAGGTGCCGCTGGTCCTGGCCGTGTTTCGATCCTGGTAAAACATCTCAGAGCTGTGATCTATGGCGTGCTCCTCGACAACAAAGCCGCACCTAGTGCAAACGAAGACGTTATCTATAGGGTCAAATTCTATTGGGCCGCCACAGGACGGGCACCTCATGTACGTCGATTCAACCCTGTTCTTCACGCATCCTCACCTCTTGTGCTTCCTTGGCATGTAATAGAGGGGCTTGCCTAGGAGCTCGGAAACCAGCGCCTGGCTCTCGGCCTTAATCACTAGGCGCGGGTCGTCCGTTCTGCCTATCACGTCGACTATTTTCCCGATCCTCCTGGCGTTCTCGTCGAACGCGTACAGGTTGAGGGCCTCAAGGGGATCCCTAATTGAGGGCCTCACGACGATGTAACCGTCTTTCGTCTGAGTTTCAACGAGGCCTAGAATCCTCATAGGAGCTCCCTGCGCAGTAGTAATACGTCGTTATTACAGCTTTTTAGGGAATTGCCCACATAATACCTGGCGTTGGTTACGGTCGGAGATTACGTCGAGCAATAGTACATGTCCGTGCTACCGCTGTCCGCCTCCTTCCGTTGGGGGGCTCGAAGGCTTAGTGCTCGAGGCAAGCTCCCTACATTTTCTCGCGATCATCTTTAGGGTGGCTGCTTTCGAGTTCGCTTTCTTAACCAACACCCTTCCAGCCCTTTCGACGTTCCTAGGGTGGGACTTGTCCAGCTCCAGGAGGGGGTCCAGGCCGAGGAGTTCAGCGGCCCTTGCTATGATCTCTATGGATGGATTCCTCAAGGCCAGGGACTTCGGTACCTTTCTTCCGCCCTTCCTGCTCGCGCCTGCGTCCAAGTAAACTGGGTATATTACTACCCTGCTTCCCCTGTAGTTCTTGCTCAAGCTGAACCCTTCAACAACACCCCGTTGAGGACCCCATGCTGCCCGGGCCTGGACGTCACCTTCACTAGGCCGAGCTCGGTCCTCACAATGGTGCCCTTGGTTATGATCTTGGATCTTGCTAGCTGCGGGTTGGACGGAGTTTCGACGACGTCCAAGATCCTCGCTTTCTTGT
This sequence comes from Desulfurococcaceae archaeon, assembly GCA_041287395.1. Classification (GTDB taxonomy): domain Archaea; phylum Thermoproteota; class Thermoprotei_A; order Sulfolobales; family Desulfurococcaceae; genus JBEULI01. Next base: position 41,829 of record JBEULI010000026.1, read on the forward strand.
AACCGTCCTGGGTGACGACGTTTATGTACAATGCTGACTTGAGCCTCACCTTGAAATTGCCTCCTCTGCCCCTCTCCAGCTCGCGCAGGTCCGCGCTACCTAGGCGCGTCATGGTGGGGGGCGAGCCAAGCTCGTGCTTCCTCTTACCCCTGTGCGGCCTCTTCTTGCCGCCCGTGGGCTTCTTCAGGTCGACGCCTTGGTAATAGGCCACGTTGGGCACCTCGACTTGCTAAGGCCTCCGAGCCCTTATAAGCCTCAGGGCAACGCGGCAGGCAAGGAGCAGAATTAAAGGAGCCGGCAGGACAATAGCTTGAAACGGGTAGCCCTTTTGAACATGCGCGACGCCCTCGCCAAAATGTTCGCGGGGGCTAGGAAACGGTTTGTCAGGGCCCTCGTTAAGGTTGGCAATGTGGCTGAGAGACCGTTCCTCGACCTATACGAGAACTGGCTCCTCCTACAGGTGAAGGAAGGACCCCTGCCGAGGCACATAGCCATAATTCCCGATGGCAATAGGAGATGGGCAAGAATGCTCGGCGAGGAGCCGTGGATTGGCCACCTCTACGGCTACGAAAAGATCAAGGAAACGCTCCAGTGGATATGGGAGCTGGGGGGAGTGAAGTACGTGACCATATATGCAATGAGCACCGAGAACTGCAGGAGCAGGAGCCAGGAGGAGCGCGCAAAGCTCTTCGAACTGTTCGAGCGCGGCGTGCGCGAACTAATCGAGTCCGGCGAGCTGGAGAGACGAAGGGTCAGGGTGAAAGTCATAGGCGATAGGTCGCTAATCCCTCCTAGGCTACTGGAACTAAGCAAGAAGATCGAGGATCTGACAGCGAGCTTTAATGAAAGGTACTTGTACATAGCGCTGTGCTACGGCGGGAGGCACGAGATCTTGGAGGCCGTGAAGAGGATTTACGAGGACTTGAGGAGCGGGAAAATAAGGTTAGAGGACTTAGACGAGGAGTTGTTCTCGAGCTATTTGTTTACTGGCGAGGCCCCAGATCCCGATTTGGTCATTAGAACCAGCGGCGAGGAGAGGATAAGCAACTTCCTCCTGTGGCAGGCTGCATATAGCGAGCTATACTTCTGCGACGTCCTCTGGCCAGACTTCAGAAAGGTTGATTTCCTGAGAGCCATAAGAAGTTATCAAATGAGGGAGAGGAGGTTCGGCAAGTAGGAATGTGACGAAGAGCTAGGGCTATCTCTCGTTTTCCTCCTCAATTAACTCGTCCTCGTTGGCGAACAATAATTTGAACTCCTCGAATGTGAGCCTCTTCCTCGACTTCGTCTCGACCTCAACAGCCTTTTTCTTCTCGTTGATTATTTCCTTCAGCTTGAGCTTCCTCAGCTCGTTAAGCCTCTCGCTGATGGAGTTCCTCAGCTCCTCCATTCTCTTTGTGAGAGCCTCGAGCTCGCCGTCTATCTCGTCGAGCCTAGCCTGCTTTTCCTTGATCGTTTGCTTGAGCGCGAGGTAATCCCTGAGCACGCCATCAATTTCCTGCCTAAGGGCGGCACGCCTCTCGTCCAGCTTGCCTATATCTTTGCTGAGCGCGTCTATACGGGCTCTCAGGTCTTTTAGCTGGATTCTTATGCCTGTTGCCTCGGCCCTCAACTCCACGTATTCCTCCCTTTTCCTGCGCGCCTCTTCGGCACGGTTCGCGAGCTCGTGTAGGCTCCTGATCCTCTCGATGTATTCGTTCTCCTTTCTTACGTCAAGGACGTGCGTTTGTATGGTCCACTCGAGTTCCTCGATCTCCTTACGGATGGCGCGAAGAGGCATTTTCACGGACTTACTCAGTTTTTCTGACTCCTCCCTTTTTCTGCTGGCCTCTTCTGCTAGCTCCTTTAGCTTCGTTCGAAGCTCTGCATACATTTCCTTATTTCTCCTTAACTCCTCCACTAGGTTCCTGCGCCTTTCGCTTAGCTCTCTGTGCTCGTTCTTGAGCTCCCTCAGCCTCGCGAGCACGGAATTCCTCCTTTCCTTCAACTCCTTGAGCTCATTTACGAGGTTCCTCCTCAACTCCTTGAGTTCCTTCACACGATTCCTGGTGCTGTCAATCTCTCTCTGTAGTTCCTCGAGGCTGGTTGGCGCATTCGACAACTCAGGCACCACGATCGCTGAGTATCACTCGGGCATCAACGACCACGGCGCCATCGGGATAGGCCTCTATCGGGTTCAGGTCGACGGAGGCTATTTCATCGTTCTCCTCCATGAGCTTGGACAGCGCAACTATGATCTTGGCGATCGCCCTCTTATCGATGGCTGGCATCCCCCTATAGCCGTCGAGTATTTTACTTGACTTGATCTCCCCGAGCATCTCAATTGCGTCTTCCATGGTCACCGGCGCCACCCTGAAGGACACGTCCCTTAGCACCTCAACGAAAATGCCGCCGAGACCGAACATCAGGACAGGCCCGAACACTGGGTCCCTCATGGAGCCGACAATTACCTCCAACCCGGGCTTGGCCATCTTCTGGACTAGCACGCCGACGATCCTAGCGCCCTTGGCTCTTTGGGGGACGTTCCTGAGCATACCCTCGACGGCTTTCCTAACATCCTCTTCGCTTCTTAGGTTCAGAACCACGCCGCCGACATCGCTCTTGTGGCTTATGTCCGGCGAGATTACCTTCACGACCACCGGAAAGCCCACGTCCTTAGCAACCTTGGCAGCGTCCTCGGGACCCTTGGCAACGCCGAAGGGCGCCACGTCGCCTCCGTAGAGCCTTATCAGCTCGAGCGCCTCGTCCTCCAGCAACTTCGTCCTGCCCTCCTGCAGGGCCCTACTTATTATGTCCCTGGCACCCAAGCCGATCATCCCGAGCTAGTCGTATCCGCGAGTAGGCATATAAGGCTGCCAGGGCCCTGGCAGCCCTCTCAGGCGACTCAAACACGGGCACGCCACGTGATTCAAGGAACTTCGATATCTCCTGCGACCTCTCGCTACCGATGCTGATCACAACCAGCGGTTTACGGTACCTTTCCTTCGCCTCGACCAGGTATTCGTATAGCTTGCCTCTGAGCCCGGGCACTTGGGGTAGCGCTACTACGGCGACCGCGTCCACGTAGTCCTTTTGTAGCACTTCCTCTAACACGGTCATGTACCTCTCGTCGTCGGTGTCGCCGGTCAAATCTATGGGGTTCTCGACAATGCAATGTTGTGGGAGGGCGCTCCTCAGCCGGCTCCTCAGGTCCTCGGGCGTCCTCGGGACTTCCAAGCCCTCCAACGCAAGGGCGTCTGTCAACATGACGCCAAGGCCGCCGGCGTCCGTCACTATGTACACATTCCTCCCCTTCATGAGCGGTTGCGTCGAGAGCACCCTGACGAAGTCCATGATCTCGTCGTAGCTCATAGCCTCGACGAGACCCGCCTGCCTGAACGCCGCCTTATATACCGAGTACTCGCCAGCAAGTGCGGCTGTGTGGCTGCGGGCAGCCACGCCGCCTCGCGGCGTCTTGCCAGCCTTATACACGACTATGGGCTTTCTTTTAATTACCTTTCGTGCGGCCTCGACAAACCTCCTCCCGGAACCGGGTTTGAGGCCCTCGACATATATCACTATGACCTTGGTGGTCTCGTCCTCCCCTAAGTACTCGAGGAGCTCGACGTCATCTATATCCGCCTTATTTCCATAACTTATGGCCTTCGATATGCCGACGCCGTGAAGGGCCATCCAGTCCAGCAATGCAGATGCAAAGGCCCCGCTCTGGCTTATGAAGCTCACGCCTCCCTTCGGCGGCCTCCTCATCTTTTCGTCGGGAAGGAAGAAGGTGTCAACGCCGTTGTAGTTATCGAACACGCCGAGACAATTTGGCCCCAGCACCCTCACCCGGTACTTCCTGGCTATTTCGATGATGGACCTCTCTAGCTTGACCCCCTCCTCGGTGCCGGTCTCGCTGAAGCCTCCACTCACTATTATGGCCGCCTTCGCGCCCTTCCTGCCGGCATCCTCGAGGACCTCTGGGACGCCCTTGGCCGGTATCGCTATGACGACCAAATCCACGGCAGACGGTATGGCGCTAACCCTTGGATAGGCCTTCAGGCCGCGCACCTCGTCGTACTTCGGGTTAACGGGATATATCTCGCCCCTAAACCTCTTGACGAAGTTCTCCAGGATCACGCCGCCGACCTTGTCAGGCTTAGGCGAGGCACCCACGATAGCTACGCTCGACGGCCTGAAGATGCTATCCAGCGGGCTCAGCAAAGCGAGGCCACCGCTTAATGGCTACTGGCGCGCCGCAAAAAAGCTAACTCCGCGTATGACGTACCGTTGGCGGGTGCCCAGCCCTTGGCATCCCCAGGGCTAAGGTGTGCGCAGAAGTTCCTCGTGACTGAGGCACACACGGCAAAACATGTGGGGTCTGGCACTTTGAGGGTTCTCGCCACGCCGGCGATGATAGCCTTCATGGAGTACGTGGCGCTCAAATGCGTGGAACCCTACCTTCAACCTGGCCAGACGACGGTTGGCGTGCTCGTCAACGTGAGACACCTCAACCCATCGCCGGAGGGATCAACCGTGGACGTGGAGGCAGAGCTTGTGGCCGTAGAGGGCAGGCGCCTGACCTTTAAGGTTGTGGCGAGGCTTGGAAACGTGCTCATTGGCGAGGGAACCCACGAGAGGTACGTGGTGGACGTCGACAAGTTCCTTGCAAGGGTTAGGCGCGTCTCCGAGGAGGCGATGGGTCCCCTCCAGCAACGGTGAACGGACCCTGCTTAAGGAGAGCGCTGCGGCGCTCTTTTTCCACGACGAACAAGGCAGATGTGGGGCCGCCGGGATTTGAACCCGGGATCACCGGCGCTCCGTGACATCCGCGCCTACGGGGTGTCCCCCCAGGCCGGCATCCTAGCCAGGCTAGACTACGGCCCCCACATCCTTTCTGGTCGAAGTAGGGACCCGATGCCTTAAATTGTTTTCCCTGCGCCAGCCCTTATATTTTGAACATGGGTAAAAACTTCCTTCGTGCTTAGAAGCGCCACCTATGACATCGACGTAGTGGATCTCGTAATCTTAAACTAGGGCGTTGAAACGTACTAAGGCCCCCAGCTTAAGCCGGTCCCGCGCGTGCCAGGTATTACCGGCGAGTCCCTTGCCCATCAGATATGTCTGTAGGCGTTGCGGCGCGACAATATACGAGTTCAAGAAGGTTGGCCAGGACTGCTACGGGATCCCTTCACCGGAAGAGGTCTACAGGCTATATGGAGGGATATGCCCGTATTGCAAGTCCACGTTGACGTTGCCGACGCTTAGCGAAATACGTATCAACGTGCTGTCACACAAATTCGTTATGTTGACAGGCCCAAGAACTGTGGTGCCCGCGGCCGGCGAGAGGCTCAGCGGCGTGGTAGGAGCTTAAGGGCTTGGAGGAGGCGCTCGAACCCCCCGTCATTGGGCACGCTTTTATACTCCCTTAGCGCTTGGAGCACCTCTTCGAGCCTTATTTCGAAGAGCCTGATCACCTCTCCAGAGAATGGTAGCCGAAAGAGAAGGTATGAGCAGAGCTGGGACACGTTCCTACCCCTCTGACCGATTCTCGAGCTCTCCCAATCAATTATCCTCACGTTGGCTCCGTCAGTCAGCACGTGATCTGAGGCGTTCGCGAGCTCGCCATGTTCGAGGTTAATGGCATCGGCGGCCCTCGCGGCGCGTAATGTCCTGTACAGCAGGGCCCTCAGGCCCTCTACATTGGCCTTCGAGAGGAGCCTGCCAATTGCTAAGTCCAGGGCAACGAAGGACTCCGGTAGGAGCTCCATCAACACGAAGTCTCGGGAATATGCGAAGGGCCTCGGCGATATCCCGGCGTCCCCCGCGATCTCGAGAGCCCTGCCCTCCCACTCGAGGCTGGCCCTTTTGCTGTCAAGCCTCCTCACCTTTAGTGCGACGATCCCATGGTGGGATGTGAGGGCCTTAACCACGATGCTCGAGTGCCCCTTGCCCACAACCCTCAGGCCGCCAATGTCCTTACCCCCCTCGGCCAGCGACTCCACGCCCGTTGACTCAAGTAGGCGAATTCTTTCCTCGAGCTCGGCGCACCACGGCCGCGGATAGCAGAGCGCCCTTACCACGAAGGGATCATCGGCGCTCAACCGGTGCATGACAACATCCAAGGCGGAGTCCTCATTACAAATTCGGCGAGCCAGTCAAACGCGCCAAGCGTGAGGAGCTTCCTCACGCTTTCCTCGTTGAGGGCGGCAATCTTCATGTTGGCCCCCTTGAAGTGTGGCGCGACGACAAATTGTTTGTGCCTCTCGGCTAGGAGCTTTAGCGCATCGTTGAAAGCCCTCCTCCTGATGGCCAGAAGCCTCCCATCGCTACCGATCCAAACGCGTCCGCCCCTTGAAACGTGCTTCGATACGAAGTCCAGGGCCCTCTCAACCTCGTAGAACGGCGGCCCCTCGTAGAACTTCGTCGAGGGGGCTTCACAACTTGCTAGCTCAATGAGTACCGCGGCGAACCCCTTCTCATTCGTCCACGTCGATGAAGAGAGGACCAGGAAGTCGTTCTCGGCCAATAGCTTCGCCGCCCTGTCGGCAACCCTGTTAAGTTCTCCCCACACGACCTCTGGTGGGAGCTCGGGATCGACGCTGAATTCCACGAACAATATACAGCGTCCCTCGAGGGCCTTCGCGAGGTTCTCGGTAGTTGGGGGCGCTACCCTAGGGGGCTCGAAAAACGCCATGGACGGGTTCTTGAGGTAGCACGCGCTCGCGAACGAGAACTTGGCCAACGACTCCATGCTGACGGCGGCGGCCACGTTCCTATTGGGGTCGACGGGGTCCGGCATGAACATCACTGAGTCCGGGTACCGCCTTGTGAGGGCGATTAGCGCGGGCCTTCCTAGCCCGACGACGTCCACGAAGACAGGCGGCTTCCACGAGGAAGCGTTCGCGAGGACGTTCCTGAAGCTGCCATACCTGACGATCAGGAGCTCTGCCGCATAGCCCGAGAATCCGCGGACCTTAACCTCAGCTCCGTACACGCCGATGGCTTTCATGAACTTCTTCAGGAGCCTGGCTTGATCCCTCATCTCCTGCGTGAGCCTTTCGTTAAGGAAGCGCGTGTGAAATGGCGTCCTGTCGACGGCGCTCCTCGCTTCGGTGGGCGCGTCAGCCTTGAGCGCCGGGACGATGTCAACTTCAACGTCTTCCACTTGCACCCTCACGTATGGATGCTCGGCATACCTGAGCTCGAGCCGCCCCAGCTTTTGGGCGGCCTCGGCAACGATCTTGAAGCCCTCGTTCTTAAGCTCCCTCAGTCCCCAATCCTTCGGAAAGAGCACGAAGACGTCGAGATCCCTATCGCCGCTTAGCCAGGTGTCGTGTGCGACGCTTCCCTGCAACGTAACCTCGACACTTATTCCGCGGGCCCTCAGCTCTTCCTCGAGCGTTCCCTTCACGGCCTCAAAAACCCTACGCATTAAGGCGTACTCGCTCTCGCTGGGCCTTATCCTCCTGAGCACCTCGGCCTCGATTTCGTCGCACTCGTTGCACGACAAGAACCATCACTTGCCGAGCTCAAGGACGCAGACATCGCTATAAATGGGACCTGAGGGCGTCAGGACGCTCTTCTTCACCTTTATCCTATCGGCGACAAACCGGCCGAAGAATTGGTTCGAATTTCGCGCGATTTCCCTGACCAGCTTGTCTATGTTGGCGCTCCCCTTCACGCGAGCCAGGGTTATGTGCGGGACAAATTCCTCCCGCTCCCTCGGCAGCCCGAGGCTAGTAACCACTGACTCCACGAACGCCTGGAGCTCCGCAAGCTCCCTCGAACCCCTTCCGATCCCCGCCCAGACCACCCTTGGCCTCCTGGAGTCAGGGAAGGTCCCAATTCCCACGACCTCGACCTCGAATGGCTTATATCTTCCGCCTGCTGACCTCAGCTTCTCGCAGAGCAAATCGACGAGCTTCCTCGGAACTTCGCCCAGGAACCTGAGCGTGATGTGCATGTTCTCGTCCTCGACCGGCTTTATCTGGGCGCCGGTGGCGAGCAACGCGTCCTTAACGGCCCTTAGCGCCCGCGCTAGGGCCGGATCTTCTAGATCGATGGCAACGAACGCGCGGAGCAGGCCCTCGCGTTCCATGTCGAGCCCCCGCCAACAGATCTTTAGCCTATAATTTAGCTTACCCGCTAGTTATTAGTGAGCGCTGGGCGAAGCCCATGTCCTCCGAGGACTACTACGGCTACACGGGGCTCCTGGCCCGGAAGCTGAAGGAGGCCGGCGCCGTGCCCGGGGACGTAATACGTTTGAAAAGCCGGGATGAGGAGTTCGAAGGCGTGCTGATGCCCAGGTTCTCGCTGTACAGGAGCGACGAGGTCGTGGTGATCAAGCTCGGGAACGGGTACAACGTCGGCATAAGGCTAGCGCCCGACTCCTCAATAGAGGTCGTGAGGAAGTCGGCCACTGGCGTGCAGCCGAGATCGTTGGAGACTAAGGGCGAGGGGAAGCGCCAAATAGTGCTCCTAGGAACGGGGGGAACGATAGCTTCTAAAATCGACTACAGGACTGGGGCGGTTTACCCTTCCATGAGCCCCGAGGACATAGTCGAGTGGATTCCCGAAATCCAGGAGATCGCCCCCTTCGAGGCCCGCGAGGTCATGAACGTTTTCAGCGAAGACATAACGCCGAAGGACTGGGCAAGGCTTGCTGAGGAAATTTACAACGAAATGAACGGGGGGGCCCTGGGGGTGGTAGTAGCACACGGAACAGACATGATGGCCTATTCGGCGGCGGCCATGGCCTTCGCCATCGCCAATAAGCCAGTGCCCATAGTGTTCGTGGGGGCCCAGAGGAGCAGCGATAGGCCGAGCACGGATTCCGCAATAAACTTGAAGGCAGCGTTCATAACGGCCGCAAGGGCCCCGTTCGCTGAGTCCACGATAGCTATGCACGGCGGAACTGGCGACGAGTTTGCGCTTGTCCACAGGGGTGTTAAGGCTAGGAAGATGCACACCAGTCGGAGGGACGCGTTCCAGTCCGTGAACGACCGCCCCTTGGCCTTAGTAAACCTCGAAACTGGTGAGTTGAAGGTGATCGGCAGGATCTACGAGGAAAGGGACCCTGGGAAGAAGCCGGTGCTCATGAATAAGTTCGAAGATCGGGTTGCGCTGATCAAGGCGTACCCAGGCTTCCAGCCCGAGGTTCTCGAGATGCTAATGAACGTGGGGATCAGGGGGGTGGTCATAGAGGGGAGCGGCCTCGGCCACATAGCTAACAGGGCAATAGACTCCATAAGGAAGCTAACGGAGGCTGGAATCCCCGTGGTGATGACTAGCCAATGCCTCTTCGGCCGCGTGAATCTGAACGTCTACAGCACTGGCAGGAGGCTGTTGGAGGCCGGGGCAATACCTGGCTCTGATATGTTACCCGAGACGGCATTCGTGAAGCTCTCGTGGATCTTGGGGAACTTCGGCAACGAGCTCGAGAAGGTTAAGGAGCTCATGCTCAAGAACTTCGTGGGCGAGATCAACCCGAGGCACACGTTAGATCTCTTCCCTAGGTGGTACCATGGCTAGGGAGGAGCTCGATTATAAGTCGCTAGGGCTGAGGGTAGGCCTCGAGATACATGTTCAGCTTAACACGAGGCGCAAGCTGTTCTGCGAGTGCCCGACCAGAGGCTCCGACCACGAGGCCGTGGAGTTCGCGAGAAGGCTCAGGCCGGCCAAGAGCGAGCTAGGCGAGGTCGATCCTGCGGCCATCCTCGAATGGTCCAAGGGTCGTAAGTTCATTTACATAGCGCCTAGCTCGAGCGCCTGCCTTGTGGAGGCCGACGAGGAACCCCCCCACGAGATCGATAGGGAGTCTGTGAGCGTGGCGCTGGCCGTTGCGACGGCATTGCACATGCGGATCGTCGACGAGGTACACGTGATGAGGAAGATCGTCATAGATGGAAGCAACGTCAGCGGATTCCAGAGAACGGCGTTGATAGCGCTCAACGGCTACCTCGAGGATGGACCGAAGAAAATAGGCATACAAACGCTATGCCTCGAGGAGGATGCGGCAAGAAAGGTCGAGGAGAAGGGGGACTCGGTCGTTTACAACATAGACAGGCTCGGCGTGCCTCTGATCGAGATAGCGACGGCACCCGACATCGAGGAGCCCGAGGAAGCGCTGCGCGCGGCCTTCAGGCTGGGACAGCTGGTGAGGCTGACTGGGAAGGCAAAGAGGGGTCTGGGCTCGATCAGGCAAGACCTCAACATAAGCGTAAGGGGAGGGGCGAAGGTCGAGATAAAGGGAGTGCAGCACCTCTACCTGATACCCATAGTGATAAGGAACGAGGTCTCCCGACAGCTGGGGCTCATTGAAATAGCTAACGAACTCAGGAGGCGCGGAATAAACAAGGACGCGCTAAAGTTTGAAGTTATCGACGTCAGCCAAGCGTTATCCTCCACCCGTTCCAAGCTTGTGAGGACAGCCCTCGAGCGCGGCGGAAGGGCCATGGCCATGAAGCTTACGGGCTTCAAGGGCCTCCTTGGAAAGGAGCTCCAGCCCGGGAGGAGGTTCGGCAGCGAACTGGCCGACTACGCTAGGGTATGGGCAGGGGTGGGCGGGATAATACATAGCGACGAGTTGCCCGGCTACGGAATAACCGACGAGGAGGTCAGGAAGGTCTACGAGGCCCTGGGAGCAAGGCCGGAGTCTGACGCGTTCGTCGTCGTGCTAGACGAGAAGGAGAAGGCAATAAAGGCGTTAAGGGCCGTCTGGGAGAGGTGTCTCATGGCCCTCGAGGGAGTGCCCGAGGAGACCAGGGCAGCGAACCCCGACGGCACGACGAGGTACATGAGGCCCCGGCCGGGTTCAGCTAGGATGTATCCCGAGACGGACATTCCGCCGCTACGCATAGACGAGGCCCTTATTTCTGCAGCGATGAAGTTGGTCCCGGAGCCCTATGAAGCGAAGCTTGAGAGGTATTTGAGGGTCCACGGGCTTAGCCGCGAGTTGGCCGAGGCCGTGCTCAACGATCTCAGGCTAGACCTGTACGAGGAGCTCGTGAACAAGTATGGAGATAGAGTCCCTCCCTCGGTCATAGCGGCTACGATCGTTAACACCCTTAGGATGCTCAGGGGAGAGGGCGTGGACGTCAGCAAGATCGATGACGATGACATTGAGCAAGTGATAGCGCTCGTCGCGGAGGGGCGGATAGCCAAGGAGGCAATTCCACAGGTACTGAGCGCTGTTGCGTCGACCGGCAAGAGCGTTGACGAGGTCGTGGAGGGGCTGGGCCTTACGGCCATTAGAGTGGAGGACGTCGAAGCCATCGTGGAAACGGCCATGGCCAAGCTCGCTGACAGGATTAGGGCCAGGCCCGATAAGGCGTTCCAGATAGTCATGAGCGAGGTCATGAAGGTGTTGCGTGGCCGTGTGGATGGGGCAAAGGTTGCCGAAATCGTCAGGGAAAAGTTAAGAGCATTGGAAGCAGATACGGCAAAGGGGCGATGACGAGTACTCCCGACAATGAGCGAAGGGATGATTGAAAGGCATTTGGCTGAGCGTCAGAACGCTCGTGCTTCGTCATCTTTTCGGCTCGTGTTTTTCATCACGTCATGAATGGGATCCCTAGGAAGGCTTTTAATCGTGGCTCGCGCGATCTCCTCAAGGCCCGGGGAGGCTGAACCTTGGCCGCTTCAGACCCCTTAGGTGAAGTGAAGGGGTAGCCTCTGACCCGGGCGCCATTGGGTATGGCCAGGAGTTCCAAGAACGATCACATGGAAATGGCACGCGCGTTTGTAGCAATGAAAAATGCTGGAGCCTCCAACGTCGAGATCGCTAGGCTGTTGGGAGTGAATGCAAGGGATTTGTCTAAGGCAATCTCGAAGTTGGCCTATCTGGGCGTCCTGAGAAGCCACGTCGCTGTGGCCCTGGAAGCGCTGGGCCAGCCCATAACGGTGACATACGTGCTTATGAAGCAGAAGGTGAGGCCCGAGGTATGCATTGCAAACGTACCATTCATGATCTCCTTCGTTGGGTGGTCGTCGAGGCCGTGGATAGTTGCGTACGTTAGCGCCTCGCCGGACGAGCTCGAGGAGCGCCTGAGCTCGAGCATGTGCAGCGCTAGATTCGTCGTGGACGTGAAGAAGACCCTTATACCCGTCGAGGGAAAGGACGGGACTTTAGTCGACGACTTCCTGGCCTTCGACGAAATCGTCGGCGGCACACCGAGGGTGCACGACTATGTGGACGGACTAATAGCGGTGGAACTTTTCAGGGAGTTTAACCCGCCGCCCCCTGGCGTCATAAGGGCGTATTCCGTGGTCAAAAATCGCATGGCAGGTCCAAAGCCGGGCAGCGTCCGAAAGCACTTCTACGAACACGTCAAGGATAAGGTAGCAGTTGAGAGATGGATCGTCCGGGATTGCAAGAGGTACGCGATCATGGTGTTCCACGCGAGGTCCTTAACTGATATGATCGGACTTTTCAGGGACCTATCCGAGGTAAGAATATTATGTGGCATCGATCACGTCAGCATTCTTAACGTCTCCCCGTTGTTTGGAGTTTCCCATGTATGGGTTCGCGAGGAGGCGCTCAGATCGTCACAGGTATTCCACGAGCCGTACGACTACGTAAGCTACGAGATACTCCTGGTGGACGACAAGCTCGTTAAAAAGGAGTGAGACGTCGATAAAAATAAGAAGTAATGGGTAAAGGGTTGGGGGCTAATACAAGCCCCGTGCTCTGTAAAACGAAAAGGGTCGGACTTTGAACTTAGACACCGTGAAAAGGCTTCTCAGGAGCCTGGACGGCCAAGGCCCTCAGGAGTTCGAGGACACGTTGAGGGAATCGATGAAGGTCATCGCTAGCTCCTCTGAGACCTTCGACGCGTTGAGGCCAGGTTTCATCGAGATACGCCGAAATGCTCTGCCCATAGCCGTGATCGGGGATGTGCACGGGGATCTCAGGGCTTTATTGGACGTGTTCCTAGCGATCGATGAGAAGATCGGCCTGGAAGAGCTGGGCCTCATGGTGTTCCTGGGAGACATGGTCGACCGCGGCTATGCCCAGGTCGAAGTCCTGAGCCTCCTGCTGAAGGCGAAGCTGGAGGAGCCGTCTAAGCTGTTGCTGCTCAGAGGAAACCACGAGCCGCCTCCCTGGCTAATTCCGTTTCCTCACGACTTCCCCGAGATGTTGAGGAGGGCCTTTCCGAGCGCCTGGAGGGATCTCCTGAACCTGTCCTATGAGTTGTTCGAGAGATTGCCCCTGGTGGCCAGGCTACGCGGCTTCGCTCTCTTCTTGCACGGGGGGCCTCCTACTAGCCTATTGCGTAACACCAGCTTCGAGGAGGCCCTCGGCATAGGCAACCCAGCGTTTGACGATGAGACCCTAGAAGAAATTCTTTGGAGCGATCCAGCGGAGGACGTCCTGACATTTGCGCCCTCGCCACGGGGCGCGGGCAAGCTATACGGGCGAGCCCTGACGGAGCGCGCCTTGAGCCTCTCGGGGACCAGATATCTAATACGAGCCCATGAGCCAGTTGACGGCTATCGCTTGAGCCACAAGGGAAAGGTGGTGACGCTGTTCAGCGCGAAGAACGTTTACGGCCTCAGGCGAGCTGGCTATGCAGTGATCTTGGACAGCGAGGAGGAGCCGTCCCTGGAATTGCTCGCCACGTGATGCGCGAAGAGCCTGCTTAAAAGCCGGAACGCAGTTGGGGGTGGTCGAGGGCGGCAGTAGTGGCAGAGGAACGCGAGGAGCTGGAGGAGGAGGTCGCGCAACTGATTGACATGTACCTTGGCGAAGCCATTGAAGAGGTCGTGGGCAGGTATTATGAGGACCAAGTGGATCTGGAGGCTGATTATGAGGACTTAGTAGAGTTCATGGCTAGTGAGATAGTCAAGGGCCTCGGCGAGGCCGATCCATCATATTATGAGGCGGAGCTGAGGAAGCTCAGGCGCGCTCCGGGCGTCTCGAAGGCGCTCGTCAGCTACCTCGTCTCAAAGTACATCGATGCGCGCGGAGCTAATGTTGGAGGCAAGAAACGGGCAGGTTCCTTCACTAAGGGTGGGTAAGATCCCGCGGAGGGGCCGCCGAGCCAAGGCGGAGGAGGCTAGGGTCGAGGCCAGGCCTAAGCGCCGCGTGACCAGGAAGGCAAAATCCATTGACGTGGACGAGCTAGTGGACAAATACGGCCGGGACGTCCTAGAAAGGCTCGGCGTTGATCAGTTGGGCCTCGGCGAAGGCCTCCTCCTTAACTTGGCGAGGGATGTGATCGAGGCTCTGACAGCCGGAACCACAAGCAAGCCGGATCTCGAGACGCTCCTGAGAAGGCTCGAAAGGAACAAACAGGCGCTGATGGAGCTCGTCTCGTATAAGTTAGCGGCGAGCCTCGACAGCTTAAGTGAACAACAGCTGGAGTTCGTTGTCAACAACGGGGGAAGGTCGATCGTGGGCGAGGTGCCTAGGCTTTACAAGTCCGCCAAATCTCACGGTAGGGAGGATCTGATCGATACGCTCAGGGCCCTTTGGAACAAGTACGGGAAGAGGTCGCCGGTGACCTGTCCCAAATGCGGCTTTGACTCGATCATGCCAGATCACGGATGTTTTGTCTGCGGGCACGTTGTGTCGGAGAGATATATAAGGGAAAGAACGTCCTTCGATTCCATGTTTAAGGAATTTGTGAAGGTTGCTGACACGGCGGCGCTCTCGGATTTGGCTAACATAGGCTACATATTGATCTCGAGCCGCGGGCTCGTCCATCCGAGGAGTCGCGAGGCGCAACGCGGCGAAGTGCTCATACCAGTGACGCTGAACAGTAAAGACCTGTCGTTGATATTCGAGGAGATCTCGGAGAGGGAGGGGCGCAAGGCTAACCGTGAAGTTTGAACACGGTTGACGTCTCATACCCTGTACTTTATGTTCATTCTTTCGAATACGCTCCTTATGCCCCTCCTCAACACCTTTACGTTTAGCTCGATGCTCTTAAACGCTCCAATTTGTTCGAATATTACCTGCCCCTGGTAGAACACGCGTAACAGCGGCGGCCGACGGACCTCGTCCAGGCCTTCGAAATTTTTTACGTCGATTTTGCACATGAGTATTCTCGGATCGATCGTCTTCTCTAGGGTCCTGACCACGTATTCGAACGCCTTAGACTGCTCGTCGTCAGGGTCGTAATAATGGACGAACACGAGCTCGTTCGCGTCCAGCGCCCTCTTGAGCTCCTCCTTGTTCTTAATCATCAACATGCCTCCACGCGCCCCAGTCGTCGCCTCTCTGCGCCGATTTTAATAAACATTCGTTTTGGACAAAAACATAAAGATTTAAATAGAAGCACCTCCATCAGTCACTGCGGCGGTGAATTCCATGGCAATGTATGGCATACCCGTGCTAATACTCAAGGAAGGCACACAGAGAACCGTTGGAAGGGATGCCCTGAGAGCTAACATAATGGCAGCGAGGGTTCTCGCCGAAGTGCTGAAGACGAGCCTCGGACCACGCGGGCTAGACAAGATGCTCGTCGACAGCTTCGGCGATGTCACGGTGACCAACGACGGCGCGACGATCGTCAAGGAGATGGAGGTCCAGCACCCAGCTGCCAAGTTGTTGGTCGAGGTGGCCAAGGCCCAGGACGCCGAGGTAGGCGACGGGACGACGTCTGCCGTGGTTCTCGCGGGCGCTCTCCTGGCCAAGGCCACCGAGCTATTGGATCAGAACATACATCCGACGATAATAATCGAGGGCTACACTAAGGCCATGGGCGAGGCGCTCAAGATCCTCAACGAATACGCCCTCGGCGTAGACGTGAGCGACAGGGCTTCGTTAAGGAAGGTTGTTAACACAGCCATTGCAAGCAAGTATGTCGGCGGCACCGTTGTCTCCTCAAAGCTTGCGGACATGGCAATAGATGCCGCGCTAACGGTTGCCGAGAGGAGGCCCGATGGGACCTACGAATTCAGGGTCGACGACGTGAAGATCGAGAAGAAGAAGGGAGGCAACGTGCTCGATACCCAGCTGGTCTACGGAGTGGTCCTGGACAAGGAGGTCGTCCACCCGGGCATGCCGAGGAGGGTCGAGAACGCGAAGATCGCCCTGCTGGACGCCCCCCTGGAGGTCGAGAAGCCCGAGATAACTGCTAAGATAAACATCACGAGCCCGGAGCTGATGAAGGCGTTCCTCGACGAGGAGGCCAACTTGCTCAAGGGCATGGTCGACAAGATCGCGTCCGTCGGCGCGAACGTTGTCATAACCCAGAAGGGCATAGACGAGGTGGCGCAGCACTTCCTTGCCAAGAAGGGGATACTCGCCGTCAGAACGGTCAAGAGGAGCGACCTCGAGAAGCTCGAGAGGGCTACCGGAGGCAAGATAGTGAGCAACATCGAGGACCTCAAGCCGGAGGACCTCGGCACAGCTGCCCTCGTCGAGGAGAGGAAGGTCGGTGAGGATAAGATGGTGTTCGTCGAGGGATGCAAGAACCCGAGGGCCGTGAGCATACTGATCCGCGGAGGCCTCGAGAGGCTTGTGGACGAGGCCGAGAGGAGTCTGAGGGACGCGTTGTCGGCGACCGCTGACACGCTCAGGGACGGCAAGGTGGTAGCCGGCGGAGGAGCCGTGGAGATGGAGCTGGCCAAGCACATAAGGAGGCTGGCTACAAGGGTCGGGGGCAAGGAGCAGCTAGCGGTCGAGGCGTTCGCCAAGGCCCTCGAGGGCCTCGTTATCACGCTCGTCGAGAACGCCGGCTACGACCCGGTTGACTACATAATGAAGCTCAGAGCTGCCCACGAGAAGCCCGACGGCAAGTGGATAGGCGTCAACCTGTTCACTGGCGAGCTAGCAAACATGTACGAGCTGGGGGTGATCGAGCCGCTCAGCGTCGTTGCCAACGCGATCAAGGCCGGCGTCGAGGCAGCCACCATAGTGCTGAGGATAGACGACGTGATCGCTGCTAGCAAGGCCAAGGAGGAGAAGGAGGCGGGCAAAGGCAAGGAGGAGAAGAAGGAGGAAGAGGAGAAGTAACGCCGTTTTTCCGCCACTAGCTCCTCATAATCCTGACCTTAGTTAGCACAGGTTTTTTGAAGCTCGAGGCAAAGAGTATAGCCTCACCCCTTTCCATGTAGGGCACAAGCGTCGCCAGCTCCTCGGGCATGTAGAGGACGCGGTTGAGGAGCTCAAGGTCGACTGCGGACTTCACCGAGTGAATGACCTTAACTGAGGTGTTGGCCATCGCCTCCTCGGCTAGCCCGTGGGGCGACTGTGCCACGACGACAAGGCTTATGCCGAGTTTTCTGACTTCGTTCAACATGCTAACGGCTATCCTCAGGGGCCTTTCCCTGTTAAGGACGTGTGATGCTTCCTCGAGAACGACCATGGTCCTCGGAGCCCCGCCTCTCCTGGCGACCGCCTCGTCCAGTAGCGCCCGGAGGAGGGCAGCGACGTAGGCCTTCCTGGCCTCCTCGCTCCTTATTTCGGAGACGTCTATTACCAGCGTGCCAGTGGGCAGGGGGTCCCGGGTCCTCGCGTCGAAGAGCTCCTTGTGCTTGGCGAGCGGCCTGAGCCTCCTGGCCAGGGCCAGCCTGCTCTCCCTGAACCAGCTTGACTCATCGACGAGCCCCTCCACCGCTGACAAGAGCCTCGCGACGCCCTCGACCCCCTTGACCTCGAGGGCCTTCTCAAGCACGTATTCCTGCGAGGGAGTCAACTCCATGACGTCTGAGAGTACTTCCACCGTGCCCTCGCGGTCGCCGGGCTCTACTAGCTTGAGGGGTAGGGAACGCGCCTCAACGGGCTTCCTCCCGAGGAGTTCGCCGTACTCCCCATGCCAATCGACGACCACGACCCTCTCGTAAAGGCCCTTCCGCGATGCCTCCCAGGCGAGGAGGGCCGCGGTGTTGGTCTTGCCGGTCCCAGTTGCGCCTAGGATCAGCACGTGAGATCTCAGCTCGTGGGCCGGTATACACGCCGCCGAGGGCGGCACCGAGTTCACGACCTCGCCCAGCTCAACACACTCGTGTATGCCATTGCGCGGCACCTCCTGTCTGGGATACTTGAGCCCTGCCTCGACGAAGTCGCTCACGAGCACGTGGGCGGGCTCGCGCTTCATAAAAAATTCTTCGCTCTCTCGGCCAGGGAGATCCAAGGGAGTTCCGCGTCGCCGTCGACCAAGTCCGCGTCAAGGGCGCTAAGCGAGGATTTTATGAAGCTCAGGAGAACCTCCCCTTCGTTGCGCGCAACGTCCTCGTTGTCCGACTCCACCAGGAGAAGGCCTCTTACCGACCCCCTGCGGGCGCCCGTTAATGCTATGTAGGCCGCGTCCTTCGTTCGCCCGGATCTGGCGGCCACGAACTTCTCAAGCCTCTCTAGGTCCTCCCTCACCTCGCGCTCTTTGCTATCGATCCTCCTGTAGAGCCTGATCACTAAGTAGGGCATCGGCAGCCCATCAGTCGGGAGACGCGGATAGCGTGGGGCCGTCGGCGAAAGTGCCGGCCTGTTCAGGCCTTAGCCTGCTCAGCCCGACGAAGACCTCGTCCATCACATCGAACTCGGGCCTGTCGGTAGATCTGAGCACGACCAGGAGGCCCCCTATCGACAACACCGCCCTGTAGCTCCCGTCATCCATTCTCCTTATCGAGACCACGCGAGCTCTCCCGCAGAACTCATGGGCCAGGCATTCCTCCTTTCCCTTGTTGATCGATAGGACTACTTTCTCCCCGCCCCTAAGCCTCAGGACATCCTCGTGTCCCTCGAAGTCGACCCTGAGGCCCTCGCACGTCATCGTTGCCCTGTACACCCTGGGGTACTTCAGCATCTCTAGGCCGTCCACATTGCACGAGATCTCCAACGGGCACCCCTCCGTAGGTTGGAGGCCGGGGCAACCTTAATAGCATGTCGCCTCTCACAAGAGCACGGTGCGGGGAGTTGTCGATCATAGATGCTTCGAGGAAGTTCGTGAGCGAGTTGGTGGGCCTCGTGGGGAAGCGCATCCACGTGGTGCTCGTCGACGGCAAGCGCTACGAGGGAGTGCTCTTGGGGTTCGATCACCCGACCATGAACCTGTTGCTCGAGAACGCCGTGGACGACAAGGGCAACAGGTACCCGAAGATAATCATAAAGGGCGACAGGGTGTCAGAGCTGGTGCTGTTGGAGGTGCCCCTGTTCGATCCCGAGGAGTTCAGGTCGTTGCTCCTCCGCGAGCTCGGGATCCCGGAACACCTTGTGAAGGTCATACCGGAGGCGCGCGTCGTGGACGTGCAGGGGCGCTATAGGGTGAGCGAGAGGGGGGTCGAGGGGACAGGCCCTCTGGCTGAGACGCTGTACGCCTTTTACGAGAAGTACATTGAGGCCAAGCGAAAGGCGCTCAAGGGATAGGCAAGGGGTACGTGTTGGAACATTTCGAGGCACGCGACTTCGACTTAGCCGGTAGGATCGGGGTCCTCAGGACAAGGCACGGGAACTTGGAGACGCCATACATTTTTCCTGTCGTTGATCCGAGGAGACAGGCGCCCCCCCTCCAGAAGATCGCGGAGCTCGGGTTCAGGGGAGTCATAACCAATGCATACCTCCTACTAAAGCGCACTGGGGCGGCGCCGCTAAAGGTCCACGAGGTCCTCGGCTGGGACGGCATCGTGATGACAGACTCCGGGGGTTACCAAATCCTGTCCTACGGCGACGTTGATGTTAACAACAAGCAGATCGTGGGGTATCAGATGGCTATAGGTAGCGACATAGGCGTGATCCTGGACATTCCAACGGGCAGCGCTATGTCCTTCGAGGAAGCGGAGGGCGCCGTCGACGAAACCCTCAAGAGGGCGGTCGAGGCGCTCCCCCTCATAATGCAGAGCGATCAGCTCTGGGCGTTGCCCGTTCAGGGGGCCCCATATCTAGACCTATTGACCAGGGCTGCCGCGAGATCGGCGGGCCTGCCCTACCACATCTACGCCATTGGCTCCCCAACGGTTCTGTTGGAGAAGTACGATTATGAGAGGTTGGTCGAGTACGTGGCCATAGCTAGGGCCCTGCTACCTCCTCACAAGCCGATCCACGTATTCGGCGTGGGGCACCCCATGATCATCCCTTACCTGGTCGCTCTGGGCGCCGACCTGTTCGACTCGGCGAGCTACATACTTTACGCCAGGGACAACAGGTACATGACGGAGTGGGGCACCAAGGATTTACGGGAGCTCTCGTATTTCCCGTGCAACTGCCCAGTCTGCAGCAGGTACACGCCCCAGGAGCTCTTAGAAATGGGGGTCGAGGAGAGGACGGAGCTCCTGGCGCTCCACAACCTCCACGCGCTGGCTAAGGAGATCAGGACGGTCAAGGAAGCAATAAGAGAGGGAAGGCTCTGGGAGCTCCTCGAGGGCAGGAGCAAGGCGCACCCCTCGCTCAGGAGAGCCTTCGAAAAGATCAAGGAATTCTCGGGATTGTTGGCCAGGGGATCCTCGTTAAATAGGCCCCCCGGCTTCGCGGCGCTCCTGTTCGATAGGGAGTCTCTGAGCAACCCCGTCCTCAGCATTGCCCGGGAATCGGCCGAGGGCTTCCTACGTGCCAGGCTGGCAAGGGCGCGTGCCCGGGTTTTGAGGCTTTGCGTGAACGTCGCCGAGAAGCCGGCCGAAGCGCTCGTGAGGAATGCGCGAGACGGTTGCGACGTGATCCTAGATCCGTTCCTCGGCGTCGTTGCTCCAGCCCTCTCCTCGTCGTTCCCATTCTACCAACACGAGCGAGGTGTGGCGCCGACGCCCAGGGAGTTCGTGGAGATGTTCGGCGAGCGCGTACTGGAACTCTTGAGGCGGGCTAACGTGCAGGAGGTGGTACTCAGGCCGCTGGACGGGAGCGCCAGGGCTCTAGTCCAGGAACTCCGGAGGCTGCTCGAGGGCGCTGGGTTTATGTTGTCGGAGATCAGTTAGGCGCGGAGGCCGTCAAGTCGAGGTCCCTCGCTAGATGTACATTTGCTGGTGTTTCTTTCCCACCACCTCCCCCTCAACGATCTTTGCAAGCTTCTCGCGCTCAGCCTCCAGCGACTCTATCAGCTGCGCCCCCTCGAGCAACTTGGCCGCATCGATCTTCAGGCCCAGGAGCTCCCCGACGATTTCGACGGCCGTGGCGCTAGCCCTCAAGTCGGGCTTGTACAGCTCGGTGTAGACGAAGATCGCCACGCCGGGCACCCTGTAGGCGTCCATGAACATTATCAACAGCGCTAGGGGACCTATGATGTGTCTGTTCACCAGCATGGGCGCCTGGAGCTTCTCCGAGTACCCTCCCATGGGTATCCATTTGTACCTCTCGTCGCCCTCGCGGAGGCTTGGATCGAGGCCGCCTATCAGGATCGCCCTCGAGATGCCAGCTTCCTTAGCCCACCTGGCCACGGCCTCGGCGTAATCCGTCCTATCCCTAACGGTCGGCGTCGCGTTGTTGACGAGCACCGTGAGCTTCAGGCCAGGCCTCTCGGGCTCGCCGTAGTAAATCTCGAAGGGATATACGACACCGTAGTCGTCGGCGTAGGCAGTGGTCTCAGGGAAGCTCCTGGTCCTTATGAACCCGACCTTCCTGAGCCCCAGTTGCGATGCGATGTGCCTTGACGAAAGGTACCCGACGAGGCCGAAACCCTGGAACCCAGTTATTAACGTTGATCCCCGCAGCACTGATGGATCGAATCCCTCGAAGAATATGATCTTCAAACGCGCCTCACCGTTGCCCTTGTTGTCGCACCCCCTCCCTCACTCTGACCGCTTCTCCCCTCCTATAAAATACGACCTCTGGGGCTGGCTTGACCAGCCTACCCACGGCTATGAGTTCCCCCCTCCCGTCGGCGACCAGCACTTCGTCCCCGACGCGAAGCAAGGGATCCACGGCAATCACGTGTTTACAGAAGACATTGCCGCCCGCGGCGACGAAGTCCCTAGCTACGCTGGACACGTACACCCTGAGCCTTGGATGGGGCACGGCGCCGTCGAGGATTCTCCCGGCGCTCAGGTGGATGTTGAACCTGTAGTCGCTGGCCCTCAGCGTGAGGTGCACGGCGCCGTCGAGGAAGATCCTCCGCACCTTGCCCGTCGTCGCGCTCACCTCTACTAGCACCCCATCCGGGACCAGTAACTCGCCGGGGACTGCGAACTGGTACTCTGCCAGGGCCCTCAGCTCCTCGAGCTCCTCGGGCGTCGGCCTCCTGAGCCTGGAAACCAAGCTAACCGCCCATGGATGACAACAGCTTCCGAGGATAAAGGGCGCACCCGGCCAGGCATTGTGCCGGGTGCGCCCATTCGCCCAACGGCAGGCGCTGGATCGTGGACAAGCGTCGTAGCGAAACCGGCCAGCGGGCTTAAGATATGACCCTCCTAATAACGTCCGGCCTGCTGGCTCCCTCGAGCGAGCCCCCTGCCTTCGTCTTAGAGCTCGCAACCTTCCTCAGCGCCTTGAGGAAGTCCTCGCGCGTCACGTAGTCCCTCCCATGCCTTATGGCGTTGTAGCCGGCCTCGGTCACCACTGCCTTCAGATCCGCGCCGCTAAATCCCTCGGCGAGCTTCGCCACCTCGCCTAGGTCCACGTCGCTGGCCAGCCTCGCCCTCCTCGTGTGGATCTTGAGTATCTCGAGCCTGCCCCTCTCGTTCGGAAGCGGCACCTCTATCAGCCTGTCGAACCTCCCCGGCCTCAATATCGCGGGATCAAGCACGTCAATTCTGTTGGTTGCGGCCAGGACCTTCACCTGGTCCAATGGCCTGAAGCCGTCCATCTCCGCCAGTAGTTGCATCAGGGTCCTGTGCACCTCCCTCTCGCCGCTGGTGCCTATGTCAATCCTTTTAGCAGCGATTGCGTCGATCTCGTCTATGAATATTATGGCGGGCTTCTTCCTTCTGGCCAGGCTGAAGACCTCTCTCACTATCCTGGCCCCCTCGCCTATGAACTTCTGCACGAGCTCGCTCCCCACTATGCTTATGAAGGTGGCGCCTGACTCCGTTGCTACGGCCTTCGCGAGGAGGGTTTTACCGCAGCCGGGAGGACCGTACAACAGAACCCCCTTCGGCGGCTCTATGCCCACCTTACTAAAGATTTCGGGGTTCTTCAGCGGGAGCTCCACCACCTCCCTGAGCTCCCTTATCTGCTCCTCGAGCCCCCCCACGTCCTCGTACCTTATGCCGGGCCTTTCCATGATCTCCATGGACATTACGTAGGGATCCTCGTAGCTCGGCAGGACCTCGACTATGGTCGAGCCCCTCTGGTTCAGTGCTACGCGCGCGCCGGGCAGGAGCTTGGACCTGTCGACCCCGTCATCCACGGTAACAACGAGGTTCGGGCCAGTGGAGCTCTTGACGATCGCCCTGCCGTCGGAGAGCACTTCGAGCAGGACGCCCTCTACGAGGGGCGGGGAGAGGAGCTTCTCTATCTCCGACCTGTAGTAGCTGACCTTGAGCCTTAGCCTCTTCACCTCCTCCTCTAAGACCCTGAGGCGCGTCTCGAGGAACCTGACGTAGTCCTCGTCATTCAGTCTGACGTCGGTGCTGTTGTTCCTAGAGCCCTCCACGCTCAAGCGAGTCCACCGCGCCGTAAGACCGTGGCAGTGCAATCACTAATAAGTGGCTAGACGCCATTAGGTCGTGTGGGATGGTGTGTGCCATACTGCGAGCTCTGCGGCAGGGAGGTCAGGAACGAGCGGGAGCTATACAGGGTCTACTTCGAGGGCACCCTGATGAGGGTGTGCGCGGAGTGCTACTCCAAGATCGTCAGGGAGCGCTCGAAGGCGCAGCCGCCCAGGGCCGGCGTGCCCGCTAGGCAAAGACCCCTGGCGCAGGCCAAGAGGAGGTCGGCAGCCGAGGAGTACGAGGTGGTGGAGGACTATGCCAAGCGCGTGAGGGAGGCCAGGATGAGGCTGGGCTGGTCGGAGGAGGCGCTCGCGCAGAGGGTGCGGGAGAGCGAGAACGTGATAAAGAGAATTGAGGCGGGCAAGCTCAAGCCCAGCATAGACCTGGCGAGGAGGCTCGAGAAGGTGCTCGGCATAACGCTCCTGGAGCCGGTCGTGGAGGAGCCATCGGGCGTCCGCGCGACGCCGGCTAAGGGCACAGACGAGTACTACACGGTCGGGGACTTCGTCAGGTTCTCAGAGGAGCAGTGATCGGCCTTGGCCACCAACGTCGTCGTCATGCCTGCAAGGTACCGGGATAGGGCTGACGAGGAGTTGGGCCTTGTCAAGGTGGTCAGGCCCGAGATAGAGCGCGTAATCTTCGTCAGGAGGCCGAGCCCCGACACGTATGTGTCCGCGGACGAGCTGGAGCGCCTGAAGGAGCTGGGGCCTGAAGGGGTGGTGGTGTTAGACGCCCTGAAGCCGAGGCAGATCGTGAATCTCGCCAGGGAGCTCAGGGCAGAAGTCATCGACAGGGCCATGCTGATCCTCGAGATATTTGCGCTTCACGCGGGTAGCAGGGAGGCGTTGCTCCAGGTAGAGCTTGCGAGGATCAGGCACTCGCTACCCCTCATAAAGGAGGCGATCAGGCGCGCCAAGCTCGGCGAGCTGCACGGGTTCCTCGGCTCGGGCAGGTACGGGTACGAGAAGTACTACACGTATCTCAGGAGAAAGGAGGCGGCTATAAGGAGGGAGATCGAGTCCATTAGGCGCGCTATGGGCCTGAGGAGGGAGAACAGGGCGCGCGCGGGCCTGCCCCAGGTCTCCCTGGTCGGCTACACGAACGCTGGCAAGACCAGCATATTCAATGCCCTAACGGGGCTCAGGAAGCCGGTGGGCCCCGAGCCCTTCACCACGATAACTCCGAAGGCCTATGCCGTGGAAGTACGTGGAACGCGCTTCGCGATCGTTGACACGGTGGGATTCATAAGGGACATGCCCAGCGAGATCCTCGACGCCTTCTACGCAACGCTCGAGGAGATCAAGTACTCCGACGCAATGGTGTTCGTCGTAGATTCCTCCAAGCCCCTCTCAAGGGTGGCGGAGGAGATCGAGGAGGCGCTTGGAGTGCTCAGGAGGCTTAGGGCGCTCTCAAAGCCAACGGTGCTGGCTCTGAATAAGGTGGACCTAATGCGGCAGGAGAAAATCGAGGAGCTCTCCAAGGCCATTCGCGCTACGCTTAACGATGAAATACAGTTGGTGGCCGAGGTGCCTGTCTCGGCCAAGAAGGGCTACAACCTGGAAGTTCTAGCCGAGATCTTGGCGGACGTCGTCAGCAAGGCCTAGCGCCTGGGACGGGGTAGCGGGGGTGAGGATCCTCGTACTTAGGATCGGCCATAGGCCAGGCAGGGACAAGAGGATAACCACCCACGTGGGCTTGGTGGCAAGGGCCTTCGGGGGCTCCGGGTTCGTCCTAGGCGACGTGGTCGACGACAGCGTGGTCAAGAGCCTCAGCAGGGTCGTCGAGCTATGGGGAGGCCAGTTCCTCCTGGTGCAGGGCGTCGACTCGGCGAAGTTCGTGGAGGCGTGGAAGGCCTCGGGCGGCGTGGTTGTGCACCTGACGATGTACGGAGTACACATTGACGACGTGTTGCACGAGCTCAGGCGCAGGGGAGACGACATGTTAGTTGTCGTCGGGGCCGAGAAGGTTCCCGGGTGGGTCTACGACGCTGCCGATTACAACGTGGCGATCGGGAACCAGCCGCACTCGGAGGTGTCGGCTTTGGCGATATTCCTCGACAGGATATTCGGAGGCGAGGAGTTGCACATGCCCTTTCCAGGCGCCAAAATATATATTGTGCCCTCGCCAAAAGGAAAGGTTGTGAGGAGGGTGAAGAGCGGGCGCCATGGACAACGAGGGAGTGGCACAGCTGGAGCTTAGCAACGGTCACGTGGTGAGGAGGCTGATCAATAGCATATATGGCGAGGTCGCGCTGAAGGTCCTCGACTACGTGCTGACACATAATGGAGTAATAATAGAGGAATTCATAAGCCAGGACCTAGGAATTAAGTCGAACGAGGGGAGGCGGGCACTACAGAAGATGTCCGAGGAGGCGCTCTTCTCGCCAGTGAAGATCAAGGACGGCGACAGGATCTTGCACGGCTGGGCCCTTAACCACGACGCCCTTAGGGCGTACTTCCAGCAGAGGGCCAAGAAGGCAATTAGCAAGCTGGAAACGCTCCTCTCATATGTCAAGGAGAGCCCGATCTACGTGTGCCCGGTGTGCAAGCGCATGTACACGGTCGAGGAAGCGTATGCCAACGACTTCCTCTGCGAGAACGACGGGGAGCTCCTCAAGGAGATCGACAGTGGGCGGCTCATCAAATTCCTCGAGGAAAAGATAGCCCTCCTCAGGAGGGCTGTCGAGGAAGCCCAGAGGAATGCCGGGAAGTAGGGCGTGAGATCCGTCATCAAGTTCGTCGACCTCTTCGCCGGAGCGGGTGGCTTCTCCGAGGGATTCGAGGAGAGCGGCCGCTTCAGGTCCTTGTTGGCAGTAGATAGCCACAGGCCCGTTGCGCAGACCTACAAGGCGAACTTCCCCCACGCCGCCGTCCTGGTGGAGGATGTCAAGCGGGTGAGCGAGGCCGTCATCGGCGGGATCGTCGGGAGGGACGGCGTCGACCTAGTGATAGGCAGCCCCCCATGCGAGCCGTTCACGGGGGCGAACCCAAGGAGGGAGAGGAGGCCGATCGATAGGCTCTACAACGATCCCGCCGGCTCGCTGACCCTCCACTTCATCAGGCTAGTAGGGCTCCTGAGGCCCAAGGTGTTCGTCATGGAGAACGTTCCTGCCATAATGAGCGGAGGGCTCAGGGACGCGTTGAGGGCGGAGTTCAGGCGCGCGGGCTACGAAACGATCTACTTCAACGTGCTCCGCGCCCACGAGCACGGCACTCCCAGCCGCAGGACGAGGGTCTTCGTGTCCAACATACCGATAAGGCCTGCCCGTAGAGATAGGCGCGTGACGGTCGAGGAGGCGCTAAGGGGGCTGCCCGAGCCGGGCCCCTGGCCCCCAAACCACGATCCTCCCCCCAGGCTTGCGCCCAGGAAGCTGAAGAGGGCTTCATCGCTGAGATGGGGGGAGGCGATGATATACTATAGGGGCGCGAGGCGCGAACTACCCAACTTCGTCCGGCTAGATCCGCGCGACGTGGCCCCCACGGTCATGGGCTCCTCGAGGTTCATCCACCCCTACGAGAACAGGCTATTGACTGTCAGGGAGCACGCGAGGCTCATGGGCTTTCCAGACAACTTCGTGTTCTTCGGCGGCAGGGACGAGCAGTACAACATGGTGGGCGAGGCGGTTCCGCCGCCACTTTCAAAAGCCATTGCAGAATACATAGCCGAGGTATGGGACGAGGTGGAGGCCCAATGATCTACGCCGGCCTCTATGGGGAGTCCAGCGTCCAGAGGGTCCTGGACTTCGTTCAAATTGCCATGAGCTTCGAGGGCGTCGTACCGGTACTCATAAGGCCAATAGGCGCAGCGGCCCAGATAGGGGTGCCCGAGGCCTTCAAGATCTCCCTCAGGCGCGGCAGGCCCATAGTCGTCCTCCCGGAGATCCTCGACCTGGCCAACGCGCTCGGCGCCAAGGAAATATACTACGTTGGCGAGGAGGGGGGTGAAGAGAACCTGGCATCATTGATTAGGCAACGGGACGGCGTTGCACTGGTGTTGGCTTCGGAAGGCCAGGAGCCCAGCAAGAAGGAGCTGGCCGGCGCCAAGGTCGTGTGGCCCTCTGGCGTGCCAAGGGGCCTACCGCCCGCTGGCGTGTTGGCAATAGTGCTGTACAATTCGCTTAAAATAGTTACATAAATGTATTTCCCCGGAGAAAACAAGCGACGCGGGGGTGCCGTGTTGTTCGCGCTCAGGATGGGCAAGCCTGTCACAGGTCCCCAGGAATTCGATGTAGTGGTCGTGGGAGGAGGGCCGGCCGGCCTCACTGCTGCCCTATACTCGGCTAGGTATGGCCTCAGGACAGTCGTGATCACGAAGGACGTCGGCGGCTACATGAGCGAGGCCCCCCTGGTCGACGACTACCCCGGCCTGCCCGAGATCGCAGGCAGTTCCCTGGCAAAGAGGTTCGCAGATCACGTGGCCAAGTACGGGGTACCGATAGAGATCGGGGAGGTCGTCAACGTCGAGAGGGATGGAGCTTACTGGGTGGTCGAAACCGGCGACGGCAGGACCTGGCGCGGCAAGGCGGTCATAATGGCCGTGGGTAGCAAGAAGCGCAAGCTCGGGGTCCCCGGCGAGGACGAGTTCTCGGGCCGGGGCGTGTCCTACTGCGCGACCTGCGATGGCCCACTCTTCAGGGGGAAGGTCGTTGCAGTGGTCGGCGGGGGGAACTCGGCGCTCACCTCCGCGCTGTACCTCGCTAAGCTATGCTCTCGCGTGTACTTGATCCACAGGAGGAACGAGTTCAGGGCCTTGGACGTCTACGTGAAGGAGGCAAGGAATGCGGGAAACATAGTGATGCTCCTGAACACCGTCGTGAAGGAAATCATCGGGGATGAAAAGGTCAGAGGGATCAAGGTGGCTAACGTTGTTACAGGCGAGGAGACGGTGCTCGAGGTCGACGGCGTGTTCGTCGAGATAGGCCTCGAGCCTCCTCGCGAGTTCTTCGAGAGAATTGGGTTAGAGGTCGACGAGAGCGGGCATGCCAATGTGAACGTTGACATGAGCACCAATCTACCGGGAATTTTCGTTGCCGGCGATGCCGCGGGAGGACCCCACAAGTACAGGTTCGAGCAAATATTGACGGCGGCGGCCGAGGGCGCAATAGCCGCTGATTCGGCGTTCAAATACATCTTGAAGAACTTCGGGAGCCGCTGAGCCCCGCGTGGGCCGGGCGGCGGAAGCTCTATAAGTTCCCTGCAACTCTTTCGTAAGTCCTGGGGCCCGTAGCTCAGCCAGGTAGAGCGCCCGGCTCATAACCGGGTGGTCCGGGGTTCGAATCCCCGCGGGCCCACCTCGCACGTTTTTAACGTTTCATGCGCATCGTTGGCTGAAGGGTACGTCGAATTGAAGTACAAGGTCAAGGACCTGGGGCTCAAGGAGGAGGGAACGCTAAAGATCGAGTGGGCAGAAGCGCACATGCCAGTGCTCTCATTGCTTAGGAGGAAGTTCGCCGGCGAGAAGCCCCTCAAGGGCGTGAGGGTTGGCGCGGTCCTACACGTGACTAAGGAGACGGCCGTGTTGATGTTGGCGCTCCTGGACGCGGGGGCAGAGGAGGTTGTGCTCGCCGGCAGCAACCCGCTGTCCACGCAAGATGACGTGGCAGCAGCGCTGGTCGAGCGCGGCGTGAGGGTCTACGCGTGGCGCGGCCAGACGTCCGATGAGTACTACTGGTGCATAGAGCAGGTGGCACGCAGCGGGCCCGACGTCGCAATGGACGATGGCGCTGACCTCCACGCGTTCCTCCACGAGAGGTGGGAGGAGCTGGGGCCTAAAATCGTCGGCGGAACCGAGGAAACCACGACCGGCGTGATCAGGCTCAGGGCCCTCGAGAAAGGCGGACTGCTCAGGTACCCCGTGGTAGCCGTCAACGACGCGCTCACCAAACATCTCTTCGACAATAGGTACGGCACCGGGCAGAGCACGTTCGATGGCATATTGAGGGCTACTAACGTCCTCGTGGCCGGCAAGGTCGTAGTGGTGGCTGGCTACGGATGGGTCGGGAAGGGCATTGCGGCCAGGGCCCGCGGGCTCGGAGCCAGGAGGGTCATAGTCACCGAGGTCGATCCGGTCAGGGCCCTCGAAGCGGTCTTCGACGGCTTCGAGGTCATGAGCATGGCCAGGGCAGCCGAGGTAGGGGACATATTCGTCACCGCGACGGGCAACAAGGCCGTCATAAGGAGGGAGCACATGGAGAGGATGAAGGATGGGGCAATACTGGCGAATGCCGGCCACTTCAACGTGGAAGTGTGGATACCGGATCTCGAGCAGTTGGCCGTGGAGAGTAGGCGGATAAGGGACAACGTGACCGAGTACAGGCTCAGGGACGGCAGGAGGCTTTACCTGCTCGCCGACGGGAGGCTCGTCAACCTCGTGGCAGCTGAAGGGCATCCCAGCGAGGTCATGGACATGAGCTTCGCCAACCAGTTGTTGGCAGTCAAGTATCTCCACGAGAACCGGGGGAAGCTGAGGCCCTCGGTGTTCACTTTGCCCAGGGAGCTCGACTACGAAGTGGCGCGCCTTAAGCTCGAGAGCATGGGGATAGAGATAGACTCGTTAACGAAGGAGCAAGAGGAATATTTAAGGTCTTGGAAGTATGGTACGTAGCTGAGCATCGAGCAGGATGCCAGGTGGTTGCTGTTGGGCAAAGTGAGGCCCAAGCTCGTGAAGAACGTTGCGAGGAAGCTCGTCGAGGAATACCCGGATCTCTTCGTCAGGGACTTCCAGCACAACAAGGCGGTGGTCTCCCAGCTGATCGATGTGAGGTCGAAGAAGCTCAGGAACATGATAGCCGGCTATGTGACGCGGCTGATCTCGATAAGGGCGAGGGCCAGCTCGAGGATCCAGGCTGAAACGTGAACATCGTTGGTTCTAAGCCTGGACTTCGTGGATGGTAGGTATAAACTGGAGTACCTAGGGAGGACGATCGTAATCGGCCTGTACCTTTGTAACAGGCTCCACGAGGCCTTGGAGGAGGAGCTAGTGGGCCTCGGGATCAGCGGCAGGACCAGCATCATACCGGCCGGGTGCATCGAATCTCCCGCGGCAGCGCTACAGGGCGCAATTCACGTGGCACTCT
This sequence comes from Desulfurococcaceae archaeon, assembly GCA_041287395.1. GTDB lineage: Archaea > Thermoproteota > Thermoprotei_A > Sulfolobales > Desulfurococcaceae > JBEULI01. The sequence continues at coordinate 72,406 of JBEULI010000026.1, forward strand.
TCGGGACGCTCGGCATACGGAACCCGGGCCTTGCCCTAGCCTCGATGGCATTGGGGGAGTGGAGGCTAGAGAGGCTCGTGGAGATTCTGAAGGAGTGTTACGTTAATTCCGAGAAGCACTATGTAGTCACGTTAGACGATTACAAACCGCCAGAGAATATGTGCAGGCCCGTCGCGCCTGGCGAGCTCTTCGAGGGATCTTTTACTGGGCTTGTAAAAAACGTCCTACTGCTTCTGGAGCGCGCTTAGGCCATCACCACTCCTCTTCCCACTCCTCCTCTTCCCACTCTTCCTCTTCCTCCCACTCCTCTCCTTCCTCCCACTCCTCAAGCCTCATGACGTTCGCACCTATCTAGTGCCGGGTAAAACCTGGTTCGGTGGGTATATAAGTGCTAAGCGGTAGGCAGGCAAGCCCTAGCCTCATAGCAGGCGGAAGCCAGCACGGGTAAGCTTATAGGGAGGATTTTTTAGAGACTTGTAGGCTCGTCGCCGGTGTCCCACGTGGTAAGGTTCTGCCCGAGATGCGGTTCGTCGATGTTGCCCGTTCGTAAGGGAAAAACGCTCTATCTTAGGTGCACTAGGTGCGGCTACGAGATCAAGGCTGATGAAAAGGACGCACGCACGTACGGCGTGAAGTACGAGGTGGAGAGGGAGAAGAGGACGGCGACTGCCAGGATCTCGGGCGGGGGGCAGGCAAGCCTCTCAGAGGAGGATCGGGAGATGATGCAGGAGTACTACGAGGTGTTCCTAGAGGCGTTTAGGGAAACCGAGGAGGGCGAGGAGGAGGAGTAGCGCTCAGATACTCACCAATTCTTCACTCCTCCGTGCCGTCACCACTCATCATCGGCACTAGAATAGGGCGTGGGGGTGTTATTACCTTGACGATCCGCGTCGCAGTCGTCGACAGAACGAGTTGCAAGCCAGACAAGTGCTCCCTCGAGTGCGTGAGGTTTTGTCCGATCAACAGGGCCAAGAGGAAGGCCATAGAGCTTGCCGAGGACGGCAAGCACGTGGTGATACACGAGGACGTATGCGTAGGATGCGGGATCTGCGTCAAGAAGTGCCCCTTCAGCGCCATATCGATAGTCAACTTGCCCAGCGAGATCGAGGAAAACTTGGTCCACAGGTACGGCCCTAACATGTTCAAGCTCTACGGATTGCCTGCGCTGAGTCGTGGCTACGTCGTGGGCCTCATAGGGAGGAACGGGAGCGGCAAGACCACGGCGCTGAGGATACTTTCCGGGCAGCTCGTGCCAAACCTGGGCAACTACGATAACCCGCCCAGCTGGGAGGAGGTGCTGAGGCGCTTCAGGGGGACCGAGATACAGGCATACCTAGGGAAGCTTTCCAACGGCGAAGTGAGGGCAGTCGTTAAGCCGCAGTACGTAGAAGCGGCAAGGAGGGTCCTCAGAGGCGCGGTGGGGGAGCTCCTCAAGAAGGTCGATGAGAGGGGGATCCTCAAGGACGTCGTTGAGATGTTGGACCTAGCCAGAGTTTTGGACCACGAGGTGAGAGCGCTCAGCGGCGGCGAGCTACAGAGGTTCCTGATAGCTGCCACATTATTGAAGGACGCTGACGCCTACTTCTTCGACGAGCCCTGCTCCTACCTCGACGTGAGGGAGAGGATCAGGGCGGCGAGGGCTATAAGGGAGTTCGCCGGTTCCTCAGGGAAGTACGTCTTGGTCGTCGAGCACGATCTCATGGCCTTAGACTACTTGAGCGACTACGTGGCCGTCATCTACGGGGAACCGGGCACTTTCGGCGTTGTGAGCAAGACCTACGGCGTGAGGGTGGGGATCAATCACTACCTCGACGGGTATTTGCCGGCGGAGAACATGAGGATTAGGGAGGAGCCCCTGCGCTTCAAGCCCGTTAAGGCCGAGAGGGCTTCCGGAAGCGATGTCCCCGTCGTGGCCTGGGATCGGACGCTGGTAAAGTACGAGGAGACAGGCTTCACCCTCGAGGCTGACGAAGGATACTTGAGCGCCAGGAGCGTTCTGACTCTTATCGGTCCCAACGGCATCGGCAAGACGACTTTCATAAGGGCGCTCCTGGGAGAGATCAAGCCCGCCTCGGGCGGCCCGCTGATCACGGTCGAGAAGATAAGTTACAAGCCTCAGGAAGTTTCGCCGCAGCTCTTCGGAGACGGAAGGGTCCTGGACGTGCTCAGGAATGCCTCGGCCGAGGCAGTGGATCCCTCCTCATGGATTTACGCCGAGCTCGTTAGGAAGCTAAGCCTTAACAAGTTGTTTGAGAGAACCGCGAGGGAGCTCAGCGGCGGCGAGCTACAGAAGCTAGCCGTCGCCGTCACCCTCGCAAGGGATGCGGACGTGTACGTCCTCGATGAGCCGTCAGCGTACTTGGATGTCGAGGAGCGAATAAGCGTTGCACGGGCAATAAGGAGGATTGTTGAGGAAAGGGGGAAGGCTGCCATAGTCATCGAGCACGACCTCCTATTCGTCAATTATGTAAGCGACAGGGTGATGCTGTTCAGGGGCGAGCCTTCCGTGAGGGGATTCGCTCTCAAGCCAATGGACGTTGAGCGAGGGCTCAACGAGCTCCTCAAGGATCTCTCGATAACGGTTCGGAGGGACAAGGAGACGCTGAGGCCGCGCGTCAACAAGCCCGGCTCGGCGCTAGATCGCGAGCAGAGGAGCCAGGGCCTCTACTACGCCATGGCATGACTTTTTACCATTTTCATCGAACATGGAAAGGGCCACATCTGCATGTTCCATGAAGTTGTTTAAAACCTTTAAACGACCTAGGAATAACGGGTGGTGCGCGTGGGCGATAGAATAACGGTCTCGGTCATAAAGGCCGACGTGGGGAGCGTCGCTGGGCACGTGACTCCTCACCCAGATCAATTGGCTGCGGCCACGAAGGTGCTCGTGGAGGCCAAGCAGAAGGGGCTGCTGATCGACTTCTACGTGACCAGCGTCGGCGACGATATCCAGCTAATAATGACTCACACCAAGGGCGTCGATAGCCCGGAAATCCACGGCCTGGCCTGGGACGCGTTCCAGGCCGCGGCCAAGGTCGCCCGCGAGCTCAAGCTATACGCCGCTGGCCAAGATCTCCTGGCCTCATCGTTCAGCGGAAACATAAGGGGACTAGGTCCAAGCGTGGCCGAGATGGAGTTCGAGGAGCGGGAGGCTGAGCCCATAGTGACGTTCCACGCAGACAAGACGGAGCCAGGAGCGTTCAACCTCCCGTTGTATAGGATATTCGCTGATCCGTTCAACACGGCGGGACTGGTCATAGACCCGAAGATGCACGAGGGGTTCATGTTCGAAGTGTTCGACGTGTTCGAGGGGAGAGCAGTCAAGCTCAGCACTCCCGAGGAATCCTACGACCTCCTAGCGCTCATAGGAACCCCCGGTAGGTACATAGTCAGGCGCGTCTACAGGAAATCCGACGGCCTCCAGGCAGCAGTCGTGAGCGTGGAGAGGCTCAACCTCATCGCTGGGCAGTACGTCGGCAAGGACGATCCGGTCGCAGTGGTCAGGGCACAGCACGGGCTGCCGGCCGTGGGCGAGATACTTGAGGCTTTCGCGTTCCCGCACCTGGTCGCTGGCTGGATGAGGGGCAGCCACTTCGGTCCCCTGATGCCGGTCCCGCTGAAGTACGCCAGGGTCACCAGGTTCGACGGACCCCCGAGGGTAGTAGCGCTCGGCTGGAACGTGTGCAAGGGCAAGCTCATAGGGCCCGTCGACCTGTTCGACGACGTGGCGTTCGACGAGACGAGGAGGATCGCGCAGACGATCGCGGACTACATGAGGAGGCACGGGCCATTCATGCCGCACAGACTGGGTCCCGAGGAAATGGAATACACGACGTTGCCCAAGGTGCTCGAGAAGCTGAAGGACAGGTTCGTCAAGGTCGAGGAAGTAAAGGCGAAGGTCAGGAGGAGCGAGTTGCTGAGCGGCACGCCTGGGGACTAGTGCCTGCGAATACCGCCCAGGCCCAGGCGACGCCAAATGGGCAGGAAGCTCGTGCTTGCCGTGAATTACAAGGCGTATTACCCGCACAGCCTCGGCGAGAACGCGGTTAGGATTGCCAGGGCCGCCGCGAAGCTGTCGCAGGAGCTCCCCGACGTAGAATTAATAGTTGCACCTCCCGCGACCGAGCTGCGCAAGGTCGTGGAGGTGGTGAGCGGGACTGACGTTAAGGTGTTTGGCCAACACGCAGATCCGCTGGAGCCGGGGGCCATCACTGGCTACCTGCCCTTGGAGGCGCTCAAGGAAGCCGGAGCCCATGGCGTGATATTAAATCACAGCGAACATAGGCTGAAGCTATCCGACATTTACACGCTAATTAGGAAGGCAGGAGCGCTGGGGCTTCGCACGTTGGTGTGTGCCGACGTCCCGGAGACTGGCGCAGCGGTGGCAACCCTTGGCCCGACGATGGTCGCTGTGGAGCCCCCTGAGCTCATCGGGACTGGCATAAGCGTCAGCAGGGCCAAGCCGGAGGTCATAACAAGGAGCGTGGAACTCATAAGGACGATCAATAGGGATGTCGTGATATTGACGGGCGCAGGAATAAGCGATGGGGAGGACGCATACAGGGCTGTCAAGCTTGGCACGTCGGGCGTCCTCGTGGCGTCAGCCGTCGTCAAGTCGTCGGACCCGTACGTGATCATGAGGGAGCTTGCTGAGGGCATGCTGAGGGCGCTCAGAGAATGAGCCCGGCAGCACGGAGCTCTAATGTTTTTAATTTCCCCTGAGGGCATCAACACAGTGGTGCCGCCGTAGCTCAGCCCGGTGGAGCGCCGGCCTCGTAGCGGACGAAAAGACGCCGAGGTCGCGGGCAAGCCGGTGGTCGCGGGTTCAAATCCCGCCGGCGGCTTTCATCGGAATCCATCAGTTTTTAGCTTCTTGGTGGAGATATTAATCGTCGGTGCGCGTTCGTGAGGACGAAGATCATTGCGACGCTAGGCCCAGCCTCGCAGTCATACGACGTGATCAGGGCCCTCGCCTGCGAGGGGGTCTCGGCGTTCAGGATAAACATGAATTACGGAGGCCCAGATACTTGGAACGCCATGATCGAGTCCGTGCGCAAGGTTGAGGACGAATGCGGAAGGCCGTTGGCAATAATCGGAGATCTCCCGGGCCCCCAGGTCAGAGTTGGCAAATGCAGGGAGACGCAGCTCGTCGACGGCTCCCAGGTCGTGCTGTTCTTTGGCGAGGGATCTGACGTGGAGGGCGAGATCCCAGTTCCGGTAAGGGAGTTCTTCGAAGCGGCGGAGGCGGGCGACCTCGTGATCGTCGGCGACGGCGAGGCGGTCCTGCGCGTAGTGAAGAGGGACGAAAATAGGCTACTAGCGATCGCTTCGGGGCAGGGCACGTTGCGCGAAGGGAAGAGGCTGGTGATCAGGGGCAAAGAGGTGCGCCTCCCATCGCTCACCACGAGGGACGTCGAGCTTTTGAAGTACCTGGTCGCACGCGGCGCGGACTACGTCGCGCTAAGCTATGTCAGGACCCGCGAGGACGTGGACTCGGCAAGGGGAGTGATAAGGAGGTTCGGAGGGAAAATGGGGGTCATCGCCAAGATAGAGACTAGAAGCGCCGTGAAGGGCTTCAACGAAATCGCTGAGGCGAGCGACGCTGTCTTGATAGCTCGCGGCGATTTGGGGCTCTTCTTCGATCTTGAGGAGTTGCCCGCCCTCCAGTCTAGGCTCGCGAGGCAGGCGGTGTTGATTGGGAAGCCGGTGATCCTGGCGACTCAGCTCCTCGAGTCGATGGTCGAGCACCCCATGCCGCGCCGGGGCGAAGTGATCGACGTGTACAGCGCAGTGGTCGACGACCTCGTGGACGCTGTGCTCCTCACGAGCGAGACGGCCGTGGGGAAGTACCCATTAGAAGTCGTGAGGTGGCTTAAGAGGATACTTGCGAGGGCTGAGCGCGACGTGAAGCTGTGGAGGGTTCAGAGGCTCAGGAGGAAAATGAAGATCGCAAGCGTGAAGGGCAAGTATGCTCTCGGCCTGGTCTCGCTGGCCGAGGGCCTCGGAGCGAAGGTGCTGGTCTTCACCAAGGGAGGCACGTTGCCTCCAGCCATCTCGAGGTTGAGGCCCCTCTCCGAGGTATATGTCGGCTCCTCGAGGAGCATGTTGCGCAGGCTCTGCATATTTTATGGGTTGAGGGTGGTGGAGGTCGGCGGCCCAGGGGAGGAGCTGAGCTACGAGGATGGCATAGAGAGCCTCCAACAGCGCTTAAGGCGCGACGGCGTATTGAGGGTCGGGGACCTCGTAGTTAAGGCCTTCACCAAGTTCCCCGAGGAGGAGCACGTCGTCAGGATAAGGCGCGTTATGGAGTAGCCCTAAAAAGTATAAAAGAGCAACTCGCAGACTACTCTGCGGAAGCCGGGTCGTCTAGCGGCCAAGGATGCGGGGCTCTGGCCCCCGTGACCGGGGTTCGAATCCCCGCCCGGCTATTCCTGCGTTTCCTTGCGTGTAAACGGCGCACGAGTCCCTCGCACTCAAGCTTAAAGTTCTCACGCGAACTAATCATCCCCGAGATCGAGTAGCCCACGTCAGTACGTGCCGCCGAACTCGCGAAGCCTTGCGATCGGGCGCCAGGTGGCCTGCCGTGAAGGGCGCCATATATCTGTACACAAGGACAGGGGACCTGGTAAGAATCGTGGGGAGGCTCAGGCAGACGACGAGGAGGGGACGTGGGCGTTCGGCCTACGCGCTTGTCGGAGAGCTCGTGGAAGAGGCGGAGAGACCGGACGAGAGCTCCCTGAGGTCGTTCAGGATTTCGTCGAGCAAGGCAACGAAATTCATAACGGCGTTGCTCAACGAGGAAATCGAGGGACCGGTCATATTGAAGCCCGAGGACGAAGCCTCCTATAGGGTCCTCTGTCCAGGGAGCCTCTACGAAAGGTTGGTGGCGAAGGCCAGGGAGCTCGACCTACTCATCGAATGACTCCGTGTAGTCTTCCTACTGCGCTCCCTCGGCCCTTTGCCTCCTGTAAACCCTATTAATCAACAGCCTATCGCCCTCGCGCTTCACATCCATCCTTTCCACTTCGATCCTGTTGCCGCAGACCGGGCACCTGTAGTACACGGCCACCTTCTTGGCTCCTCCGGCATCCTCTGACTCTAACACGAGGTACATCGGACTGCCGTCCTTGCTGCACCTGAACTCCATTTGCGTTCCCTCGAACTCTCTCGCAGTTCCACGTGTTGCGTCGATGGGGAGGCCGCTAAAAACGGTGTCGTTTAGCGCGCAAGCTTTAACTTCCGGTCGGCTAAGTTCTCTGGGACCTAGATTGAGGGCGCAACTGGACAAGTTGGCGGCATTGCTCGAGGAGTTCGATGTAGACGTTGTGCTCGTCGCAAACCCGGAAAACGTTGAGTACTTCACGGGGGTCAGGAGCATAGCCGAGCCGCAGGCATTGCTGGTCGCGCGACGCGGGGGAACAGTCACGTTATACACGACGCTGCTCGACTACTACAGGTATGAGCGCCTCGAGGGCCTCGGCGTCGAGGTCAGGGCAGTAACCTCATCGGCGCGAAGGCCCCCCGATGCCAAGGTGTTCGAGGGCTCGTGGAAGGAACTTGTCAGCAAGCTTGCGGAAGGTAGCAAGGTTGGACTCGACGCGCAGTACACATCCCCCCTTTCGGCGATTTTGGCTGAGGGGTTGGGCGGAAGAAGTGTCGACGTCTCGAAGGCCATCAGGAATATGAGGATGATCAAGGAGCCCTGGGAAGTGGAGCTGATAAGGGAAGCCGTAAGGATAACCTCGAAGGCAATAGAGGATGCAGTCGAGCAAGTGGTCGAGGGAGTGACCGAGGCGGAGCTCGCCGGGATCTTCGAGGCGTCCGCGAGGAAGGCGGGCATCGATGAGTTCGCGTTCCAGTCAATAGTGGCCTCGAAGCCTTCCAACAGCTTTCCTCACGTATATCCGGGGCTGAAGAGG
>JBEULI010000027.1:0-3739 GCA_041287395.1 Desulfurococcaceae archaeon
GCCTGCACCTGGGCAGCGTGAAGTTGACCGTGACCACCATCCCCTTCCTTAGCTCCGCCAGCTCCTTGTCGAGCAGCATGCTCTTCTGGGGCTGGGAGCCGGGCATCACAGTGGTGAGGTTCAGGCGCAGCCTCGGGCTGAAGCCGAGGACCTTGGCGGTCACGTTGAGGGAGCTGTACACCCTCACGGTGACCCTGAGCACCGTGACGCCTGGGTATATCACCGGTAAGCCCCTGAAGTCGGCGACCTCGACCGTGACGGAGACCGCCACCGTTATCTGCGGCAGCATCCTGACCGGCTTGCCGACGTACTCGTTGTTCCAGGTCGCGTTGTCGTACTGGTACTTCACTATCCGCGCGTACGGCCTGTACACACCGAAGCTGAGGCCCGTCGCGTTGATCACCAGGCTCAGCGGCGCAGTGCCCGGCTGCAGGGGCACGTTCTGAGTCAGCAGCGGGTACCTACCGGTCTCATTTAGAAGCCCGACCTCGAGCGTGACGTTCTGCGCCACGTTCGTGACCACGATCACCAGCACGGGCATGACCGGGCCCCAGTTGGGCGGCGCCGCCACGAGCACCACTGCGACCTCCGGCACCAGCCTGCCGCTCTCCGAGGGTACAGTGAAGAAGAGCGAGGTGGGCTTCGTGAGGGTCAGGCTCCTGGTCTCGCTGTAGCTGCCCCACAGCACCGCCACGGTGACGGCCGTGTTGTTCGGGAGGTAGCGGAGCACGGTGCCGTCGGCGCCCGTCAGCGCGCTCCACCTCTCGGTTGGCGTCGAGATGGTGACGTTGGCTCCCTGGACGGGGAAGCCATCTTTGTACTGCACCTTCACCATCAGCGGCACGTAGGTCGTCCCGTTCACAACGATCGGCGGCCTCGTGTAGTTGCTGCCCGGCGGCAGCGGGAGCTGCTGGGCGCCCGCGGGGACCAGGTGCACCGCCACCACGGTCTCCTTACCGCCCTCGACCGCGGCCGCGGCCGAAGCTGGGAGGTACCCGGTGGCCGACACGTTCACCCTGTACACGTCGGCCGGCAGGTCGGTGAAGCGCACCCTGCCGCTGGCGTCCGTGACCCCCTCCCTCAGCACGGGCCCGTAGAGTGCGACTCTGGCGCCGGGGACCGCTGCTCCGGTGAGGGCGCTGAGCGCGGCCACCGTCAGGTTGCCGTACTTCGTCAGGTTGAGGCTGCTCGGGTTGAGCAGGAGGCTCTTGGTCACGACGTTGTTGCCCGGGTCCGCGTCCACCTCAGGGTACACGGTCGCGGTGAAGCGCACCAGCCCGGGCACCCCGGACCTGTTGACGATGCCGTACGCCTCGAGGATCGCGCCGTAGATGTCGACCGTGAGCGTGTTCGTACCGTTCGCCAGCCTGACCCGCTCGCCGAAGAGCTGCCAGTCGCGCACGGGCTTGGTGATGTTCCAGTAGAGCGTGGCCCTGAGCGTCACGGTCGCGTTCTGGTCGGCGGGGCTGTGGACCTTGATGACTGCGTGCGTCGGCAGCACGCTGATCGGGAGCGTGCCGTTGAAGTACATGTCGATGGACGTGTCGCCCGTCGGCGCCGCCCCGACCTGCACGTAGACGCTGACCCTGCGCGCCATGTTGCTGCCCAGCACGAAGGCCGTCGCGCCCAGGGGCGCCTCGAAGACCCACAGCTGCCCAGTCGAGCCGGCCAGCGTGAACTTATCGAACGGCAGCTCCACCCTCCACGCCTCGGCCTCCTCCTGCGTGCCGACGGAGAGCCTTGCCAGCGTGAACTTGTCGACCGGCAGGACCAGGCGCACCTTGGCGACGTTGAGCCTCGGGAGCCCGGGCGGAACCTCGGCCTCCGCGTAGAAGTCGCTCCCCTTCCTCTGGAGCGGCACTACGAAGCCGCCCTTTAGCGTCACCCTGAGCCTCGCCGTGTAGAAGCGCCACGAGGGGCCGAGCTTCAGCACCAGGTTCTCGACCGGCCGGTCCAGGGTGAACTCGGCCCTGCTCCCGGACACCGACGAGGGCGCGTGGGAGATGCTCTCGGCGCCGCTGGGCACCAGCAGCCTCAGCTCGCCCAGCAGGTCGGAGGCGCTGCTCGGGGCGCCCCGCATGATGACGTTGAGCTGCACGCTCCTTATGGTCACCCTCCCCGAGTAGCTCAACGCCACCCTCCCCCAGGTGGGCAGCGGCCTCCAGACGACGGGCATCACCGCAACTGCGAAGCCGGTGACCTTGCCCGCGCCCAGGCTCTTGAGCTTCTCGATTGGGTCCTCCGTCCCCAGGTTTATGACGTCGATCCTAGCGTAGCCCGACGCCTTGGCGTAGCTGTCCAAGCTGCTGAAGACCCAGTCACTGAGGGACTTCGCCGGCGAGAATGGTGTGATCGCCGTGAGCCGCACCACCGGGATGTTCATGGTCAGGAGCAGTGCGCGGGAGCTCCCGAGCGTGTACTCGAACGCCACGCCAGCGAGGGCCATGGCCCCGCCGCGCCCCTCCCGCAGGAGCATGTCCTCGATGCCGCCCACGATCGTCTTGAACGCGCCGAAGACGAGGCTGGTGGCGATGCCCATCAGGGCGCCGCCGGGCCCCCCGATGGCCCACTGCACCGCCTGCTGCGCGATGAGCGGGACCACCGTGCTCTTCACGATTTCGAGGAAGTCCAGGCTGCTCGCACCGACGGTCACGATCGGGAGCTCCCCGGTTTCGCTGATGCGCACGGAGAGGTGCGTCGCCATGGCCTCCGCCGCCGCTGACGCCTTGTCCGGCGGGTAGCCCATGCTCAGGAGCTCGTTGTAGATCGCTCCCTTCAGCGCGACGCCGGGGATGACGGCGATGGCTCCTAGCTCGAGGACCTCTTCGGAGGCCTTCAGAGCGGTGGTGGCAAGCGAGGATTTGAGCACGGCGTTCGCCAGCGCAGTTGCAGCATCAGCTTTGATGCCGGCCCTCCACGCCGCTTCCGCGAGCACTGCAGTTGCTAGGTTCTGCACGGCCTCGGTCTCGGACGCGATCCCAGCTGCCCGCCAGCTCGCCTCCATCCTCCTCGCTATCTCCAGGATCGTCCCCTCGAACGACTTGATCTCGGTCGGCTGCAACCCCACGCTCGCGCCCATGTCCTCCAGGACCTCCCACAGCCTGAGGTTCAGCATCCTCATCTGGTCCGCTGTTATTATGTACTTGACGTTCCCCTGGCTTTCTGGGATCTCGATCTGCCCCAGCCTTACCGCCCTTTCGAAGATCTCATCGTACACCTGCTTGAAGCTCCTGGCTATCTCCACGGCTGCCTTCTTACTCTCGAAGCGCTCGGCCGCGGTCGCCACGGCGTCCCCGACGACCCTCCTGACCGCGCCCTCCATGGCCTGCGCGGCGTCCACCTCGGAGATGCCGCGCTGGGTCGCGGCCTGCATCGCCTTATCGACGCCCTCTGCCTCGACCTTAAGGCCCAGCCTGACGGCCACGTCCCCCGAGAACTTCGCGATGTTTTCGCGGATGGTGGACGCCCCCATCTTCACCGTGTCGTAGAGCTGCTGCAGCGCCTCTCGCGAGAGGGCGTGCGATTTGATGGCGATCGCGGCCAAGACGAAGGCCTCGAACGCGCCCTCGAAGGAGCCGATCTCCCAGTAGTAACCGATGGTGTGCGCGCTGGCGGGCGCCGGCCTGTTCACGTCAGCCCTTATTGTGACGTTGGCCAGCGCGCTCGCGTCGACCGGGGTGAACCTGTACCACAGCAGGGCGAGGCTGGCCACCGGCACGCTCTCGGAGATCGGTATCGG
>JBEULI010000028.1:0-2640 GCA_041287395.1 Desulfurococcaceae archaeon
TAAAAGATATTTATATCACCTCCATAAATATGGGCATCTATGTTTTGATAGGTTGTACACGTAGTGGTTCCTGTACCAAGGCAATTTGATCCAGCTGGATACATTCTAAGATAGATATAATCTGTCAAATCACTGTAAAAAGATTAACTTTTATTGCAATATTATTAACAGGATAAAACTCTCCACCTAAATCAACTTCATTATTTTTAGTAGGTTTCAAATTAGGATCTGGAGCACCCGGAGAAATACCTCCACTGCCACGTCGGGAGCGTAATCGAGATCCAAACGACCTAGAACCACGTCAAAAGGAACGAATGGCCCGGAAAGGGCGGGGAGAAGATCGGCTGTTATGGAGGTTTTAAGCGATCTGAGGCGTCTCCGACGGCGTATCGCACCTTAGGTTTCCAATACTAGCCCTACCAGCGTTCTACATTCCCAACGTCGGTCTCAGCCCCCGTAGCTCTAGCTTCGCAAAGCCCCCCGTATGTTGGCTACTCTCCTCCTGCTACTCTAGAGTTTTACCTTGTAGAGCGTTTGGGAATGCGTTCGCGAGGCCACAGAGCTCTCTCGAATGATTTTGGAAAACGTTTGCTGAGTCATTTTGAACTGGCATCGACTCGCCGGCGGTTCCTCTCACTCGCACTCCTCCAAGGTAGAGCTGCCGAGAGAGCTTGCCGAGAAGTTCCGCAGATACGTCGCTGAGAAGTACGGGCTTAGGCGAGGCGCCCTGTCCAGGGCTATAGCCGATCTCATTGAGAGAGAGTTGGGATCCAGAGAGCCGGGCAGCGACATCAGCGGTATAATTGGCCTCGGCCTACAGTCGGATTACGTGTGGGAGGGCGAGGATATCGTCGAGGCCCTGAGGAAGAGGCTCGACGTATCTCATAGACGCTAACATAGTGCTCGAAGTGCTATATGGAAGGGATAGGTGGAGGGAATGCTCTGAGACGCTGAGCCTCGTCAAGGAGGGCAAGACCAGGGCTTTCCATGCTTCGCTTCACAATACATGGAATATCGGCGATCCTTGGTAAGCCAAGCCTTGTATCCAGGTTCCTATCAGAGATATCCACGTGGAGAGGGCTTTCGATAGAGGATCTAACCCTCGAAGAGGAGATATTAGCGTGTGAGCTGGGGACAAGGTGAACTTGAATTTCGACGACTCCTTGCAGTGCTATTTCGCCAAGAAGAAACGGGTGCCAATAATAAGCTTCGATAAGGACTTTGACAAGGCAGACGTCAAAAGGCTTGAACCGAGCCAAGTAATGGCTGGCCGCGCCCCGCGCCGAGCCTAGACGAGGGCCTCACGCCGTTGGGCATGCCATCCTAAGCGAATGGCGATGCAGCGTTGTCTCCTGACGGATCTGCGCTCTCACGGATACCACATCAACTCTATTACCTCCTCTGAGAGCTGCAAGCACCTGCTATCCCTCCTAGCTATTTCGGCCATAATGCGGGCGTTCATTCTCTCATGTAGCGTGTAGAGAACGATGGCCATCGATAGGGATGCCGCAAGGGTTATGGCTCCTATCGCTGGGCTGAACACCATGAGGCCGAGCGACAGCAATGTGGCTAATAGGCCAAAAGGAATGCCCAGCGATAGGAAGCTCAGGGCGGTCCGGTGCTCTCCAAGGACGTTTATCCTTATGGTAGCGCAATGGGAGACGAGGTTTTTGAAAGTCTCCGGCGGCTCCCAGATAACGGCATTTAGCAATAGGGCTGTTAGTTCCAAGGCCTTCGACACGATCTCGCGGGGCTCCTCAAGCGGGGCCTGTTGTAGCAGGGAATCCCTTATCAGTTTGAGAGAGGGCTTGAAATCCTTTAGCGATTCCCGCACAAGGGAAATATCCAGGTTCTCCTTTCCAATCGAGCGCTCGAGCGCCTCGTGCGGCCATTGGGGGATCAGAGCGTCGTGTACGTAGTGGAGGGCCATGCCCAGCAATCTAAAGGCTCTTCTCCTGTCCCCATACAGGTACTCCCTCCTCGCGTCAAAAACTAGGTCCAAAGCCCTGTAGAACCCCCATGTGGTGTTTCTCACGAGGCCTTTTCCTCCTCCTAACATCCGGTATCCTTAGTCCGCGCAACAACTCCTTAACATGCCCCCTAGGAAGGTTCATGTGGCCGACAACGGCGAGGACAATCCTCTCGTGATCCTTCAGGTGCAACGCTCACTCCCGAGCGCCTCTTTTAAGCAAAACAACCATTCAAATCGCTGACGTCCTCCCCTCCATAAAGGGCGAAGTTTTAAAATTGAAAGCAATCCTCCCTTGATCTTCGGTGTTCCGCCCAATTGGAGGGGCTTACTGTAGCCCGGATATTGCTCTCTGTACTCTCAGGATCCATAGTGGGCTTCTCGCTCGGCCTGATCGGGGGCGGGGGCTCCATACTAGCAGTCCCCCTTCTCATATACCTCGTCGGCTTCGACCGCCCCCACATGGCTATAGGGACCACTGCGCTGTCCGTTGCTACCAACGCCTTCATCGACATAATACCCCACGCCAGGAAGAGGAACTTCGACCCAAGGATGGGGGCCGTGTTCAGCTCCGTGGGAACGGGCGGGGTGCTGCTCGTCAACCAGCTGAGCCTCCTAACGCCGGGGGAGAAGCTGCTATTTTTCTTCGGGGGGCTCATGATAGCTGTGGC
>JBEULI010000029.1:0-85610 GCA_041287395.1 Desulfurococcaceae archaeon
CCTCGTTCACTCCACGGATATTTCCTTGGAGCTCTCCCATAGGCCGTGGAGGTTGCAGTACGCGACGGCTATCAGCTTTCCCGGCTTCTTCAGGGAGAGCGTCGCCAATACGTTTGGTTCGGCGTACTCGGGCTCGAACACGAACCTCCCTAGCAGCACCGGGTTGAAGGGCCTTCCGGATTCCTCAAAGTATAGCTCGATCCACCTTATGCTGTGCTGCACGGTGTTCGGGTGGGGCCCCACGGAAACTCTGACCTCGAAGGGCTGGCCAGCCTTGACCTTGTCTGGGGCCTCGATCTTGGGGGTGTGGCTCTCCGCCTTGCTTATCGCCTCCCCCCTGGCGCTCCCGGGCGTATATATTAGGCTTCCTAACTTGCTCATACCAATCCCCTAACAATACTAATTAGGAGTATGATTTAAAAACGTTAGCATGTCTAGACGACTTCGTCCAATAGGTCCGTGATGAACTTTTCCGTGACCTTGATGGGAGCCAGGTCGATGTACCTCCTCATGGTGTTCCGCATCAGCACCTTTGCGGCGGCCCTCACGTCCTCGGGCTGGAATCCGTAGTCCGATAGGCCCTCGCCGAATCCCACCGAGTCTAGGAACTGGTTGAAGGACTTCTGCGCCCTCTCAGCGTCATCGGGGCTGGGCCTCAGGCCGGGGTCGACGTGCCTCAGGAGCCTGTGGCAGGTCTCCGGCAACGCCCTGTAAACGTGCTTGATCAGCGCCCTGTATATTATTGCGAGCCCGGCGCCGTGCGGCAGCGACGGGTTCATCCCGCTGAGCGCGTGCTCTATGCCGTGGCCCACGTGCGTCAGGGCGTGGTCTATGCTCACGCCGCCGAGCGCGGCAGCGAACATGAGATTGTAGCGGGCGCCGAGGTCCCTCGGATCCCTCAGGGCCACCGGCAGGTTAGCGAACACCATCCTTGCAATTTCCTCGCCCAACAGCTCCGTGAACGGGCTCGAGGACCTTGAGGTGGCGGATTCGAAGCCGTGCGCGAAGGCGTCAATGCTCGTGTACAGCGTCTGGGATCTTGGCAAGGACAACGTGTACCTCGGATCGTCGACGCCCACGCTTGGGTAGCCGGCCTGGAACCCCCTCTTCTCCTTCGTGGCCTCGTCGGTCAGCACGGCGTACCTGTCGACCTCGCTGCCCGTGCCGTGCGTCAGGTTTATTGCCATGAGAGGGAGATCGCCGCCGAGCTTCCTCCGTCCATAAAAGTAATCGGCGACCCTACCTCCCCCCGCTACGGCGGCCCTGGCAGCCTTCGCGACGTCTATGACGCTGCCACCTCCCACGGCTATGAAGGAGTCGCAGGACTCTGCCCGGCACCTGTCGGCCACCTCCTCGGCCTGGCTTATGGTCGGATTCGGCTTCACGCCGCGGTAGATCGAGGGGGAGGCGCCGAGCCCCCTGAGCAGCGAGAGGAGCTCGCCCAACGCGCCGGAGACCTCAGCGGATGCCCCGCCGATCACCACGAGGGGCTTACGGAATGCGCCCGCCACCTCGCTTTCCTTGAACGCCTCGCCCAGGGCGCCGATGCCAAAGAACAGCGTGGTCCTTCCCACGTACAGCCTGAAGCTCCTGAGGAGCTCGTTCACCCTCCGTTCACCGTTTTAAGTGGCTCAGTTGCTGAGAGGACAATAAAGGCTGTTGCAGGAGTCGCTCATGAACCGAGAGGGGCGTGCAATAGCCAGGATCGACCCCTCCTCCCCCCACGGCATCTACCGCTACGACTACGCAAGCGGTGCGTGGGTGGAGATCAACCCAGCCGAGGGATATCTAGAGCCGAGGGCCGACGGCCTCCACGTCATATACTTCGATAATGCGAGGTGCCCGGCGTGCAGGGTCTACGACCTCTACTGGTTCCCGTTTGTGAGCTTGATGGGGCAGATGTACGATAACGCCAATTTCTACGTGGTGCTCTGCGAGTGGTTCGCCAGAAACTGCGGCTCAGAAAAGGCCAGCAGGACCTTCGAAAGGTATGACGTGCACGCGTCGCCAACGACCATGATCTTGTATGTCAGCGGCGGGAAAGTGGTTGCCACGAGGAGGCTGGAGGGCGTAAAAAGGATAGACCAGCTGGCTGAGGAGCTCGAGAGGTTCCTCGAGGAAGTTAGGAGGGGCGCGCCTAGGCCAGCGGGCGCGCCATGATATACGCGTCCTCCCCGTCGAGGTAATACCCTCGTTCTATTTTCACCTTGGAGTAGCCGAGCTTCTCATAAAGCGATATGGCGGGCGCGTTGGACACTCTCACCTCCAAGTAGGATTCGCTACAGCCGTACTCGTCCCTCATCCCCTTCAACGCAATGGCCATGAGGGCGAACCCGAGCCCCCGCCTCCTGTGCTCCGGCAGCACTGCAAGGCTGACCACGTGCCCGCTCCTCACTATGAAGTGCCTGAAGAATCCGGGCTTGTACTCGACCCTGTTCATGACATAGCCAACGACCTTTCCCTCGGGGCTTAGGGCCACGAGAAATATTTTGCCGTAGTCCTCCCATAGCGATCTGAAGAAGCTCTCGGGATAGTGCTCCGGCAACGTGACCATGTTTATCTCTATTACCTGGGGGAGCTCGTCCTCCCTTGCCGGCCTTATGACGTATCCCGCGGCGATCGAGCTGAGCCTCCTCGCTGCTTCTTCGGCCAGCTCGTCGATTTTCGGCGGGCTCCCGCGCTCCTTCAAAAGCCCCCGCCTCCGTCAAGCTCTTTCAGAGGAAAATATAAAATTAGCCTGCCATAGGGGCGCAACGGCCGGTGAAGCGCTTGGAGCTTCCAAGGACGGCCGGATGGAGGGCGCTCGGGGGAAGGAAGATATTGTTGGGGATTACCGGCAGCGTGGCAGCGTATAGGGCAGTAGACCTCGCGAGGAACCTCATCCGGCTCGGTGCCGAGGTGAGGGCGCTCCTGACTCCGAGCGCGCTGAGGTTCGTGGGCAAGGCGCTGGTTGAGTGGGCCACAGGCAGCGAGGCGATCGTCGAGGAAACCTGGAGGGCCGAGCACGTGGAGCTGGCCGAGTGGGCCGACGCGCTGGTCATCGCGCCAGCAACGCTCAACACGTTGGCCAAGATAGCGCACGGCATTGGCGACAATGCTGTAACCCTGACGGCGCTAACGGTTCTCGGATCCGCTAAGAGGCTCGTAGTCGTGCCGACGATGAACGAGAGGCTGATGAAGTCCCCCCAGTACGGTCTTGTGATCGACAGGCTGAGGGGCATGGGCGTCGTCGTAGTGCCGCCGCTTCTCGAGGAAGGAAAGGCAAAGTTCCCGCCCATCGAGGACCTCTCGCACTGCATATGGGCTTCGATCGACAGGGGCTTCGATCTCGCCGGCCTCCGCGCGCTTGTGACGGCCGGTCCCACGTACGAGCGCATAGACCCTGTGAGGGTCATAACAAACCCCAGCAGCGGCCTCATGGGGGTGTTGATTGCCAGGGAACTCGCGTGCAGAGGTGCGTCGGTGGATGTGGTCCACGGGCCGGTTAGGCACAGGCCCCCGTACCTCGCCAAGAACTTCGAGGTCAAGACTACGGCGGAGATGGCGAGGAAGGTCGGGGAGTTGACGTTGGCTGAGCAGTACGACCTGGCCTTCTTCGCGGCAGCCCCAGCCGACTATAGGCCGGCAGAGCAACATGAGCGCAAGGTGCCGACGAGGGAGGTGGAGAGGATGACGCTGGAACTCGTTAGGACCGAGAAGGTCGTAGGGCGCGTGGCGAAGAGGCCCAGGGTGCTGGCGATCTTCGCCGCCGAGACCCCGGCGCGCGAGGAGGACCTCGTTGAAGCCGGGGCCAGAAAGTTGATGGAGATAGGAGCAGATATCGTCGTTGCAAACGACGTTTCGAGCGATGTTGCGGGCTTTTCCAAGGACCTCCTTAAGGCAATCATAATTACCCGGGAGGGCGTCGAGCGCGTGGGCCTGGTCGAGAAGCCGCGCCTCTCGAGGCTGTTGGTCGACATGGCCTTGCGTTTCCTCCAACGATAGTGCAATTACTTTCCCGGGAACTCGAGCACGACCTTTTCCATGGACTGGAGCCTCGACGCTATGTGATGCAGGGCCTTCCTTAGCACGGCATTGTTGTCATAGCTCTCGAGAATTCCCTTCAGCTTGTTGCGTTCCCACGACATCATTTCCTTGGCCAGCCCGATCATGGCGGGCAGCGCCCTGACCACGTTGTCGACAATGGTTATGTTGGCCGCCCTCGCGGTTCTCGACAGGGGGTTGAGGTCTATGGCCACCACGGTTTTCCCCATTCTTCTCAGGGCCTCGGTTCTATCGCCGTCCTCGAGTGGGACCAGGACCACGTCGGCGACTAGTATGCCACGCGGGCTGACCCTCCTCCTCTCGCTGAAGAGCTCCGGGATCGTGGCCGACGCGTCGTCGCCCACTCCAAGGACCTCCTCCGCGCCGTGCTCCCTCAGGAGCGCGGCAATGGCTTCCTCCCTCTCGCGGGTTCTGTAGAACAGGTTGACCTCTATCTTCGCGCCAACGAGCCTGGCTAGCTCGACAACGTGCTCGGCGGCCAGGGCTGCGGTGTTGCCGTTGACTGAGATCACCGGCCTCTTGGCGAGGAGCAACGCCGCCACGCCGGCTCTCGCAGCCTCCACAGCGAAGGGCTGCGTTGACTCGCCGATGAGATAGTCGAAGCACTCGCCCCTTCCGTGGGCTATGAGCCCTTCGAGGGCTACTAGCCCCTTTCTGTAGCCCTCAACTAGCCTCTCCCTCAGGAGCAGGCTCTCCTTCCTGGGATGGCTTGGCGGCACGAACGACATGTGGGGTACCGATGCCCTGATAGGGCCCTGCGGCGTTAAAGCCGTTGGGCTAGGTTACAGGGCAATCAGCCCGGTGCGGCTCAGCCTGCAGGGAATTACCCAGAGGCCTCTCGCCCCCAAGGCTTCGCGGACCTCGTCGACGAACTCGTCCTCGGCCCACAGGACCAGTAGGTTCTTTTTAACGAAGTAGCTGACGACGCCCCTAAGCCCTTCCAGGGCTTTGAACGCCGTGGTGTAATTGAACAGCGTTGCCGTGAAGCGGCGCGAGATCTCGAAGAACCTCTCCAGCGTGGGCTCCTCCAGGAACTCTTGGAGGGCCTCGGCGCCTGCGCTCAGCGCACGCCCATCCATTCTGTCGAGCATCTCCTTGGTCGAGATCCTGGTGCCCAGGTCGACGAGGAGGAGCGAGGGATCTTCGCTCACAACGATTCTCTGGGCCTCGCCCACGCCGGGAGGGCCGGGCCTGGTCCTGACCACGAGGCCTCCGAGGTATTCCGCCATAACGTCCCCCAGCCCGGTGCCGTTGAGAACCTCGGCCTCGTGGGCGGGCCACGTAGCCCTGTGGTCGATGTATCGCCTGGTGATCAGGCTCGCGAGGGAGCTTAGGGCTAGCGACAGCGCCGCCGAGACTCCAGCGCCCAGGCCAAGGCCAACGCTGGTCCGCGCCCCAATGGAGAGGTCAATGCCGTGGCGCGCGCATATGTGCGTTGCGTGGCTGGCCAGCGATGAGCTCCCGTTGACGTAGATCCCGCACGTTCCAACGGCCTTGGCCCAGGCGACGAGGTGGGGGACGATCGTTATGCCTGCGCCAACGCTGCCAGTGCTAAGGACGTCGGGGCCGCGGCGGGGGACCCAGAAGCCGGAAATGTGGAGGGGGACGAAAACTCTCGGCGACCTTCCTATGGTCGTGCTCAACCCCTGAGGAACCTCGCGTGGATGTCGGGCAACAAGAGCCAGCCGTGTTCGTACAGGCCAAGCCTTCCCTTGATACACTCCCTCTCTGTGAACGCCTTCGTGTAGTCAGGCTGAACCCCTGGCGCATTAAACGCTATGGGGACAGGGTCGTCTGTATGTGCCCCAACGCTGGGCGGGGTCGCGTGATCGGCGGTAACGAGGATTGCCAGGTCGCTGGGCCTGTTTTCTAGGAGGGGTTGCACGAAGTACTTGTCAATTTCCTCTATTCTCTTCTTCTTGAGCTCGAAGTCCTTGTCGTGCCCAGGTTCGTCGGGGCCCTTGAGGTGCACGTATATTATATCGTTTCGCACTAAGGCCTTCAACGTCTTTTCGAGCCTTTCTTCGTAGTCTCTCCTGGGATCGCCCGTCGGGGGCTCCAGGATCACCGTCTCGGCTCCCAGCGCCCTGCCAATTCCGAGCTCAACGGGCATCTCGGCCAGAAGCGCGAACTTGCAGCCGTAAAGCTCGCCGAGAGGCCTCGCCTTGGGCAGCGAGCCGCCTGCGTCGCGCAAGAGGATCGCATTGGCCGGAGGAAGCCCTCTCGATGTCCTGGCCCTGTTCACCGGGTGAGAGCCCAGAATATCCATGGCCTTGTTAATGAACGCCGTGACGAGCTCGCTGGTCACCCTGGCCTCACGCGTATTATCTAGCGGTACTGGGGGAGCTATGTATGGCTCGTAGTCTGGGACGGCAACGCTGAGGAGCCCCCTCCTCTTGTACGCCGGGTCTATGTTTTCAACGTTTGGCGACAGCCTCTCGGTCCTGCTACCTATCACCACGACGGCCCTGTGGCCAACTGTTGCCCTAACTATGGCATAGCCCCCGTGGATCCCCAGCTCCATGCCGTCGAGCGCCTTGGCGAGCTCCTTCGCCTCCTCGCTGGTCAGGCTCCTGCCCACTCTCCTGTCAATTATTTTCCTGGTCTCCGGGTCTATCGTCGCAAAGTTCGCCCTAAACGCGACCTCGTATCCCTCCCTAATCATTATGCCTGCTCCCGCGGCCTCGAGGGGTCCTCTACCCGTGTACACTTCGTGGGGATCGTAGCCGAGTATCGACAACACGGCCTCATCGCTTTCCGGGGCCACCCCCCTTCCGACGGTGTACATGGCGCCGCACACGCCGTACTTGGCGATCTCATCCAGGCCAGGCTTCACGGCCTTCTCGAGGGTTGTCACCGGGTCGGACAACCTGTCAGCTGCCCCGTCGATCACCAGGTACAGCAGCTTATACCTCAATTGTGGCACCCCACACCCATACGCTAGGCCGTCCTAAAATCTATCATTGCGCTGTTTCAGGGCCTTGGGGGAACGCGCCCGATCTGACGTCCCTGGCGTACGAGGTCACAGCGTCAACCACTAATTTCCTGAGGTCGACGTACTTCTTGGCAAACGGCGGGGGGCTCTCGGAGAGTCCTAGTACGTCGTGGAGGACGAGGATCTGGCCGTCACAGAACGGGCCGCTTCCTATGCATATAGTCGGTATCGAGACCTCCTCGGTGACCCTCTTGGCCACCTCCCACTCAGTGAACTCGATGACTAGCGAGAACGCGCCCGCTCGCTCTAGCTCCCTTGCGTCCTCGACTATTTTTTCGGCCTCCTCGCGCTTTGTCCCCCTTTTCCTGTATCCTCCTATTAACAGCGCCCTCTGCGGGTTAAGCCCTATGTGGCCCATCACCGGTATCCCCGCCCTCGCCAGGGCCCTCACCACGTCGGACATCTCGGCTCCGCCCTCGATCTTGACCGCCTCAGCGCCGGCCCTGACGAGCGCTCCGGCGTTTCTGACGGCGTCGCTGACGTCGACCTCATAGCTTAGGAAGGGCATATCGGCCACTAGCAGTGCGGCAGTCCTCGCCCTGGCCGCGCTGCTGACGTGCAGCAGCATCATGTCCATGTTCACGTAGTTCGTGCTGGGTAACCCGTGGACGACCATGCCAACGCTGTCGCCCACCAATATCAGGTCCACTCCCGCCTCGTCGACTAGTCTGGCGGTGACGTAGTCGTACGCCGTAATTGCTACTATTTTCTCGCGACCCTTCATCTTCACGATGTCCCGGACCGTGACCTTCTTCCTCAACTCTGCCGCCCACGTCATTGACGGATTTCCCTTCGTACGTCCAAAATAAATGCAATGGCAACTTCAGCGCGTCGAAGCGCGAGGCACACTGGGCCCGTAAGCTCAGAGCGCTTCGAGGAGGTGCACGAGCTCTGCTAAGACCCTGTTGACGCTCCACTCCTTCCCACGTCTCCTGAGCACGCCAGCGACGAAGCCATTTATGAAGTCGATCTCCGTCCTGCGGCCGGCTAGAACGTCTTGGGCCATACTCGACAAGTTGTCGGCGGTTTGGGCAGCAGCGTCGAGCACGTGCTTGACCAGCCGATCCCTATCGAGCAGATATCCGCTGGCACTCGCCGCCTCGACGACCTCATCCACGATCGCCTCGACAAGCGCCCTGGCCCTCTCGTCGAGCACTATCTTATTCTTGGCCTTCGCTATGGCTGTGAGCGGATTTATCACAGCATTAACCGCTAGCTTGAGCCACCTGTACAGGTCTACATCGCCCACCACCCTCACGTCGCAGCCGCCCCTCCTGAGCACCTCCGCCGCGCCGATCAGCTCTGGCCAAGGACCTCTTGGCGAGCCGATCACCAGGGAACACGTCCCGTGAACCGCCACGTGGTCGACTGCCTTCTTCTCAGCTCCGAAGTAGACGACGCCAGCGGCGACGTTGACGTGGGGAAGCGCCTCGGCGGCCGCCTCAAAGGCCCCGAAGCCGTTCTGTAACATCACGACGGAGGAGCGCGGGCCCGCAGATCTCTTCATGAACTCGATCGTCGATGCGACGTCGTACGCCTTGACAGCGTTGAAGATGTGGTGGCACGAGACGTGGTGATCTGGCAGCGCTACCTCGACGGGCACGAAGACCTCGCGGCCCTGGGCCTCGACCCTCACGTGTCTCTTTTCCCTCAGGGTCTCATACGTTCCCCTGCTTCTGACGATCAACAGAGGCGGCTCGGAGGACCCGGCGAACAGGTACATAGAGAGGGCATTCCCGACAGCTCCTGCGCCCACCACGCAGAACTCGGACGAAATCAACGCCGGGTACCCCTTATTGCGGCGTCCAAGGCCTTCTCGAGCCCCTCGAAGTCCCTCGCGAATATATAAATCACGGGCTCGAGGCCCCTCCCACCTCTGTCAGCAATCACCTCGGGGGCCTCCCTCGCTGCCGCGGATATTGAGCTCCAGAAATCCTCCTCGCTCTCGTGGGGCCCCGTCTCAACGACCCTATAGCCGGCACGCCTCAGGTTTTCGAGTACCTCCTCCAGGAATGCGATGACTATAGCAACCCTGTACCCCAACTCCTTCGGCATCTCCAGAAGAACTCTCGAGAGGTGGCGGCTGGCCCCGTACATGGGCTCTCCCAGCGCCAGGATCCCTCCCTCGGCTTTCACTATCCTTCCCGTCAGGGCTATCACGTCTTCTGGGCCGCCGGGCTCGCGAGGCGCGTACACGATGTTTGCTCCGACCTCTGGCACGAGCCGGGCATCCCTCAGCCTGCCGACGAGCCTCGTCACGAACGACCTATAAGCCTCGATGTCTGGGTCCGCCAGGGAACCCCTCGAGCATACGTCAGCGAGGGACTCGTAGCTGGCGCAGGCGATCCTCGTCGAGAGCCTGTTAACGACGTACATCGAGATGACGACGAACCTCGGGAAATCGTTCTTCAACGCGAAGGCCTTGAGCAGCGCAACGCAGTTCTCGACCTCTTCGCGGGCCACTCCGAGCCTCTCGAACTCGGCGAGGTAGTGCTCGCGCTTCTTCTTGAGATACCTGTTGATCAGGGGCTGGGTTACTCCGAGGATCTTCGATACCCTGTGCTGGCTAAGGCCTGCCCTGATCAGGTCGTGCGCTAGTATTGCCCTGAGAAGCGGGAGCACTTTTTTCGAGGCTATTTCATGGACGATCATCAGCGCTACCTTCGATCGTGGCGGCACTCGTGAGCTCCCTTGCCGTAACCTGCCTCGAAAGCTTGGCCGAGACCTTCTCGGCGAGGCCCACTATCTCCCTGAGGATCTTTAGCTCGGCTGAGAAGGCCTCCTCGTGCTCTTCCATTTCGCCCATCACCTGGATGACCAGCGGTAGCTCCTCGAACGCAAGGCGTTTGAGGAATTTCCTGTCAGCGTCGCTGAGCCGTTGCTTGGAGTAAAGCCTCCTGAGGGCTTCCAACATCGACAGCGGCTCAAGGCTGCGGTACTTCACGAGGATCACGGATATCTTGGGATCGTCCCAGGCGCCGCCGGACAGCGCCTCCCTCACGGCGTCCTGATCGACGAACCTCCACCAGGTTTGGTTGCTCGAGACGTAGCTTTTATCTATAATTCCGTAGTCCCTTTCCATGATCCTCAGAAGGTTGGCCGGGTTATAGGAGATTCCCATTGAGAGGAGCCTGGCCACCAGGTGCTTATAGCTGAAGTCGCCAAGCCTGTGGTCCACGTTCGGATCCGTGGATACTTCAAAGGCTATTCTCAGTACTAGCTCCGCCCTCTCACCGTACTTGGCCAGGAACTCCCTGAGCGCGGCCCTCGTGTCCTTGACTATCACTACGAGGCGCCCCCTACGCCAATCAATGCGGCCAGGCATTTATAAGTTGGCCTGGATCTCACAAGGTGGCAGCCCTAAGGATTAAGTAATATGGGATAAATACCGATGGGCAGCGTCCTTGAAGTGCGCTCGGTGGCCAAGACGTACGGCAAACGAAGGGTCCTGGACAACGTGAGCTTCGCCGTAGGGGAGGGCGAGGTGTTCGCCCTCGTCGGGCCGAACGGCGCTGGCAAGACGACCACGCTGAGAATAGTCGTGGGGCTCCTGAGGCCTGACTCCGGGGACGTGAGGATCCTGGGCCTCAACGCAGGGGAGGCGCGGCGCAGGAGGCTGGTGGGCTATCTTCCCGAGGAGGCAGATCTATACGCGAGGCTAACGGGGTACGAGCACGTGAGGCTCTACGCGAGGCTCTACGGGGTTGACGAGGACGAGGCCGTGGAGATCGCCAGGGAGATCTCCGGTCTCGGCGACGCGCTGGCCAGGCGCGCCGGCGAGTACAGCAAGGGGATGAAGAGGCGCCTCCTGGTGGCGCTGGCATTGCTCACGAGGCCCCGCCTGGCAGTCCTCGACGAGCCCACGAGCGGCCTGGACGTGCAGTCAAGCGTGAGGGTCAGGGAGCTGATCAGGGGGATCGCGCGCGGGACCGGGACGGCCGTCCTGTTGAGCAGCCACAACATGCTCGAGGTGGAACACGTGTGCGATCGTGTCGGCTTCATAAACAGGGGCAGGATAATCGAGGTCGGGACGCCCGAGGAAGTGCTCGAGAAGTACGGGGCTAGGGACCTCGAGGAGGCCTTCGTGAAGCTGGTCGGTGAGTGATCCGTTGGCAGGCCTGAGGGTCCTGCTCTGGAAGGAATTGTTGGACCTGCTGAGGGACAGGAGAACCCTGGCAACTACGGTTCTGTTGCCCCTCATATCCTTGCCATCGATTGGGTTGGCGGTGCTCCTCATGTCAGCGGGCCAAACGGTCAACGCGTGCGTTATAGACATGGACAGAGGCACGTCGACGCTCCCCGACGGCGCCACGGTGTCGTCGAGCTGGCTGGCGGGCAACATCACTGAGGCCCTCAAGAGCTCTGGGGTCAACGTGGTCGCATGCTCGAACGCGGCGGAAGCCCTTGGGGAAGGCGGCGTAGATGTCCTGGTGGTGATCCCTTCCGGCTTCTCCGCCAACGTCACCAGCTTTGATCGGCAGGCACACATTGAAATCTACAGGAGGGTCAACGTCGGACCAGCCATCAACGCCGAGGGAGTGGTTCGCGGAGTCGTTGCGTGGTTCTCGGGGATCGTGGCGCGCATGAAGGTGGCAGCGCTTGCCGAGAGCGCGGGGCTCTCCAAGTACGACCCAGAGGCGGTGCTGGACCCAGTGTCGGCGGGGACCACGATCCTCGTTGCCCCGGGCGGGGGCGTCGCAAGCCCCACGGAACAGTACAAGGTGCTGACGGCCAAAATTCTCGTCCTGGGCATAATGTTTGTCGTCACTCCCGCCTCCATGTACGTCATAGATGGCATAGTTGGCGAGAGGGAGAGGAGGACCTTCGAGATGCTGTTGACCACTCCCGCAAGCCTTGGCGACATTGTGACAAGCAAGTTGCTGGTGGCTTCTATGTTGGGCCTGTTGGCCTCTGCAGCTGACGTCGCGGGCCTCATCGGCTACCTCGCGATCCTGGCCATCTCAGTGGGCGCCGGAGTGGAGGGCGCTCTGGATCCGGCGTTGTTGGCCCTGCATGCGGCCTCATCCTTCTTCACCACGCTCGTGTGCGTGGGGATGGCCCTCCCCTTCGTGTCCAGGGCCAGGGGGCTTCGCAGCGCGAGCAACGTGTCGAGCATCGTCACTAGCGTGGCCTCGGCCTCCTTCTTCACGGGCTTCTTTGTCGACTATCCCAAGCTGGAGTCCTCGGTCCTCCTGCCCCTTTACGCGTCGCCGTTCACGCACAGCATAATGGCAATACAATGCTACATATACGGCTCGATCCCGGACGCACTAGCGCACCTCGCGATACTCGTCGCGCTGTCCGGGGCTCTCTTGTTCGTGAGCTCTAGGACGATAAATGTCGAGAAACTTATAGCGGTCTCGCCATAGCCTAGGCCGGCGCCAGGAGGCCGGGCTCGCCAGATTTTTAACTCTTCGCGCTTAGACTACAGTGATCGCGCCAAGGTAGAGGGCCGTGCCCAAGCCATACTATAAGGTAGTGATGTATGCAGACGAGTCGGGGGTCCTGAGCGCAAGTGCTGTGAGGGAGAAGATGGGGATCGAGGCCTCTAGCCTTAAGAAGTACCTGAGGGCCTTGATGCGCGAGGGACTCATCGAGAGGCTTGAGGAGGACAAGTACGTGCTGACAGACCTCGGAAAGGCGCTGAAAAGGTCGCTGGAGAACCTGAGAGGGAACATCGGGGCGCCCAAGTACGTAGTGACGGATCCGTCAAGCAACAGGGAGGTGCCTCTGCAGTTCTCAAACTATAAGCAGCTCCTAGCGATCATAGAGAACGACCTTGTCGACAGAAGGCTCCTCGAGCAGCACCTACAGAGGGGCTACATAGCTGAGTGGGCAAGTAGTGGGCTAGGCGACGAGTTCCTCAGAATGTTGATCAGGGGCGGGGCCATCAAGAGCCTGGACGACCTAGCGAACTACATCAGGTCCATACTCAGCGTGATCGAAGCTTGAACATCGGAGGAAAGGAGATAGACTGCGCGCTCAGGTACTCGAGAAGCGCTCGCTGGTGGCCCTCGAAGGGCATGACCGAGGAGCTTTCGAGGGTCTTGTTCGCCTCGAAGGACTTGGTGGTGTTGGAGCTCCTCGTCTCGGGGCAGAGGGTCCTGGCACCGTTAGCGCTCAGCAGGGCCCGGCCCGCGCTTCCGGCGAACATGTACGCGGAGTGCGGCGAGCTCTACGTGTACGACCTCGAGTACAGCACGCACTTTTTTGAAAGCGTCAGCGAGCTCCCATTCGTCAGCAGGAGGGTCGTGCGCGAGCTGAGGAGCAGGGCAACGGTCGGCGTGACGCCCATAGCAGCCGGCTCCACCAACGTGCTCGCGATACACGAGCTGGGGGACGGCTCAAAGGTCGTCGTGAAGGGCTACAGGCTCGTCGGGAGGGATAACCCGGAGCCCGTCATGCTCGAGAGGCTCAGCAGGACGGGCTTCGCGGGCGCCCCCGCGCTCTTCGAGGCGTATGACGTCCGCGGATCGACTGCGTGGGTGATCACCGAGTTTGTCAAGGGCACATCGGATGGCGGCGCCCCGTTCTACGAGGCCCTCACGAGCCTCCTCAAGGGCGGGTGGGGCAAGGAGTCCTTGAGGCTCTCGACAGCCTCGCACGTCGGGCTTTTGACGGCTGAGCTGCACGGGGCGCTAAATCCGCCGGGGGAAGCAAATTTCTTCGGCGCGGAGCCGATCGGCCCGGACGACGTGTACGTGTGGTCAAGGAACATCGATCGCATGCTCTACTCCCTCCTTAAGAGATACGACGAGCTCGCTGGGATCGGACGGTATTCGTTCCTCGACGAGGCCAGGTCGATCGCGGAGCGGGAGCTCGCGAGGGTTGCGGACGAGGCGGCGCAGGACCTGGAAAAGTTCTCTGGCCTTGTCAAGGCGAGGACCCACGGGGATCTCCACCTGGCGCAGATGATTTACTTGGAGAATGCCGACGACTTCAAGATCGTCGACTTCGAGGGGGAGCCCGGCAGGATGGGCACAGGGAGCAACAAGGTGCCGTTGCTAAGGGACGTGGCATGCCTAGTAAGGAGTTTCCACTACCTCTCGATGGCGGCCCTAATGGACACCGCCGGCTACGGCCCCCCCGAGGTTCTACGCGTGGTAAAGGGAAGCGATCCCACGGCGATGTGGAGGGACATTCACGTGAGGGCCATGGTCGACACGTACGTCTCCGCGATCAACACGGAATTGGTTGGGCTTGAGAGGGAGGCGCTCAGGAGTAGAGCGTGGGAGCTGTTGAGGCCCTGGATCGCGGAGAGGCTGATTTACGAGGCCCTTTACGAGGCCCTGTACAGGCCCGAGTGGATCCCCATCCCCCTGGCAGGGCTCTGGGATCGTGCGCTGAGGCAGCGCTAGGGGACGTGCTCGAGGTTTCAAGGCTTTTTACCGTGGACAAAACGTAGCATCCTACGGGGCGAAGCGTTGACCGACGTGATCTTCTTCTTCGAGGTTCACCAGCCCTATAGGCTCGATAGGAGGGCCTACGAAAAGGTCATAGCCCGGGCGCTCCGCGGCAGGCTCGAGCCCAACGACGTAGAGGAAGCAATCCTGGACAACGGCCTCAACAGGGAGGTCCTGGAGCGTGCCAGCAGGAAGTGCTACTTGCCAGCGAACGCGATATTGCTCGAGGGCATCTCGAAGGACTACGACGGAAAGAGGTTTAAGGTCAGCTTCTCGATCAGCGGCACACTCCTCGAGCAGGCAAGCAGGTGGATGCCGGAGCTAATCGACTCGTTCGCCAAGCTGGCCTCGAGCGAGAACGTCGAGCTAGTCGAGCAGACGTTCTATCACAGCATCGCATCCCTCCTCCCCATTCCAGATCAGGCGGAGTTGGTTGAGCAGATCGGCGAACACCGAAAGATCGTCAAGGAGCTCTTCGGCAGGCTCCCGACGGCGGTGGAGAACACGGAGTTCATGTACAACAACGACGTCGCGTTGCTCTTCGAGAGGATGGGCTACAGGGTGATACTGACGGAGGGCGTTGACTGGGTCCTAGGCTGGAGGTCTCCGAACTACGTCTACAGGTCGTTGTTGGGAGAGGCTAGGGTGTTGACCAGGAACTACAGGCTCAGCGACGACGTGGGGTTCAGGTTCAGCGACAGGAAGTGGGACCAATACCCGCTGACGGCTGACAAGTACGCCTCGTGGCTTGCAGCTACGCCGGGCGACGTCATACTGATAGCAGTGGATTACGAAACCTTTGGCGAGCACCACTGGCCGGAGAGCGGGATCCACGAGTTCCTCAGGTGGCTGCCGATTGAGGTTTTGAAGCACCCGCACCTTAGCTGTGCAACCGCGACGGAGGCGGCAGCCAGGAATCCGCCTCGCGACGTCTACGACGTGCCGCCTTGGCGCACGATAAGCTGGGCCGACGAAAGGGACGTGAGCGCGTGGGCCGGGAATCCTCTTCAGGCAAACGCACTTAGGGCCCTTTACGACCTGTACTGGTACGTCAGGGCCCTCGACGACCCTCGCTACACCAGGCTGTGGAAGCTGTTGACCACGAGCGATCACTTCTACTACATGGCAACCAAGTTCGGGAGCATCGCAGAGGTCCACACGTACTTCTCGCCGTACAAGAACGCCTCCGAGGCCTATGCGATCTTTCAGCAGGCCCTCGGCATTCTGTCCCACGCGATCGCAGAGGCAGCGTCGGCCAGGAGGCACAGCTTTTACAGAAGGCTGAGGGTGCCAGCGGATAGGGCGTTTCACTTCACGTACCTCGATGGCAGGTACACGGGCATAAGCGCCTCCAGCGTGCCAGAGTTCCTCGAGGCCCTCGAAAGGGTTCCTCCCGAGTCCTTGGTGTACCACTTGAACAGGGGGGACATTGCCGCGTGGTTCGAGTACGTAATGGCCGCCCCCGACGTCTCGGAGGAGTTGAGGGCACTGTCGCGGGAGAGGCCCAGCGCCGACGAGGCGAGGGAGAAAATCGCGGCCGTCGTTAAAAGGCTAATAGAATAGCCGGGGTCGGCATATGGCGTTGGCCAACTTCGTGTTCGCGCTACACTTCCACCAGCCCTACGGCCAGATCAGGGCTGTTAGCGAGGGGATATTTTCGAGGAGCTATGCGCTGCTCATCGAAGTCATGGAAGAGTACAGCGACCTGGACTTCGTCGTACACGTGAGCGGCCCCCTGTTGCTATACCTGAGGGAGCGGCACCCGGAGTGGCTGGGGTCCCTCAGGAGGCTCGCAGAGGCCGGGACAGTTGAGTTGTTGTCCGGCACGTTCGGCGAGGCAGTGCTATCGCTCTTCCCGGAGGATGCTGAGAGGCAGATCAAGAGGTACGCCGAGCTGGCAGAGGAGCTCTTCGGCTTCAGGCCCCGGGGGTTCTGGCTGCCCGAGAGGGTTTGGGAGCCGTGGCTGCCCAAGGTCCTCGCGACTAACGGCATCGAGTACGTTCTCTTGGACGACTCGCTGCTTACCCGCGCTGGCAAGCCAGAGGAGTTGGCTACACGTGCGTGGCAGACCGAGTACGGCGGCTACACGGTCAAGGTGCTGTTCATAGACACGAGGCTGAGGTACATATTGCCGTGGAACAGGCCAGAGGAAGTGATCAGCTACATGAGGTCCAGGACCCGCGCGCCCGATAGCCTGTTCGTCTGGGGCAGCGATGCCGAAAAGTTCGGCGAGTGGGCGGATCCCGGGTGGTCGAGGTGGTGGCTTACCAGCTTCTTGGAACTGCTGAGGAAGGGCTACGACGTGGCAATGGTTCACGCCAGCAAGTACCTGAAGGAACACGGCGTTGCGGGCCTGCTGTACATGCCCCACGGCAGCTACGACAAGATGCTGGAGTGGAGCGGGGGGCACTTCCTGAACTT
Source organism: Desulfurococcaceae archaeon (assembly GCA_041287395.1). Taxonomy (GTDB): domain Archaea; phylum Thermoproteota; class Thermoprotei_A; order Sulfolobales; family Desulfurococcaceae; genus JBEULI01. The sequence continues at coordinate 16,864 of JBEULI010000029.1, forward strand.
CCTGACAAAGTACCCCGAGGCCAACAACATGCACAAGAAGCTCCTGTGGGTGAGGAGGAAGGCGAGGTCCCTCGAGGAGTTGCCGAAGGAGCTGCAGGACCTGTACCTCCTGGCCGAGTGCAACGACGCGTACTGGCACGGGCTCTTCGGGGGCGTCTACCTCGCCCACCTGAGGCAGGCAATTTACGAGGCCTTGATCAAGGTCGAGAGGGAGGCCGAGAGGCTGACCGGCTACTTCGAGGGCAGGCCCTCCAGGCAAGCGCTTGTCGACTTCGACTTCGACGGCAGGGACGAGCTGCTGCTCGAGACGCCGTCGATCAACCTGTACGCGGACCCTGCCGACGGCGGGACGATCTTCGAACTCGACATCAAGCGCCCAGGCCTCGAGCACAACCTGCAGGACACAATGACGAGGAGGGCCGAGCCGTACCTAGGGCCCGAGTTCAGGCCGGATTGGTACAGGAGGACCAGCTTCAGGCTGCACTTCTACGGTGCGGAGACGACGTTGCGGGATTGGATCGACAATGCCCCGTTTAAGGACATGAGCGATCTCGCAACTAAAGAGCACGAGGTGATCGTCAGGGGTCCCCTTGAGTTTTCGATGAGGACGGTGGGCCACGTCTACGTCTTCGGCCAGAGGGCGCTCGACGTGTTCGTCGACAAGGCGGTCTCCGTGAAGGAGGACGGGATATCGATGGCGTACACAGTCAGGGGCATTTCCGGATCAGCCGTCTACGGCAAGCTGGGCATCGAGTACCACGTGGCGCCCAAGCTCGACAGGCACGAGGAAAGGGCGATAAAGTACAGGGTCAACGGCACGGAAAAGGACTACACCGAGTCCTTCGCCGGCTCCGGCAGGGTTGTCGAGGTCCTGTCGCCGGGCTACCCACCGATCAGGTTGGAGGCGGGTTCCGAGCACGAGGTATGGGTGTCGCCGCTCGAGAGCTACTCGAGGACCGAGAAGGGGCTCAGGAAGTCGTTCCAGGGAATCGCGGTAATGTTCATGGTCCCAGTCGAAATGGCTCCCGGTCGCTCGGTTGCGGACAAGGTCGAACTATCCGTGGTGGGCTAGGTGGATCCGGCCGTCCTACCCGCTCGAAAGAACGCCGGCGACGAGGCGGCGCCGAGGGGCACGGAGGGTAGGCCAAAGGTGTGGATGCTCACTTTTGAGTCAGCCTTCGTCAAGAAAGTTGGCGGCCTCGCCGAGGTGCCCCCGAGGCTGGCCGGAGGGCTGGCCTCAAGGGGCCTCGAGCCGACGATCGTCATGCCGGGCCACGGCGTCACCAAGGGCTACCAGAGTTCCATGTCAACGGTTCACGGAGTCCTAGGAAGCTACGAGGTCTTCAGGGTCATGGCCGGCGGCGTCGAGCACTTGCTCATAGCTGGCGGCGTCCTCGACGACGAAGACGTGTACGGCCGCGATGTTGTGTTGCCCAAGGCCATCGCATTTGCCGACGCGGTCAGGTCGTTGGCGGAGGCCCTGGGCATGCCGGACGTGGTACACGCCAACGATTGGCACAGCGTTCCCTCGTTATTGGCGTTGAACGCGAGGGCGACGTCCGCGGGGCTTCCGACGAAGTTCGTCTACCACATACACTTACTGTCCAAGGAGGCGCTCGAGCTCTCAGAGCTCGCCAGGGTCATAGATCCAAACACGGTAATAAGGGGGGTTCTCGGAGCCAAGAGCCTTGCTGAGTACCACTTGGCGGCGAGGGGCCTAGCCGACAGGCTCGGGGCGCTGGCGAGCGACGTCGTCGTGACCGTTAGCAAGGGCTATTCCAAGGAGGTTTCTAGGAGGCTCGGCATCAAGTATGGCATCAGGGTCGAGGCGGTGTCCAACGCGGCCACGTGGAGCTGGCTGGACGTGAGCAACGCCGTCCTGAAACTCTACCCGGGGTTGAACCCCTTCGAGATCGAGTCCAGGCTCAAGGCCAGGGAGCAGCTGGAGACTAAGGACCTCTGCAAGGCGGTTCCGGAGGGCCACGAGAGGGCGGCTCCGCTTGCCAGGGAATACGCGCTAGACCTAGCAGCCGATGAATGGCTGAGGTGCTTCGACGAGAGCGGCCCCCTCCTATTGATGACTGGCAGGCTCGCTAGGCAGAAGGGCGTGCACGTGCTGTTGAGGGCGCTGCCAAGGCTCATCTCTAGGAGGCCGGACGTCAGGATCCTATTAGCCCTTATACCTGTCGAGGGCCACGAGGACCTCGCGCTAAAGGTCCTCGAGTCGGCTCTCATCTATCGCGAGAACCTGAAGGTGCTCCTGGGCTACGTCCCCAGGGAAATTTATATGGTCCTCCACTACGCGGCAGACGCGCTCGTCGCCCCGAGCCTCCAGGAGCCGTTCGGCCTGGTCTCCCTTGAAGCCATGGCTGCTGGAACGCCGGTCGTGGCCTCCAGCGTAGGCGGCCTCGCGGAGGCCGTGATAGACATCAGGTTGGCAGGCCCCAGTGGGACGGGCCTGCTTGTTGAGCCAGGCGACGCGGGAGGCCTGGCTACCTCGTTGGCGGACATGGTGAACGTCATGGAGAGCGCCTTCGATGGCGCCAGGGGCCAGGAGATCTCGGAGCCGCGCCTCAGGAATCTACTCGCGGAGCGCGACGCCGTGCACAGGATCAGGGAGAGCTGCATAAGGCGGGCGCACACGTTCACGTGGGAACGCTCGGCCGAGGTCCTTGTGAGCTTATACGGCAAGATCATGAGGAGATAGCTCATGGACAAAAGCGAGCTTTTTTCCCGGTGAGCCCCGTCTCTCGTTCGGGGCAAGGCTGTGGGCAGCGGCTCTGCTGGCCCCCAAGGCAATTTCAGGGCATACGTCCTTCCGGATAGGCCAGCCTGCGCGCCGGGCCAACGGGTTAACGTGAACGTGGTGCTCGAGAGCCTCAGCGATAAGGGGCTGCAGACACAGCTGGAGCTTGTCGACCAACGAGGGGAGAGCCTCTGGAGGGAGGCAGTAGGTCTCCAGCCGCTGGGACGTGCCACGGAATTGGTGAGGCTGACAGCCCCTGACGTTGGCACGTGGTCGCTTAAGTTACTCGCGGACGGTAAACTCGTGGATGAGGCTAAGATCGTCGTTGCCGAGCCAAGCAATAGGAAGCCCCTTGTAACGCTCTTCGTGTGGCACAACCACCAGGCCCCGAACTACATGCCCAACGGCGTTCTCCACGCCAAGTGGGCCTTCACCTACGTATACGGAGATATGCTTAGGCCCTACGGCAAGGGCCCCTACTCCCATCATCTGCTCGAGCTGGAGAGGCATCCAAGCTATAGAGCCACCTTCAACGTCAGCCCCAGCCTGTTGGCCCAGTGGCTAATGGCCGTCGAGGGGAAGGCGAAGTTCTCCGACGGGACGACGCTGGGAGATTACGAGGTCGAGCAAGTTCGCAGGGCGCTTGAGGGCTACGAGAGGGCGGCAAAGGCAGGCAGAATAGAGGTGCTCACGAGCCTCTACGCGCACACGATCGCAGGCTTCCTCCTGGAGCACTTTGGAATGCACGACATCGTGGCGGAGGAGCTGAAGTATGGGGCGGAAATGACCAGCAAGGCCCTCGGGGGCTATAGGGCGAGGGGGGCGTGGACGCCCGAGATGTCGTTCTCCATGGACCTCGTCGAGATATATCATTCGCACGAGATCGAATACACGGTACTGGACGAGAGGAACCACTTCGCCGGGGCCAAGGGGGATAAGGGCACTCCCCACGAGCCCTACATCCTCGTCGACAGGGAGAGGGGCGCGCACGTGGTGGTCTTCTTCAGGGACGCCGAGATCAGCAACGCGCTCAGCTTCGAAAACAACTTCGAGAGCGAGGGCCATGCCTGGAAGGCGGCGTACAACCTCGTCTCGACAATCGTTGCGAGGTGGTTGGACCCCGCGACTAGGACGTTGACGATAGCACTTGATGGCGAGAACTGGATGGCATTCTCCAAGAATCCCCCGCTTACGGCGTACTTCTACGACAGGCTCGTAACATATTTGGAGTCGGCCCAGGACGGAGGGTTCATCAAGCTATCAACGCTGGGCGAGGCGCTAGAAGAGGTCCCGGCCATGAGGGTGTTATACGGAGTCACTTCGACGTCGTGGCTCGGCGGGTATAGCAAGTGGAGGGGCGAGCGAAAGGAGCATGAGGAAAAGTGGCGCGCGGTGGGCGCGGCCTACAGGAAGGTCAAGGCCTACGAGGAGTCGTTTGGAGGGGACGAGCTGAGCAGGCGGGCGAGGTGGTCGCTTTGGCATGCCCTCGACAGCGACTACTGGTGGGCCGAGTTCTGGAGCCCTACGGTTATAGACGCCTGGCTGGCCGATCTCGAGGGCGCAGTGGGCGAGGCGCTGAAGCGCATCGCGTTAGAGGTCTCCCTCGGGGGAATCGACGCAGCTGGGGCTTACAAGGCGGTGGCAAAAATTCGAAACGACAACGACAAGGAGGCCAGGCTGACGCTGTCAGTGATGACCGATGCGGTGGAAGTAGTTGGTGGAGCTCACAGGATCCTAAGGGTTGGACCGCACGCGTCGATCGACGCGGAGCTGGCGATCGAGCCGAGATACGTTGGAAGCCTCGAAGTTCCTATATGCTTGACGTCGGGCGAGGTTGCCATAGTCTGCAAAAACTTGGCGCTCAGCTCGCCGTAGTGGCCTCGAGGCGTTCAAGGGACGAGCGCCCGGGTTTTAACGCGAACATGGGCGGGAAACCTTAAAACTCGCTCCCAAGCCTAGCAAAGTGCACGGGCGCGTTGCTAGCGTGCCGAGGAACGAGAATTGCGTGCAGCGACGATCACGCACTGGGACCTGGACGGCCTAGTGTCGGCCTCCATAATATGGCGTAAGCTGAAGCCAGTGAAACAAGTGCTGTCCTCAGTGACTGCGCTACCCAGGAAGCTGTATGAGATCGTCGAGAGCACTCCCGGCATAAGGGAGCTGTGGATCGCGGACCTGAACCCCCAGCCCGACGAGGTCGAACAGCTGGCTGGAATGTTAGGGGCGATTGTGAGGAGGGGGGTGCGAGTGATTTGGGTTGACCACCACGAGTGGTCCGAAGGGGCCTCCAAGCTCGCCGACTCCCTGGGACCGGGGCTAGAAATATACTTGGATCGGGACGCCACATCCGCGGAGAGCGTCGCTAGGTTGCTCGGCGTGGCGGGCGATGCGCTGGTCCAGAAGATGATCGAGCTCGCGAGGGACGACGATTACATGCTGGGCAAGTACGAGTTGACGAAGGTCTGGAGGCGCGTCCTACGATGGTATGGATGGGAGGTAAGGTACAGGGCGCTGGAATCGCTGAAGCAGGGGGACATGGCGCCACACTGGCTCGTGGAGCTCTACGAGACAGAGGTGAAGAACGTCTACGAGAACTTGATAAGGGAGGCCATAGCGAGGATGGACATAATCAGGAGGGACGGGCACACCATAATAGTGTTCCCGGACGTCGACCCCCGCGTCCATCCCGGCGAGCTCGTGGAGGTGGCGAAGAGCAACGGGCTCTTCGCGCACGTTTACGTGGCCAGGTACCCCAGAGGGATCAGCCTGAGGAGCGACTACGTTGACGTCTCAGAAATAGCCGTTGGGTTCGGCGGAGGGGGTCACCAGAGGGCTGCAGGCATCCCCTCATCCGTGCCGCTGGCCAGCCTGGCTGAGAAAATATTCAGGTTGCTCGAGAAGCGCGAAATCGGGGGCCGGCGCGCCTGAGCGTTCGCGGGCGTCGCGTTTCAAGGTTTCAAGCTGGGCGCCTGGATATGAGAAATAGGAAGCCGTAGCGCCAGAGCGCCTCGAACGAGCTCCTTCCATCGCCGTAGACGGCCTCATACGGTCCTTTGCCTATATTGCCGAGGCAACCGTTGAGTTGTGCAATTTCCGGTCTCGTGTTAACCAGGACCACTGCCTGCCCATCGAGCCATCGCTCAATGGCCAGGACGTTTCCGCAAGCATGCAACCTTGCGAAGCCCAGCCTGAGCTCTGGTACTTCCTTCCTAAGCCTGGCGAGCGTCCTCAGGTGCTCGAGGAGCTCGACGTTCCATTTCCTCCTGTCCCATGGCATCGGGCGCCTATTGTCTGGGTCGGCATTGCCCGGTAGCCCTATTTCATCGCCGTAGTAAATTGCGGGGCTCCCGGGCAACGAGAAGAGGATGGCATAGAGGGCCCTCAAGGCGTCGACGTCGCTGACTAGCGTGGAAATTCTTACGGTGTCGTGGGATCCCAACATGTTGTAAAGCTGCAAGAACTTTTGGTGGGGCATGGCCGATGCCAGCGCATCGAACTTCTCCACGAACTCCGCTGCGGTCTCGCGGCCCCAGAACAGCATGATCAAGTGTTGCCTGAGAGGGTAGTTCATGGCCGAGTCGTAGATCTCGCAGAGGCTTTCCACGTTAACCGTCGCTTCGGCAATGAACACGGCGTCCCTCCTGAACTCTTTAACGAGCTTTGCCGCCTCCTCGGCCCAGTCCAGGGGGATGGCATGCGCGACGTCTATCCTGAGGCCGTCGGCTCCGGCCTCCACCCACTTTTTGAGCACGCTTTTCATGTACTCGCGAACCTCAGGCTCCTCGTAGTTCAGCGATGGCAGGTACCACGACCCTGAGAACGACTCGTAAAAGGCCTTCCCGAGCTCCCTCGCTGCGGACCTGAGCACAGTGATGTCGCACTCCTCAAGTAGCCTTGCCCAGCGCTCCGCGACGTCCTTTGGCGGCTCCTCGCGGAACTTGTACCAGCTGTAGTACTTCGAGTTCCTCCCTTTCTCGAGTGCGTCCACGAAAAACTCGTGGCACGCGCTCGTGTGCCTTGCTGGGATGTCCAGGACGAGCCTCATCCCTCGCTCCCTGAGCCTCGCAACGAGGAGCTCGAAGGCCTCATTGCCCCCCGCGTACCTGTCAACGCTCATGAAGTCGACGACGTCGTACCTGTGGTAAGTTCGCGCCTCGAATATCGGAGTTAGGTAGACGACGTCGACGCCGAGGCTCTTTATGTAGTCGACTTTCTCGGCCACGCCCTCCAGGTCGCCTCCATAATATCCCGGAGCCCTCGGCGACGCGCCGTCCGCTGCCACCTTCGTCGGCGGGTCGTTGAGGGGGTTGCCATTGTGGAAGCTGTCAACGAAGATCGAGTAGTAGATGGCGCCGGCATACCACGGAGGGGACTCGACGCCGTGCACCTCGTTTAGGGAGATCACCAGCGGGCTCGGCCTCTCCCCGACGCCTTCGCGGCCGTAGGCGAGCCCGTTCTCGAGCAGGAACACATAGGAGATTACTGGCCCGAGGTACTTGGCGTCGACGACGTACTCAAACACCTTCTCCTTCCCGAAGCGCCTCACGGTGCTTGGCTCGAAGGTCCCCCTTCCGAGGACCTCGAGCAGGGCGGAGCCCACCTTTGCCGACGTCCTGAGCCTCACGACCAGGTACTTCGCGAACCTATGCATGTAAGCCGGGTCGTGCTCATCGTGGATGACGTACTCAGTTATTTCCTCTGGCACTTTTATCTCGAGCCTGCTCAAAGTCAGCTTGCCCGAAAAGTTGAAGGGCTCCACGACGTCGACTACGTCTCCGACCTCCGGATCCCTTTGAGCCGGCTCCTCCCCGTCAACTGAAAAGCCGTAGCCGTAGATGCCCGGGTACAGCGGTATCCTGGCATATCCCCTGTTCCCAAGCTTCACCAGCTTGAGGCCTCCTGGCGTCAGCGAGAGGAAGGTGCCAACGAGGTACACGCGATTCGCGCCCCGGGGCCAGGGAGCGCTGAACTCCACAACGAATCTCTTCGGCCTGCCTGGACCTATGGTCTCCCTCCCGATTACCCTGTACATTTGCGCAGCCTCAGAGCTCCAATGGCATGTACCTCCTGAACGTCTCGAGCGGCCTTTCCCTCATCAACTTGATTGCGTGGGGCAAGTAATCGAGTAGGATGTCGGGCGTCACCCCGTCCTCCCCCACGTCCGCTGCAGCGAGATCTGCGGCCAGGCCATGCACGAGCACTCCCATTCTAGCTGCCCTGCCCACGTCCCTCAGCCCGAGCCCGTACATGGCGGCTATGACTCCGCAGAGAACATCGCCGCTCCCGGCCTTGGCCAGGCCCGGGTTCCCCGTCACGTTGATGTGGACGGTTAGGTCGGGCTCCGCGACGATCGTCCGCGCGCCTTTGAGCACTAGGTACACGTTATATCTCGACGCGAACTCGCGCGCTGCCTCCACCGGCGACTTGGACACCTCCTGGGGCTCCCTGCCGACGAGCCTCGAGAACTCGCCGGGATGCGGCGTGAGCACCGTGGGTGCCCTGCGGGCCAGCAGGATTTCGGGGGACTTCGCAAGCGCCGTTAGCCCGTCCCCGTCGACTAGGACCGGGACCTCGAGCCTCCTTATGAGGGATCTGGCCAGCTCCTGGGCCTCCTCGTCCAGTGATAGGCCGGGCCCCACGATGACGAAGTCCACGTCATACCTCTTCACGAGCTCCAAGAGGTCCTCGAGGTTTTTCACGCTCGCAGCCCCCTGAGGAGTTTCCTCGAGGGGGACGAAGACGATCTCGCTGTTCCTGGACGCTATGAAGGGGACGACGGACTTCGGGGCGGCCAGCCTCGCGTATCCTCCGCCGGCTCTGAGGAAGGAGGAGGCCGAGTAATAGGGGGCGCCGTAGTAGTACCTGGAGCCGCCAACCACGAGAAGCTTTCCGAAGGTTCCCTTGTGACCCCACCTCAGCCTCTCCGGGAGGGGCACGGGCTCGTTGAGGAACGTCCTCGTGCGCTGCAGGAGCCTTGGGGGGTAGCACAGCCTCGAGAGGTAGAGCCTGCCGCAATAGTAGTGGCCAGGGTACAGGATGTTGCCGAGCTTGGGCAGGCCGAAGGTGACGGTGGCCCTAGACTTCACGGCGACGCCCATGACCTGGCCATTGCTGGCGTCGACCCCCGACGGTATGTCCACGCTGATCACGGGCCTGTTCGCCGAGTTTATGATCTCGATGGCCTCCCTCCTTAGCCCCGTCACCTCGCCCCTCAGGCCTATGCCTATGAGCCCAACCACGGCAGCGTCGAAGGATGGTAGCTCGGCCTTAAGCTGTTGCAACTTCTCGGGCGCGTCGATCGCGGAGACCTCAACGCCGAACGCCAGGAGCCTCTCGTACTGTTCTCTCGCCAGCGGGCTCATTTCTTCTGGCCTACCGATCACGTAGACCTTGACCAGGGCCCCAGCAGTGCTCAGGTAACGGGCCGCGACCATAGCATCGCCGCCGTTGTTCCCCGTGCCAGCGATCACGGCAATCCTCTTCCCCTCGAGCGATCCCAGCTCCCTCTGGACGACCAGGTATACCGAGTGGCCAGCGGCCTCCATCAGCAGGCCGTGGTGTACTCCGTATTTCGGGGCCTCGTCATCTATGAGCTTCATCTCGTCAGGCGAGAGGAGGCCAAGCATGTGCCTGCCCATCGTAACTAAATCGATAGCACGTGCCTAAATGGGTTGTTGTCGACGACTATTTCCACGCCCTCTTCGGGCCTTTCCTCCCTGCGCGCGATCACGAGCGTGCCAGCGCTCGTGGCCATTTCGCACGCGTTACGGTTTGGAGTGCCCAGATCGCGGCAGGCCTCGGCCAGGAAGCTGGTGATCCCCGTCCTCAGGTACAGGCCCAAGATCACCCACGCCCTCAGGGGCCCCCTAGCCACTCGGCTGGCTATCTTGCCCGGGATAAGCGTAAGGGATGCTAGGCTGTTGTCCACCACGTCGAGGATCGCTGGCAGAGGCTCCCAGTCCTCCGTCTCCAGGTACACCCCGTACCCGCCATAGAACATCGCGCTCCTCGCAACCCTGACGAGGAAGCCCCCCTCGACCGCTGTCATGCCCTCCGCTATTTCGCGGCAAGCATTGCGCGTGAGGCCGTCGTCCAGTTGTCGCGGCACGTTCGAGACGACCCTCCAATTGCTTCCCTTCCTCAACATGTTGATCCTGTAGTTGAGGGCCGGCACAGCTACTATGCCCCTCAAGGGCTCGTCGACCAGCTCGCCGAGCACCAGCACGTAGGGGCAGCTGAACAGCTCGTCGTAAGCCCACACGGGCCCTCCCCCACTCTTAGGAGCTTCCCGGCGCGATAAGCAATGTCGTTCGCGGGGAGACCAATTGGAACCGTTCCAGGGCTACCTGGAACGAGCTCATTTAAAAAACGGAACGATAAGGGGGCTCTCGGTGGAATGGGATGGACGGCTGGGGACTTAAGGCCTTGGCCGGTCTCGCGATAGTGGCAGTGGTCGTTGGACTGCTGGCGGCCATGCCATTCGTCGCCAGAGCGTACAACGACAACGCCAACGAGGAGAAGGAGGAGGTCGACATAGCCAATGGAACGATCGCCGTGATGCCTATACTCGGTGTCAATGCCACCCAGGCCATAGCAGCAGCCTATAACGTGAGGAATGTCACATATCCGCTGTTCCAGTGGGAGATCTCGAAGAACGTCACTGCAGCCAACGTCACCCTCAACGTCGGCGATAAGCTGCTGGCCATGGCTGAGTCGTCCAACAATACCAGGAGGGCGGTGGCGTTAGCCCTGGCCTCGATACTGCATTACAGCCAATCCGTGGGACTTGCCACGATAGTCCTCCACAGGAACCTCTCCGAAGCCCTCGGGCAGTATGGCAACGTGACGGCAGACGTCGTTTTGTCGGTGTTGGCGCTGGACCAGGAGTTCAAGGGAGTGCTGCAACAGGGAATTAAGGTGGCAGACGACCTCGGCATAGGCGTCCCCAACCTCACCAACGTGCTAATCAGCAAGGGCGACGACCTGATAGCGAACGCCACTGCGCTCCTTCAGTCCAACGAGACCTTGAAGGCTCTGAAGGCCTCCATCGAGGCTTATTACGCCTACGACCTGGCATATGGCGTGCTGGTCAAGGAGGTCGCCCTGAACTCGCTGGGGCTAAAGGTCGAGCTCTCGCTGGCAAAGCCCATAGCGCCGATGTTCGTAATTTGCAAGGTCAAGCCCAAGAGCCTATTGCCGGCAATTAAGGGGCTGCCGAGCGACATGAGAAGGGCCATCGAGGAGGGCATACAGAATGGAACCATAAACGATGTCGATGAGATGATCGAGCACGTACGCAACTACTCAGCCAAGGTGAGCGTGGAGATCGAGAGGGAGGAGGCTGAACACTTCGCCAATTTCGTGACTGAGGTCGTTGTCAAGATATTCTCAAAGCACGGCCTCAAGGTGGATGAGGATCTGGTGAGGAACACGGTAATGCAGGCAGTGAATCAATGGATTTCGAAGGGCAACCTGAGCGGCAACATGTCTAGCGTGCTCAGCAACGTGCTTTCCCAGGTCGGCCAACAGCTCAACGTGAAGCACAGGGCCAATGTGGATGTGGAGACGGAATTCGAGCACTCAGTCACAATAGTCATAATTAAGTACAAACACTAAGGTCATAATTTTTTCCCACAATTTTTTTTAATTCTCTCTCTTAGGAAGCCCTTGCAAGGGGGACGCAACAATGCGCCGGAACTCCTTGGGCGCGGCACTGGCGTTGGTATTGTTGATCGCGTCCTCTGTCGTTTGGGCACATGCGCAGAGCGTTACCTCAATTAATATTTACACCTTTTACGATCCAGCCGCGGGCCAGGGCTTCGTGGTGTACAACCTCACGTTGGCTGGCGTGAGCGGCCCCACAATCCTCTACATAGCTCTGCCGTCTGACAACGTCACGAGGATCGTTAGCGTGGCCAACTATTCCGGGAGCCCCCTGCCCTACCAGTTCTTCCCCCAGAACAACAGCGTGGCGGTGGCCGTCTACGGGAGTACTGGCATCACGATCACGTACACAGTCTCTGGACTCTTCTACGAGGCTGGCATAGGGACCTACACGGCAATCATAGACACCACCTCCCTGCCAGCGGATCCCACATGGACCATAGTCATTCCCGGCGACTACTCGGTCTCGTGCTCGTCGCAGTGTTCCTATGCCTTCGATCCCAGCTCGAACGCGACCACGATCCGCATAATGGGTCGTAACGTATTCCTTCTCTCGTTAATGCTCCCCTTAGGCGCGACGGCAACGACTGGAACGACCACTACGGCCACCGCACGGCCGTCGCCGACGGCGAGCCCCACGCCACCTGCTTCCACGCCTTTAACGACCTCGGCCCCCGGAAGCTCGGCGCCGGCCGGCACCACGCAGGCTGCGGGCCGGGCGACCTCGTCCGTGCAGAGCACGTCAGCTCCCAGCACTGCCAGCCCTCTGGGGCAACAGCTGCTGACGGCCATAGCCATCGCAATAATAGTGGTAGCGGCCATAGCCATCGTAGCGACGCGTAGGCGATAGCTACGCCTTTTCCCCATTTCCTTGGACTTGGTTCAGTTAACGGAAGCTGGTTCGCAAGTCCCGCAAGGCTCCACGCCCTCGAGGCAATGCTGCGGCGCAACCCCCGTTTTTAAGAACTTTCATGAGTAGCAACGTTGGACGCCCAACGCAATGTCAGGGGGAGGGATTAACGCCGCCGACGGGCACGGCTCTCGCGGCTCGTTCCCGAAAAGCGCTCCTCCGCGCGGTAAGCGGTTTCAATGTCCCCGACAAGGAAGTGTTAAAAGCCATCCATAATAGGTTCAGGTAACGTTAATATCCCCATAGAGCGTCGGTGAATCGCATAAGGCAAACTCTCGCGGGGGCTAACAATGAATTTGCGGGGCATATTCGTAGCGCTGGTCCTAGCTGCGATGGTGATTGCCCGCGGGACATCGGCACAGGCCGTTAACGGCGTCAAGTACGAGGCGTTCTACGATCCAATTAATGGCAGCGGCATACTCGAGGCGTCGTTCAGCGTGGAGACCAGCGGCCTAGCGGAGGTCGTTATGCCCGTGAACCTGTTCAGGCTCAACGCCACGCTGAAGCTCATCAACGTCACTACCCGGCCCCCCGACGCGTTGCAGGCGTTCACCTATGACAATTCGAGCGGCTCACTGGACTTGCTCGTCAACGGCTCCTGCTCAGTGGACGCCTTCTTCTACGTCGAAGGCGTGCTCGTGGAGGCGTCGCCCGGGACGTTCATCGGCGTCGTGGACACGGCCAGGCTAAGCGTCGCTCCAACACTCCTGATCGAGCTCCCAGGAGCGTACAACGTCACCTGTCAGGCACTGATGGGCAAAGGAGCCTGCTGGTCGACGAGCGTTGGCTCCATGACCATCATCAACGCAACGGGCAATGACATCTTCAACGTGATCGTGGTGCCCGCCGGTTCCCAGCCCCAGCCGCAAAGCCCGCCGAGCACCCCATATTTCCTCCTGGCCGCGGCATCTGCCGCGCTCGCGGCATCTGCGGCTCTCGCGATCTTCCTTAGGAGGCGGGGGCGCGGCACGGCTGAGATAGAGGTGGGCACGGCGCGAGGGATCGAGGAGGACGACGTCGCGCTCGACATAATTGTCGCGCTGGGGAGGGCTGGCGAGGAGGGCCTGAGGCAGAGCGAGATCGTCACGAGGACAGGGAGGCCGAAGTCCAGCGTTAGCAGGAGGCTGAAGAGGCTGTCGGAGGAGGGCTACGTCGAGGTCGTTAGGGCCGGGAGGCACAACTTCGTGAGACTTACCAGGAAAGGGCAGAGGCTATACGAGAAATTGGCAAAGGATCTTGACAAGGGAAACGAAGTCACTTCCTCCTGAGGGCTCCCAAGAGCTCGATTGCCCTCTGGAGCTCCAGCGGCGATGAAATTATGAGCCCATCCACGATGCCCTCGAGCGACTCCAAAAGGCCGGCCAACTCGCCCTCCGAGAAGCCCGACTGGCCCAGCGCCCTGAACAGCTCCACGTTCTTGCCCACTTCCAATAGCGCGAAGGGCAACACCTTTACCCCGGCACCCCTGGCATCCCTGGACACCTCGTGCATTTTCGACAGGCTCGCCTTCGTGAAGTGTATGGGGGCAACGAAGTCGGGCCTTAGGGAGAGCCTCTCGCGGATCTTCGTGACATCGTACCTGAGGCTCACCAGGAGGCCGAGCTTGAGCTTGTTGACGTGCTTCCTCGCGATCTCGAGCGCTTCCTCGCTGCTCACGTGACTAACGGGGAGGCCCACCTTTGGCTTGTCGCCCTGCACCAACAATAGCCCCTCCAGGCCGAACTCCTCGGCAGCCCTAGCGACCGATAGCAGCTTCAGGGCGTTGACGTCGGCCAACCTAAGGCTAACGATGACCTTGGCGTCGGGCGACGAAAGCCTAACGAAGACCCCGACCGCCAAAGGATCTACCACTGGCTCGCCGCCTGGGCCGTCGGGGAAGAAGTAGCCGTCGACCAGCCCCCTTCCGCGCTCGATGACGCGTTCCACGCGCCTTTTGCTGGTCGTGGGCAATTCCACGTATACTTCCATGAGATCACCTTGGCTGCGCCATGAATTTAAACGATCCCTATTATATCCTTTTTCGCCTCCCTCGCGTTCCCGAAGGGTAGGTTTTTGACCGCGACAGGTATCCTAGGAGGGGGACTGGCGCGTTGGACATGGAACGCGTCAGGGCGAAGGCGCTCCTGATCATGCTTGTTGCATTGCTGATGGCGCAAACCTCTTCGCGCGTTAGCTCAGCGGACACATCGCCAATAACCATTTTGTACAACGGGATGGTGAGCGTAACGGCCTCGAGCGAGTATGTGAGCCGCATTTGTCCGATGTGCAACTCGACAACCCTACAGCTGACGATCTACTACGAGGTGATCGTGAACTTTACCTATGAGCTTGTCAACGGCCACATGTTCTTTGCGGGCTCGTATGCGGTCAGGCCCAAGGGGATCGATGGCTCGCTGGGGCTCGTCTCTCGCCAGCTCCCCCCAGAATTTGTCGATGACCTGTACGCCTCGCTAAAGGTCGCCGGGACCTATTCCGGGAAGGATGTTAACGACCCGCCCCTGCTCATATCCATCGGCACAACAGGTCCCGAATTGAGGCAAGCGCCCAGGAACGGAGATCTAGTGGACTTCGCCCGGATGGGCGTGGACATGTACCACTACAGGTTCTTCAACGCTGTCTACGGAGTTCTCAGGACCTGGGAGCTGATCGACCTCTACGTGGAGCCTTTGACGGGCACGCCCGTGGTGGTTTCGAGGACGGTCAACGAAGTCGGTGCCGACGGATCCTCGCTGACGGTATACCAGTTCGTCAACGGCGTCCCCGGCCTATCCTCGCTCGAGCAGCGTATTGGAAGGACAGTGGTGCAGTTCAGGACGTTGTACGGCTTCACGGGGAACGTGCTTGTGCTGTCCCTCGGCGATAACATTTCGTATACAATCAATGGCCGCTGCATCTCGCTTGACCTGCATAAGGCCTCTCCGCTGATTCTCGTGGTCTCCACCGACGTCTCGAGCCCGCTGGCCAACTCAACGGGGCTCGCGCGAGTTGAGATCGGCAACGCCGAAGTGTTTTATACGCCATCGCCAACGATCTCAACCAACTTAAGCGTGTGCATAGCCAACGCAACCTTCCTCGAGGCCAGCAACGCCGCCCCTCCAGAGGCTGGAGCAAACGTGCCGAGCAGCTCGAGGTTCAACGCGGCCGAGGTCTCATTCGTCGTGGCGTTCGAGCTCCTGATCATTTATGGGGTCTACAGGGTAATTGGATTGATCTCGCGCAAATTGGGCGCCACGTGAAGTCTTTAAATTCTCATCGGTCGATTGGATGCTCTTCGGGGGACGACATCTTGGAATTGGAAGAGGAGCGGCTTGAGATCAAGCACACGTCGGCGGTCATATATGTGAAGTTCAGGGACGGCTCCAAGGCCTACCTTAAGTACGAGATCAAGGACGGGAGGATGTACCTCTTGGAAACCTACACGCCGCCGCAACACAGGGGAAGGGGCGTGGCCGCGAGGCTTGTCGAATATGCGATCAAGATGGCTGAGGAGCGGAGGCTCGAGATAGTGCCCATATGTAGCTATGCGATCAGCTACTTCATCAAGCACGAGGAGGCCAGGCGCCTATTGGCTGGCGAGTACAGATCGATGAGCAAGGAGCAGCTCGAGGAGCTCTTCAAGAGGAGGCTCGAGGAGGAGAGGGCCAAGGGCGAGGGCTAAAATAATTGTGGTACTCGCTCATGCCTCGCGTGAAGTACGTTGGCTGGATCTCGGACCTTGTAAGGGCACGCGAGGAAGTGGTGAGGGCAGAGAGCGTCGGGCAGCTGATCGAGCATGTCTTGTCGAAGGCCAAGAGGCAAGTGCCACTGGAACGGTTGATCGTCCTAGTGAATGGCGCGCCGGCTCGAGACCTTCTTGCCCGGCTCGGGGACGATGACGTTGTAGTGATCATGGGCGAGACCGGGGGAGGCTAAGTATTCTCCAGGGCCTCTAGCTCGTCCAGGTCCAGGAGGTCGGCCCTAGGCCAGCCCTTGCACGCCATGTCCACGGCCCTTTCGAGGGCCTCTATTGGTGAGAGGCCCTCCTCGAACACGAGCTTATGTAAGAGCTCGTAGTGCAGGCGCACCTCCTCGTAATATCTTTCAAGGAGTCTCCAGGGCGGGTCAATCATGGGCCCCTTCCCAACGCCTGGGCAATTCATGGAAATTTCAAGCACATTTGGATTCCCGGGGCTCACTGGTATGAACGGGTACAGCCTACACCTCATCGGCCTGGCCGGGTATATGCTGCAGGCGGGCCTCCCCTCCTTATCCCTCGTCAGGAACACGCACCTGCCATTGCGGCCCCTCAGGACCGGGATGGCAAAGTAGTCGGCTATCACGGCGTATATTTTATCGCCCACGAGGTCCGTCCAATTGACTCCCAGGAACTTCGAAATCCTGCAGATGTCGAACGCGGTCAAGGACACGTTCGGTCCGCTGCTACAGCACTTCCCGCTCCTCTGACAAGCAAACCTTACCTTTTCCCCTCTCTTCACAATGGGATTGTTCATTGGGGCTCGTGAGGCAAGACCACTTACGGCGCCTAAAAATGTGATTCTTACATTTTATTGGGTTGCTGGCTCGGCGGTCCGCGTCCCGGAACTCCTTGGAGGTGTTTTCATGAGATCCCGCGAAGTTCCCGAGGGGCGCAATTCGCGCAAGGCAAGGTGGCTCCTCCTGCTAGACCTGGACGGAACGGTATGGGATTGTAGGGACATATCATCGCTCTCGCCCCCCTTCGAAAGGATCGATCAATACACGTTCAGGGACTCGAGGGGCTTCTCGGTGAGGGTTTACGGGGATGTGGTGGCACTGATGAAGTGGGCACGCGCACACGGGGCGGTGGTTGCAGCGCTTAGCTGGAACGTGAGGGAGATAGCGGTGGAGGCGTTGGACGCTAGCGGATTGCTGGAGCTCATGGACTACCAGGCGATCGAGTACCACCCCAGGAAGGACCTGATGGCGTTGAAGCTTTTCGAGGAGCTGAAGAGGAGGGGACTCGGCCACGTCCTGGAATGCATCGTCTATGTCGACGACTCCGAGGCCTTCCTAGGGCAAGTCTCGAAGGCCTTTGATAAGGTATGCGCCATAAGGGCGTGGGCGGATTTCAAGGACCTGGAGTCCCTTGCAGAGAGAGTTTGCACGTGCTTAGCGCGGTGCGGTTTTGGCTGTGACGGCGAGAAGCCGAGGGCGTATAGCGCGCGGTGATGGCGTCCGCCTTTGCCGAGCTCAACGTAATCGCTGGAAGCCCTTCGGGATGTTTTTAAGGTTCCGCGCAAAGGGTGAATGCCGATGAGGAAGCCCTGCCGCTGGCAAGCCGAAAGGCGATGAGCACTGTGAACCCCTGGCCGACGTTCATCCCGGGGGGTTGAACTACTCTACTGCTGTAGCTCAGTTTCGCGATCATGCCCTCGGCCAGCGACGCCCGGCGCTGGCTAAGCTTTTAACCATGCCAGGTCGACTGTCTCGTGGTGTAGGCCTTGGAGCTACTGTACGTGGCAAAGGATGCAGCGTTCGCTGGCGACGTCCACGTCAGGTCCTTCGAGGTCAACGTTGAACTCGGGGATAGCGGCGTCAGCAGGGCCGTGGTGCCGCTGGACATCGGGGCGCCCAAGGGGACAACCGCGGCGCTGGCGCTGATAGAGATGGTGGTCGAGTCGCAGGGGAAACCCATTGGCTGGAAGCTGAAGCTCGAGGGCATGAACGTTGCTAGGGAGTTCAAGCCCCTCCTCAGCGTCAGGGAGGGGGGGAGGACGCTCCACAAGCTCGTGTACGACGTCACGAGCCTCCTCAACACCCCCCGGGCGCTTGGCAAGAGCTCCTATGCGCTGTCAGTGAGGCACGTGGGAGGGGATAACGCAAAGATCAGGGGGATAAACGCAGTGGTGGTTCTCGAGTACCCTGGCGCCTCGTCGGCGCTCAACTACTTGACCGGCTTCAAGCGGCTGGCCGCAGGCGAGTCATTCGAGGCAAGCTTCAACCTGTCTGGGGGCGAGGCATACGTTCACGCAGCTTTCGTGCCCCTGGGCAGGGGCGGCAGGGTGAGGGTTTGCGTTGACGACGTATGCCAAACAGATCACGCGGTCTTGGGCGAGTACGAGCCAGTGGTCGTGGGCCCCCGCGAGGGCCTGAGGAAGGTGTGGCTGAAGTACGAGGGCTCCCGCGACATATTCCTGTCAAGTCTCTTGGCCTATGGGGCTTTGGTGCCGGAGCCGTCGTTGAGGATAACGTCCTACGAGGTAGAAGAGCATGGATCAACGGTGAAAATTAGGGCCAGGATCTCGAACGTTGGTGCGGCCTCCCCAGACCATTCCCTGGTGACCGCGCTCAGCGCTGGCAACGTCCTCGGCGTCTCGCGCATTGGGAACCTTGCGCCAGGCGCAGAGGAGGACGTGGTGTTGAACGTTGGGCGTCCCGCCAACGGGGAGCTCGTGCTCAGGGTCGTCTGGAGGAAGCTTGCTAGAGTCAGGTTCGCAGAGGCCAGAATAGCCGTTGGAGGGCGCAATGCCGGCCCAGCCCAACGGCGCGGTCAAATGTAGGCAAGCCTAAGCCCTGCCTCCCTGCAGAACTCCTCGACGATCCTGCGGCCCTCGCTGTTGACGCCCTTCCTCTCGACCACGGCGAGCCTCGGCGCAGGCACGGTTCTTCTGGCCATCATCGCCAGGGTTTCCCTCGAAAGCGCGTCCAGCGAGTACTTGGGCATGATATGGCCGTAGCACACGCCATTGTTGAGCGCGTGCTCGGTATGCTTCCATGGGTAGTGCCCGCCACCCACTCCTATGGCTGGCTCACAAGCCACCTGGGGGGATTCGAGGAACCTTGCAACGCTCCCGGCGAGCACCTCGTGGTTTCGCACATCAACCCACTCCTCGGGGGAGCTGCCGATCTCGACGAAGACGAGAGGCCTCGGAACGCCGGTCGGGCCATGGTGTGTCGCTTCGTAGCTTACCCTGTATTCCTTGTCCCTGCCGCTGGCCTTGGCCTCCTCTGCCAGTCCCCTCAGGAGGGCTAGTCCCGCCGCGGCGTCGGCGTAGCCGAGCTCCCCAGGCCTGCCGCCGAACTTCGCCTCGTCCGCGAAGTTCCCTGTGAAGTGCACCGTGTAGCTCTTGATGCGCGCCTCGCTGGAGTGCCTTGAGAGGACGACGAACCTCTCGGCCAGCGGCAGGCGCTCGGCCAGGAACTCAAAGTATATGACGTCCTCCGCGAAGCCCACGAGGAGCGCCCCGGTGGATAGCTCGTAGGCCTCTTCGGCGCCTGCGACCTCGGCCCGTTCCCCGCCCACTAAGTCGAGCAAGGCCTTCGCGGCGCCGCTTCCTGCCGGATCCCTCACGCTGTGGACTACGGCTATCATGGCCGCCCACTTGCTCGAACACCCTACGAGCCCTGCCCGGCATTTAAGGACCCTTGCGTAGACACCGGTTATGGCGAGGGCACGTCCAAGGAGGACTATCTCATGAAAGCCATGCCAGAGGACTTGTGGAGGAGGCAGAAGAGGCTCGCGATCCAAAGGCTCTGGGAGGACCTCGAAATAGGCTACCTTGACAAGGACCTTCTACCGGTTCTCGTGCTAGTGAACAGGGATGAAAGGTACTATACCAAGAGCAGCTGCAGCGGCAGGATCGTGATCAGCGACAGCACCACGCCGTGGTCGAGGGAGGAAACGGGAACGGTGTTCAAGAAGCACGTCGAAGTGAGCGTTGAGGAGCTGGAGCACGTGCTAGCGACCAGGCCCGTCAGGAGCTTCTGGCTGAACGTGAGCGGCCCAATAGTACACCTCTCCGCCAGGAGCCTAGCGGCAGCGATTGAAATGCTTAGGATCGCCAGGAGGGCTGGGTACAAACATAGCGGCATCCTCTCGCTCAACCCGCGCAAGGGGGTAGTCGTCGAGCTCAGGACGGGCGTCAGGATGTCGCATCTGCTGGCGACGCAGGGCGGCGTCCTCGTGAGGGGGAGGCAGCTCGAAGAGGTGGTCGAAGCTGCCAACAGGATACTGATGAAGGGCAAGGAGTTCCTTGAGAGGCTCTATGTGGAGGCGTCGAGGGAGCTTCCAAGGGAAGTGGACGCCGAGTTCGAGGGGAGCGATCTGGCCAGGGCGGCCAGCGCACGCGCGAGGAGCCCGCTGGAGCTATATAGGGAGATGTTGTCCGAGTCGCGTCGTACTCATGCCAGCGGTCCCTGAGGTATGGCCAGGAGCGGCCCTCTGAGCTCGCGCGGTCGTAGATAGCGCTGGCTGCCATGCAGGCATTTTTCGCGGGGCGTCAGTCTTTTTACTTCCGCGCGACTTCAAGGCGGGGCTGGTGGAGGGGCTTGGAGGGGCAGGGGAGCCCCGAGATAACGATCGAGGAGTTCGGGAGGGTTGATCTGAGGGTCGGGCTCGTCAAGGAGGCCTCGAGGATTAGCGGGAGCAGGAAGCTGATAAAGCTAGTCGTGGACCTCGGCGAGCTCGGCACGAGGACACTGGTGGCAGGGCTGGGCGAGTGGTACGAGCCCGAGCACTTCGTAAACAAGCACGTTATAGTCGTGGCGAACCTGAAGCCAAGGAAGATATTCGGCATCGAGAGTCAGGGGATGATCCTGGCAACCGACACGGAGGTGCCGGTCATACTGACTGTGGAAAGGGAGGTGAGGCCGGGAGCGAGGGTCAGGTAGCGGCGCCGGACTTCGCCAGGTACCTCCTGTACTCCAGCACCTTTGCCAAGCTCGTCACGGCCCTCTCGGGGCTCGGATAGGCAGGTATGCCGTGCCTGTTCAGCATCCTTATCGCCTGGGCCACGTCCTCCCCTCCCACCATTGCGACCAGCACGGGCTTGGAGAGCCCCCTCTTCTTCGCCAGCCCCACAATGGCATTGGCTAGGTCCCTCGGGTCAAGCACGGCCGTCCTACAGTAGAGAACTACGATGTTATCGACTTCACTAGCTTCCAGCGCTGTCTCCAGCGCGCTTATGTAGTTCTCGACCACCGCCTGTCCCGTCAGGTCGACGGGGTTCTTCGGGCTACCGAACCACGGCATGGCCTTCCTGAGCCTCTCCTTCAACTCCTCCGAGGGCATCAGCAATGGGACCCCATGTTTCTCGGCGGCATCGGTCGCGAGCACTCCGACGCCGCCGCCGTTAGTTACTATCAGCGTCGACTCGCCTTTCGGCAACGGCAGGTATGCAAAGGCCCGCGCCCAGTCGAACATTTCCTCAACGGTGTTTGCCTGTATCACGCCGGCCTGTTTGAAAGCCGCCGCGTAGACCTGGGCATTGCCTGCCAGGCTCCCCGTGTGGCTGGCCACCGCTGCAGCGCCGCGCTGGCTTATTCCGGCCTTTATCACTATGACGGGTTTCCTCTTGGTGACCTTGCTCATGACTTCGACGAACCTCCTGCCACTCCCCGGCTTCAGGCCCTCGAGGTAGACGGTTATCACCTTGGTCTCGGGGTCGTCCGCCAGGTACTCCGCTAGCTCCAGAACGTCTACGTCGGCCATGTTGCCGAGGCTTACGAGCGCCGAGAGCCCTATTTCCTCCATTATCGTCCAACCCATCAGGGCTATGCCCAATGCACCGCTCTGGCTGAGGAAGGCTATGGGCCCCTCCTTGACCTCCAGGGGGCCGAACGTGGCGTTGAGCTTGAAGGGCGTGTAGACGTAGCCGAAGATGTTCGGTCCCAGCACTCTCATGCCGTACTTCCTAGCGATCTCCACGAGTTTCCTCTCGGCCTCCACGTTGCCCACCTCCCCGAACCCTGACGTTATTACGACGAGGTGCTTGACTCCCTTCCTGCCGCACTGCTCCGCTGCTTCGAGGACGAGCTTCTCTGGGATGGCCACGATTGCGACATCAATTTCATCGGGTACGTCGAGCACGGAAGGATAGGCCTTGAGACCCTCTATCTCGGTGGCGTTCGGATTTATTGGATATATCCTGCCCTTATACCCGTACTCCTTCAAGTTCTTCAGTATGATGTGGCCTATCTTGTTCGGCTCCCTGCTCGCGCCGATCACGGCCACTGAGCGGGGCCTGAAGAGCGCAGCGAGTTGATCGCTCATATGCATCGATTCGATTTCATCGAAGTGGCCCTTTAAAAGGCTGGACGCCGGACGGCAGGAGTTCAGCGCACTTGCCAGTGAAAATGTTGCAGGCCAATAGCCTTTCTCCGATCACGAGCACGTTGCCGAGCGCGCTGGCGCCGGGCGCAACCAGCGATCCCCTCGCCCTGGGCTCCCTGCACCCGCCCAGGACGGCCACGTCGGGGCGAAGGGCGGCCAGGACCTCGTCGACCCACGCCCTGCTCACGCCGTCGCTGCAAATCCTGTTACCTACTCCCTGTGCCCACGAGATCAAGACTTGGCCAACGCCTTCGACGCCGATCACGGCGTAGCTCCTGCGGGGCCATTCGCGGGCCAGAATCTTACCATGGGCTCTCAGGACCCTTACGCTGGAGACTTCGTCTGAGTCCGTTGGCACGAAGCCCAACAACGTCGGCCCGAGGAGCCTGGGGATCCTTTCAGCAACGGCCGGCGATCTAGGGGCTCCTAGCACGATCAGCTTAGCTCGCGCTTCGCGCGAGAGCGCGTAGGAGCGGATCAGCAGGTACAAGCCGTCGCCAGGCCTGTCCAGGATCGCTATCATCAGCTCATCGCCAGAGGTTCGACGAAGCCCCGATGCTCGGAGCCCCCCACCAATATCAAGCAGTCATCGCTACCGCACAGGAGCAAGCCTTCCACTAGGGCGCGTCCCCCCTCTAGGAGCGCTGGAACGAAGAGGGACTCGAACGATATCACGGCCCTCACGTCGAGGGGCGGTTCATGCCCCTCGACCAACCTGTAGTTCTCGATTTCGCTGATCGTTGGGTAGCTGAGCGCGCGGGGCCCCCCGCTGAGGGAGACTTCGGCTCTGACGCGTCCGAGGCCCCTCCTGGCGGGCTGGGAGAAGAGCCTCCTCGGCACGTCGTCGGAGTACGTTATGGAGAACAATGTTCCATGAGCGATGCCCCTCCTCCAAGGCCTGTAGAGGGCCCTTGCGAGGCGCTCGCTGATTCCGAGCCTTAGAGCATTGGACCTGGCCCACTCGTCGGCCATGGGCCCGCTCAGCGGACCCAGAGAGGTCCCTCCCTCGCTTACGGCTTCGATTACCCTCAGGGAGCACCAATGCCCGTAGACCACCAGGTCAACGTCGCTCACCCTGGGGTTGTGGATCCTCGGCAGTATGGAGCCCGTTATTCCGACGCAACTGCTTGGGATCCCGGCGGAGTCGTAGAGGTCTTCGAGCACCATGAGGGCCCTCTCCTCGAGGGGATCTCTCGGGGAGCGCACGATCTCTTGGGCCCTCT
Organism: Desulfurococcaceae archaeon; assembly: GCA_041287395.1. Taxonomy (GTDB): domain Archaea; phylum Thermoproteota; class Thermoprotei_A; order Sulfolobales; family Desulfurococcaceae; genus JBEULI01. The sequence goes on from JBEULI010000029.1 coordinate 40,476, forward strand.
CGATGGGGTCCAGCAGCGCGACGACCTCGCTAGCAGGAATGTAGGGTGCCCAGGAGTCATAGTGCGGCAGGTAAATGCTCCACGGCGTGTGCGCCCTCACGTTGGTGGGCCCGTAGGAGTCGAGGAGCCTTACGTAGTGGACACCACGTGCGTCCTTCCACGGAGTGGGCCCGGTCGTGCGGCAGTACTTCACGTAGCCGAGATACATGTTCTGGTCGTGTTCATTCCCGTATGCCACTGCTATGCAGCCGTTGGCGAGCACAAGCTGGTAGTGGTCCAGGGGAAGGCGTCCGGGGCCGACGAGCATTGCCGTAACCCTTTCTTCAATTATCTGAATGGGGCTTCGGACAAAACGTATATGCGTGGAAACGAAACAGCGTTGCGCTGGCCGCAGGCGTCCACTAAGCAGGCTAGGGCTCCGGTAGCTCGCGTAGCTGGGAAAGGACGTACTCCCTTATCTCCCCAATGCTCGGCAGCCTGGCCACGAGCTTGCCCTCGTCCAGGTACTTGACTAGCATGGGCTCGTAGCCCTCGGGGCCGCGCTCGTCCCACGGGAGCACTAGGTCGTTGAGGCCGGGCCTCCTCCGGTAGAGGCGCTTGGCTCCGGGGAGCTTGCCCCTCTTGGACACGGGCCTCCAGTAGCCGTCCTCGTAGACCTCCACTATGTCGGCGCTTATGTCAACGCTCGGGGGCATGGCGATCGAGGTCCCAACGCCGAACCCGTCGACGACGTCCCTCAGCTGCCTTATTTCCTCTTCGTCTATGCCTCCGCTCACTATGATCTTGACCCACCTGTAGCCGTTCACGTCGAGGGTCCACCTGACCTCCTCTACTATGGCCCTCATGTTCCCCCTCCTGCTGCTCGGCGTGTCCAGCCTAACCCCATCGAGCCTCCTGCCCAGGGCCTTTGCGGCCATCAGGGCCTCGACCCTCTCGTCGTAGAAGGTGTCGACGAGCATTATGCGCGGCACATCGCCCTCGATCACCTCGTCGAAGGCCCTCCAGGCCTCGACCTGGTCGCCAAAGGCCACTATGAGTGCGTGCGGCATGGTCCCCACGGGCTTGAGGCCCAGGTACTTCGAGCTCATGTACCCCGAGACTGCGTCGCAGCCGCCTATGTACGCGGCCCTATCGACCATGGGAGCTATAAAGGGGTGGACCGCCCTTAGGCCGAAGAACAACAGCTGCTTGTCCATTGCAAGCCTCTTCAGCCTTGCGGCCTTCGTTGCTATGCTGCTTGAGTGTCTGAGCAGCCCCAGCAACGCGGTTTCGTAAAGCACCACGTCATCGAGGTAGCCCTCGAGGACCATTAGGGGCTCCTTGGCCTTGAACAGGGTCCCCTCGGGAATGCTGTACACCGTCACCGGCTTGCCCTCGAGCAGGCGCAGCGCCTCCTCGAGGCCGGCGAAGACCGCCCACTCATAGCCCTTTGGCAAGCTCATCGCATGTAGCTCGATCCTGACCCTTTTCCTCAGGTTCTTGGCCCTCAAGATCCTTTGCGTCCTGACGAAGTACACGTCGGTGACCACTCCCTCTAACACGTCCCTCTCGTCGGCCACGTAGAACCTGGCGCTGCTGCTACTCACCGATCACCACCACGTGGACTTCCCTCCTGCTCCTGGGGCCATCTAGCTCGAACAGAAATATGTTCTGCCACGTGCCCCTCACCAGCCTTCCCGAGGACACTGGGAGCACTCTCTCCTGGCCGAAGAGGGCTGAGGCCATGTGCGCGTGGGCGTTGTTGTCTATGGCGTTGTGCCTCCACTTCGCGCTTCCTGGCTCGAAGAGCTCCTCGGCCTTTCTCACGATGTCGTCCATTAACCCCTCTTCGTGTTCGTTGACCACCACGGCCGCGGTGGCGTGCGGCACAAACACCAGGGCCAGGCCCTCCCTGACGCCGCTCCTCCTGACTGCTTCCTCGACCCTTTGGGTTATGTCCACTAGCTCCATACGTTTGGACGTCTGGATCGCGAAGGACTCGTGGTACACCTTCACATCGGCTCCCCCGCCCGCGTTGTGCTTAGCTAGGCGTTTTCGTGCACTTATTTGCTCTGCTTCCCAGGCTAATGGCGTGGGTAAGGGGTCGATGTCGTCGGCCAGGAGGAAGACGTTCGCGGCGAGGGAGGATCTAATAGACGCTGTGAAGGGAATAGCGAAGTCCAAGGGCAAGAGCCTTTACGACTACGTCAACGAGCTCTTCGAGTCAGCGATAGAGCTGGAGAGGGCCGGGGGGAGCCTCAAGGAGGCCGTCGAGGGCTACGCGCTGCTCAAGGAGGCAAGGGACGCGGGCCTCGTGCTAGTGCCTGAGGTGCTCCTCTACGGGATAATTGACGCAGTTGCACAGGGAGGGGAGCTCGGAAAGGTGTTCCACGACGCAGGCGTCTGGCTGTCGACGAGGTACGTGGCCAGATATGGGCAGGACGCATTCGAGAGAATGGCCAGGGAGCTCCCCAGGGCCCTCTGGAACTACGCCGGCCTGAGGCTGGAGAACCGGGGCGACAAGTTGTTGGTGGAGTTCGTGGCGCCGCGCCTCGGGGAGCGATATGTCGCGCTTTTCAATTCGTTCTTCGAAGGCATAATGGAGGGCCTCGGCTACGAGGTCGTGGAGAGGAAGATAGTGGGAAGGATATCGAGGCTCACGGGTGTCCGCCGTGCCCGAGGGCCAGTCGAGTAGGAAGCTAGTCTACGTCTCGGAGGAGCTCCTCGGCAGGGCCTCCAGGGTCGCCGCCAGGAAGGGGCTATCGGTGTCCAAGCTCGTCGAGAAGGCCCTGCAGACAGCGCTTAGGCTCGAAGAGCTTGGCTACGACTTCGAGAGGGTCCCGGAGATCCTCGAGCTCATGGAAATGGAGAGGAAGCTGGGCTCGTTGTGGATGCCGGCCGAGCTGGCAGATCTCCAGTGCATCAGCAACGAGGAGGCGTGGAGGAGGAGCGGGATCGCGCACGGGATCTACATGAGGGAGCGCCTGAAGGATCCGCTCAGGGCGCTGGCAGCGCTCCTCGGCCTCCTGAGGTGGGATCTGAGCGAGGTCAAGATCGAGGAGGAGGGAGGGGCGGCGAAGGCCCTCCTGGTCTCGGCAGTGCTCGACGAGGGCTCCCTCGCGTCTCTCGCCTCCTTTGTCGAGGGCGCGCTACAGGCTCTCGGGTACAGTTGCGGGGAGCGCAGGATATACAGGGGGCTGGCGCTCCTCACTTGTAAGAAGGCCTAGGCGCAAGTGCACAGGCCCTCCTTGGCAGGAGGGCGTTGTGCACGCACCCTTAAAACCAGTCCCCCCATTTGAGCCTAGGACAGGTGAACGTATTGGACTGGAGGAAAGTCCAGGCGACGATCGCGTCACTCGCCCTACTCGCCCTATTCCTGGCCGTAGCGCCCGTTACGTTGGCGGGCGTCACAGGCAACCTGCAGCTGACTGCTAGCACCACCACCGGCTCCCCCGGCGATGCCGTCACCGTCAGCGGCGTCGTACCGCTGGGCTACAGCGTCAACGTCTCCTTCATCCAGTGGGTCGACTACAGCACCTATGCCTACACGGTGCTCGCCACCCAGCTGGTCCCCGTGGGAGCCCAGGGCAGGTTCTCGACGACCCTCATAATACCCAAGGCCCCCTACGGCAGCAACTACGCCATCTATGCGTTCGTTCCCGGCTTCGAGTCGCAGACCAGGGACTTCGTGAACTTCACGATAGTCCCCAAGCTGATACTCAACGTCACCACCGTCAGGTCCGGCACTGACTACGTGACCCCGCCCATTACCGGCTCAATAGTTAACATAACTGGCGTCGGCTTCAACGCCAACGCTTCGGTGATGTTGACGATAGCGGATCTAGGCGTACAGCTCCCACTGACGCCGACCACCGATTCCACGGGCACCTTCACAGCCACTTGGACGGTCATCAACGTGCCGGCCGGGACGCACATACTAACTGCGACAGACTCGTTGGGAGCTAAGGCTTCCACCAACTTCACCGTCGTTCCAACGCTGTGGTTCTATGACGAGGTCAATGGCGTTTGGACTTCACTGCTGACTGTGTCCGGGCCCTGGGTTAGGGACCTCGAGGAGAACATAAAGTCCTTAAATGTCCTGGGCACTGGCTTTGATGCCAAAGTCAGCATAGTCGCCATAACCTTCAGCAACACCTATTACTACTACAAGACCAACGTCAGCTTCACCAGTCCCACGTTCACTGACGCTAACGGCATATTCATGACGTACCTCTCGATCGGCCACATACCGGGCGGCACCTACAACGTGACCGTGACCGAGAACACCAGCGCCTCGTACGTGTTTGCGGGAGCCATAACGTTCAACGCGTACATCGAGGCATACGACTTCGCCAAGTATAGCGCCCTGTACGGCACGGCCTACAACGTGAGTGCCGCCAGCAACCCCGCGCTGAAGGTCACCAGCGCCGGCGCCCAGGTGATAGTGTTCGGCTGGGCCTTTGCGCCTGGCACCATAACGACGCCGGCTGGCAACGTCACCGTGCCCGCCCACATATTCATTGACGTCGACGTGCCAGAAAACGCCCTAACCATTTACAAGGTCGTTAAAGGCACTCAGATTGACCAGTACAACTTCCTGCCCGACGCCAATGGCTTCAACGTCGTGATAGCGCTAATGCCGTCGCAAATTGTCAGGGGAGGCCACGAGATCGGCGAGACCCAGAACATAACGGCGCCCGTGCAGCTGAGGTTCAGCGCCAGGACCAACATAGCCGTTGGACCGGCTGCCTTCTTCACGCCGCCCGCGGGCACCGTCGGGCCCTACACCACGATAGCCTACACCTATAACGGAATCGGCGTCGTCAAGGGCAGCTACGCTGGGCCCTTCTTCTGCATTAACTACGGCACGACCGTCTGCGGAGAGAGCGTCACGTTCACGAGCGACCAGATAAAGTTACTGCAGACCGGCCTGGGCACCACGATAACTGTCAGCGGCACTGGCTTCGACGCCGGGCAGCCGGTGATGGTGTTCATAAGGGGAGTGCCGCCCGTTGACCTGAGGGTGCTCTACCCGCAGTACTTCGCAACCTATGGCAGCTTGCTGGCGAGCTTCCTGCCCGACGGCATACTGGTCGCTAACACCACCACGGACTCCTACGGCAGCTTCAAGGTCAGCTTTGTGTTCCCAACGCTCCCCGGCGCCCAGTACGAGATCTGGGTCTTCGTTGGCAGGATCGCGGGAGGCTACGACCAGGTCAAGGCGGTGTACATGGGCAACGTCAGCGTAACCACGTTCACGGTGTTGCCGGGCTTCTTCGTCAACCCAGCGGTTGCTGTAGGGCCCTACGTCGCTGAGGTCATCGCGACCGGCCTGCCCTACGGAGCTGCTGGGGGAGTCGCCGGTGTCGCGATCAGGACCACAGCCCTCGATGGGACGCAGTACAGGCAGGACCTCAACGACGGCATAATGGGCGTTAACATGCACGTCACCAACTGGAGGATAACGCCGAACGGCACCCTGGTCGACGTGCTCTCGCCCTACGTGTTCCCAGGCATCTACATACCGGTGCTTGAGCCGGGCGTGTACGAGCTCAGGCTGATAATGCCCGATGGCAGCCTGTCGCAGCCCACGTACATCGGAATATTCAACAACCTGAGCCTCGTCGCGATCAAGAGCGACATAGCGATACTGCAGGCCGGCCAGAACACCATACTGATGCAGCTTGCTTCCATGAACGCCGAGATAAGGGCCATACACGGGGACACGGTCACGATAAGCTCCACAGTCGGCACGATAAAGGCCACGCTGGATGCCTTGAAGGCCAACATAGCTAGCATAAGTGATGGCATTGTCACGATCACTACAGCGCTCGGCCAGATCAACGGCACCCTGGTCTCGATAAGCGGCGACGTTGCAACGATCAAGACGTCCATGGGAACGCTGAACGCCAGCATCAACAGCCTGTCGCAGAGCGTGTCGGCCGTCAACAGCATGGTCAACACGCTCAGCAGCTCCGTCAACGAACTGAGCGCTAAGCTCAGCACCGTCGAGGCCGACATCATCAACAACATAACGGGCTCCGTGAACTACGCGATCTCGCAGCTCAACAGCGCCATGAAGTCCGGATTCGAGGGCCTGAGCGGCCAGATATCGTCGACTTCCAACGCGCTCAGCGGCCAGATATCCAGCGCTGCCAACAGCCTGAGCAGCCAGATCAGCAGCGTGCAGGGCTCCGTTAGCACCGTCAGCAACTACGTCATCGTCGCCATAATAATAGCGGCGATCGCCGCCGCTGCCGCGCTCTACGAGATCGTGTTGCTACACAGGAAGCTCGCTGGCTAAGCGCTGGCGATCTCCGTACAACTTTTTTCTTTTTTAAACAACTGAAGCCTCGCCCCGAACTCCTCCATTTTCGCTTCTTCCCATCTGGGAGCCCTGGTCGCGCGACCATTAGTTATAAGCCCCCTCTTTCTTGAGGTTCCTGGGGCCCGTCGTCTAGCCTGGTTAGGACGCCGCCCTTACAAGCCCGGCTGGGAGAGGCGGAGGTCCGGGGTTCGAGTCCCCGCGGGCCCATGCCGTCTCACTTTTCTTGCTGTCCCCGGTCCTTTTGAAGGGGGTCGGGAAGTGTTCGCTACTGGCATGTGGCTCGTGGCCGTCGGCAGCGCAGCCCTTGCGGCGTACCACGTGGCGTTGCTAGCGCTGGGGGCCAGAGGTCGAGGACGTGGCGGCGGAGCCCTGGGCGCGCCGAGCGACGATCTCGTGATATTGACGCCGATAAGGGACGAGCCGCCCGACGTCGTCGAGAGCTACCTGCTCGGCATAGAGGAGTCCTCTAGAAGGGCCCGTTCGCGCGCCCCTAGAATACTCCTGGTCGCCGATTACAGCGACGAAGTCCTTTACAGGGCGGTCTCGGAGGTCGTGGAGAGGCACAGGGAGCGCGGCCTCGCCGTGGAGCTCGCGAGGAGGGAGAGGCCCGTTGGGGGCAGGAACGGCGCCATAAACTTCGGAATGGCCTCGTGTGGCTGCGAGAGGGCCATGTTGCTCGACGTGGACAGCGTGCCCATGCCCGAGGCGCTCGAGGGCGCGAGGGCCTGCGACCTGGTTTGCGTGTCGGCATGGCGCGCGGCGCACGGGGCCGGCAGGTCCGCTGAGGCCATAGGCTTCATGGTCGACTACGGCAGTTGGCTCCTCTACGATCTAAGGTCGCGGGCTGGCCTCTTCGTCTACCCGCTCGGCAGCGGCACTACGTTGACGAGGAAGGTGATGGACGCGATCGGCCCCTACAGGACGGACGTCATACAGGACGACATGTGGCTTGGCACGCAGCTCGCCAAGCGAGGCGTGATGCCGCAAGTCGTGGGCGAGGTGAGGGTCTCAACCCCATCAACGGTTAGCTCGTTCATGATCCAGCAGGCCAGGTGGGCTTACGGCACGACCGACGTCCTGTTGAGGTTCGGCGGCGACCTATTGCGTTCCCCCCTTCCCCCGCTGGTCAGGCTCGAGGCGCTGTTCTACTTGGCGCAGCCAATTCTGGTTGCCGCGATAGGGCTGGGCTGGTTGCTCGTCCTGCTCTCCCCGCTGTTCCCCTTCGGTCTTGGGAGCGCGTTGCCGCAACTCGCGATATTCGCCGTTGCCATGGGAGCCGAGGGCCTCTGCGTTGGGAAGTTCGCCAAGGGCAGGCGGCTGGGGAGGCACGCCATATTCCTATCCGGCAGGTCCTCGGCGATCTCGTTGCTGGTCAGCGTGTGGATAGTGCCATACGTGTTGGCAGCGCTAGTGGGGTTCAGGATCCCCTACAGGATCACGCCGAAGGGTTCGGCAGAGATCGGGGGGACCCCTCCTCAGGCCGTAGCCCTGTTGGCCCTCTCGCTCCTAGCGCTCGCGCTCTCGGCAATCAGGGGGGCCCTGCTACCAGCGCTAATGGCCTTTGGGGCCCTTGCAGCCTCGGCCTACGTCCTGGCGAGGCTCCGATAGCAGGCCTTCGACAATTTCAGTGTTAAGAACGTTTATTACTCCTATATTATAACAAAAGCGAGCGGGTGCGGGGGTTGACGGCCAAGCCCGAGGAGCTAATCAACAGGTGGCTCGTCGAGGAGGGCTTCATCGTGAGGAGGCTCGAGGCCCCTCCCGAGCTGAGGATAGCTTGGGGGCTCGACGTGAACACCCCACTTCCGCCGAACATAAACTTCAAGGTCATGAAACCGGCGGACAGGCCCGATAGGTTCGTCATCTTCCTCGGCGTGACGGTGTCGCCGGAGCACAGGAAGTGGCTCTCGACGAAGAGCCAACAGGATGTGCTCAGGTTCACCTCGAGGCTGGCCCACATGGTCCTCTCGGTGTGCAACGATTGCCAGCTCACGATCCAGCCCAGCTTCGTGGACCCGCAGACGATCACGATAGCCCTGGGGGTGTTCGAGGAAGAAGTGCGGGAGGGGAGGAAGGGGGAGTTCGTGAGGAACGTCGTCAGGGTCCTCAACGCGTACTTCACGGTCGTCTCGGCATTCAACGAGGAGTTCCCCGTGATTCCACAGGCCAAGCAGGAGCCGAGCCAGCTCTTTATATAACGAGCGCGGACAATAGGGCTTTGGTGCACTGGCTTGGCGGCGACCTACAGGCTGCTTTACCCCATGAGGGTGTACCTGATCGTTAGCGGGAGGCTCGGCGAGGAGGTTAACGTCATGGCTGCTGACTGGGTGACGCCCATATCATCCAAGCCATTCCTCGTGGGAGTCGCCATAGCTCCGAAGAGGTACACGCATAAGCTGGTGAGCAAGTACGGCGAGTTCGTCGTGGCTGTTCCGAGCGCCGAGATGTTGAGGGACGTGTGGATTGCTGGGACCGAGAGCGGGCCGGACAAGCTGGAGCGCCTGGGCCTGTCGTTTGCGAAGGGCAAGGCAGTCGGAACTCCGATCGTGAGGGAAGCGCTTGCTAACCTCGAGTGCAGGGTCGTCGACAGGAGGGATTACGGAGATCACACGCTGTTCGTGGGCGAGGTGCTGGACGCGAGCTACAGCGAGGGGGCGTTCAGGGGCGAGATCCCCGTCATCGACGCGGGCTTCCTCCTCCACGTGGGCATGAGCTACTTCGCCTCCACGGCCGGCCTGAAGATCGTGTCAACCGAGTGAAGCGCTTGGCTGGCCCGCGCGACGTCGATCCGCTGCTGCTGATCGGAGGCCTGCTGATGTCGGCTGGCGCTCTGCTAAACATGGCTGGGATGCAGCTGGCGTTTGCCGCGGTGCCGCAGACGCCCCTGACAATGCTCTTAGTCGAGCTCGCAGGCAAGTTCATAGCCTACGCGGGCCTCGCCGGAGCGCTTGCGGGCGCGGTCGTGATGGCGCTGGGCTTCGAGGAAGTGTTGGCGGGCAGGGAGGAGACGAAGGTGGCATTGCTTCTCGCAATGGTGGTGCTCTCAGCCCCCTCGGGGGGCGGGTACGCCGTGGGGAGCGCGCTGGTTCTGCTGAGCTCCTCATTAAGGATCGCGCGCCTTCTCAAGGGGGCACGTGCCTGATCCAAAAAGCGGGGCAGAGGAACGGTCAGGCGATGGGCCTTGAGGCGAGGAAGTAGATGACGTCCCTCTCGGTTATTATGCCCTTGAGCTCCATGCTGTCCCCCACCACTAGCACGCTACTGACGCCCCTCTCCAGCATCTTTGCGACTGCGTCGCCCAGGTCGGCGTCGTCGCGCACGTAGGCGAGATCCCTCGTCATCAGCTCCTCGACCTTCACGGACGTGGCCTCCCTGATGTCGCCGCTCTGCGTCGCCTCGAAGGCGCGGTGCGAGCCGAAGTACCTGACGACGTCCATGGACGTTAACATGCCGACGACCTCGTTATCCTCGAGAACGGGGAGCCTCCTGAAGCCCATAGCGATCATCCTCCTCATGGCCTCGGCCAACGTGGCCTTGGCCTCTACCGTGAACACGGGGGACGACATGGCCTCCGTAGCCCTTATGCCGAGCCCTCGCGGGACTGCCTTGGCCAGGTACCTCAGCACGTCGTGCTCCGTGAGAACTCCGTAGATGTTTCCATCTTCGTCGACGACTGGCAGGATCCCGTAGCCTGTTACAGCCATGGTGGCGAGCGCGTCTACGAACTTGTCGCGGGTGCTGGCCACCGCCGGCCTCCTCTCCATGATGCTCGACACGACCTCCTTCTCTAGGGCCGAGAAGATGTTGTAGTTGTGCCTCCTCGCCACTATTTCGTGGAGCTCTCCGCCTCCCAGGTAGTTGACTAGGTGAGTGGAGAGTAGGAGCCCCTCTAGCCTCGGCCCCCGAGCCACTAGGAGGCTCCTGTAGTACTTCGTCATCGTTTCGAGGGCGTTCAGGATCGTTGAGGATGGCCAAACCGTTATCGCGGGCCTCCTCGCCAAGAGCTCGAGCTCTGTGAAGTCCTTGTACACGTGCTCCGAGAAGTTAGGCGAACCATCGCTTCTCAGCCACCGGTAGTGGTCCACCCTGCGCGGCTTGCCGAGCCTCGGGTGGGGCGCCCGGGCCAGCCTCCCACCCAGTGATATATCTGAGGCGAGGATTAAGTAGGTGATGGTGGGGGAAGGAGCTCGTGGGGCTCTGACATGTCCGTCGACCAATTGATCTCGTTGGATTTCGCCGGCATAGCCAACGACATCATCAGCGCGCTGGAGGCATATGCCCGGGAGGCCGGAAGGCGCACGTACGTAATGGGGCTCAGCGGGGGCGTGGACTCCTCCGTCACGGCTGCGCTGCTCACTAGGGCAGTGGGGCCGGAGAACGTCGTGGCGCTCATAATGCCGGACAGCAGGGTCAACAGCGACGAGGAAGTTTCAATGGCGGTCTCGCTCGCGCGCGAGCTCGGGATAGGCCACAGGGTCGTGTTCATAGACAAGATCGTGGACTCGTTTAAGGACGTCCTTGGGGACTGGGGAGAGGGCCTCGCCATAGGCAACGTGAGGGCCAGGATCCGCATGGCGGTCTTGTACTACTTCGCCAACAAGCTCCAAGGGCTGGTGGCTGGCACGAGCGACAAGAGCGAGCTGCTGATAGGTTACTTCACGAAATATGGCGATGGGGCGGCCGACATACTTCCCATAGGCTCCCTCTACAAGACCCAGGTCAGGGCGCTGGGCAGGTACCTTGGCCTGCCACGCGACATCGTCGAGAAGCCGAGCAGTCCTGGCCTCTGGCCAGGCCACACGGCGGAGGGGGAGCTGGGGATCAGCTACGAGGAAATAGACCTCGTGCTGTACGCATTCTTCGACCTGGGAATGGGACGCGAGGAGGTCCTGAAGTTCACGGGCCTGAGGGCGGAGGTGGTCGACAAGGTCATGGGCATGGTCAAGTCGTCGGAGCACAAGAGGGCCCTGCCGAGGCTGGTGAGGCCGAGGGGGCTCAAGCCGCCCTACTGAGACGGCCTCAGCTCGTCTCCGGCGCCTCCCTCCCCGCCTCCCGCGCCAGGTCCCTTGCCACGCTCTCGAACGCATCCCTGGCCCTCGCGACCTCCTGCTCGCTAAGCGACGAGTACTTCGACCTGTCGATGTATAGCGTGAGAAGAACCTCGGATATGAGGCCATTTCTGATGGCAAACGATTGGAGCTCTTCCTCGCGAAAGCCCAGCGGCTTGTTGTCCTTCAGGTTTGTCAGCAACAGGAACCTGACGATCTCGGACGACGACGATGGATACACGTCCACTTTGTTTATGAGCACTAGCACGTCCTTCTCGTCTATTCCCTTGCCGGCGAGCGCGCTGGACACCTCCTTGACCACCTCCTCCTTGAACTTCGCCTGTAGCTGCTCGCCGAAGCGTGCGCTGAAGAGAGTTCGTACATCCCTTAGGTCCGCCGAGATCCTGTGCACCATCTTCCACAACGGCTTCCTCCTCATGAGCACGCTCTCGAGGGCCTTCCTCGCGAACTCCTCGTCTTCGCATTCTAATTTCCCGCTCACTCCAGCCGAGCTCAGCAGCCCATAGACGCTGGCGTCCGTGAGCGCCACGTACTTGGAGAGCTTCGCTGGGTCGCTGAACATGTCCTCGAGCACGCCGGCTATGAAGCTCTTGAGGCAGTCGAACAGCCTGCCGAGCGTCTCCACGAACGCGATGTTGACGTGGTGGAAGTAGACATTTTTGTACATCAGCTTCCTCGCCTCCAGCAGCCTGCGAAGGTCGTCGATCGCCTTAGTGGACAGGGCGAGGGTCAACAGGCCCTGGTACTCGACGGTGAACGTGTTCCTTATGATCCACTCCTCGTTTATGCCCCCTATTGCCAGGCCCGTATAGTAGCTGTCCCTCCTGAGGTAGTCGATGATGTCGCTGGTGTAGACGTAGTCCCTGACTATCAGCCTGATGAGGGTCTTGACCCCCTTGTCGGGCGTCGGATAGAAGAAGTCGTCGGGGCCTAACACGTTCCTCGAGGTCAGCTCGGTGTACTCCCTCATCCCCGGCGGAGGCTTCATGCCCTCGTCGAGCACCTCCAACACGTATTCCGGGTCTATCCCCAGGTACTTCGCGCCCTCGGAGAGGCCTTTCCCTATGACCTCCCTCAGGTAATCCCTGTAGATCAGGTAGCCGACTATTTCGTGGTTGCCGACCACGTAGTTGAGGAACTTCCTGGTCTTGTACACGTACGTGTCGAAGGCGTGGCTGAAGGGGCCGTGGCCGATGTCGTGCAGTAGGCCGAGGAGCCTGGCAGCCAGCACCAGCTCCCTCACGTGCCCCCTTATCTCCTGGAGGAACCTCGAGCTCGCCGGGAGGGCCTCCAGCGCGCTCTTGATCATTTGGGATGCGTACCTGCCCGACACGTGCATGACCCCGAGGCTGTGGCTGAACCTGCTATGGGTGGCGCTGGGGTAGACGAAGTGGGCAGCCTGGAGCTGCTGCACGTACCTCAGCCTCTGGAGCGGCCAGCTGTCTATGACCAGGTCTTCGACGCCCTTAATGTAGTCTATGTAGGAGTAGATCACGTCCCTAACCTGGGCGTTGAAGGGGAGCACCCACGGGAGCGGGCCCTCGCGCTCGACGTTGGACATCGCACCACCTCCGCGTGCTCGGGCCTGCGGCGCTGGCAAGCGATCTCTTGGCAAAGGATAATAGTTTCCTTTGCAACTTATAAACTAGGCTTTACAGTGGAGTGGTACGCGTGCCGAGTTCGCTATCAGAGGAGTACCACGTAGATCCTTTCCTCGTGATGAAGATCAGGGACAAGTTGTACAAGTACTTTGAGGCGCTAGCGGCCAAGGGGACTAGTAGGAGGCGGGCGAGGCCGGTCGTCGGCGGGGGGACGTGCTCGCCGGCGACGCGCCAGGACTGGCCGAGAAGGATCGGAGTGGTGGACGGCGGCAGCAACTTGCTGCGCCTCAGCGCGGGCTACGTGGGAATTGCGGCAGCAGTTGGCATTGTCTTCGAGTGGCCCCGCGTGGCCAGGAGGATCGCCGCCGAGCCAGAGCTCCTGCCCGAGGATCCAAGTGAGCTGTCGCGCTACGAGGACCCGCTGATCGTGCAGAGGGTGGCGGACAGGGTTAGGGAGGCAATGGTGTTCGAGCTCGCGCTCAAGCTCCTCGAGGAGGGGCTCGACCTGCTTGTGGTGGACGGGCCCCTCATACCCTATGCCGTGATAGCTGGGAGAGAGCTCCCCGAGGAGGAGGCGAGGGCCCTGGAGAGGTACAGGAGAGCGGTCCGCGAGCTGCACTCGAGGTCCAGGGGGACGAGGACGACGGTGATAGGCTTCGTGAAGAGGCCCAGGTCCAAGTTCCTCCACAAGGTCTTTGGGGGCGAGGAGGAGTACGACCACGTGATCCTGGCTGGCCTGCTCGGGGAGGGCGAGTACTTTCCCAACCCGCCCTACCACCTTGCTCCCGAGGTCTTCGGGGCCCAGGTGTTCCACGACAGGGAGGTCAGGGAGCTCGTGGAGGCACTTGACCTGAAGTTCACGTTCCTTAAGACATCCCCCCAGCTGCCGCCGTTCAGGGTGGACTTCGGAAACGTCTCGAGAGATTATGGCCCGATCTTGAACTTCCTGTACGCCACGAGGACTCGCGACGGAATTCCGTTCGCCGTGGCCAAGGCCGATGAGGAGGTGAAGATCACCAGGGAGCTGATAAGGCAGCTCTACGAGGACGCGCTCCACTACAGCGTGGTCAAGACGTTGCCAAGCGATCCCTCGGCCATAGCACCGCTCATGCCCGAGTACGGTGGGATCTGATGGAGGTTCCCGAGCCTTTCGAGGCCGAAGTGGGCTTCATCTTCTCGGAGGACGGCGTCTACGAGCCGGACGAGATCACGTTTACTGTGAAGCAGGGCGAAAGGGTCGAGATCGGCGACATAGTGGCCATAGAACATCCGTCGAGGCAGGGCGCCCTCGTGTTCTACCAGGTGACAGAGGTCCCGCTGAAGAGGAAGGCCAGGGACTACGAGGAGGATCTGGCGAAGATGGGAGTGCAGCTTGTCGACCCCACGAGGGACTACCCGAGGGCAAGGGCCAGGCAGATAGGCTACGCCGATGTGGCCCTCCAAGGCAGTTCGCCGAACATCGGCGAGCTCTACATGCTCATAGAGCATGTTAGGCCGTTCTCCAAGGTCTACCGGCCGAGGCCAGAGCTCATAGACGCCCTCCTGAGGCCGAGCGGGGTCGGCGTGCTGATCGGGTCGCTGTACCCAAGCTGGAAGCACAGGCTGGTCCTCGACGCGAGTAGGTTGCTGAGGCAGGGCCTCCTCGTGGTTGGCGGGGTGGGCACGGGGAAGACCACGACAATGCTCTCTATAATTGTGAGGCTCATAAGGGCGCTGAAGGAGGCGGGGGGCAGCCCGCATGTGCTGATAATAGACAAGGACGGCGAGTACGGGTCCAGGGAGCTCGTGGAGACGGCTGGCGAGGACGGCTACGTATCGATATCCGCCGATGCCATATCCTCCGTCGACTTCGTCGACGTTGACATGTACTTCGAGAGGCTCAAGAGGGAGTTGGGGTTCCCCGACATGAGGTCGTCGGCTGCAAAGGCCCTCAGGAGTGCCGTGGAAAGCGTGGCCAGGGATCTTGGCACACTGAGGCTCGAGCCGGACTTCGTCGAGAGGCACGTGTTGGCGGCGCTGAAGAGCGCCGATCCGCAGCACTGGACAGAGGTGCAGCAGAGGTTTGCCAGGTGGAGGCAGAGGCATGCCAGGAGGGAGCACGGGCACGCCTACGGACCCAAGGAGGTCCTCGAGGAGCTGAAGGCCAGGACCGTTGTGCACATAGATTTATCGGCCACTAGGGACTTCGGCCTTGCATTTGAGTTCCTCGCGAACCTGCTGAGGATGGTGTACGACGAGGCTCTGAAGAACGAGAGGTTCGGCTGCGTGGTGGCTATAGACGAGGCACACCTCTTCGCGCCCGAGAAGGGGGGAATAGAGCTCAGCCCCAAGGCAAGGGACCTCGGCGAGCTCCTGAACCTCCTGGCCACCACAGGGGCAAGGAACGGCGTGACGCTCTTCGTTGCCACGCAGAGGCCGAGCCTCATCTCAAAGACCATCACCACGCAGATGGGCCAGAACATAATAGCCCACAGGGTCGAGGACGTGGACCTCGATAGGATCGAGGAGATCATGGGGCCGATAGCGAGGAAGGTTAGGGTGTTGCCGCCGGGCTGGGCGCTAGTAAAGTCGCACGCGGCCAAGATCAGGGAGCCCATCATAGTGAGGGTCGAGCCCGAGACCTACCCGGTCAGCAAGGGCAAGACCACTTTCGAGAGGCTTTTGCAGCCCCAGGGCTAGCAGGCGCACACCCTTATTTGGGAGGAGGGGCCCTAGGGCACACGGGGGCCGTAGTCTAGCCTGGCCAGGATGCGGGGCTTGGGCCCCCGTGACCCCGGGTTCAAATCCCGGCGGCCCCACTGGGCAACCCCTTCTATGAAGCGCGAGGCCGAACAAACTAAACGATATATTTTCGGGACGCCGTGTCTATGTAGGGAATGTTTTGGATGTCCTTTGAAGAGGCCGAGATTTTACGTGAACGTGCGCACATGTTCCTTGAGAACGCCGAGTACCTGATCGGCCGTGGCTACTATGATTTGGCCGTGTTTAATCTTGAGCAGTATTGTCAGCTAATATTGAAATACAAACTACTCGTTAAGACGGCAACATATCCAAGGATCCACTCCTTGACAAGGCTCATCAACATATTAGCTCAAATCGAACCGAATGTGAGAACTCTAATCGAACGCGAGGAATACTTCATTTTGCTGACGAAGCTTGAAGATGCTTATATAGGCTCGAGGTATTTGCCTAGGAGATACGCTGAGGTCGAGGCAAGGGCTTTGTACAGGTTCGTTAAAGAGGTGTTCCAAAGAATTGTCGAAGGAATTTGAAGTATATGTCGAAGAGTACAGGAGGCTGGAAGAGGTCTACAAGAATTTGGAGAGGACGTTGAAAGAGTTGAAAGCCGAAGTTAAGAGGATTGTTCCAGGCGCCCAAATCTTCCTCTTTGGCTCAGTAGTCCGGGGGAAACGCGTTCACGGCAGTGACATAGACGTTCTGATAGTGGTTAATCAGATGGGGAACCTAGACGTGGACGGGGTGAAAGCCGCCCTAAGGAGGAGGTTCCTTGAAATTCCACTTGAGATACACATCACCGATAGCCTAACGATGGAAAAGTGGTATAGAAGGTTCATCCCGCAGGACGAGCTAATCGAAGTGACATAGCAGCTCAACGCGTTCATAAGTAGAGCTTTTGCTTTTTCTTCCCACCAACCCTAGTTATGAATTCTGATGAATTCTGAGCACCTTCCTATGGGACTCACACCACTATAATAATTGTAATACACTATTACACCTTGGCTTGACAAGGAAAAGATAAGGTCGCTGTTCTCTAAATTCTGGAAGCTTTTCAAGTGCCGGCCTAGGAAGCTTACTAAAGGAATGCTCGTAAAAGCCAAAGACTCGCCTGCCCGGAGCTCAGACGACATCGAGGTTGCAGCGTTCCAACCGCATCCTAAGGCCTCATTCCGCACTGATACAATGGCTATGACTAAGGCATGTAGCACTCATTATGGTTGGCCGTTCATACAGTATGGCTATGCTATTGTTTCTGCTCGCCCAGTGCGTGAGTTCAGATCCCAGCGGCCCCGCTGCGGCCTGGCCAACGGGGCGGGATCGAAGTCCCCGGCTCGCGGACGATCTATGAAGCAAAACACATCATCGCGGCTTGCCCGTCGAGGACGGTCCAAGGCCTTGGAAATGGGGCTCACGGGTCATCCCCTTTAAGGGGCTCGCCCCGCCTATGTGCCCCTGGGGCTCGCCCTTGATACTCAGCGACTGGGACATCAAGGTCTACCTCGAGAAGGGCCTCCTGGTTATTAGGCCGTTGTTTGAGGACACCGTGAGGGAGAACGGCGTCGACCTGAGGTTCGGGAACGGGTTCTGCAGGTTCAAGGGCAACGGCGTCCTGATCGACACGAGATCGATGAACGTCTCGGAGGCGCTCGAGTGCTCTGAGGCGGGGGAGGAGGGCTTCGTGATCGGGCCGCGCGAGCACGTGCTGGCGACGACACTGGAGTGGGTCGAGCTGCCGCACGACCTGGTGGGCCTCGTGAACCTCAGGAGCACGTTTGCCAGGGCATCGCTCTACATACCTCCAACGGTCATAGACGCTGGCTTCAAGGGGAACGTGACGATCGAGATCATAGGGGGTCCCCACCCGGTCAAGGTGTACCCGGGGCAGAGGTTCCTTCACGTGGTATTCCTGAGGACCAGCAGCCCGGTCTACAGGCCATACCAGGGCAAGTACCAGGGGCAGGCAGGCGTGACGCCGCCCAGGCCCGACGCCTAGTGCCGGCCTCGGGCTCAGCAGGCGCTCGACAGGCAAAATTTTAGGGGGCACATTAGATAGCGGAGCACATGGCTACGGCCCCCCTAGTCCCAGGCGGATCAGTGCTCGTCGTCGACTTTGGTGGCCAGTACGCCCACCTGATAGCTAGGAGAGTCAGGGAGGCGCACGTTTTCTCGGAGATCAGGCCGTACTATGAGATACTGGAGCTCGATCTGCGCGGCTACTCGGCAATAGTGCTCTCGGGCAGCCACAGAGGTGTGCTAGATACCGGCAAGGAGGCCGTGGAATTCGTGAGGAGGCTGATCGACGGCCCCGGAGGGGCGCCGATCCTCGGCATATGCTACGGTCATCAGCTGCTCGCCGTGGCGTTGGGGGGTAGCGTGAGGAGGGGTTGCAGCGAGTACGGCAGGACGAGGGTGAGGCTCCTAGCGGACGACCCAATTTTCAGGGGATGGGGTCCCGAGGAGGCCGTCTGGATGAGCCACGGGGACTGCGTCGACACACTGCCGAGTGCGGCCAGGCTGCTCGCGATATCCGAGAACGGCTGCGTGGCAGCGTTCTCGGCCGAGGTTGGCAGCAGGAAGATTTACGGGGTGCAGTTCCATCCCGAGGTAGCTCACACGCCGAAGGGACAGCTCCTCATCAACAACTTCCTGGACCTCTCGCAGGCAGCCCGCCTCTGGACCCCCTCGCAGTACTATGGGGCGCTGCTCGAGGGCCTCGCCGAGGAGCTCGGAGATGGAAAGGTCGTCGCCGCCGTTAGTGGCGGCATAGACTCCACGGTCGCTGCAGCGCTGGCCAAGAAAGTCGTGGGGGACAGGCTCGTGCCGGTCTTTGTGGATCACGGCCTCTTCAGGGAAGGGGAGCCGGAGGAGGTCGTTGAACACCTAAGGAGGGCAGGGCTCGAGCCGATCACGATAGACGCGCAGGAGAGGTTCCTAGCGAGGCTGGAGGGGATTGCCGATTGCGAGGCGAGAAGGCTCATCATAGGCGAGGAGTTCGCCAAGGTCTTCGACGAGGTCATGGAAGAGCTCGGGGCAAGGACCTTCGTACAGGGAACAACTTATCCCGACGTGGTGGAGAGCGGCGCCACGCTCGTTGCCGACAGAATCAAGGCGCACCACAACGTGGCAGGCCTCCCCGGGTGGTTCAGGGGGAAGTACAGGGTCGTGGAGCCCCTCAGGCTCCTCTACAAGGACGAGGTCAGGGCTCTGGCCAGGCTGCTGGGACTTCCCGAGTACTTCGTCAAGAGGCACCCGTTCCCCGGCCCCGGCCTCGCTGCCAGGATCCTGGGGCCGTTCTCGCGCAAGAAGCTCGAGATCTGCAGGAGGGCGTCGAAAGTTATCGAGGACGTGCTCCGCGAGCACGAGCTCTACGACAGCGTCTGGCAGGCCTTCGCAGTGGTCGGCGACGATAAGTGGGTCGGAGTGAAGGGCGACGCGAGGAAGCACGGCTACGTAGTCATCGTCAGGGTCGTGGAGAGTCAGGATGCAATGACAGCGGACTACGCCAGGCTCCCCTATGAGGTCCTGGACGAAATGTCGAGGAGGATCGCGGCATCAATAGACGACGTCACGATGGTAGCCTATGCGATCGCTTCGAAGCCCCCCAGCACCATAGAACCGTGTTAGGCGAGAGGCATGGGACGGCCAGGGCAGGGGCGCGCGCTCGGCATGAAGATCCTCTACATACCCTGGAGCGAGGCACTGGAGCAGTGCTACAGGCTGGCCTCGATCCTGCTCGACTCAGGCCTGGAGTTCGACACCATAGTAGCAATATCGCGCGGCGGCCTAGTGCCAGCGAGAATAATTAGCGACGTCCTCGCGGTCGACGAGCTCGTGGTACTGCGCTCTAGGCTGTGGGGCGTTGGGGCCAGGACGAGGAGCGAGCCCGAGGTATCGATCCACGAAAGGCTGGAGCTCTCCGGCAAGAGCGTGCTGGTAGTCGACGAGGTGGTGGACACGGGCGCCACCATGGCAAAGGTCGTTGGGCTCGTCCGGGAGAGGGGCCCGCGCCTCGTCAAGACAGCCGTCCTACACTACAAGGCCACCAGCTCGTTCGTGCCCGACTTCTACGTCAAGAAGTTCGACGAGTGGGTCTGGATATACTATCCGTGGTCGTTCAGCGAGACCCTTTACTCGCTGGCAAAGAAAATGGGAGGGGATCTGGCGGCAAGTGCCATGGAAGTGATCAGGGAAATCGGGGCCACCGAGCTGTACTTAGATCCGCTCAGGATGCTAGAGTCGCTGAGGAGGTACGACCGGGTCGAGTAGGAGCTCGTTGCACAGGACCGCGCTTTTTAGGGGGACAGGGGCTAGGACTAAGCGGGCTTCGTGTTCGAGCTCAAGGTAGTCGACCACCCATACGTGCAGGTCGTGCTCACCCAGCTCAGGGATCGGAGGACCGGCCAGATAGAGTTCAGGAAGGGCCTTGTCAGGCTCGGTAGGGCGTTAGGGCTCGAGATGGTTAAGGACTTCGAGGTCGAGGAGGTGCTAGTGGAGACGCCCCTCGGCGTGAGGGCCAAGGGTGTAAGGTTCAAGAACTTCGACAAGGTCGTGATAGTGACCGTGCTGAGGGCTGGCATGCCCCTGACGGAGGGCCTCATAAAGGTCTTCTACAACGCGAAGCAGGGGGTGGTCTCGGCGAGGAGGCTCGAGGAGAAGGGCATGAAAGATGGCTGGTTCGACGTGGAAATATCATATGCCAGGATACCCAGGATAGACGGCGAGACGACAGTCATAGTGAGCGATCCCATGATCGCCACGGCATCGACCACGAGGGCTGTGCTGAGGAAGGCGCTCGAGTTCGGGAGGCCGAGGAGGTTCATGGCGGCCGGCGCGATCGCCACTCCCCTGGCCGTCGAGAGGATCCGGAGGATCAGCGAGGAGCTAGGGATCGACGTGAAGATGTATGTAGCGTCCGTGGATCCGCTCCTCGACGACAGGGGCTACATCGTGCCTGGCCTAGGCGACGCCGGGGACAGGGCGTTCGGCGAGTGAGGGGATTGCCGCCGCCGGGATTTGAACCCGGGACAACCGGATCTCCCCCTGGGGGACGGCTTCGGCGTTCGCCACCCGTATGAGTCCGGCGCTCTGGCCGGGCTGAGCTACGGCGGCGTCCTAACCTTAGCCAGCCGGACCTTATTAAGTTAAGCTCGCGAGGGCTATCGTTGCTCGACGGCTTCGGCGTCGATCACGCCATCCCTATAAACCAATACCCTGAGCCCCTTCCTGAGCCTGGGATAGCCTGCCTGGGCCTTGAACCTTATGAGGCCGAAGATGTACTCAGCATTCGCCCTAACCTTGATGCCGGCCTTATCCGCCTCCCTGAAGACAGCAGCCGGGATCTCAGCCACGTGGGTACCGGCTTCGAACTCCATGGAGAACGCCATCAACACCGAGCGGTAAGCCCTGAGCGTTTCCTCGGCGATCCTCAGCGCCCTCCTCGCCCTTGTCTCGGCCGAGGCCACCGCGGTCCTGCTAATGCCCAACCTCTCTGCGACCTCCCTCTGCGTGAGCCCCGTCGCCCTGAGCCTTAGCACCTCGTACTCCCTCTCGGTCAGGAGGCCCAGGCCCGGCGCCCCCCGCCTGGCGGTGCCGCGTCGCATTTCGCCCGCCCCCAGGCCGCCGCGCGGCCTAGTTCTTGTCTATCACTACGAACTCGTGGGGGCTCACGGCGAAGATGCCGTAGAGCCTCGAGGTCACCTCGACGAGTCCGAAGACTGGGATCGCGAACACGAACAGGGGTTCGCCGAGCTTCGACGCCCCGTAGCTGTAGGCGGTCATGTAGTAGATCCCCGTGGGTATTAGTATCCAGATGATCCCGGTCGCTAGCAAGAGGGGCATTATGAGCCACGAGGAGAACATTGCGAACCCAACGATCACGCTCCTCAAGATCACTACCAGCTTCATCGCCATGGGGCTTTGCTTGACGTCGTCCATGACTCCCCTGAACCAACGGCCCCTCTGCTTTATCAGATCTCCAAGGGAGTTTGGGCTCCTGATCGAGACCCTGGTGGAGCTCTGCCAGGTCTTGTACCCCCTCTTCACTAGCTCCGAGGCGAACCTAAAGTCCTCTGTTATGCTCCTGAACTTGAACCCAAGCTCCTTCAGCACGTCGCCCCGAACTATTAGCAGCTCCCCGTGCAGCCCCAGGAGGGGCTTGCCGAGGAGGCCCGTGAAGAACCTGTAAATGGTTATGTCGTCGAAGAACCGGACCCAATCCATCACGTAGCTTAGCTTGTTCCTCCCGGGGCGGGGGACGAGCACGCCGTTCGCGGCCGCGTAACCCCTTTCCTCGTAGTATGGGATTTCGTAAAGAAACGAATCGTCCAATATGAAGTTGTCGTCGTCTATGAACACGTACCACTTATCCCGCTCCGCGTAGTTGTCGACGAAATAGCTCAGGGCCCTGGCCTTGCCGACGAGCTCCGTGCCGTAGCCCTGGGGCACAACGATCACCTCGACGCCGGGAATGCGCCTGAGCTCCCCCTCCAGCGGGGCCCCCTCGTCTATCACCACCGTCAACTTGCCGAACCTCTTGGCATGGTACCTCGCCGCCTCGAGCAGGCTGCTCCTGACCTTCTCGTTGGCCTTGGAGACCATAACGATCTCCACGTTATTGGCCCTCCTCTTGCTCCTCCTCGGGCTATAGACGACGTATGCCGTGAGCCCGGCGATCAGCAGGGCAGTGTAGAGGGCCCCCAGGCCTCCCAGGACTAACGATAAGTCGAGCAGCATTGCCTCCTTCTCTAGCAAGTTGGCCACCGGCCGGGAAATTAACATGGCGAGAATTCAAAAACGTTATATGTAGGGCTCCGGCCGCTACAAGCGGTGGCGTCCCTTGCCCAGGCCCCTCGACGTCTTCGTCAGGGTCGACGAGGCGCGCTCGCTGCTCGCCAAGGCCCTCTCGGGACTTGTCAGACAGGAGGCCGAGGAAGTCGAGCTGCTCGAGGCCCTTGGCGGGATATCGGCCGAGGACGTGGCCGCGCTGAGGGACTCGCCGCCCTTCGACAGGAGCGCTGTCGACGGCTATGCCGTGAGGAGCTCGGACGTCTCAAGCGCTAGCAGGAGCAGCCCGGCGTTGCTGAGGATCAGGGAGGGAGGGGGCTGCCTGGGCGAGGGCGAGGCAGTGCCGGTGTCTACCGGCGACCCGTTGCCCTGCGGCGCGGATGCCGTGCTCATGCTCGAGGACTGCGAGCGCCGGGACGGGCAATTGCTGGCATGGCGTCCCGCTGGCCCTGGGGCCAACGTCTCGAGGAGGGGCGAGGACTTCGCGGCAGGCGAGGTGGTGGTCAGGAGGGGACAGATGATCACGGCGTACCACGTCGCGGCAATCGCCGCCGCTGGCAGGAGCACGGTCAAGGTCTTGAGGAGGCTGAGGGTCGGCGTCGTTGCAGTGGGCTCAGAGCTAGTCGAGCCCGGCGCGGAGTTCGGCCCTCACTCGGTGTTTAACTCCACGGCCTACCTAGTGGTTGCACTGCTTAATGCATCGGGCATCGCAAGGGCCAATTACCACGGGATTGTGCCCGACGACCCCGGGCTCGTAGCCAAGGCAATAGAGGTAGCAGCCGACGCAAACGACCTCGTCGTGACAACTGGGGGGACCGGGCCAAGCTCGCGGGATGTGGTGCTCGAGGCGATCGAGAGGCTCGCCGGGGCTAACACGATATTCAGGGGGGTCGCCATGAGGCCTGGCAGGCCTACGTCCGCGACGAGTCTGGGCAATGGCAAGGTCGTGGTGCACCTGAGCGGCTTTCCCGTCGCTGCGTGGACCGGGAGCGTGGCCATACTGTTGCCGGCGCTTTTCGAGTCCCTGGGCCTCGAGCACCGCCCGAGGACGGTCAGGGCGAGGCTTGCTAGAAGGCTCCCGGGGAGCCCTGGGTACAGGACCTTCGTCAGGGTCAAGTTGGTCAACGCGGCAGACGGTCTCGAGGCCGAGCCGATCATGTTGAGGGGCAGCGGGGTGCTAAGCAGCCTCTTCAGGTCGGACGGCTACGTCATCATACCTGAGGACGTCGAAGGATTCGAGAGGGGAACGTTGGTGGACGTCCACATGCTATTCTAGCGGAGGGAGGGCTAGAGTCGGGAGAAGTACTCGTACACGGATAGGAAGGCGCTTAGCAGGGGACCCAACAAAGGCAACCCGCGCGCCATCTTCCTGATCAGCGACTCGTTGGTCTCGCTTATCCCCCTCAGTAGTCCGAGGAACACCGCGTAGAGCATGTAGGCAAGAGCAGCCGACGCAACTATCCTGCCAAGGCTCCACTCAATGCTAAGGGCATCGACGAACGCCCTGGAGAGCCCGACCGTTGCAACGGACGTGAGAGCGTACGTCGCTAGCCTGCGCTTGTGCACGCCCAGCCCATAGCGCGCCGACGCGTAAGCCGCCAGCGTGAGCGCGTACACCACCTGATAGAGGCCGATGGCGGCAGCTATTCCAGCGACCCCGGCGATCGAGCCCAGCCCCAGCACTAGGATGAGTCCCGAGGCGAAAGTGGCGACGTTCGCAATCGCCATACCCCTCAGATCGTTGATCGCCTGCAAGTAATACCCTACGACCGAAGACGCCGGGGAGAGCAGCAGGCTGACGGCCATTAGGAGGAAGAACCCTGGCGCCCTTGTGTAGCTCGGCCCGTAGATCAACCTTATCAGATCGCTTGAGAAGGCCATTGCATAGACCGCTATCGGGATCTCGACGAATGCGAGCGCCTCGAGCAACAAAGCCGAGAGCTCGACACCACCTCTATTGTTCCTGCGTGCAAGGAGCGGGAGCAACGGTATGGCAAGCGCGCCGTACACGGAGCCGATCGCGCCGAGGAATGCAGATGCGGCGTTGAAGTCGCCGACCAGGACGTTCCCGAGGAGTCCCAGCGGTGCGGTGTAGAGCGATATCAGGTACTGTTGTAGCCTCCCCAGCACTGCCCCGCCCAGGCCCAATATGTACATGGTCAACGCGAACCTGAACATTTCGCCCAAGTCCTCGGCCGGGATCCTGGAACCAGCGAGAAGGTAGTTCCTGGCGCGGGCTAGCCCGTAGACTAGCCCCACGCCGTAACAGAGGGTTGACGCGAGCAGCGCGCTCATGGGAGTGGGCGAGAGGCTCAGGAGGATCACCGCCAGGACGAAGCGCGAGGAGAAATACAGCGCAATGGTCCACGACCTCCCCCACGCGTCGCCAACTCCCGCGAGAAAGCTCGCCACGTTGTTCATGAGCGTCGACAGCACCAGGAGCAGGGATGTGAGTGCCACGAGGTCGCCGAGCCCAGGCCTATTGCTCAGCGCAAGGCTCAGGGCCTCCGGTGCTAGGACCAGGGGCGCCGCAGCGACGGCTGATAGGAGGAACTTCACAGCCAGCGACGCCTTGAACAACCCGCCCAGCTTCTCGGGCTCCCTTGCACTATATGACGACGCGTACCTAAACGTCGCTGCGTCGATCCCCAGATCTGCCACGAGGGACATGAAGGCGCTCGGCACCAAGGAGAGCGTGTACAGGCCATAGCCGCCGGCCCCTAGGACCCTTGAGACGTACATGAGAGTGGCTACCTGCGCGAAGAGCTGAACCACGGCCAGCGTGGCGTACGCCAGCGCCTGCCTCGTGGTCCTCAGTAGCTCGTACTCCTCGGCGCTCAAGTGTTGCACCGCACCGCGACCTCCACTCATTGTAAGTGAAAATATTTTCCTTCCCTTGGACTCCACTCTCGTGAGGGATGACGGAGTGCGAAGCGCCTGTGACGAGATCTACGCGAGGCTCAGGAAGGCCTATGCGATAAACATGGAGAGGTTCGTAATATCGAGCGCGGACCCCGGGAACTTCTTTGAGTTCCTAGTCGCCGTCGTGCTCTCGCAGAACACTAGCGACGCGAATGCCTCGAAGGCCCTCGCGAGGCTCAAGGCAAGGCTCGGCAGGATCACTCCCGAGGGGCTCGTCTCGTTGCCGGAGGAAGAGGTGGCGGAGCTGATCAGGCCGGCTGGCATGCACGTTAGGAGGGCTCGAGTCCTGCGAGAGCTCGCGAGGGCTCTGAGCGGCGGCTCCGGTGAGGCCCTAGCCTCGAAGCTGAGGTCCATGCCTCCCGAGAGGGCGAGGGAGGCGCTCATGGAGCTCCCGGGGGTGGGCAAGAAGACGGCTGACGTGGTCCTCCTAATGTTCTTCAACATGCCTAGGTTTCCGGTCGACACACACATAGCCAGGGTCACCGAGAGGTTGGGCATGGCCAGGTCGAGGAACTACGACGAGGTCTCGCGCGCGTGGTCGAGTTGCCTCAGCCCCGAGCACTTCTTCGAAGCGCACATCCTGCTCATAGAGCACGGCAGGACCACGTGCAGGGCACGGAGGCCGCTGTGCGATGCTTGCGTCCTCAGGGACCTGTGCGCGTACGGTGGCGGGCTTGGGAAGGGGAAAGCTGTTGAAAAGGCTGGCGAATGAGGTTCTCCCGCCCGAGCTGGCCTCGGCGGTCTGGAATAGGGTTGAGCTCATAGGCGACATAGCCCTGATAAGGGCTCCTCCCAGCATCGCGCCCGAGGCGCTCAGGCCCCTGGCCGAGAGGTTGCTCCAGGAGCTCAAATACGTCAGGAGCGTGTGGGTCGGGTACCCCGGCGTCAGCGGCGCCTACAGGCTGAGGCCCTACGTGCACCTGGCCGGCGAGCCGAGGAGCGAGGCCGTGTACAAGGAGCACGGATGTCTATTCAAGGTCGACGTGACGAAGGCGTACATATCCCCATCCCTTAGCTACGAGCACCTGAGGGTCGCCAAACTCGTTAGGGACGGGGAGGTGGTGACCAACATGTTCGCCGGCGTCGGCCCCTTCAGCATAATAATAGCGAGGCACGCAAGGCCGAGGAAGGTCTACAGCATAGACATCAACCCGGACGCCTACCGCTACATGGTTGAGAACGTGAAGCTGAACAAGGTGCAGGAAGTCGTCGAGCCCATATTGGGCGATGCCGCCGAGGTTGTGGAGACGCGCCTCAAGGGGAC
This sequence comes from Desulfurococcaceae archaeon, assembly GCA_041287395.1. Classification (GTDB taxonomy): domain Archaea; phylum Thermoproteota; class Thermoprotei_A; order Sulfolobales; family Desulfurococcaceae; genus JBEULI01. Next base: position 67,161 of record JBEULI010000029.1, read on the forward strand.
GAGCGACCGGGTGCTCATGCCGTACCCGGACATAGCGCTGGAGTACCTGAGATATGCCATGGACGCCCTCCGCGACGATGGCGGCGTCATCCACCTGTACCTCCACGTGAGGGCCGAAAGGGGCGAGGATCCGGTCGAGAGGGCCAAGGAGGCGGCCCTCCCCAGGCTCGCGGGGCTGTCCAGGTCGCACGAGGTCCTCTTCGGAAGGGTCGTTAGGATGATAGCCCCGAGGACGTACCAGGTGGTCCTGGACATCAGAGCGATCCCCTCGAAGGCTTGAGGATTCGTCGATTTCCCGCGGAAACGTTAATAGGAGCGCCCATACAACGGGACGGGCGGGCGGCGCTAGGTCTTGGCCTGGCACCTGCTATTGCTATTAGCCCTGGCAACGGCCCTGGGACAACAGTTCGAAGTACGCGTGACTGATCTACGGGGCACCCCAGTCCAAGGCGCCCTGGTCGAGGTCGTGAACCCTTCCACCGGCTCATCGTCGAGCGGAACGACCGACGCGAGCGGCACGGCAATTCTAGAGGGATTGGCGGGCCAGGGGCTCTACTACGTCAGGGTCTGGCTCGGCAACAGGAGCATCCCGTTGAAGGGGCTTCCCAGGCTCGGCGACAAATACGTCGCCCAGGTGAGCGGCGGCAAGCTGAACTTGACGCTGGAAGCGCTGGCGTTAGGCTCGATCGAGCTGGTAGACGAGCGCGGCAAGCCCCTGGCTGGGGTCCGCGTCGTCGCCAGGCTTGATGGGAAGCCGATATATGATGGCCTGGCGAGCGACGGCGCCGTGGCGTTCTCGCCTCCCGCCTTGATCGCGGGGGGCGATGTCCTCGAGGTGACGGTTGAGGGCCCCGGGGGGATAGGGGGCTCGGCCGCCTTCACGCTCGATAACGTATCTACACAACTGATCTTTCCGCTGGGAACCCCCAGATTGGGCGTGGGCTACGTTAACGCCACGTGTAGCGGCCCCGGCGTGCTCGTGAGAGCGCTCATCAACATCGACTACGGCCTGGCGGTGCTCGGCCGCGACTACCGCGCCGCGAATGCCACGTTGGTCGTTGGGGGCGCCGAGTTCGCGGCCAAAGTGACGCCCGAAGCCGATGGGGTCCTCGCCGTGGAAGCCTTCGTGAGCGGGGCACTGGCCGGCGCCGCTTCGATCACGATGGCATTCGTCACGAGCTGGGGCGTCGAGAAGGTCGCCACAATTTCCCTATCCGTCAACTGGCCCACCTGTGTAACGACGTCAGGCCAGTTGACAAGCAACGCCACCAGTCATGGCCAGGGCCTAGCCACGTTTACATTGCCAGCCACCAACGGGATGTCGAGCCTGGCGAACTTGTTGGTATTGGCCGAGCTCCTTACGGCGGTCGCCGCAATAACCGTCGAGCTGGTCCTGATCAAGAGGAGATGATGAGGGGGTTCTCCTTCGCGAGCCCTCTTGCAAGCCTCGAGAGGGCCCTGGCCGAGAGCTCCAGGGCCTCCAGCGACTTCGTGGAGCGACCGACGCCCACGAGGGCGTAGCGCGCTAGGGCCTCGACCACCTGCTCGAAGCGCTCGGGCAACACCGCGAGCAACACCCCATCCGAGAGCCTCCAGGGAATTCCGTTGGACTTTATCACTGCGCCTATGACCTCGTCTGCGATCTCATTTAGCACGAGGGCCCTCTCCAGGGGGCTGTAGTCCAGCAGCTCGTCAGACCAGAAGGACGCGTGCGCCACGACGTATGGCGCGGGTTCGCACTCCTCGACCATTAGCCTACCCTCGCTGGAGCGCAGCTTTTGGTGAGCGACTAACACGGCCTTCAACGGCGCGTCCTTACACGTTGCAGCAATTCTCACTCGCCCGTTTACCGCGTAGTCGATTTCCGCCAGCGCCTCGAGGTGTTCCTCGGGCCCCAATCCGTTGGTCAGCGCCACGAGCTCCAGGTCCCCCACTGGCACGGCGAACGCCCCCCTCCTTTCAAATGCCGTGCTGACGGCTCTCCGCACGGCCGCGGCCATCTCCATTGGCAAGAGGGGCCTCAGGGGCCTGGTCTCCGTTCTCGAGGGGCCCTCGACTTCGATTAGCGCGTAGAGGCCCATGGCCGCATTCCTTGCTAAGACAGGGCCCCGACGGTTTATAACGTCGCGGCACTTCGGCGGGGTTCGCGGGCCATCCTCGGAGGTCCATCGACGGTTAAAAAGCCCTCATACCTGGGATAATGAGGACTACGGGCGACGCGATTCCCGGTGGCCGGCGTGGCCAGGATAGATCCATGGGGCTTCGACGCGGTCAGCGAGTACGGGGAGCTCATGGAACAGTTCGGGATATCCCCGATAAACGAGTTAGTTAAGTCGGCCGGGCTGAGGCACTTCCTGTTCACCAGGGGCATAATATTCGGCCACAGGGATTTCGACTCCTGGCTCGGCGCCCTGAGGAGGGGCGAGAAGGTCGCCGTGCTCACGGGGGTCATGCCAACCGGGAAGCCGCACCTCGCAACGCTTGTGCTGTTCGAGGAGCTCAGGCTCCTCCAGGAGATGGGCGCCCACGTGAAGTTTGCCGTGGCGGACGCCGAGGCGTACTCGGTCAGGAGGGAGGAGAGGAAGGAGGCCATAGAGAACGGGCTCGAGCTAGTCGCCCATGCGATAGCCTGGGGGATAGATCCTTCGAGAGCCGAATTCTACTTCCAGACGGCCATGGACGACAACTACTATAGGCTGATACAGATGTTCTCGCGCAAGGTCACGATGGCCGAGCTGGAGGCAATCTACGGCGACCTCAGCCCGAGCAAGATAGTGTCGGTGCTGACGCAGGCGGCAGACATACTGCACCTCCAGCTCCCAAGCTACGGCGGCTACAGGTACGTGCTCGTGCCCGTTGGGATCGACCAGGACCCGCACCTCAGGCTAGCCAGGGACCTCGCGGAGAGGTTCAGGGGCGAGCTCGGCCTCGAGAGGCCCGCCTCGATATATCACAAGTTGATGAGGGGGCTGGACGGCGGGGGCAAGATGAGCAAGAGCAGGCCGGACTCGGCGATATTCGTTGACGACGACGAGGAGGTGGCCGCGAGGAAGGTTATGAACGCCTTCACGGGCGGCAGGGCCACGGCCGAGGAACAGCGCAAGCTCGGCGGCGAGCCCCACAAGTGCCCGGTGTACGACCTCTACGCGTTCCTGTTGGTGAGGGACGACAAGGCCCTGGCCAGCATATACGAGGAGTGCACGACCGGCAAAATCCTCTGCGGGGAGTGCAAGAGGAGAGCGGCCGAATTGTTGGTGAAGATGCTCAGGGAGCATAAGGAGAGGTACCGCAAGGTGATCGACTCGGGGATGCATCTGAAGGCCATCAGGACTCCATCGTTCTAACTCGGCGAGGCGGCCTGAGAAGCCCTCCTCAGCTCGTCGAGCATCGCCCTGGCGGCCTCGCCTGGCCTCTGGGATCTCGTGATCGCTGAGCCCACTATCGCTACGTCGGCTCCGGCTCTCACGACCTCGGCCAGGTCGTCGAGCTTCAGGCCCCCTGCGACGGCGATCCTGAGCCCGGCCTCGCGCTTGATCCTTGCGGCCTCCGCCAGGAGCCCCCTGGCCGTGATGCCCCTGTGCCTCTGCACGTCGATGCCCACGTGATATATCACGTAGTCGATGCCCATCGCCCTGACCTCCAGGGCCCTCGAGAGGGGATCCGGATGGGATATCATGTCCACCATGATGGCCACGCCCCTCCTTCGCGCGGCTTCGACGGCGGACTTAATGGTCTCGTCGGCCGCCAGGCCCAATACGGTGACCGCGTCCGCCCCGGCCTCCCCCATGGCCTCGACCTCTACCTCGGCGGCATCGACGGTCTTTGTGTCAGCTACGACGAAGCAGCCCGTCGAGTTCTTGAGCAACTTAATCGCCAGCGCGCCCCAGCTCTTTATGAGCGGCGTCCCCGCCTCGAGCCACACCCCCTCGCAGCCAGTCGCCGCGGCTATTTCCATCGCGATCTCGAGCGCCCTTCTGAGGTCTACCACGTCCAGGGCCACTTGCAACAAGGCCAAGGCGCACGCCCTCTGCCGCTATTTTATTCCTCTCCACCGAAATAACCTGCGAGGCTGGGGGTGCCTTGAAGGGCGAGGAGGTGCTTGCGAGGGCCGTCAAGATCGTGGAGGACGAGCTTGCGAGGATCTTCGGGGACATGCGCGCCGAGGCCTCGTCTGTCGACCCGAGGCTCGCGGAACTGGTGGACGTCGTGCAGGACTTCACGCTGAGGGGCGGCAAGAGGCTGAGGGCGGCGCTGGCACTGGCAGGGTACTGGGGGAAAGGATGGGGCAGGGGGGACGCAGCGAGGGTCGCGAAGCTCATGGCGGGGATAGAGCTCCTGCAGAGCTATCTATTGGTGCATGACGACATAATGGACAAGGACGAGGTTAGGAGGGGCGGCCCCACGGTCCACGTCTCCTTCAGGGAATCGTGTAGGAAGGCGGGAATCGCGGCTGATTGTGCCCATTACGGCATATCGCAGGCGATAACGGCTGGGGACTACCTCGAGTCGGCGGCGGTGTTCAACGTGGCGCTTTCCTGCGCGGATGCCACGCGCATTCCAAAGATCATCGAGGACTACGCGAGGGGCCTGAGGCTGGTGGCCTACGGCCAGTTCCTCGACGTCAGGCTCTCGGGGGCCAGACTAAGCGAGGTGACGGAGGAGGACGTGCTCATGGTTCACAGGCTCAAGACCTCCTCGTACACCGTCGAGTTGCCGCTGAGGCTCGGAGCCAGGGCCTCGGGGACGTTCTCTGACGACGAGGTGGAGGCGCTCTCGGGCTACGCGATCCCCGCCGGCATAGCGTTCCAGTTGAGGGACGACATAATAGGCCTTTATGGGGATCCATCGGTCACGGGCAAGCCCGCCGGCAACGACGTGAGGGAGAGGAAGAAGACCCTGCTGGTCGTGAAGGCCTACGAGCTGGGCGGCGACGAAGTCAGGAGGATGTTGGACGACATATATGGCTCCCAGAGGCCGGTCCTGGACAGTGAGGTTGAGGGGGTGAGGATGGCGGTCAAGGAGTCCGGCAGCCTCTCGTACAACCTAGAACTCATAGAAGCGCTCGTCGAGGAGGCGAGGGGGGAGCTCGAGCAAATGAGCTGGCTAGATCCGGAGGCCGCGGGCTTCCTCGAATGGCTCCTCAAGGCCCTGGCATATCGAGAGAGGTGAGGCGGGGCCCTGCCTGCGAGAAGGGGGGAGATAGAGGAGGCACTGAGGAAGATCTTCTTCGGAGGCCCGAGGGAGGACTACATAATATTCGTGAGGCACAGGACGGAGGCCGGCGAAATCCTGAAGCCGATCCCGGCTGCAGCGGTGGAGGACGTGAGGAGGGGCTACATATTCGTCGGCGGGACAGCCATACCGTTCCACAGGGTCGAGGAGATCAGGAGGGTGGACGGCCAAGTGGTCTTTAGAAAAAGGGGGAGTCAGAGGCCAGCCGGTACCTCGGGTTAGCGGCTAGATCCAGCCCCTCAACTTCATTGCCTTCACAACCCTATCAACGGCGATCGCGTAGGCCGCCATCCTCATTGGCTTGTCCGCGTACTTCCTCTGCCACTCGCTGAAGACTTTGTGGAAGTTGTTTGTCATGATTTTGTCAAGCCTCTGGAGCGCTTCCTCGTCAGTCAGGATGTTCCCCATCCTGTTGTTGCTCCACTCGATCCAGCTCATGACGACGCCGCCGGCGTTCGCCAGCACGTCGGGGACTATGACGACGCCCTTCTTGAAGAGCACGGCCTCGGCATCCGGCGTGGTGGGCCCATTAGCTCCCTCGACTATTACCTTGGCCTTGACATCGTTCGCGTTGGCAGCGGTTATCACGTTCTCCATTGCCGCGGGTATCAATATGTCGACGTCGAGCTTGAAGACTTCCATGTGATCCCCGACGACCTTCGCATTGCCCTTCCTGTAGTTGGTCACCTTGCCGGTCTCGGCCTTGACCCTCATAAGCTCGTCTATGTCGAGCCCCGAGGGGTCGTAGACCATGCCCGACGTGTCGGTGACTGCCACGACCCTGGCGCCCCACTCGGCAGAGTACTTGGCGGCGTAGGAGCCAACGTTTCCGAAGCCGTGGACGGCCACCGTCTTCCCCTCAAACCCTCCGAGGACCTTCTTCGCTGCCTCCCTGGCGATCAGCGCCACGCCGTACCCCGTGGATATGACCCTTGCGGCCAGCCCTCCAAGCTCAACCGGCTTGGCGGTCACAACCCCCCACGCATTGTAGCCAGCGATCTTGCTGTACTCGTCGAAGTACCAGGCCATGACCTGCGGGTTGGTGTTGACGTCGGGTGCCGGTATGTCGACGTCGGGCCCCACCTCCCTCGCTATGGCGGCGAAGTACTTCCTGCTTAGCTGCTCGAGCTCCCACTGGTTGAGGGACTTGGGATCTACCCTAACCCCTCCCTTGCCCCCTCCGTACGGTATGCCGGCCAACGCGTTCTTCCAGGTCATCCACATCGAGAGCGCCACGACCTCGCCTGCAGTCACCTGGGGGCCGTAGCGTATGCCTCCCTTGTACGGACCGAGGGCGCTGTTGTGCTGGCTCCTCCAGCCGAGGAAGACCTCGACCCTCCCATCGCTCCTCTTAACGGGTATCGCGACCTGGACTAGCTTCTCGGGGTGCCTGAGCACCTCGACCACGTCGTCGCTGAGCCCCAACAGCGACGCGGCCTCCCTCAGCTGTTCCACGGCGTTCCTATACGTGGGGTCATCTTCGTATATGGCCTTTTGCACGTCAACCCCGGGCTCTCTATACGGTAATGAAGGGTTTTTAAAGATGTCATGGACAGTTTGTATAGAATTGTGACAAAAGTATCGAAAGGTTCAGTACATGCCGATCAAAGGTTGCTTGGAGATCAGCAGGCGGTCGTGGCTTCCAGGGGAAACAAACGCTACGCGCTTTAGTGCGTTGGCCCGTCATCTTACGCGGTCGCCGGTGTGCTCGCCATGTGCAGGCTCATCGCAGCGGTGGCAAGTGGCGAGGGGGTCGGGCTCCTCTCGGCAGCGTTGAAGGCGCTGGCCCGGGCCAGCGCCTACGACCCATACCTCGCCAAGGCCACGGGAGGGCGGGCCTCAGAGCACGGGGACGGCTGGGGCCTTGTCGCGGTGGGCTTCAGGGGGGACGTGCCTGCGGTAATTTACCACAGGACCCTGGAGCCTATGTTCAGTAGCTCCTCGGCTAGGCTGATTGAGCAATTGTCGAGGAGGCTCTCGAGCTACGAGCTGGTCTTCCTGTTGGCGCACTCCAGGAGGTCCTCGGTCTCCGAGCCCTATGGGGAGGAGTTCCTGCACCCCTTCCTCTACGACGTGGGCCAGTACACTGCGTGGTTTGCCCACAACGGCGGGGCTGACAAGCGCGGCCTCGCCCGCCTCTTCGGCCTCAAGCCGTGGCTCCACGTGGATTCCGAGCTGCTGGGCTCCTACATCGTATCGAACGCGCTCGAGTGTGCCGGCTCGGGGCGCGGCCTCGAGGAGTGCTTCCTCGAGGCATATTGCGCGTCGATCGGCTACGTGGTGCGGGGCAGCGCGCTCAACTCGGCTCTCCTGCTACTCGGCCACGAGGGTGCTAGGCTGTTCGCGTCCCAAGCCACTGTAGGAGTGGAGAAGGGCACGCCCCTCGAGGAGTATTACAGGATGGTCTTGTTGAGGGGCAATGGCCTCGTGGCCGTCTCCTCGGTGACCGTGGGCGAGGAGCTCAGTAAGGAGCTCGGCGCCAGGGTTGAAGGGCTCGAGCAGGGCCTCTACGCAGTTGGCGAGGGCGGCATCACCTTCGTCGGCAGCCTGTCCCCTCAGTAGTCGTCGCCTAATATGAACACGTTTCCGACGAACACGCGCCTCAGGCCCGCCGACCTAGCGATCTCGAGGGCCCTTTTCACATGCCTCCAGCTGGTCCTCGGGAGGTCGCGCAGCTGGAAGTCGGGGTGGAATCCCAGGAGGACCAGGGGGATGTCCCTGTTGAGCCCGGCGACAAACCTGGCCACGCCCTCGATCTCGACCTCGTCCACGTATCCGGGCACGAGGAGGAGGGACACCACGAGCAGCGGGACCTCTGGCCTCTTCTCGAAGTAGCTCGCCACCAGCTCCACGTTCCTCCTTATGAGCTCCACGTGGCGTGGCTCGACCCCGCACAACGCCTCGTAGACCTCAGGGGTCCAGGCTTTCAGGTCGATCTTCACGATGCCCCCGGTCTCGAGGCTCAGCTCCGTGGCGACCTTTAGCAGCGCTGGATTCCACAAGCCATTTGTCTCCCAGCAGACCCTGAACGCCCTGAGGCCCAGGCGCCTGGCCCTCTCGACCATCGACCTGGCCGCCAGCAGTGCGTGGGGGGCGTTCGGCCCGGGGTCGCCGCCGAAGAAGCACACGCAGGTGGTTCTTTCGTTGACGGAGCTCGCGAGCTCCTCCACGGTCATCGTCGGCCATCCCTTTGCCAGGAACTCGTGGTGTTCCCAGTTCTGGCAGTAGAGGCAGTTCATGTTACATGAGGCGTAGAACACCGCTATGTTATAGTAGCCGATTTCCCCGCGGGGGCTCAGGGCGTACTTGGGATATCCGGCGCCTGTGGCCCCCGGACACACCTCGTTGGCCACGCAGTTCGTCGGGAGGGGGTCGTAGTAGTAGTGCCCGGGCGCCACAAGGGGGCCAAGCGCGTCCATGATCGAGTGGCCGACAGCCTTCCTGAGACCGCAGTAGCCTATTCCTCCTGCTGCGATCCTGCAGCCCCTTCCGCAGATCCAGCACGCGAGCTCGCCGTCGGCGGGCGTGGGGTGCGGCTTGTTGTAGCGCTGCCTCAGCGCTCTATGTTTTGCGAGGATCAAATCCTTCGCCCTCCCAGCCCTAATGCAATTGGCGCAGGCTCCGAGCTGTCCCGAGATCAGCCTAGAGCTAGATCCGCAGATGTTACAGGTCCCCACCGCACCCTCCTAGGGATGAGGTATTCCTAGCCCTCGCTTAAGCGCGTAGGTATCGGCGGTTCGGTGCTAGGTGCGCGAGAAGAACAGCTTCTCAACGTCCTCAGCCCTGGCCTCGTCCCCCCTGAAGTGCCCCACGATCCTGCCGCCAACGATGACGTAGACACGGTCGGCGATCTCGAGCGCCCTTCTCACGTTCTGTTCCGCGAGCATCACCGACACCCCACGATCCCTGATCTCGGCCACCTTCCTGATCAGTTGTGCAGCTGCCTTCGGCGAGAGTCCAGCGGTGGGTTCGTCGAGGAGCAGGAGCCTGGGCCTCGACATGAGTGCTCTGGCCACAGCGAGCATTTGCCTCTCGCCGCCGCTGAGGGTTCTCGCCTTCTGATGCCTCCTCCTGGCTATTTCCGGGAATAGCTCGAGGAGCTCCTCCACGTCCCTTTCCACGTCGCCGTCCTCCCTGTAGTATGCCCCCATCAAGAGGTTCTCGATCACGGAGAGGTTGGGGAACACGTTGTTAGTCTGCGGGGCATAGGAGAGCCCTAGCCTCACGATCTCATGTGGCCTCCTGCCGTTCAGCACGACGTCGCCGAACTTTACGATCCCAGCGTGTAACGTCGCGATCCCAAATATCGAGTTGAACAACGTGCTCTTGCCAGCGCCGTTCGGGCCCAACACTGCCACGATCTCCTTCTGTTGCACCGCTAGATCGATGCCGTGGAGCACCACCATCTTTCCGTAGCCAGCCACGAGGCCCTTCACTTCCAGCACGGCTCAACCACCTACGTACGCCTCAATCACCTTCGGGTTCGAGATCACCTCGCCGGGCTCGCCCTCGGCCAAGAGCCTGCCGTTGTGCAGGACGTACACGTAGTCGACGTAGTCCAGCAGCAGATCTATCCTGTGCTCAACGATTACGAACGTCAGCCCCCTCTCGTCCCTCAGCCTCCTGATCATATCGAAGATCTTCCTTGCGGCGATGACGTCGACTCCGGCAGCGGGCTCGTCGAGCAAGTAGAGCTTAGCAGGATTCATGAGCCCTCTTAAGGTCTCCACGATCTTTGCATGGGCGGTCGAGAGCTCGGAGGCCCTCACGTGCGCGAGGCCCTCCATGCCGAGCCCCCTCAGCAGTTCCATTGCCCTCCTCCTGAGCTCCAACTCCTGGGGCCTCCACTTCCCTGGCCTTAGTGACGCCAGGAGGCCCTCGCCGACCTGGCCCGCGGTGCTCACTATTATGTTGTCCAGGACTGTCATGCTTCCGAAGAGCCTAGGTATTTGGAACGTCCTCACGATTCCCATGTTGAAGACCTCGTTCGGGTTCAGTCCGTCGATCCTGACGCGCGAGGGCCCGTTATTGAACCACACCTCGCCGGAGTCCGGCACGTAGAAGCCGGTGATCACGTTGAAGAGCGTCGTCTTGCCCGAGCCGTTGGGCCCTATCAGGCCCACTATTTGGCCCTCGCGTACATCCATTGACACATCTTCGAGTGCCTTCACGCTGTCGAAGCTCTTGCTGACAGCTCTCACCTCGAGCAACGCGCGGCCTTGCCCCGTCATCCCCCCTCGCCCCTCTCGATGCTCGAGCGCTCCGGCAGGATGCCCCTTGGCTTGTAGAGGAGGATCACTATCATCAGCAGCCCCGTGAAGATCCACCTAAGGTAGTCCGGGGAGGTGAAGCTCACACCTATTCTCGGCACCAGGAACCTGAGAGTCCTATCGACCAGCGTGAGAAGGGCTGCTCCCAGGAGGGCGCCGGCGGGGTTCCCCATCCCGCCGAGCATCGCCATTGCCCACACGTCAAACGTGACGGCGGGGACGAACATGCCGGGGTTCACGGCCGTCATGTAGTAGGCGAGGAGCGCACCGGCCACGCCGGAGAAGCCGGAGCCCAGGAAGAGCACCTTGGCCTTGAACCCCGGGACGTGCTTGCCAAGGCAGAGCGCTGCAACCTCGTCGTCTCTCAAGGCCCTCAGCGTGCGGCCGAGCGGGGAATAGGTAGCCCGCCGGATCACGACATACGTTAGCCCCGCCACTGCCCACACCAGGGCCGAGAACGAGAGATCTCTGAGCCTTGGATCCTGTATGGCGTTGAACGGCGTTGGGATTGCCATGAGGCCGGCACTGGCCCCTACTAGTTCGAAGTTGGTGAAGAAGATCCTTAGTATTTCGCCGAAGCTCAGAAGCGTGAACCCCACGAACGCCGGCCCAACCCTCAGTATCGGGTACGAGAGCAGGTAGCCGAGGGAACTGGCGAGCAGGAAGGCGAGGACCAACGAGAGGACCATGAGCGCTAGAGAGAGGTCCGGCCTCTCGGGACCCAGCGTTAGCAGCGCGTTGACGCCGCAGACGCTGTAGGGAGGGCACGATGTTATGTTGACGTTTCCGAGGAGCAAGGTGAGGTACGTGGACGCCAGGGCTCCAACGTACGCCCCAACGCCGTAAAACGCCACCTTGCCGAAGTTAACCACGCCAGCCGTTCCGCTCTCGAAGCTCAGCGTCAGCGCCAAGATCGCGTATATGCCGAACATCGTTGTCCAGCTGGCCAGGAAGCTGACGAGGTCGAAGCCCGCGATCATCTCCTGCCACCTCGCCTGAACCTGTAGGGTAGCCCTCCAGCTGCCCCCAGCGGGGGGAAGGCCACGAGCACGGCGATCAGGGTCGTAAAGGTCAGGAGGGGCTTATAGCTCACCGGCAAGCCCAACGTGGAGTTCAGGAGCGCTATGCCGACGTTCTCGACAGCAGAGATCACGAACGCTCCCAGGGCCGTCCTCGGCAACGACACGAGGCCCCCTATGAAAGCCACCGTGAACGCCTGCAGTATCACGAAGTCGCCGATCTCGGGGGTTGTGGAGCCGGAGAAGGCGGGCCACGCAGCGCCCCCCATGCCCGCCACCCCGCCGCACAGGAACCACGTGAGCGCCGTGATCGCGTTCCTGGGAACTCCGGAGATCTCGGCGAGCTGGGGCTCGTCGGCCAAAGCCCTCATGGCCCTTCCGAGCTTGGTCAACGTGAGCAACGACGCCAGGAGGCCGACGGACAACGCTGCAGTTAGTAGAGCACTAAGCAATGGCTTGTCGAGCGCCAGCGGTCCGAGCGAGATCTTTGGCACATCAACAAAGTCGATCCTCCCGTACGAGACGAAGTTCGTCCTCGCGGCTGAGCCAGCCACGTCACATGCAACGTATAAGATGTACCTGTAAATTATCCAGAGCCCCATGGACGCTATCATTATAGTGGCCTGCGAAGCCCCCCGCCTCTGCAGGGGGGCGAAGGCCACGACGTTGCTCACAAGCGCCAGCGCGCCAGCGACCAGGAATGCGGCCGCGAGCGAGAGGGCGAGCGACCTAAGCCCCAGCAGCCTGTCGAGGAAGATGGAGACGTACGCCCCGTACGTTATGAAGTTGGCGTGCGCGAAATTGATCACCTTCGTTGTCCTGTAGCTGAGCGTGAGCGGGAGGGAGAAGACGAGGTAGAACGAGGCATAAGCGATGACGTTCGAGAGAACGGCGAGGACTTCAAACAGGGCGTACCACCCCACAAAAAAGGAGTTTAGCCGTAAGGTCTCTCGAGGAACGTTATGGTGCCGCCCTCGTAAAGCCCGACGTCCTTGAACTCGTAGCCGCCGCCTCCCTTGGGCACTATGGCCCACACGCCGTAGGCCTGGTAGGCCTTGTCGCCGTTCTCGTCGAATATCGCCCAGCCGCTGAGGCCGTAGTAGTGCTTCGCAACCTCCACGAGCGCTTGCCTTATGGCGTCTCCATCGTACTTGCCCGCCCTCAGTATTGCCCATCCGGCCAGCATTACGGCGTCGTACAGGTTATCGCAGAAGACTGTTGGCTCCGTGCCGTACTTCTGCTCGAATCTCCTGACGAACTCCTGGTACAGCGGGTTGTTCGACAGCAGCGGCCTCGTGCCGTAGAGCTTCACCTTGGAGGCGAACTGGCCTATCGAGGGCGACAGCAGCTCCTGGGCGCCGTGCGGCCCCTCCGACAGGAACCACCTGATGCTCGAGAGCACGCTAGAGCTGGCGGCGTGTGCCAGGATGTTGGCTCCATCGGTGTCGAAGGCTATCAAGACGACGCCGTCGGCGCCGCTGGACTTCACGAGGCCCTCGAGCGATGCGACCTCCGAGGCATAGTCGCTGAGCCCGGCCTGGTACGGCAGGTCTATCGCGGTCCCGTTCAGCTCCTGGAAATACCTCTTGAAGAACTCGGCGAACGCGTTTCCGTACTCGTCGTTCCTGTGGAACACCACGACCTTGGTGCAGCCCTCCTCACGCGTCAGCGTGGCAAGCACCTTGGCCTGCAGGGCGTCCGATCCCACGGTCCTGAATATGAAGTCGTTAGGTATTGCTAGCGTGGGGGCGGTGGAGGACGGCGATATTATTACTATCTTGTTCGCATCGGCGTAGGCCTTCACCGCCTTCACCTGGGAGCTCGCCGCTGGGCCTATTACAACTTTTATCCCCTGCTGCGCGAACGTCTGGACGTTCGCCAGCGCCTTGTCTAGCTGCGTTCCGTCGTCGAGGACCACGGCCCTGAACTCCACGTTGAACCCGTACGCCCTGACTTCGTTGTTCAAATCGTTGATCGCCATGTCGACCACCTTCTCCCAGACCTTGCCTATCGATGATAGCTCGCCGGAGAGGGGCAGAGTGAATCCAATGTAGTAGACCGTCGGCTGGCCCTGCGCGGGTGTCGCGGCGCCTGAGGCCTGGGACTGGGGCGGCAGGACGTAGTAGCCGAGCGCGAGGCCGGCGGCGAACGCGAACGCGATGGCGGCTATGGAGATTGGGCTGATCTTCAAGGACTACACCTATCTTCTTTCCACTTGTCCTGGGACAGGGCATCGCAGAGGTATATAAACTATCTGCCTAGAAAAATATATGATGTATACGTCTATAGACAATGTGGGAACGAAATGGGATTATCCAATTTAAATAGTGGCGCTAGTAGCCTACAGCTCAGAACTGAAGATCAACGCTTCGTCATATGCCCTCCTTTGAGGAACGCCCGCAGAGATCCTCGACACCACCTTGTCCACCTCCCTGCGGTCCAGCTTGACGGGCCTGTAGTCCTCAAGGGCCCTGCGCAGCACGGCAGCGTCGATGCCGGTGACCGCCGAGTAGTACTCGAGCCCCTTCTCGGGGGATCTGGCCGCTGAATCCAGGGAGCCAAGGTATGCCCTGGCGACCTCCTCGGCGACGTCCTCTGGCAGGGCCCTAGATATCGCCAGCGAGCAGCAGGCCGGGACCTCCTCGAGCGGTCCCCCGATTTCCCTGAAGCCCCTGGTCTTCAGCTCCTCGTAAAGGGGATGCCACACGATCACGTAGCCGCCGGTCCTTGGAGCGCTGGATAGGACCTGCCCCGGCGTCGAGTAGTAGACGACCTCCCCCTCGACGAGCCCGGCCTCCTGGGCAACGCTCCTGGCGAGGTCCATGGTGCTGAGCCTGGTGGAGTACACGAGATCTGCGCCCTCCTTGTAGAGGATTCTGTAGCCCCCCGCCATTCCGGCAGCAACTATCCTGTAGGATCGGTAGGCTGGGTGCATGTAGAGCTGGCCAACGAGAGGGGAGAGGGCCATGTCGACCTCGCCCTCCACTAGCCCCCCTAGAGCGTCGAGCCCGTCTTCGTAGACCCTCGTTGCCAGCCTGTAGCCGCGCAGCCTGAGGGACTTGGCCATCTGGGCTAGGAATGTGTACTCGCTGGAGTACACGATCCCGATCTTCAGGGCGCTTTTCCTCGCGGCCGCTCGCCTCCTGGCCACGCCCCTCTGGACCTCGACGAGGTTCAGCCTCCCGATCCTTTGCCTCCTCACGAGGCCCTCCCTCTCGAGCTCGGCCAGCAACTCGCTGACCCTGGACTTTGATGCGCCGAGGGCCCTGTGGATGTAGGACTGCGGGATCGAGGAGCCTTCGAAGCTTGCGAGGAGCTCCAGCAACCTCTCCCTGAGCTCTCCCTTCGCCAACTGACTCGCCACGTTTTTTAGGGCGCGCCCCTCCCTTTAAGGATCCCGAACACTTGTTCGGGATCTTACATGGGGCTTAGTAGGGCCTACCTGGCGGGCAGCGTCGTGGCGGTGGCCCTCTTCTACCTGGTCCCTTACCTGTTCCTCGGCAAGTCGAGGGGTCCAGAGCTCATTGCCTTCTGGAGCTCGCTAGTCCTGTTGTGGATCGTGGTGACGGTCCTGTACATGAGGAGGTCGACGTGAGTTGCTGCAGTCGTTCGCCCTGGCCTTTGTAGCCTTCGCGGCCGTGGGCACAGCCATAGCAATCGCCTCGAGGAAGATGGGAGTCAGGACGCTCAGGGACTACTACGTCGCCGGCGGCCGCATGGGGGCGCTGCTGGCGTTTGGCGCCTATGCCGCGACGACCTATAGCGCGTTTATGATGGTCGGCCTCGTGGGCCTGGCCTACCAGACGGGGTCAGGCGCCCTCGGCTTCGAGCTCCTGTACCTCCTGTCCACTGTCGTCTTGCTCGCCACAGTTGGCAGGACCGCCTGGGCCCTCTCAAAGCGCAGGGGGTGGAGCGCGCCGAGTCAGATGCTCGGCGACCTCTACGGCTCTGGGGCCCTTGCCAAGGCGGCTGCGATCGTTTACCTGCTCTCGCTGGTGCCCTACACAGCGGCCCAGATCATAGGCATTGGGTCGATTTTTGAGGCCTTTGGAGTCGGCTACGGGCTTGGCGTGGCGGTAGGCGCAGCGCTATCGTTCGCCTGGCTGGCGATCGCCGGGATGTGGAGCGTTGCCACAACCGACCTCTACCAGGCGATCGTTATGCTGGCCGGGGGGCTTGCCTATTTCTCTTGGATCGTTGCATCGGTCGCCTCTGCCATGGGGCTCCCGGAGGCGGCCTCGAGGCTCGGGGAGGCCGGCTACCTGGGGATCACGAGGTTCTGGACGCCGTCGGCCTTCCTGGCATATACCATTCCCTGGGCCTTCTTCGCGATCACGAACCCCCAGGTCGTCGCGAGGCTCTACGTCCACGTCGACGAGAAGGCCTACAGGAGGAGCACGATTTACTTCGCATTCTACGGCTTCCTGTACACGCTGCTGTCCGTGGGCGTAGGGCTGTTGGCGAGGGCGCTGGCGCTGGGAGGACTCCTGCCGGGGAACCTCGCCAGGGACTCGGTGACCCCGGCGCTCCTCCTCAGGGCGCCGGACTGGCTCTCGGCCCTCGTTGCCGTCTCGATCGTCGCCGCGGCGCTGAGCACCATCAACGGGATAGTAATGGGCGTCTCGAGCTCGCTGGTGAAGGCCTTTTCGGCCAGCGAGACCGTGGGGGTTGCAGTGGCGGTCGACGCCCTGCTTAGCGCGCTGGCAGGGCTCCTGGCCTACCTCAGGGCCGGATACATAGTTGACCTCTCGGTGCTCTCCTCGGTCCTATTACTGCCATTTGCGCCGGTGACGTTGGCCGGCCTCGTGCTGGAGAGGGAGAGGCTCGCTGGGGCGCGGCACTTCGCGCTTGCGGCCATCGCGGTTGGGGCACTCGGGGGCTTCGCGGCATTCGTGACAGTCGGCCCCGCTGGGACGTTCACGGCAGCGCCCCTCGGGCTCCCGGTGCCAGCCTGGATCTTATTAGCCTCAACGCTCGTGCTGCTGGCTGGGCTGACAAGGGGCGGGCATCACAGGTAGTCCACGTAGGAGCCCCACCAGAGAACCGGCTCCTCGCCGAGCGCCTCGACGAGGAGGCTTTTATCGCGCTCCAGCTCCTCGGCCACGTCGTCGCAGGGGGCGCTACATAGGAGCCCAATCTCGGCCCTGTCGATCTTCCTTGCGACGAGCGTCACGACCCTCGAGTCCATTGAGTAGTCCATGACATGCGCAACCCGTGCGAGCCTCCCGTCGCCGTGCTCAATTCCAGCCCTCGTGCGCCACAGCCTCGCCAGGACGTCCCCGTGGACGTGGTTGAGGGCGGCCCTGATCTCATTCGCCAGGCCGGGGCCCGGCCCCCAAATTCCGTCGTAGAGCTCTATTGTCAGCTGCACGACCTTGGAGAGGTGGGAGTAGGCCCTACGCTCAGCCTCGGCCAGCCAGCTCAGGGCCTCAGCGACCGCGGGGGCCCTATTCCTCCCCACTCCTGCTAGCAGGAGGTGGAAGTCGATGACCGCCCTCTCCTGCGCGAAGTTGCTGGCCGAGCCCGGAACGAGCTCCCTGACGGCCTCCAAGGCCTCGCGGGGACTGGAGCTCCCATAGACAAGGTAGGCAGCCGTCACCTGGCCGCTGCGCCCGGCGCCCCCGCGGCAGTGCACGAGGACGGCGCCCCCCATTTTCCTGTGCCTCTCTATTAGCTCGGCGGCTCTCAGCAGCCCGAGCAACTCGACGGGATGCCCCTCGGGGGTTGGCACGTGTAGCACCTCCACGCCGCGGGCCCGGAGCGCGTCGAGGTAACCGGGCCACATCTCCCACTTTTCCGCGAGGGAGACGACGCCGGTGAAAACCCTGGCGAGCTCATCGAGCGCGCCCGGGGACGGCAGGGGGGACTGGGCCAGGACCCCCTCGACGATCCACACGAAGGGGTGCCTCAAGGGGGGCTCACGGCCTCCTAGCGCTGGCTAGCTCCCTCAGGACCTGCGAGAGCTTCTGGAAGTCCTTCCTACGTATGGCGTCAAGGAAGGACTCATCCGTGAACTTCGTCGTAAGATCCGAGAGGAACTTCACGTAGCCGTCGGGGTTCTTGATCAGCAGCAGGAAGATCATGTCCACGGGTATTTCCCTGTCGGGCATGTCCATCCTCCTGAATGCAACCCTTTCCCTGGGCACGATCGCCACGAGGGCCTCCTCGTTCACGAGCTCCACGTCGGCGTGCGGTATGGCGACGTTGACGTCGCCCAGCTCGAGCCCGGTCGGATATTCCCTCTCCCTCTTGATCAACGCCTCGCAATAGGTGGGCTTGACGTACCCCCTTCTCCTGACCTCCTCGCAGGCCTTGAGCAACACCTCGTCCCAGGTCCTTCCGCTCTCGCTCAAGAACTCCACGAGCAAATGACGTCGCACCCCGATCGAACAGGAGCAGTACCAAGGTTACCTTAAAACATTTTCTTATAACATAGAACATTACGTCTTTTAATAGTCATGTTATTTGTTTAGAAAACATTTTTCAGAGGACTTAAACGGTGGGACGTCCGAAGAAGCCAAGATCAAGATCTTAACAGCCATGCCCCCCACATATACCATCATCAAATGTTGTTGGCGCCGCCTTCTACTACGAGGCGGCGAGGTATCCACTAGGATTAGTAGCCGCCATAAGGGAGAAAGGCCCCATGGCCGGTATCGCAATCAATTCCTCCACCCCCGTGGAAGCGATCGAGCCATTCCTTGGGAAGCTGTACGCCGCTGCTCATCGTGTTGGTGGAGCCCGGCTACGGCGGACAAAGGGTGTCGACAGCTATGCCCAGAAAGGTCGGGAGCTCAGGAGGGTGAGGGATGAGGAGGGGATGAGCCGATAGTCGGGACCGGGATCTTCAGGCATCCTCGGTTTCCCGAGGTGATCGAGGACTTCCTGAAGGTCCTCGAAGAGGCCTGGCGAGGGCCTGCGAGGTTTAA
>JBEULI010000003.1:0-22185 GCA_041287395.1 Desulfurococcaceae archaeon
CGGGGAGGGGGGTGATAGCCGACCTAAAGCTGGCCGACGTGGGGGACATTACGGCCCTCTCGCTGAGGAGGACAGCCGAGGCCGGCGCTGACGCCGTGATAGTGCACGGCTTCGTCGGCATCGAGGGGGCGCCGGGGACGCTGGCAGAGGGGGCAAGGGAGCTGGGGGTTGGCCTGATAGTTGTGGCCCCCATGAGCCACGGGGGCTCGACGAAGTACGTGGGCCGCCACTTCGAGGAGACGGTCTTGGACGCCATCGCCCTCGGAGCTGAGGAAACAGGCGATGGCCACGAGGCCCTGGATGGTAAGGAAGGCCAGGGAGATCGGCGGACGCTCGCTCAAAATACATTCGCCCGGCATCGGGGCCTATGGCCAGCTGCCGGGCGAGACCCTCTACGCGGGCGCTGACCACGAAATGGCGGACAAATTCATAGTGAGATGAGCAATGACCCTGGCCACGCCTTGGCCGAGCTTCGCAGGGCGCAAGAGGAGGGAGTGAGAGCTTGTCGTGGCTCGCGGTAGAGCTGCACAGGCTCGGCATGATAAGGATGGGGAAGTTCAAGCTGTCCTCGGGATTTCGAGCCCCCACTACATAGACCTCGGGAGGCTTTACATCTTCCCCCACCTCGCCAGGAGGGTTGTGGAGGAGCTCGTGCACAGTCTAGAACTCGACTCTAATGGGCTACATCGAGTCCTTCGGGGTACGGGACGATCGCGCCGGCCGCTAGCCCTCCGAGAGCCCCATGACGCTTCGGGGGACGATGATTTGATTATAAAGGGTTATGAAATTATAAAGAAAAGCTTAAATACGTAGTGTTCGACAGAGAATCCCAATAGTGGTACACATGGCCAGGACTTCTACATATGTGATTATAGCTATAGCGGTTGTAATAGCCATAATAGCAGGAGTCGTCATATATAACGCCACATACAGGCCCTCGCCGACCACGACACTGCCGACCGCCTCGCCGACCGCCTCTAGTCCCCAGATCTCACAAGGACCGACTACCCAAACGCCCACGACGACTGCTTGCCAGGTCCCTGACAAAATAACCATAGGCCTGTCGATAAGCCTTAGCGGCTCATATGCGCTGGCAGGCCAGCAGGGCCTCTGGGGCATGTTAGCCGCCATAAAGTGGGTTAACGACGTCTACGGAGGAGTGCACATTTGCGGTAAGACGGTTAAACTGGACCTAAAGTACTATGATGACCAGTCGTCCAAGGACCTCGTGCCAAGCCTCTACGAGAGGCTCATAACCGTTGACAAGGTGAACTTCCTCTTCGGACCCTACGGCTCGCCGCTGACGATGGCTGCAGCCCCCGTCGCGGAGAAGTACGGAATGCTTCTCGTGAGCTGGATGGCAAACAGCAATAAGCTGGTCCAGCAGGGCTTCAGGTTCTTCGTAATGGTTCCGGCCCTAGCAAGCACGCTGTGGCACACCGCGCTCGAGATGGTGCACCATTTAGATCCGAACGCGACGGTGGCCATAATCTATAAACAGGACGAGTTCAACACGGTTGTGGCTCAGGGCGCGAAGGCCAAGGCCGAGCAACTGGGCCTTAGGGTCGTGTATTTCAAGTCCTACCCGGTCGACATAACCGACTTCACACCGATCTTCACCGAGGTCAAGCAGATCGGCCCGGATGTCATATTGATCTGCTCGCACGAGAGGGACGGAATGCTCGCCATGCAACAGCTTTATCAGCTGAGGGTGAACGCAAAGCTCATAGGGATAGCAGTCGCAGCGTCGCTGCCGCAGTTCTACGCGAACTTTGGCAGGCTGGCCGAGGGGATAATCGACGGGACCCACTGGACCCCCTACGTCAAGTGGTCGCCCGCTGTGGCCTCCTCCATGGGGCTCGAGTGGTTCGGGCCCACAGAGGAGGAGTTCATGCAACTGTTCAAGAGCGTTGCTGGCCCAGACCAGCAGCCGTCCTACCACGCTGCAGCCGGCTTCGCAGCAGTCCTCACCCTCGTTAAGGCCATAGAGACCGCGCAGAGCCTTGATCAGTGGGCAGTGAGGGAGGCGTACAACAAGCTGAGCCTGCTCACGATTTATGGGTCCTTCAAGATAGATCCGGCTACGGGAGCTCAGATAGGCCACAAGATCCTGGTTGGCCAGTGGCAGAACGGCACATTCCAAATAGTCTGGCCGCCGCAGGCCGCCTCCTCGAAGCCCGTGTACCCGATACCAACGTGGGACGAGAAGCTGGCGGGGAAGCTGGCAACGCCTCCCCCGGGCAGCTGATTTTTCCCCTTCCCTCCGGCCGTTCAGAAGACTTTTAAAACCGATACTGTTCCTAGTGGAGACGTATCAGCGTTCGGTGCCAACACATGGAGTTGATCACCCCCCAGCTAGTGGTCTTCGACTTGATTAGCGGCCTGATGCTCGGCGCCCTGTATGCGCTCACGTCATTTGGGTTGACGTTCGTATACGGAGTTCTCCAATTCGTTAATTCGGCTCAGGGCCAACTGATGATGCTCGGCGCCTATGTGACCTACTGGCTCTTCGTCCTCTACGGCCTAACGCCCTTCGAATCCCTCTTCGTCTCCCTCGTTGTGGGGCTCGCGCTCGGGTTTCTCATATTCGCCTCCATCGTTAGGAGGCTCCTCGGCGTTCCGCCCATCTACACGTTGATCGCAGCATTCGGCCTCTCGATAATCCTCGAGGAGAGCGCGAAGCTGGCCTGGGGGCCCACCTACAGGGCATTCATATATGACGTGGGAAGCGTGGGGTTCCTCGGCTTCACGATTCCTCTTCTGAAGGTCTACGGGGCCCTGACGAGCGTCGCAATAATGGCCTTCCTCTACGTCTTCCTATACAGAACCGAGTCGGGCAGGATCGTCCGGAGCGTCGTACAGAGCCCGGAGGGCGCGGCGCTCTGCGGAATTGACGTTAGGAAGGTTTATGCATATTCGTTTGCCATGGGCATAGGGCTAACCGTTGCCAGCGGTGCCCTCCTAACGTTCTACGTTTCCAGCGGCATAAACCCCTACATGGGAGCCCCCTACACCGACATAGCGTTCGCGATAGCGGTCCTCGGCGGCCTCGGCTCGCCCGAGGGAGCACTGGTTGGCGGGCTGATATACGGCCTAGTAGAGACGATGTCCTTCCTCGGCTTCTCGCTGTTGCCTAACATAAGCCCATACTCGATGAGCAGGTTCGTATCGTTCGTGTTGTTGCTCCTAGTGCTCCTGGTGCGGCCCCGCGGGCTCTTTGGCAGGTGATCTAGGTGAACTGGAGAACTGGGTTGTTCGGATCTCTTGTACCCAGCCTAGCGGTGTTACTGGCGTTGACCGTGGCCAGGATCCTGTATCCGGCCAGCTCACAACTCGTGTTCCTCCTGGCCTTCTATGTAGCCCTGGGCTCGGCCTTCAACCTCTTCACGGGCTTGAGCGGCTACGTGTGCTTCGGCTACTCGGCGTTCGTGGCAATGGGCTCCTACGGCATGGCACTCGCCTTCAGGGCCCTCGGAGGCTCTGGCTGGACGCCGAGCGTCCCCCTGGTGGTGGCTGAGGGATTGGCATACGGCGTAGCGCTCGCCGCACTACTAGCGATTGTCGTCGGGGGCGTGGCGCTCAGGCTCAGGGAAGTGTACTTCGCCATAGCCACGCTAGGGCTCAGCAGAGCGATCAGGTTCTTCATAGAGGGTACTGGGATCTGGGGCGGAAGCGAGGGGATCTTGCTGACAAGGCACATCATAGACTCTTACGGGTATGGCCTCCTCCCCGCGCTTTCGATCGACCTACCCGATTACATGACATTGGCGCTCGCCGCAATAACCGCGGTCATCTCTTACGTGACCATCCGCTCTAGGATGGGTTACGCGCTCTTCGCGATAAGGGAGGACGAAGACGTGGCTGCCGTCATGGGCGTCAACACCACGTTATACAAGGTGCTCGCGTTCGTCCTCAGCGCGACGCTGGCCGGCCTCTTGGGAAGCGCAAAAGTTCTCAAGGACCAGGCAGTGTACCCGGCAGACGCGTTCGCCCTAATATATACCATTGAGGCCATAATCGTGACTTTGATAGGGGGAAGCGGGACGCTACTGGGCCCGGTGCTGGGCGGCATTCTCTACGGCGCCCTCAAGTACTTCCTGACGACGTCGTTCCCAGGCCTGCAGCTCCTCATCCTTGCGCCGCTGATGATCGTGATAGTCGTGTCATTCCCCTACGGGATCCTCGGCTGGCTTAGGCGCAGGTATAAGTCCTTGAGAGCGCTGTTAATATAGGTGGGGCGTCGTGGCCAGGAAGGAGGTGCTAAGGGTCGAGCACGTCTCCAAGAGCTTCGGCGGCATAAGGGCCCTAGTCGACGTCAGCTTCTCGGCACATGAGGGGGAGAGCCTGGCAATAATAGGGCCCAACGGCGCAGGCAAGACCACGCTCTTCAACGTGATAAATGGCGTCTACAGGCCGGACAGCGGCAGAATCCTCTTCGAGGGAAGGGACGTAACCAGGCTACCGCCGCACGAGAGGGCCATGCTCGGCATCTCGAGGGCCTTCCAGATACCGAGGCCCTTCCCACAGCTGACGGTGCTCGAGAACGTGATCGTCGGCGCCCTCTTCTCGGCCAGGAGGCCCAAAGTCGAGGAGGCCCGCAGAACGGCAGAGGAGGTCCTGAAGTTCGTGGGGCTCCACCAGAAGGTGGATGAGCTCGCGGCGAACCTCACGTCGCCCGAGAAGAAATTGCTCGAGCTGGCTAGGGCCCTAGTCAAGAGGCCCAAGTTGCTGCTGCTCGACGAGATCATGGCTGGGATGCCGCCAGCCGACGTTGACAGGATAATGATGCTCGTGAAGGACGTGGCGGTCAAGATGAACATTCCCGTGGTGGCGTTCGTGGAACACGTCATGAGGGCCGTGATGTACGTGGACCGCGTCCTCTTCCTCCACCAGGGAAGGATATTGACGGAAGGGAGTCCTCGGGAGGTCCTGGCAAGCGACCTCGTGAGGAAGGTGTACTTGGGCGAGGCGGTGTAGCTTGTCCGATCTCATGTTGAGGTGCGATGGCCTTACCTCGGGTTACGGCGATACCCAAGTGCTGTGGGACGTATCCTTCTTCGTGAGGAGGGGCGAGGTGCTATCGGTTCTGGGTCCGAATGGCGCGGGCAAGACCACGCTGTTGAGGACCCTCGTCGGCCTGCTCAGGGCCTGGAAGGGCGCGATCTTCTTCGAGGGAAGGGACGTAACCAGGCTACCGCCGCACGAGAGGGTTAGACAAGGGCTCTCCCTCGTCCCTGAGGGCAGGGCTCTCTTCGGCGACATGACGGTCTACGAGAACATACTAATGGGCGCCCACGCGTTGCCGAAAGGCGAGAGGAAGCGTCTGGGGGATACCCTCGAGCTGATCTTCACGCTGTTCCCCGTCCTCAAGGAGAGGCTGGGGCAGAGGGCGAGAACCCTCAGCGGGGGCGAGCAGCAGATGCTAGCGATAGCCAGGGCCCTCGTCGCCAGGCCGAGGCTCCTGTTGCTGGACGAGCCAACGCAGGGGCTGAGCCCTAAGCTCTCTGCGGAAGTGGTCAGGGCAGTTGCCAGGCTTCGCGATGAGGCGGGAATCACGGTATTGTTGGTCGAGGAGAAAATAAGGCAGGCCCTGGAGATCTCCGACAGAGCCTACGTTATGAACGAGGGAAGGCTTGTCAAGGAAATACCTAGGGAGCGCTTCAGCGCCGAGGAGCGGTTCCTGAGGGACTTCCTGGGCGTCTAGCGTCGCTCCTGACTCAATCGATTTTGAGGCTGCCTATGAAGTCGTTCACGTCCGCTATGCCCTCACTCGCCAGGAACTCCCTTATCCCCTCTATCACCTTGATCATCGCACCGGGGTCCACGAAGTTAGCGGTCCCTACTTGGATCGCCCTAGCTCCCACGAGCAGGTACTCGAGCGCATCCCGTGCAGTGGTTATGCCGCCGCTAGCTATGACTGGGACCTCGACGGCCCTCACGACCTCGTAGACGGCCCTCAGGGTCAGCGGCTTGACGGCAGGACCCGAGTAACCGGCCACCACGTTCCTGAAGATCGGCCTCCTCGATCTGAGGTCCACCACCATTGCCCTGTACGTGTTCGCGACGGTCAACGCGTCGGCACCTGCATCGACGGCAACCCTCGCCACCTTCCCCACGTCGGTGACGTCGGGGGCCAGCTTCACTATGACCGGCTTTCTCGTCTTTTCCCTCACGGCGCCCGTCACCTCGGCGACGCAATGTTCGCTCAAGGCACAGTTGATTCCCCCCCTTTCGAGGTTGGGGCACGAGACGTTGATCTCGTAGGCCCCTATCTCTTTGACCGCCTCGAGCCTCTCCACCACCTCCGCGAACTCGGCCGCGCTGAACCCGGCAACGCTTGCGATCACAACCACGTCCCCCAGGCTGGCCAGGAGCGGTGCCTTGTGCCTAAGGAAGCCCTCGATGCCCTCGTTAGGTATGCCTATCGAGTTCAACACGCCGCAGGGGACCTCGTGCATCCTTGGGGGCTCGTTGCCCTCGCGCGGGTCGCGGGTTATGCTCTTGAGCACGACCGCGCCAAGTCGCTGGGGATCGACTATGTCCCTGTACAGGAACGGGTCGTAGGTTCCCGAAGCGTTCATGACGGGGTTCTTGAGCCTCAGCCCAGCTATGGTTACGGCCAGGCCTGGGTTCCTGGGCCTGCTCATAGTACCACCTCGCGCACGTCGAACACGGGCCCATCCCTGCAGACCAACCTATACCCGGTCACGGTTTTCACGGCGCAGGACATGCAGGCCCCGAGGCCGCATCCCATGACCTCCTCGAGGGAGACGTAGGCCTCATAGGGCAGCTTCTGCAGGAGCCTCGCAAGTCTTCGCGAACCGCACGTGTAGACGACGTCGGGCCCCAGGCTCCTGAGCAACGACTCCACGTTTGACACATCGCTCGTGCCCTCGGCATCGTAGAGCGCCACCAGCTCGTCGGCGAAGGACCTGATCAGGGGGTCCCTTGACGCGAAGTCCTGCTCCCTGTCCCTGAAGCTCGCAATTACCACGACCCTGTTGCCCCTCGCCTTGAGCTCCTTGCCCAGCAGGACGAGCGACGCCATGCCGACCCCTCTCGCCAGCAGGACTGCCCTGGCCTTCTCCTTGACTGGGAAGCCGCGCCCGAGGGGGCCCAGGACGCTGACGACGTCGCCCGCCCTAAGCGCAGCCATTGCTGCCGTGCCCCTCCCGACGACCCTGTACAGGACCTTGATCGAGCGCGAGACCTCGTCCACGTCATAGACGCTGAAGGGCCTCCTGAGGGGGATCTCCAGGCCGTCCACCTTAACCATCACGAACTGGCCCGGCTCAACGCGGCCGACGTCGCATTCCCCCAGCCTGAGGAGGAACGTGTCGCGGGCAACCTCAACGTTTTCGGCAACGACGCAATCGACGAGCCGGACCAAGAGCCCTCCCTCGCCCGATCGAATTCAAGGCTCGGGATTTATGCTTGCTGGCCTCATTGGAGGGCCTAGGCTTCGCGCTTAAGCAGACCCCAAGGGACTGCAAAAGCCGTAGTTGGCATCCTCCCTAGCACCACGACATGATTGGTCTTAGCCTGAGGGCGTTCACCCCTTTGTTGCATTCGTGCACCACGCTCACCTAGGCCGGGCCATAATACGTGGAGCGGGTCTATGAAGAGCCGTGGAGCTCGTGTCTTATCGGATCCGCCGGCTCGGCGCTAGCGGGGTCGAGATCGGCACCGCGCGGAACCGAGATCGCTACAACATCCACCCTGGTCCACGGCCTTCGCTCATTCAACGAGCCCCCGACGCGCCGATCATCAGTCTAGGGACAAGACCCCATCCGTTCCCACGCACTTCGACGTATTTGCGCATAGGCATCACCCTTATTTGCCAGGCGCCTACATGGGCCTACATGCGGTGAGCTCCCTGCCAGGAGGCGACTACAGGATCATCGAGCACCCGATCCTCAAGTTCCAGAGGGGGCCCCGGGTAAGGTTCCGTTACGGCGGCGTCGAGGTCGAGGGCTACGTCGGCGAGAGCGTCCTCGCCTCCCTCTACGCCATCGGCTACAGGGTCTTCTCGCGGAGCCCCGACGGCGCCAGGCCGCGCGGCGCCTTCTGCATGGTAGGGAGGTGCTCGAGCTGCCTGTCCAAGGTCGACGGGATCCCCAACACCAGGACCTGCGTTGAGCCCGTGAGGGAGGGAATGGTCGTCGAGCCCCAGGACGGGATCCCCGAGGCGCCCGTGGGGGCCAGGGGCGAGCCGGTGAGGACCGAGGAGCTGGTGACGGACGTGCTCGTCGTCGGGGGAGGGCCAGCCGGCCTCCAGGCGGCCAGGGCGCTCGGCAGGGCCGGGGTCGGCGTCGTCCTCGTCACGGACCACTCCAAGCTCGGGGGCCAGCTCGTGAAGCAGACGCACAAGTTCTTCGGGAGCGACGAGTTCTTCGCCGGCGTCAGGGGGTTCAGGATAGCCGAGATCCTCGAGGGCGAGCTGAGGCGCCTGCCGAGCGTGAGGGTCTTCACAAGGGCGTACGCCTACGGCCGCTTCGCCGAGGGCGTCGTGGGAGTCGCCGTGCAGGGCGATGAGCCGTTGAACCTGCTCGTGAGGCCGAGGTTCGTGATCGTGTCCACGGGCGCCATGGAGAGGGCCGCGCTCTTCGAAAACAACGACCTGCCCGGAGTGATGGGGGCTGGAGGGGCGCAGACCCTGATGAACGAGTACGGGGTCAGGCCCGGGGACAGGGCGCTGGTGGTGGGGAGCGGCAACGTGGGCCTCATAGTCTCCTACCAGCTCCTCCAGGCCGGGGTGGAGGTGGAGGCAGTCGTTGAGATCGCCAGGGAGATAGGCGGCTGGTTCGTCCACGCAGCCAAGCTCAGGAGGCACGGCGTCCCGATACTGACGTCCCACACGATCGTCGGGGCCGAGGGGGCGGAGAGGGTGGAGAGGGCAGTCATCTCCAGGGTCGACGAGTCGATGCAACCGATCCCTGGAACTGAGAGGGCGCTGGACGTGGACCTCGTGTTGCTCGCCACGGGCCTCCAGCCGAACTACCAGCTGCTCGCCCAGATGGGCGCCGCCATGAAGTACGTGCCCGAGCTAGGGGGGCTGGCGCCGGTGAGGACGTGGAACATGGAAACCAGCGTCCCGAACGTCTTCGTCGCAGGAGATGCGAGCGGGGTCGAGGAGGCGACTGCGGCGTTCATCGAGGGCGAAATAGCTGCGTGCACGATCCTCGAAAGGATGGGGTTCGCGGAGGCAGCCAAGAGAAGGGAAGAGCTGCTCGAGTTCCTGTGGAAGGAGTACAGGGAGAGCCCGCCGCTGAGGAGGGCGAGGGAGGGCAAGCTGAAGGTGACCGTCTCGGAGGAGGAAATGGAGGCCATCAGGAGGGGGTCGAGGTGAGCTGGAGGAGCACCGGGGTGGTGGGCCTCGACGAGCTTAGGGATCTCGGCCTAGTCCCAAGCGAGGAGAGGATGAGGAGGGGCCCCGTCGCCGTGATCGAGTGCCCCGAGATGATACCGTGCAACGTCTGCGTCCGCGCGTGCCCCCTTGGCGCCATAACCAAGGGAAAGATCTACGAGCTGCCGAGGCTCGACGAGGATAGGTGCACTGGGTGCGGCGTGTGCGTGGTCAGCTGCCCCGGCCTCGCAATATTCGTAGTCGACCTCTCGAGGGAGGGCGAGGCATACGTGACCGTCCCCTACGAGATGTTGCCGAGGCCGAGGAAGGGAGCGAGGGCGATCCTCCTCGACAGGGAGGGCAGGCCCGTCGGGGAGGGCGAGGTCGTCAGGGCGTGGGAGCGCGACGGCACATGGGCCGTGACCCTCAGGGTTCCCAGGGACGCCTGGCGCGACGTGCGCGCGGTGAGGATCCTGGAGGGGTGAGGGCCTTGGACCCGGCCAAGGTCATCGTGTGCAGGTGCGAGAACGTCACGCTCGAGCAGCTGATTAAGGCCATAGACGAGGGCCTCGACGACCTCGAGCTCCTCAAGAGGAGGCTGAGGATCGGGATGGGCCCCTGCCAGGGCGCG
Source organism: Desulfurococcaceae archaeon (assembly GCA_041287395.1). Classification (GTDB taxonomy): domain Archaea; phylum Thermoproteota; class Thermoprotei_A; order Sulfolobales; family Desulfurococcaceae; genus JBEULI01. The sequence goes on from JBEULI010000003.1 coordinate 9,978, forward strand.
ACGTGCCTCCTGCTAGCGGCCTCGGTGCTTGCGAGGAGGACCGGAAGGAGGATTGAGGAGCTCAGGTTCCCGATCAACAGGCCCCCCACGGCGCCGGTCAAGCTCAAGTACTTCGAGGGGTGAGGCCTCTGAGGAGGGAAGTGGTCATAGTTGGAGGGGGGATCACCGGCCTCTTCACGGCCAAGCAGCTGGTCGAGGCAGGCGTCGAGGGCATAACGATCCTCGAGAGGAACTACGTGGGCTCCGGCGGCACGTTCAGGTGCGCCACGGGGATAAGGGCGAGCTTCACGAGCAGGGAGCACGTGGCGATCATGAGGAGGGCAATAGAGCTGTGGCCCAAGTGGGCCGAGGACCTGGGCTTCCAGTACAGGAGGGACGGCTACCTCTGGCTGCTGACCAGGGAGCAGGACGTCGAGCTCTTCAGGAGGGCAGTGGAGTTCCAGAGGTCGATGGGCCTCGGGACGAGGATGATCGGGCCAGATGAAGTGATCGAGATAGTGCCGCACATAAACGTCGAGGGGGTCCTGGCGGCAGTCCACGACCCGCTCGCCGGAAAGGCGCAGGTGTTCAACGCCGTGTTCGGGGCCCTGGCCCGGCTAAGGGCGAGGGGGGTCGAGGTGTTGGACCACACCGAGGCAAGGGCCCTGATCCCCGATGGCAGGAGGATAAGAGGGGTGCTGACGAACAGGGGCCTGTTCGAGGCCGAGCACGTGATCGTGGCAGCTGGAAGTGGCTCGAGGGACCTGCTGACAACTGCAGGGATCTCGCTGCCCATTCGCAACGTCCCCAAGCACGCGCTCGTGACGGAGGCCTTCAGGCCCGCGATCAGGCCCCTCGTGATAGACTGGGCCACCTCCTCCTATATAGTGCAGCTGATCCACGGGAACTTCTACATCGGAGCCGACATACCGGAGGAGCCGGACTCCCCGGCGCTCAACAAGTTCGAGTTCCTCAGGAAGGCCGCAAGGGTGTGGGCCAAGTACTTCCCGTGGCTGAGGGAGGTGTACGTCCTCAGGTATTGGACGGGCTACTACGACGTGACCCCCGACCACCATCCGGCGATCGGGCCCGTTGAGGAGTTCGAGAACCTCTACGTGGCTGCGGGCTTCAGCGGCCACGGATTCATGATGGCCCCCGCAGTGGCCGAGGCGCTCGCCGATCACGTGCTGGGGAGGAGGCCAGCCGTCCCGGAGTTCGAGAGCCTGTTGCCGGGCAGGCTCGCCAGGGGGCAGCTCGTGAAGGAGGTCGCTGTCTTCGGCTAGCCAAACGAACAGTTTTAGGGGGAGGATGGGGAGGCTTTACGCGGAGCCCCCGGACGCCCCCGCCGAGGGGGAGCGTGAGGGGGGCCAGCTGCGGGGTCGATCGCCCCGCTCCTCGGGCTGCGCAGAGCCGCTGGGCAAGCCTTTTTGTGCTGGCCGAGTAGCCAAGGAGCGCGGTGTTGCGCCCTGGGCACGATCTTCGTCAAGGCCGGCGGCAGCTTCATAACGTTCAAGGAGTTGCCGTTCTCGGTGAACTACGCGGCCCTCGAGTCGCTTGCCAAGGCCCTTAGGAGCGCGCGGCCGGGCAGCCTCGTCCTCGGCAACGGAGGGGGCTCGTTCGCTCACACCGCCGTGAGGCTCTACGAGGGAGCGGGGGCAGCGGAGCTGGTGGCCAGGTGCAGGCAGGCGACCAGGAAGCTGAACTCGATCCTCGTCGACTACCTGCTCGAGCGCGGGATCAGGGCATCCTCGGTCCAGACCAGCGCGATCGTGAGGCTGGGCGAAGGGGGCCCGGAGGTCTTCGCAGGCCCCCTCGAGGACCTCCTCGAGCTGGGCGTGATCCCAGTCGTCTACGGGGAGTGCGTCTCGGGCCCGGGCGGAAGGCACGCCGTGCTCTCAACTGAGGACGTCTTCGCCCTGCTGGCCGAGCGCGTCAGGCCTGAGATCTTCGTGCTCCTGACCGACGTCGACGGCGTGTACACGTGCGACCCGAAGAGGTGTGAGGAGGCTGAGCTCGTGAGGAGGCTGGGGCCCAAGGACTACGAGAGGCTCGCGTCGGGCCTGGGGACGGGCCCCGGCGCCGACGTGACGGGCGGCATGCTTTCGAAGGTCAGAAAGGCCCTCGACCTCTCCTCGAGGTTCGGGGTCCCCGTGATAATAATGTCGGGCTTCGACTCGGAGGGCCTCGCTGGCCTGCTCTCCAGGGGAGAGGTGCCAGGAAAGTGCACGGTGGTGGACGCGAGGCTGTGAAGCGAAAAATGCTAGGCCTTCTTCTTGAGGTATATCTTCGCGCCTATTATCGCGTTGTTGGGCACCAGGACCTTGGTCCCGTCCTGCTTTATGATCGTCGTGAATAGCGTCGAGACGTCCTCGACGTTCCCATCCTCGCCGGCGACGTTGACACTATCGCCTATCCTGAAGGGCCTGGCCAACAACAGGAAGAGGCCCGCTATCGCCTGGCCCAGCACTTGCTGCGACGCGAAGCCTATCACCATGCCCAGGAAGCCTCCCAGCGCCACCCCGGCAGCCCCGCCAGCCACGCCGCCGGCTATGGCCGCGATCATCGCGCCTATTCCGATGATCTTGACAACGTTCCTCACCGCTGCCGCGGTCGGGTGATCGTACTTGCTCATCATGGTCCAGTAGAAGAACTGAGATATGCCGGTCACGATGAGGTAGCCGAAGGCCAGCGCCAGCAGTATCTGGGCGTACGGCGCGTAGTCGGCCACCGATATGCCGAGGCTCGGCAACAGCGAGGCGAAGACGTACTGGACCGCTGCGGCAACGATTACGTAGAGCACCACGTACAGGATGGTCTTGCCCATGGCGGCAGATGCCTTCTTGAGGGCCTCAGACTTGGACGCCTGGACCTGCTGGGAAGCCATGGATTTCCACCGAGCGGAGCAACATCTAAATTGGCCAGAGTTTTTATGCGTTTCGCCCTCGGCCTCCGAGCAGCTCGCAGAGCCTCGCGGCATCGCCCGCTAAATCGGGCACCTGGTGGACCAGCTCCCTCTCGCCCCTCCTCCTCGCCTCGTAGCCCTGGTAAAGCGAGAGCAGCGCCTCGGCCACGCCCTCCGGGCTGGCGCTGGCCCTGATCACGTCGAGGCCCGAGAGCCTTTCATCGAGCTCCCCGTACCCCACCAGGATCGAGGGCCTGAGGTGGGCTGCCGCTGCCAGGAGGGCGTGGTCGGCGAGGTACGACTCGCCCGGCAACAGGGCTGCCGACGCAGCCCACGCAATGACCTCGGCATCGGGCGTCGAGATGCAAACGATGAGGGGGCTGCGCGGGCACTCCTCGATCGGGGTGAGGATCGCCAGCCTGGGGCGCTCCCCGAGCTCCCACAGCCTCCGGACCGCCTCGAGAACCAGCGAGAGCTCGTCCCCCGTCCTGGCGGCAACGAGCAGCGGGGCGTCCTGGCTGAGCGGCTCGAAGGTCCTGGGCCTCGGGACAGGGAAGGCCGCCAGCCTCCCCTTCCCCGAAAGGCCCAGCAGGACGTGGGAGCCGCACCTCCTCTTGGCCTCCTTAATGGCCTCCGGCGACTGCCCCTCGTCGCCAGGCGTTATAGCTGCCAGGGCGCAATCCTCGATCCCCCTCAGGGCCCTCGCGACCTTCTCCGGCGGCCCCACCACGAGGGCGCCCTCCCAGGCGCACCGGGAGGCCAGGTCCTCGATCAGCGAGCAGGAGAGCTCGTCGTCCAGGCAGACCACCCTGCCCCCTCTCGCGCGCTCAGGGGACGTAGGCAGCCACCACGGGTCCGGAAGAGGAGATCTGCAGCTCCCTCCCCTTAGGCACCACCGCCACGCCGAAGCCGGGGCCCACGAGGACGTGCTCGATCAGGTACGTGCCGGGGAGGGAGACGGAGATGAAGGCCCCCGCCGGGGTGTTGACCGCCCAGGCGCGGGCCCCAGCGCTCCCCAGCGGCACCTCGGCTGCCCCCCTGGGCCCCGAGGGCCCCAGGTCGACGTCGTGGAAGAAGTAGAAGTAGTTCTTCCTCGTCCCCCTGCAGACCTCGTGCCCCCTCGAGCCCCTCACGAATATTGACCTCGGCCTGACCTCCACCTCTAGCTGGCCGACCACTATCCTGACCGAGCTGCCCGTCCCCTCGACCAGGGCCCTCGCAGCCCCCAGGGGGAGCTCGGGCAACTCGCTCACTCGGGGAGGATCGTCGTGCCGGGGTTGCCGCCGCTGACCATCTCGGCCAGCAGCTCCGGCCTCCTGTAGTCGGCGATCTTTATCGTTATCTTGCTCCTGATCGCGACGTCGAGCGCCGTCGAGTCGATCAGCGCGTAGTCGCCGGGCAGCCCCCGGGATCCGAGAATGGCCTTGAGCTCGGCTGCCTTCACGACGTCCAGCGGCCTCGCGTTGGGGTTGGCCGAAGGATCGGAGTCGTAGACCTTCCCGGCGGCCGAGAGGCCGTAGACCTCCCTCGCGCCGACCATCTCGGCTGCCTCGAGCGCCACGGCCGCCGTCGACTGGCCGGGCACCAGGCCTCCCATGACCACGACCCTGTGCGAGGCCAGCATGTCCAGCGCCTCCCTGAGGCTCGACGGGATCTTGGGAGCTGAGAGTGGCGAGAGCGCCGCGGCCATGAGCAGCGCGTTGAGCCTCGACGCCTCTATGCCTATCTCGTCGAGCCAGAAGTTGCTCGCGACCCCCAGGGACCTGGCGAGGTCGATGGCCTTCCTTGCCAGCGAGCCGCCGCCGACTACTACGAGCACGCTGCGCGACCTAGCCAGCTCCCTGATCTGCTCGACAGTCCTGGCCAAGATCTCCGGGGAATCGAATGCCTTCCCCGTCACCTTCACCACTAGCGGGCCAGTTGCCTGCAAGAGCGAATACACCCTTTTTACACACCTCACTGTGGCTTTAAATGTGGTTGGCGCGCCTTGTGCGGCATCATCGGCCTCTGCACGCGCGGCGGCCTGCCGGTGAGGCCCGGCCTGGCAATATACAGGGGCCTCAAGCGCCTCGAGTACAGGGGCTACGACTCGGCCGGCGTTGCAGCGGCGAGCGCCGACGGGAGGATCAGGATCCTCAAGGGAAAGGGAAAGATCGACGAGCTCGAGGCCAGGCTGCGCCTCAGCTCCCTCGACGGCACGGCCCTGATAGGCCACACGAGGTGGGCAACGCACGGGGCCCCCAGCGACAGGAACGCGCACCCCCACGTGGACTGCACGGGAGCGGTTGCAGTCGTCCACAACGGCGTGATACATAACTATCTGCAGCTCAAGAGGGAGCTGGAGGCGAGGGGCCACAGGTTCTCGAGCGATACCGACACCGAGGTCGTGGCGCACCTGATCGAGGAGGGATTGGCGAGGGGGCTCACGCCCTACGAGGCCTTCAGGGAGGCAGTGGCGAGGCTCGAGGGGAGCTACGCCATAGCTGCGCTGATCTCGCGCGAGCCATACAAAATATTCTTCGCGAAGAGGGATAGCCCCCTGATCATAGGGATCGGGGACGGGGCCAACTTCGTCGCGAGCGACATACCGGCGATACTCGAGCACACGAGGAAGGTCGTCGTCGCGAGGGACGGGTGGGTGGGCTACGTGGGGCCCGACGAGGTGTTCGTCGAGGATCTCAACAAGGGGCCGGTCGACTGGTCCAGGTACCTGAGGGTGATCGAGTGGAGCGTCGAGGACGCGGCGAAGGGAGGGCACCCCCACTTCATGATCAAGGAGATAATGGAACAGCCGCGCTCGTTGAGGGAGACGTTCTACGGCATCTCCTCGGACCCGGCAATGGAGGAGGCCGTCGAGGTCCTGGCGAGGGCCCGCCGCGTGTTCGTGACAGCTGCTGGCACGAGCTACTACGCGTCGCTGCACTTCGCCCTCTCCTCGGCCCTCCTCGCCGAAATCGTCGTGATCCCCTTCATCGCCAGCGAGTACCCCGTCCACGCCAAGGTCGCTGAGGAGGGCGACGTCCTCATAGTCGTGAGCCAGAGCGGCGAGACCATAGACGCGCTCAAGGCGCTGAGGGCGTTCAAGGAGAGGGGGGCGCTCGCGATCGCCGTGAGCAATGTCGTGGACTCGGCGATACCGAGGGAGAGCGACGTAGCCCTCTACACGAGGGCTGGCCCCGAGATAGGCGTGGCGGCGACCAAGACCTTCACGTCGCAGGTGCTCCTGCTCTCGTGGCTCGCGGTCAAGCTGGCCAGGCGCCTCGGGGAGCTCGGGGAGGCCGAGGAGAGGGCCCTCCTGGACGAGCTGGCAGCCTCCCACAGGCACGCCTTCGAGTCGATCGCCGGCTCGGAGGCCTTCTCGAGGAAGTTGGCCGAGGTGATGGCAAGGGCTAGGAGCAGCTACTACCTCAGCAGGGGCATAGGCCTTCCAACGGCCATGGAGGGGGCCCTCAAGCTCAAGGAAATAGCCTACGTCCACGCCGAGGCCTACCCGGCGGGCGAGTCCAAGCACGGCCCCATAGCCCTCGTCGAGGAGGGCTTCCCGGTGGTGTTCGTTGTGCCGAACGACGAGGGGCTCTGGAAGCTGCTCGAGGGCAACGTCCAGGAGATGAAGGCCAGGGGGGCGCTCACGATCGGGATCGCGCCGAGGAAGCTCGAGCTCGCGGGCCACTTCGACATGGCAATAGAGGTCCCCAGCGCGCACTGGCTCCTAACCCCGCTGACCCACGTGCCCCCGCTCCAGATGATCGCCTACCACGCCGCCGTCGCGAGGGGCCTCGACCCCGACAAGCCGAGGAACCTGGCCAAGACCGTGACCGTGGAGTAGGTGGCGCGGAGATGATTGGCCTGGTCCTGGCCGCGGGACCCCCGAGCGAGGAGCTCAGGCCGCTCGTCCCGCCGCGCGGCAACAAGGTGCTGCTGCACGTCCTGGGGAGGCCGATCCTATACCACGTGCTCTCAGCAGTGTCGAGGAGATGCAACAGGACCCTCGTGGTCTACAGGGAGGGGGAGGAGCTGGTCGCCGAGGAGGCCAGCAGGATTGCCCCCTCCGCGGTTCCAGTGAAGCAGCGGGCCGGCAACACGGTCAGGGACGCGGTGTTGGCGGCCGCAGGCCTCGTGGATCGCGAGGCCTACTTCCTCCTCGCGTTCGGCGACCTGGTGATCCCCGAGGACGCCGTGGCCGAGCTCCTCTCGGCCCACTACGAGGAGGAGCCGGACGCGACGATACTCGCCGTACCGGTCGAGCCGTATCACGTCGAGACCTACGGGATCGTCGAGGTCGACGAGGGGTGGAGGGCTAGGAGGGTCGAGCCCAGGGGGACAGTGGGAGGGGCGTTCTACGCCCTCGGCGGGATCTACGTGTTGCCCAACAGCGTCCTGGACCTCCTCGAGAGGGGCGCCAACCTCCCCGAGGCCATAGGGCGCCTGGCCAGCGAGGGGCGCGTCAGGGCCGTCCCGTGGAACCGCATGTGGGTCGACGTCGGCTACCCGACCGACATCATAGAGGCCTCTTATCAGTTGCTCTCGGCGCTGGACGGGTCATCGATAAGCAGCAGGGCCGAGGTCAAGCCGACGGCGGTCATCGAGGGGCCCGTTATCGTCGAGGAGGGGGCGGTCGTCGATCACTACGCCGTGATCAAGGGGCCCGCCTACGTGGGCAGGGGGGCATTCGTCGGGGCCCACTCGCTCGTCAGGGACCACGCAGACCTCGGTCCCTCGACCAAAGTGGGGGCATTCGCGGAGGTCAAGAGGTCCAACCTCCAGCCCGGCGCGTCCGTGGGCAGCGGCGCGGTGGTGCTCGACTCGGTCCTGGGAGGTAACAGCGAGCTGGGCGCAGGAACTGTGACCGTCAACGTCCCGGTCGAGGAGGTCGTGCCGAGGCTCAGGGAGAGGATCGCCGGGAGGCCGCCTCGGGTCGAGAGGAAGATGGGGGCCGTGGTGCCCTACGGAGCGAGGATCAGGCCGCTCTCGGTCATAGGGCCGGGGGCAGTGGCCAAGAGTTAAAGGCCCGGCCTTTCGCTCCAACCTCCAGGTGATAGCCCCTGGGCGCCAAGGGCAAGGAGATCATAGGGGTCATACACCTCCCCAGGCTCCCCTCGATCTCCCACAGGGCCGAGTGGGGCGAGGAGCTGATCGACGCCGCTGTTAGCGAGGCCAGGGCCCTCGAGGAGCTCGGGTACGATGGGGTCATAGTAGAAAACTACGGCGATGCCCCGTACCCCAAGAGGCTCGAGGACCCCCTCTCGCTGGCGGCCATCGCAGTGATCGTCAGGGAGGTCGCCAGGTCCACGGGGCTCAAGGTCGGCGTCAACGTCCTGAGGAACTCCGGCCGCGAGGCCTACGCAATAGCCGTCGCCGCCGGCGCCGAGTTCGTGAGGGTCAACGCCCTCGTCGAGACGATAGTCTCGGACTCGGGGATCATAGAGCCAGAGGCCCCCCTGCTCAGGGACCTAAGGCTCAACTACCCGGGCGTGGCGGTCTACGCTGACTTCCTCGTGAAGCACGCCACCAGCCTCAGCGCGTCGCTGATGGCGATCGAGGCGACGACCCCGTGGCTCTCCAAGGGAATGGGCGAGGACTACGTGAGGGAGCTCGTGGCCGACTACGTCGAGAGGGGAGGGGCAAACGCGCTGGTGGTCACCGGCCTGAGGACGGGCGAGGCCCCCGACCTGAAGCTGGTCAGGACGATCAAGAGGTTCTCGAGCGTCCCAGTCGTCGTGGGGAGCGGCACGACCCCAGAGAACGTTGGAAAGGTCCTCAAGGAGTGCGACGGCGTCATAGTGGGCTCCTACATAAAGAGGGAGGGGAGGGCCGGGAACCCGCTCGACGTCGACCGGGCCAGGGCATTCATCGAGGCCGCCAGGAGGGCGCTCGGCTGAGCGCGCCCGATCCCCTGCCATCAGCGCCGCGGCAAGGCTGTGGACGTAGTTGAAGCTCTTCCCCGCTGGTAGGTCAGCAAAAGATAATAAGCATTGAGCGGCTCACAATGATACGAGCTGGGGCAAGCGGAGCCATGGCCACGGCCGGGGGGCGTGCTGAGCTGAAGAAGGTCTTGCTGGACCTACTCAGGGAGGACGAGGAGTTCAGGCTAGCCGTCGCCGGCCTCATAGGGCTCGGCGAGGTCCTCGGGGAGCTCAGGAAGCTGAGGGAGGACTTCCAGAGGTTCGCGGCAGAGCAGGAGAGGAGGTGGGAGGAGAACAACAGGAGGTGCATGGAGCAGGAGAAGAGGTGGGAGGAAAATAACAGGAGGTGGGAAGAGAACAACAGGAGATGGGAGGAGGCCTACAGGAGGTTCGAGGCAATAGAGGAGGAGCTGAGGAAGCTCAGGGAGGACTTCCTCGCGTTCGTGAAGGAGCAGGAGAAACGGTGGGAGGAGAACAATAGACGATGGGAGGAAAATAACAAGAGGTGGGAGGAGGCAAACAGGAGGTTCGAGGCGATCGAAAGGACATTGGCGGATCACTCGGAGAAGATCGCGATCCTGGCCAAGCGCGTCGAGGAGCTCGCCAGCGCCGTGGACGTCCTCAGCAGGGCAGTAGGCGAGCTCAGGGTCGCGATCGGCTCCATGGGAAGGAGGATGGGGAGAGATCTGGAGAGGCTCGTCCTGGAACTCTACAGGGACGCTATCCAGAGGTTCGGCGTGGACGTCGAGAGAGTCGAGAAGATCTCCCTGAGGGACGAGGAGGGCAAGTACCTCCACAGGGGCGCCAGGCTGGAGCTCGACGTCTACATGAGCGATGGGACGGCCTACCTGATCGAGGTGAAGAGCCTGGCGGACGAGGAGGACGTGAGGTGGTTCAACTACAAGGCGGACGCGTTCGTCAAGGAGCTGAGGCCCCAGAGCTACAAGAAAATCATCGTGGCGGTCAACATCACGAGGGAAGCGCTCGAAGCGGCGAGGGAGCTCGGCATAGACGCAGTCTATGGATCCGTCGTGGAGTGACGGAGAACCGAGGAGGCGGCATCCTGCTCAATCCCCGTAAATGGAGACGACTCGGGCTCACATCAGGTTGTTCTCCGCCTTGGCAACACGGACGAGGTGTTTAGGTCCGTCACGGCCCATTGCCTCCAAGTACTTGGGATGTCGCGACATGCCGTGTTACCCGGGCCCCCGCTCCAATGCGGCTGGGGCCCGAGGCATCTAGGCGCTTCCGGGCAGCGCGCCAAAGATCCGGGCCGTGGCTTAATACCCGCGGACCCCACTCCATCCGTTGCGTCGCCCGAGACCGAGAAGGATCTGGCGCCCCCAGTCCGCGAAGCCCTTGCACGGGATTTGAACGCGTTACTCAGTGTGCTGGGGGCGCGGGTATTGCCCGAACGGGCAGGTCAAGAACTGGGAGCTGGGGAGTAGCCATGCCGCGCGCGCCCCGGGCCACTTGGCGGGGCAAGGGCAGTGATACCGAAGTCAGATCTACTCCCGGCCTCGTCCAACGTATATAGTTCACGAAATCAATTACTCCATATTAGTTTAATTTACATGTTAAAACACTACTTTTATCGACATATTGATAAAGTAATTTGCCATGTCCTGATGTCAACTATTTGCAAAATGTAACTCTTAAATAGCTCCGCTTAATTCGGCGACGCCCGGTGTTGCGCTTGGCCCCCAAGGCGACCGCCGTCCTAGAGGCCGTGATCGTCGTGGCGCTCATCTCGGCGGCCCTCACGCTACTCATAAGGGTCCCGAGGACCGGCTACGGGGAATACGTCGTCGAGTTCTGGAGGAACGAGACGGGGCAGTCGATCGCCGACTTCAACTCGCCCGAGGTCGTCGCGAGGCAGGCCCTCTCCCTGGCCGTGTTCCTCCTCGTGGTAGCGTTCTCGGTCATTTCGATGGAGTTGAGGTATGCGGCGGCGTTCTTTGGGGTCGCGGCCCTCCTGGTGACTGGCACCGTCGCGCCCCAGGACCTCCTCAACGGGGTCGATTGGGGCCTCATATTCTTCCTCGTCGGCAGCATGGCCCTCGCCTTCATCCTTAGGAGCTTCAGGACCTTCGAGTGGCTGGCCGTCGAGGTGCTGAGGCTCTCGAGGGGGAACCCGAGGGTGCTCCTGCTCTTGATCAGCGCCCTGGCGTGGTTCCTCTCGATGGTCGTCGGCGAGGTGACCAGCATAGTGTACGTGACGATGCTCATCCTGGACGTGCGCAAGCTGACGAGGCAGGACGCGAGGCCCCTGATCATCTCCAGCGTCCTCGCCACCAACACGGGAAGCCTCGCGCTGCCCGTCGGCAACCCAATAGGCGTCTACCTGGCGTTCGCCGCAGGCATGAGGGTCACGGACTTCGTCGTGAGGGCCCTCCCGCTCTCGCTCCTAGCGCTCGCGCTCCTCGACGCCGTCCTCCTCGTAACCCTCCGCGGCTACCTCTCGGCGCTCGGCCCCTCGCTCAGCCCCGAGAGGCTGGCCAAGTACGTTGAGGCGTTCAGGGCGAACCTCGACCGCAGGACGGTCGCCAGGATCAGGCTGGGCATCGCCGTGCTGGCGGCCTTCCTCGCCACCGTGCTCGCCAACGACCCCCTGTCCTCGCTGCTCTCCAGCGTTGCCGGGGCGCCCGTTGAGCCGTCCAGGCTGCTCGCGTTCGTGCCCTACATATACTTGGTCGTGGTGGCCCCGTTCTACGGGCCGCAGGAGATGGGCAGGGCCATGGAGGCGGGGGTCGAGTGGCCCTCGCTGATGTTCTTCGTGGCCCTGTTCATGCTTGGCTACTCGCTGCTCCACACGGGCGTGGCCTCGAGGCTCGCCTACGGCGTCATAGAGGTCTCCGGCGGCTCCTCGGTGAACGTTGACGAGCTGCTCTCGCTCCTGCTAGCGTCGAGCTCGACCCTGAGCTCGGTGCTCGACAACCTGAGCGTCATAGTGGCCCTCACCCCCGTGTCCAGGGCGATCGTGCCGCTCGTCGGGGGCAGCTCGGCGTTCTGGGCCCTCCTCTACGGGGGCGTCCTGGGCGGCAACTTCACGCCGATCGGCTCCACCGCCAACATCGTAGCCGTCGGCATGGCCGAGCGCGAGAAGATCGAGGTGGGCTGGGGCGACTGGCTCAGGGTGGCGTTCGTGCCGACGCTGCTGCAGAACCTCCTGGCAGCGGCCTGGCTCCTGCTCGTCGCACGATGACGAGGGGGCCAGGGGAGAGCCAGGGCAGGCGGCCCGACCCCCAAGGGATCTGACGACGTCGGTATTCCCCACGCGCCGCCTGGAAGGCGTAGCTCGCCCAGCTACGGGGCGCAGGAGCGCGAACAGCTCCTCGGCGTCAAAGATCTACTTGGGCAGGTGGTTAACTGGACTGGGGTGTTGTTAAGTGGCGATTAACTTGACCATCGTTGCCGAAGGCGC
>JBEULI010000030.1:0-5984 GCA_041287395.1 Desulfurococcaceae archaeon
GCGAGGCACCACGCAGCGATGAGGGGGAGACATCCCGTCGAGCTCGCTTTGCGGGGGGCTGGAAAGCATCGCACGCTTAGAAAAATCATCGAGAAGCTAGATGAGCAAGAGCTACGGGAAATCCTAGAGAGGGAGAGGATAAGAGGCGGGAGGGGCTCAGCAACGGCATGCGAGGAGGCCCTTGAGAAGCTACTGGCCGGGCTGGAAGGCTCACTCGCGGTCCTCAAAGCCGGGGAGGGTTACGACGCGCTGCTCCGAGAGTTAGCGGCCACTAGGTACCCTGAATACCCATCCTGCAACTACGCCGTAATCGCGCCTTTATCCGGGATGCTCACAGTAGCGGACTGCCTAGCCGCCAGCTACTACGAGTGTAGATCCTCCGACGACGAAGCAGCGCCGGCCTACGTGGCTCACTGGCAGCAGGAGCTAAAACCCAGGCTCGTGAAGCTCGAGCAGGAGGGCCTCAAGCCGTGTCTGAGGCCCCAAGGACCGATGCTTCCGAGTAATCCTCGCTAGGTTTATCGTGCGCCACGCGAGGTTAAGCTGCGTAAGCCCTGGCGGCCTGGCTGGAACTAGGGAAGATGAAATTGAATGTAAGGAGGGGACGGTCGTGAAGGGGGACGCCGCGGGCCGGGCTGGAGCGCGATGGGAGGAGCCGAGGGGCGATCGGGGGCTAGCCGCGGCTCTGGTGCTCGTTTTCGGCCTCTCGGCCTTCCTCCTCGAGGCCTTCTACGGCGAGCTGGCGTCGTTCTACGCCTCCTCGATCTTCGGCGAGGACCACGGCTACCTGGTCGCGGCGGCTGCCTCCTTCGCCGTCGCCCTGTGCCTGGCCGCGGGGGACGCGTGGCTCTCCCCCGAGGTCAGGCCCTCCAAGGTCCTCGCGATCGCCCTGCTGGCCGTTGCAGCGGTGGAGTTCAAGCTGCTGGCCGGGGCGAGGCCGGACATGGCGACGTTCTTCGACGGCATGAGCTTCTCGAGCGCGCTCCTCGCGATCGCCTCGGCAGCCCTCACCCCGAGGAGGCCCGCGGGGGCCCTCGTGCTGGCCTCGGCCTACGCCCTCGTCCCCCTGCCAGCCAGCTGGCTGGACTTCCTCGCCCCTCCCCTCTCGAGGCTCGTGGCCTCGCTCGCCTCCGCTGTCACGGGCGCGGCTCTAGTGGAGGGCCCGGCCTCCGCCTACCTGGTGGTCCAGGCTCCCAATGGCACGGTCGAGCTCGAGGTGGCGAGGGCCTGCACGGGGCTTGCCTCGATGAGCTCCGTGCTCGCCCTCCTCCCGATCTCGGCGTACTTCGCCGCGGGCTCCAGGGGAGGCCTCGCGAGGAGGGCCCTCGCGTTCGTCGCGCCCCTCGCCGCGGGCGCGGCCGTCGCCTTCGCCGGGAACGTGATCAGGGTGATCGCAATAGTCGAGGCGGCGAGGGCGCTGGGGCCCGAGCCGGCTCTCTCGATACTCCACTATTCGCCCTCCCTCGCCTACTCAGCCATTGCGGCTGCCGTCGCGGTCCTGCTCGCCTCTAGGCTCGGGGGAGGCGGCCGCGATCCCGGGGGCGGAGTTGCCGGCGGAAGGGCGGCGGGGGCCATGGCCCTCGCCACGATCGTGGCGATCTCGCTCGCCGCCCCCCTCGCCCTCGCGTCCCAGCCCGCCCGGGCCGGGGCGCCAGCCATATCGGTGAGCTCGGTGGGGGACTTCCTGAGGACCCCCGCCAGCTACCTGGCGGGGGGAGGGGCCAGGCTCGCGGGCGAGGCCGAGGAGGCCGGGCTCAGGCAGGTGCTGGGGGCCCTCGCGGTCTCGAGGTTCGTCGTCGTGAGCGGGGGGAGGGCCTACGAGGGGTACGTGGAGGTCGTCGACAGCCCGGCCAGGCTACACGCCTGGCAGTACTGCCTGGGGCTGCAGGGCTACGAGGTCACGTCCTCCTGGGACGAGTACGACGGCCAGCTGCTGGTCAGCTTCGTGGGGCTGAGGAGGGGCAACTGGACCGGGGTGCTCGCGTACTCGGTGGGGAGGGTCCTGCTCGAGTACCCCGGGGGCTCGGTCCCCATGTACCTGAGGATCTCAGCAATTGCCCCCGAGCCCGGCGAGGCTCTCCGGGTCGTCGAGGCGATGATGCCCGCCGGGGGCCCCGGGGGCCCCGCGGGGCCGATCGAGCTCGTCGGCAGGGCCTACGTCGCCCTGCTGATCGTGACGGCCGCATACGCGGCTGCGGCCCTCCTCAGGCGGCTCGCCTCCTCAGCGCGCTCCAGATCCTCGAGGAGACCTCCCTGACCAGCGGGTCGAGCGCCCTCCTCAGCTCCAGGTACTCGCCGGCCCTGCCCGTCCCCTCGGCGGCCCCCCTCAGGGCGGAGAGGGACGAGTTGGCCTCGGCGTAGAGGGCGAGGGCCTCCTCGGGCCTCTCGTCGGCGAGCTCGGCTGCCCTCCCGAGGACTGCCTCGAGGACGGCCGAGAACTCCCGCCAGTTGGCGAGCGCCTCGGCCCCCCTCTCGACCGCCAGCCCCAGCGCCACCTCGCCCAGGAAGCCGGGGCAACTCGCGAGGGCCCCCGCCAGCCCCGCCCAGGCCTGGGCCGGCAGCCTGAGCAGGGGGCCGAGCAGGGCGCCCAGCCCCCCGCCGCCCCTCGAGCACTCCCTCCCGGCGAGCTCGACGAGCCTCCCCGAGACGTCGCCCGCCCCCGCCTCGAGGGCCGCCTCGACCAGGACGGCGAGGTCCTCGGCGCTGCCCGCCCCCTCCTCCAGCATCTCGGTCGCCCTAAAAGCGGCCTCGGCGAGCAGGGCGCCCAGCCGCTCCAGGCGGGGCCCGAGGACCCTCCACGCCCCCCCCTCCCCCAGGACTGCCCTCAGGGCCCTCAGCCTAGCTCCGGCGGCCAGCGGGTCCAGCGGAAGGGCGGACTCGATCTCCAGGGCAATTGCCTCGCAGGCGCTCGGGTCCGCCCTGCACGCCATGGCCTCCCTCCAAGCGTCCTCCGACATCGGCACCAGCTGGCCACCGATACCGCCGCGGCGGAAAATAAGCGTGCCCCGCCAATAGCATTTTCGAGAAATATTTGCAAGTGCTAAAGCCGATGGAGCGGGTCTCGAGGAAAACGGCTTTTAAGCGTTTCGCCTGGGGCTCCACGGAACCGCTTAAACGAGCATAATCGTGGCCATCGTGACTAGGTGTGTACGGATGCGAGGATGGTTCCCCGGCCGCGCGCGAGGGGCCTGGGCAGGGCCAAGGGGTTGGAGGAGGTGGGGTGCGATCTCATGAACAGGTTCGCGGGCTCGATCTCGTACGTGAAGGCCGACCTCGAGAGGGTCGCCCCGGGCCTCCTGAGGGCAGCCGACTTCGCAACCTTCGCGAGGCGCGGGAAGACGTTCGTGGAGGCCTTCCTCGAGGATCCCGCCGGGGTCCTCGAGGAGCTGCTCGAGGCGTTCGACTACGACAGGTCCACGGTCAAGTTCTTCGTGGCCGAGCTCGTGGGGAGGCTCGTGGGAAGCAGGGCCAGGGCCTCGCGGGCCGTGGACCTGCTCCTGGCCGGGGACGTCGAGGGATTCAGGTCGGAGCTCTGCCGCGCGTGAGCGACCTGGCGAGCTCGGCCAGGCCCGCGAAGGCCGCCTCGCCGCTGGGCGGCAGCTCGATCGTGGCCGGGGCCGCCATCCCCGTCCTCCAGGCGTACACGTAGGGTCGGCCCCTCGCGTATCCCACCCTGACAACCACGTCCGACAGCGCGGCGTTGAACGCGAAGGCCCTCCTAGAGACGTAGGATGACAGCCTGGCCACAGTGATCCTCCTGTGCTTCAGCGAGAACAGCTGGTTGGATAGGAGCGCGTAGTAGTCGCTCGGCAGGCGGTTCATGGAGAGCATCTCGATGCCGTGGAACACCACGAGGTCGGGCCTGATCGATTCCACTAGGTCCTGCTCGGCGAGGGCGAGCGCCCTGACCGGCATGCTGTGGACGTTGAAGCACTCCACGTGGAAGTGCTCGTCGACCAGCGACAGGGCCTCCTCGGCCGTGATCCCGCTGAGCCTCGCCAGGCCCGAGGCCACGAGCGACCTGATCTCGTCCCTTCCGTGCCTGTAGCTCACGAGGAGGCCCCTCATGCGGTTGGCGAGGGCCAGCTCGAGGGGCAGGGCCAGCGCCAGCGGGCTCCTGAAGTGGGCTGGGTAGGCTATGTAGATGGCGTCGCCGGCCCTGACCGCTCCTATGGACTTCCTCCACTCATCCGAGGCGAGCGCCAGCTCCCTCCCGGGGCCCGAGATCTCCCTGAGCAGGGGCGGCACGTAGACCCTGAGCCCCCTCCCCTCGACTATTTCGAAGGGGAGCGAGGAGATCTCGAGGCGCCACCCCCTCGTCTTCACCAGCTCAAGGGTCCTGGAGACCAGGCCCTTCTCGAGCTCGGCGCTGAGCCTGATCAAGTGGTCGGCCACGTATTCGATGTCGCCGAGCGCCGAGGGGGGCGCGGCGGCCTCTGCCTCGGCCACGAGGACCACCAGGCCGTTGGTCGCGTGGGCGACGTTGTAGAAGAAGTTCTGGAGCCACGCCCTCCTCTCCGACCCCTCGACGTAGAGCAGGAGCGCGTTTATCGGGTCGACGACCACGACGCTTGCCCCGAGGCCCACGGCCTCCCCCTGGAGCGCTTCGACCAGCGCCTCTGGATCCTTGGCGAGGGGCGCCCTGACGAACTTGAACCTCCCGGACGACTCGAGGGACTCGAAGTCCATGCCCAGCGCTGCCATGAACCTCGTGAACTTCCCCTTGGTCTCCTGGAACGAGAAGTAGAGGCACTTGTTGCCCCTCAGCGCGTTGTTGTAGCAGAGCGTGGCGGCCAGGGTGGTCTTGCCAGAGCCCGGGGGACCCTCGATGACCATCAGCGAGCCCGGCTGGAGCAGGCCGGGGTGGGCGGCGTCGATCGCCTCGATCCCGGTCACCAGCTGCGTCGCCAAGCCCCTGCCCCCGCTTTGCTTATCGTCCCACCTCAATCCCAACGAGTTTTAAATGTTTTGCCTCTCCCCCTCGCCAGCTCCCTGGCCCTGGCGTAGGGGTCCTCCAGGAAGAACCCGCGGCGGCAGCGGGGGCATATAGCCAGCAGGGGCCTCTCCCTCTGCTCCTCGAGCACCTCGCCGTCGGCCACGTAGAGGACTGACTCCTGCATGTACGTGAAGTCCCCTGGGCTGCCCGAGAAGCCGCAGAAGGGGCACGTGATCTTGTCCGGCAAGCCCTCCGCCTCATTAGATCTTTGGGGACATCCCTAATTAACCTCGCGACCTCGAAACGCTTAAGTCCCGGCGCCCCCTCGCACCGCGTGCTGAAGGTGCCCGGGATGGGGTCGGGCGGCGTCTCAGAGGTGCTCGGGCGCGAGGTCCAGAGGATAGACTCGGCGCTCTCGGCGAAGGACAGGGCGAGGGAGGAGGCCATAGCCCTCGCGAGGACGATCACCAGGCAGAGCGCTGAGGCCGTCAGGCTCGCCCACCTGGAGCGCTGGGGCGAGGCCGAGGCAGCCCTCGGCGAGGCGATGAACGCGGCTAGGAGGCTGGCCGAGGCGTTGGCCCCCTACCCCGACCTGCTGCACGGGGGCCTGGTGCAGGGGAGCATGGCCGAGCTCGCGGAGGCGGCATCGCTGATCAGGCTGCTGAGGGAGGGCAGGCTGCCGACGGCCTCGGAGGCCGGGGTGGACGACGTCTCCTACCTCCTAGGCATCGCCGACCTGGTCGGCGAGCTCAGGAGGAAGGCGCTCGAGCTGCTGAGGAGGGGCGACGTGGACGGGGCGGAGAGGCTCGAGGAGTACATGGAGGAAATATACGACTGGCTCAGGAGGCTCAACTACCCCGACGCGATACTGCCGGGCCTCAGGCACAAGGTCGACGTGGCCAGGAGGCTCATAGACGACACGAAGTCGCTCATAGTGATAGCCAGGCACGCGAGGGGCCTGGGGGCGGCCAGGAGGGAGGAGGCCTAGGCCGCTGCCTCGGCCAGCTCCTCGGCCCTCTCGGCAGCCCTCAGGAGCTGGGCGCCGGCC
>JBEULI010000031.1:0-25800 GCA_041287395.1 Desulfurococcaceae archaeon
GTGTTCGAGCCCGAGTACGCCGAACCAAACGTATTGGCGACGCTCTCCCTGAAGAAGCCGGGAAAGCTGATAGCCGTCGCGTACTGCAACCTCCACGGCCTATGGGAGAGCTCCAAGGAAATATCCGTGGAGTGAACGAGGTGTCGAGCGTTGAAGTCCCCGAAGGGTAAATACCTTTTGAGAAAGGTCCTTGGCGACGCGCTCGAGTTCTACAATAGGACCAGGGCGCCCGAGGCTGTCGCGAAGCTCGTCGAGTTCGACGGGGAGAGGGCAGTTGTGGAGTTCTCGGGAACCTTCTGCGAGACCTGCGGCGTCAGGGACTGGGTCGAGGACTTAGCATACATAATTAAGTCGATGGGCTACGACGCAGAGCTGGTTGAATACGTTGAGGCAGGCGATGACAGGAGGCTGGGGATCTTCAGGCTGGGAGCGGAGGATGGTGGTAGACGAGATCGATAGGAGGATCTTGGAAATCCTAATGAAGAATGCCAGGACCCCGTACAGCTCCATAGCGAGAGCTCTCGGCATCAGCGACGTAGCTGTCCTCAAGAGGGCGAGGCGCCTGGAGAGGGACGGCGTGATCAAGGGCTACAGGGCCATAGTGAACCCCTCAGCGTTGGGCTACGAGAGGGTGTCGATAACGGGGGTGAACGTGAGGCCGGAGCTGTTGCTCGACGTGATCAATGCCCTGAAGACGATGGAACAGGTGAAGTTCCTAGCAACGGCCTCGGGCGACCACGACATAGTTGCCGTGATATGGGCAAGGAATGGAAGGGAGCTCGCGGAGATCCACGAAAGGATCGCCAAGGTGAACGGAGTCGTCGCGGTGTATCCGATGGTGATCGTCGACGTGATCAAGGACGAGGCGTCGCTGTAGCCATTGGGTGTGTTTGGCAGGCCGCCGCTCCCTCAACGTTGGAATCCCCT
Source organism: Desulfurococcaceae archaeon (assembly GCA_041287395.1). Taxonomy (GTDB): domain Archaea; phylum Thermoproteota; class Thermoprotei_A; order Sulfolobales; family Desulfurococcaceae; genus JBEULI01. Next base: position 928 of record JBEULI010000031.1, read on the forward strand.
CCGGCCTGAGCAGCTGCGCCGGTGCCCCGTGTTCGCTGCCTCCTAAGCTCCGCGGCCACCAGCAGTCCCCCGAGCACTACGAGGGCTGCCGGCACTGCGAGGAATTCCGTGGGAAGGCTTGCGAGCGAGGGTACGAGGGGGACGCGCGTCGCTGCGCTGCCGTACTCCAGGGCCGAGCTGAGCGCGAGCTCAACGGAGAGATCTGCCGCCACTTGGATCGCGAAGCCAGCCAGGCCCTCCTCAACGTAGAACTCCACGGCCTCTGCATACAGCTTCGGCCCTGCCGTGGCCTTCGCCGACGGAACGGCCCCCAGGAGCGCTTCCAGCCCTTCCGAGAGGTTGCACGACCTGAGCACCGGCTCGAACACTTCGCCCCAGGCCCCACTCGAGCTCAAGGACAAGTACATGAAGTAGTAGGATGCCATGGCGCTGAGCAGGCCGCCCACGGGCCCCTCTAACGGCGACCCAACGCTCCTCCACGCAACAGCGTAGCCGGCGCTTGCCAGGTAGCTATAGGTGACCTCGCCCAAGCCCTCGACCAGCGCCTCAGCGCCGCTCACGTTGACCGCCGACGTCTCGTTCCCCCTACCGGCCAGGGAGAGCCAGTCGAGGGCGCTGAGGGCCCTCAGGAGGGCTATTGCCACGAGATCGTACCTGTTGGGGTTCGTGAGAAACGCTACGAGGGCGCCCTTGGCCATCAAGTACCTTATGTACGCGTTATACGCCACGTCGATGTCCCACGGAGTGGCCGCCGAGACGTTATGAACTGCTTCCCCGAGGGCGCCCTCCACAAGGCTCAGGTTGCCGGAAGCCCACGAGCTGATGGCTGATACCACGTCCTGGAAGCCACCGGGGTTGGACGAGCGCAGCGCGCCAAGGTAGCACTGGAGAGCGTGGAAGGCCGCAACGAAGTACGTGGAAGTTGCTGCATAAACCATGCCCCTGGAAAGGGCCTCATCGCCAGCCGAGACGTACCTGGAGGCCTCACAAGCCGCTCCCAACGAGGCGGCCTCGTCCAAGTACAGCTTTGCGAGCCCCCTGTATCTCTCAGCCGCCGCTGCGAACATGTGCGAGGGATTGCCGCCTCCCGCCAGCGTTATTGACGGCGCAGTTCCAGAGGGGGCCAGCAGCGCGAGTGCCTGGAGGGCGTGCCAAACGCCGCGGTAGCCTGGCCAGCTCTCGTTCGTTGCCGGCCCCACTACGAGCTCGTAGCTGGCCTCGCGGGCTGCCGACACCTTCTCGCTGAGGCCTCCGACGAGGCCCACAAGACCTCCAGGGCCCAGGACCCCCGTCGCCGGAACGGGCTCTGCGCTGCCGCGTTCCAGGCCTGCGAACGCCATGAACAGCGCCAGGGCCGCGCTGCCGCCGGACAGCGTGACTCCCTGGCCGTTCGCCAGCCTCAGCCCAAAGTCGCAGCTCGAGTAGTTGAAGCCCGTGAATAGCGAGGCGAGAAGGAGAGCGTAGCGCGCCGAAAGCATGAAGCTCCTGTCGAACGCGCCGGGGGGCTCGGCGGTCAGGAGCCCGCTGCCAGGGCATGCGACCTCGATCGTGACATATACTACGCGACCTCTGCCTCCCTCGTCCACTGCTAGGAGGGGCCACGTCGTGCTGAGAGAGTAGCGCGTACCCGAAGCAATGTCGGCCGCCACTGCGGTCAGCAATATTGCCAGGACAGCGAGCGCCCTCAAGATTCCCCGCTCCCGCGAGCCGATAGCATCGCGGCTTTCTCGGCCACCTTCCTGGCGAGCTCGCGAGGATCATCAGAGAACGCATAGAGGCCCCGGGGATCGTAGAGCGCGTCGCCGCAGTCCGCCAGCCCCCACGAGGCGTCGACCACCTTGGCGAACAGCGCCCTCTCGCCGGCTTCAGCGCACACGAGGTAGCTCGCGTCCCCGCGCCTGACGAAGAGCTCGAGCCGCCTGCCCCTGCGCTCCCCCACCACCTTGTCGAATACCTTCTCGAGCTCCTCCCTCAGCGCGTCAAGCCCGCTGGGGGCCAATATCCATGACCCTCCTACGGACTTCCTCGGGCAGGTCGTCCTCCGAGATCACGACGGCGCCCCTCGGCCTTGCCTTCAACAGCCTCGGCAAAATGATGTACCTGTTGTGATCGCCGTAATCGTAGCCTTCCGCCTTCTTCCCGCCCCTCTTGAACCTCAGACCCAGGAGCCTGAGCTTCACGTAGAACCCATCCTTCCTCCTCACGTAGACGTACTTGCCGTGTTTAAGCCCCATTAGCTCTCCCCGCTCGCCCTATGCTCTGTGCAGCAGGCAATATGGTTGTTGTTCCTAAAAACCCTCCCAGGGAGGTTGGCAGGCTCCATCCCCGGACGCGCAGGGGCGCCCCAGAGGAAATCCCGCGGGGGGGATTTGAACCCCCGGCCACCCGGTCACTGCGCCCTCCCACTACAGCCGGGCGCTCTGCCGCTGAGCTACCGCGGGTCCCCGGTTGCTATATTGGACAGGACAGCCCTTTAAATCCTCCACCTTCTAACGGCAAATGCAAACGTCCCCTGGGCCGCTGTAAGGCGCATTTGGTCTGGAGCCCGGGCCATTGGGACTAATTCGCAAAAGATAATGGACTGCGGCCTTCGTAGCGCCGCTGAGCTGGGCGAGATGGCGGTCACTCGTACCTCAGGGCCACTGCCGGGGGTATTCGGGAAGCCCTATAGGCCGGCAATGCAGCTCCTCCGAGGCCCGTGAAGAGTGTCAGGGCCAGCACCTCCGCCATGAACTCTGGGGTGTAGGTCGGCGTTACCCTGACCGACCACCGAAACGTGGTCCCAGTAATGGAAAAGCCGTGCATGGAAAGTAGCTGGGCGCCAGCGTAGCCCAGCGAGATCCCGACAGCCGAGCCTATCAGCCCTATGAGCACCCCCTCGGCTAATATCATTATGACCACTTGGCCGTTCGTGAAGCCCAAGGCCTTCATCACCCCTATCTCCCTCGTCCTCTCCATGACGCTCGTGATCATCGTGGCTGCCACGCCGACTACCGCTACGCCGAAGGCCGAGAGGCTGGCAGCAAACGTCACGAAGTTCACGGCACCGATTATAGATGAAGCTATCCTGGCTATTCCGAGGAACGTCACTACGTCGACCCTGTTGCCGTAGTCCTCCCTGAGCCGGCCTTCTATGCCCTCAACGTACGAGGGGTCCTTGGCTATGACCAGTATTCCGCTCCAGTCCCTGACGCCGAAGAGGCTGCTTGCGCTAGGGAACGTCACGAAAATCGTGTCATCCGGGCTCAGGACCGCTGCGCCGCCGTACTTCGAGAGCAGCCCGTTGACGACGACGCTGGCATGTTTGACCTTGCCCGTCGAGGGGTCCTGGAACGTTATCGACACCGAATCGCCGAGCCCGTAGTACTTCGTGCCGTCGCTGCCGTAGGCAACGTTGTAGCCCACGACGGCTGCCCCAATTGCGTATTGGGAGGGCAGCGAGCCCTCGCTCAGCTGGAGGCTCGGCAACGCCTTGAATATGAACTCTGGGTCGATGCAATATATGAAGACGGCCTTCGACTGGGGCCCCTGCCTGATCAGGCCCTGCAAAGACACGAAGGGCCTGGCGTCCTCGACGCCGTCGATGCTCTTGATCGTGTTCAGGTCGCTGTCGCCCAACCTGTAGCCGTTCGACGGGAACACCACGATCACGTTCTGGCCAAGTCCCTGGATCTGGCCCACTATGTAATTGCCATACGAGTTGGTTACGCCGTATATCGACACGAGCGCCATGGGCCCTATGGCGACTCCTATTATCGTGAGGAGGGCACGCGCCCTCTTCTCGGTAAGCGCCTTGAGGCTTAGCCTGAGCACGTCCCTCAGGAGCAACGCTATGCCCCCGCGTTATTGCTGGCCCTCGAGCTGCTGGAGCCCCATCCCCTTGGTATGTCTGTAGACGACGTAAAAGGTTCCGGCCAGGAACGCCGCAACTATTACGACGATCGCCGCGTACCACTGCGACGCCCCGCCCTGGCTTGGCGCTAGACTTGGAGCGGTCGAAGTCGTGATCGTTGTCACGTTCAATGTGTACGTGTCCTCATACGCGACGTTGTAGTCGTCCAAGTACTTCAAGATCAGGGTCGCAGTTGCCACGCGCGACGTGCATGGGACGCTGACGCTGAAGGCCATCTGGCTGGCCGACGATACGTCGCCCAGGAAGCTCGTCGAGTTCGCGCCACACGCGTGCAACACCACCATGACGCTTCTGGCGTTCGAGATCCCTATGTTGTACACAGTCCCGCTAACCGTAACCCTGTTCCCATCAAACCTTGCAGTCGTGTCGCTACTTAGCGCGAGCTGTATGAACGGCTTCACCATGGCTGCAAGGGTCTGGTTAAGCATGGTGGTGTAGCCCGAGGAATCCCTATACACGATCGTGGCCACGAACGTTGCTGAGCCCTGCGAGAGGGCCAGCCCCTGCACGCCCACCGCCTGCTGGGGGTTATAGACCAGCAGGAAGGCCACCGCAGCGCTGGACGAGGCCGGTAGCTCGCCGACGTAGCGGACGTTTCCGAGGGGCACTCCAACCGGGCTCACGGGCTGCAGCATCACGAAGACATCGTAGACCGGGTACTGGTAATGGTTCATGAGCACAACCTCAAGCGTTGCAGTTCCGTTCCTGAAGACCACCAGCGGGGAGCCTAGGGCCACGTCGATTAGCGGAGGTTGCGGCTCCATTACTATCGGAACAGACGCATCGACCTCGTAAACGTATCCCCAGTGGTCTACGAATGATAGCCTCAGAGGGGCTTGGACCCTTCCGACGAAGGCCCTGAGGACGTTAAGTCTAAACACGAGCGCTATGAAGTCCCCCTTCCCTGCCGCCTGCTGCTGGTAGATCGCCTGGCCGCCGAGCAGGACGTTTATGAGCTCTTCCGCAACGTTAGGCGCATAGGCCTGGAACGTCGTGGTATATCCGATCGCCTCGCTCTCGTTCGTACTCGCATCGACGAGGCCCTCAGGCAACGCCAGCCTAGCCACGATCCCCCTTATGTTTGGCAGCTCGTCATTCCTCAACACGACGTAATACTGGGCTCCGCGCTGACCTTCATGTGGTTGCCCCCCGAGCCATCCGTAGGCCACGACCTCGAAGGCCTTGCTCGGATCTGAGACGTTCAGAGCGAGCTGGTAAAGCTGAACAACCCTGTAGCCGCCCCCGCCGCTCTCGACGTAGTAGCTAACGGTGAGGTTAGCGGCATGGATGCCGGGCCGTAGCTCCCGGGCCAGGTTGACCACGAACGTCAACGTCGTCGACGACGAGCTAGCCAGGGGGCCCTGGACGTAGAACACCCCATGCCCGTCCATCTCCTCCATGCCGCTTGGCAACGACAGCGTGGCCCACAGCGATGACACGGTGTACGGCAGGGTATTGGCCAAGGTCACCACGAGCACTGCCCCCCTTTCGCCGGGGTACGCTGGATAGTCGTTGTTCCACCCGTAGCTGACCACTGATATGCCAGTGCCTATCTCGGCAGGCGGCAAGTACAGCGAAAAGCCCTGCGCCACGCTGAATGAAGTGTATGTGCCAAGTGACGGGACCTCGTAGCTCAGCAACACCTTGAAGTCCTTCACGCCCGGGACAGCCCTGCTTGCGTTGACAAAGAACGTAATGGTGCAGAAGCCCCCGGCTGGTAGTACGCCAGGGCACGTCGCGTTCTCGCCCAGCACCTGAAGATCGCTGGCGAGCGGGAGAAGGCTGGCAACTACGCCGGCCACATCACGTGGTCCCCCGTTGCCGATGACCACGGTCAGCGGAGCCCTGGGATCGCCGGCATAGACGTATGAGGGGCTTCCCTGGCCCCAGTAGGCGCTTGCCACGAATAGGGCTGGCTGGAACCCTGACAGCTCCCTTGGATCTCTGACAGCTACTCGCACAGGCATGGAAATTGTCAGCCTCGTCGTCGAGCGGTCGTTGTTGACCAGCACGCAGTCCAGCACGAGCGTGAAGTTATAGAGCCCTGGCTCGACGGATGCTGAAATGTCAATTCCACCAAAGGCTAACCTGGCCGTGGAGCGCTGCTGGACGTCTTGTGCCCTAACGGATATCGTCGAGGGATTAAAGCCGGGAGGCAACCTCAAAGTGGCAGTCACTGCCGTCAGCGACGAGGCCTCGCCATTGTATATGTCAACATACAGGGTGTTGCCGGTCGACCCTGGGTAGGCATCACCATTCCAGTACGCTCCCACTATTTCAATATCAAGAGGCCTCCGCTGCAACTGTACCACGATCGCCAGCTCGCAGCTCCTCCAGTAGACTGTGCCCTGGTACGATGTGCGCGCAACGATTTCAAGGTCTGCCCTCAGGTAGCTGGCATCGGCGTTCACGTCTATACCTCCAATGGTTATTGTGAAGACGTCGCCGTATCGGTAGGGCCCGTTGAAGTTGAAGAACGCGGCGCCGCTCCCGTTCTCGAAGGCGCCGCCGCTAAGGCGCGCGTACACGTTCACATAGTCGATCGTCTCATTGTTGAGCGACATCAACGCCACGCGCAGCCCTGTGCCCCTCAGGCCTGGCAGAGCCAGATTCGAGGTCAGGCCGTAGTCAAGAACCCTCAGGAGAAGGGATGGGGGAGAGCCGACGGAGACCGCGAAGGTGGCTGTGCCGCTCGCGTTGTAGGCAACGCCGTCATCAGTGGCCATTAAGGCGTCGAAACGGAGCACCCCCACATAAGTTCCTGGGACGGCGCTGGCCGCCACCATGATGTTGTTGAACGTTATGAGCGTCCTGGCATTCTCCGCGAGGCCCTGGACGGTTGCCCTGGCATTGCCGCCCACGACGAAGGGTCCGTTGAGCTCGAGCGTCACCGTCGCGCCAGAGATCGTGGAGTTGCCGTCATTTTCCAGCTCAACGTTGAGGCTGACCGGGTAGGCTCCCGGAAACGAAAACGGCGAGAAGTAGGAGTCCACGACCCTTACCTCGAGGGGCGGGTACGGAGACACGTTCAGCGTTACATTGTGTAACTCGCTCGCGAGGCCAGCCCCAGCCAAGTAGTATGTGATGTTGAGGGTGGCGTTGTAGGCCCCCGGCTGAACGCCCTTATCTACGTTCACTAGGAACGAGAACGAGATCAGCATCCCGGGGCTGACGACTTCCAACGATGTGCCATTGTAGCCTCTGGCCACAGAACAGCTGGTAACGGCCGGGGAAAAGCCCTGCGGCAAATTAACGCAGGCGTGCACGTTCAACGCATTTGAATAACCGCCGTAGACCGCCTCGACAGTCAAGTTCGCATAACGACTCCCGGGATAGACGTTGCCGCCCGTTCTCGACGCGAAGCTCGAGCCGACGATCTCGAACAGGCCTCCGGCGCCTGCAGCGCTCAGCGCTGGCATGAACGCTGCCGCGAGCGTCAGGGCCAGCGCCAGCAGGCCCGCGAGACCGCGGGAGCTGAAGTCCCTCAGCCCCATCCGTCGTCCACCCTAGGAGCTGGCTATGCATTTAGCCCTTTCAGGCTTCTCGGCGCCGACGATCCTGCCGTCCCTAAGGATGTAAATATTATTTGTGCAATGGGCCACCTCCGGGTTATGTGTTACCACGACTATCGTAAGCCCGGCTCGGTTGAGCTCCACGAATGTCTTCACTACAACCCTCGACGAGCTGTAGTCGAGGTTCCCGGTCGGCTCGTCCGCAAGTATCATCTCAGGCCTTCCAACTATGGCCCTTGCTATAGCCACCCTCTGCTGCTGTCCGCCGCTCAGCTGCGTCGGCTTCTTGCGCAGCCAGCTGGGGTCCCCTCCGACCATTTTGAGCGCCTCAAGGACCATGCTTCTCCTCCTTCCTGGGGGAATACCCCTTGCCACGAGTGGCATCTCTATGTTCTCGTAAACCGTGAGCCTCCCAACGAGGTTGTACTGCTGGAAGACGAACCCTATTGTCCTGTTCCTAAGCAACGCTAGCTGTTCGTCGCTCAGTTTCGATACGTCGAGACCCTTGACGTACACGTGGCCGGAGGTCGGCCTGTCGAGCAACCCCATTATATTTAATAGCGTGGACTTGCCCGAGCCGCTGGGGCCCATGATGGATATGAAGTCCCCCCTATGGACTTCAAGCGAGACCCCTCTCAACCCCCACGTGGACACCTGACCGCTCCTATAGAGCTTGACAACGTTAACCAGCCTTACGATCTCCTCGCCAACTGCTCCCGTCATCCCAACTCTAGCTCTGGTGCTTAGTACGTGTTCGTACATATCGCTACACCTGATGATCGGCAAGAAAAATATCTGAGCCCAGATTTATAAATCTCCTAGATATATCTCGAGATACTAAGGTGGAGGGCGTGGCCTTTCCGAGGCTGCGGGGGATCGCGAGAGTGTTGGTGTTGAAAGCGCTCGAGGACAGTCCGCTTCACGGTTACGCGCTAATGCAAAGGATCAGGGAGGCCACCGGCGTGAGGCCTAGCCCAGGGTACCTGTACCCGCTCCTTAGGAAGCTGGAGAGGGAGGGCCTCATAAAATCCAGCGAAGCTGAGCTCCGCGGACGTAGGGTCAGGGTCTACGAACTAACCGATAAGGGAAGGCTCTACTTGGCGCAGAACAAGCAACTCGTAGAGCGGGCAGAGGAGCTCGTCAGGAAGCTCAGCGCTGCAAGGGAGATAGGGTTGCAGAGGCTCATCGGCGTTTTGAGGGAGATCTTCGAAAGGGCCGATGCACTTGACGATCAGACGAAGCAGAAGATCAGGTGTGCCGTTGACGAGTTCAGCAAGAGCGTGAGGGGCCTGATAGGGTGATAGCATGGACCACGTCGTCATAGTCGAGAACCTCGTGAAGAAGTACAAGGACGTCGAGGCTGTGCGCGGCGTGAGCTTCAGCGTGAGGAGGGGCGAGATCTTCGCGCTGCTCGGCCCGAACGGCGCGGGGAAGACCACCACCATCCACATCATAGCAACCATACTCAGGCCGACCAGCGGAAGGGTGGAGGTCGCCGGCCACGACGTCGTCAGGGAACCGGACGAGGTTAGGAAGAGAATTGGAGTAGTGTTCCAGGAGCCCAGCCTCGACGACAGGCTAACGGCGTACGACAACCTCTACGTTCACGGTAGGCTCTACGGGCTGAGCGGCGAGGAGCTCCGGCAGAGGATCATGAAGCTTCTCGAGTTCGTTGAGCTAAAGGAATTCGCCTTCAAGCGCGTCAGGCAGTTCAGCGGCGGAATGAAGAGGAGGCTCGAGATTGCCAGGAGCCTCCTCCACGTGCCGGAGCTGCTGATCCTCGACGAGCCAACCATAGGCCTCGACCCGCAGTCTAGGGCGAGGATTTGGGACTACATAAGGGAGCTAAGGAAGGAGCTCGGCACCACGATCCTCATGACGACCCACTACATGGACGAGGCCGAGGAGCTCGCCGATCGGATAGCCATAATGGATCACGGGAAGATCGTCGCGATGGGGACCGCTGACGAGCTCAAGTCGATGCTGGGCTCCGACGTCGTTTACATGAAAGTCGAAAACGAGGCGCCGGATCTCTGCGCTTCGGCGGGCTTCAACGCGCTCGGGAAGTGCCACCAGCTCAGTGGGTCGGTCATTGAAATCGTAGTTGGCGACGCCGCTAAGGCGCTGCCGGAGCTCCTCGAGAGGGCCAGGGCCAGCGGGATCAAGGTCGTCGAAGTCAGCTACAGGAGGCCCTCGCTCAACGAGGTCTTCCTGCACCTCACGGGCCGCGAGCTGCGCGACTCGCTGGAGGAAAGGGCGACTCCAAGGCCGCGCCGTATGAGGTGAGGTTGCATGGACATGGCAGCCCTTCAGGCCATGATATATAGACAAGTGAAGAGGTGGCTCACCGAGAGGTCAAGGGTAATCGGCACGGTGCTGAACCCGCTGCTGTGGATAATATTCTTGGGCGTCGGCCTGAGCACGGTCTTCACCTTCAATCCCAGCGACGTGGCGAAGTATCTCCCAAGCCTGCCGGGGATCAGCGCCACCGCGCTCGCTAACCAGCTGGCCAACATGATACAGGACGCTATAAACAGCAGGTTCGGCGGGCTTGACTACCTCACTTTCATGGTGACCAGCATGCCTGCAATTGCTATATTCATGACCAGCTTCATAAGCGGCATCAGCATAATATGGGACAGGCAATTCGGCTTCCTCAAGGAGACGTTGGTCGCGCCAGCGCCGAGGACCCAGATAATACTGGGCAGGCTGGTGGGCGACTCGATAGTCAGCACGCTACAGGGCCTGATAGTGATAGCCCTGGGCTTCGCGGTGTCTGCCCAAATTAGGCCCCTGGGAATAATCCCCGCCGCGGGCTTCCTGTTCATATCATCGCTAGCATTCTCGGCCATGGGCTCGCTAATAGCGCTGTATCTCAGCAGCATGGAGGGCTTCCAAATGATAGTTAACGTCATAGCCATGCCGCTGATGTTCATGAGCGGGGCGTTCTACCCGGTCAGCACCCTCCCCGAGTGGATGAAGGTTGTCGCGTACGCCAACCCGCTGACCTACGCGGTGCACGGCATCAGGTTCTCGTTGACGGGCTCCTCGCCGGAGGGGTGGCCCTCTGGCCCCCTGGTGGACGCCGCCGTGTTGGCAGCATATGCCCTGGTGTTCGTGTTAGCGGCCGGCATGAAGTTCAGAAGGACCACGGTCGAGGAGTAGCTAGCCTACGCGCTTTCTATAACGCTAGGCTTTCCATTTCTTTATTCTTCTCTTCACTCCTATCTCGGTTCCTCAACTTCCTCAATTTTATTATGTTGAGACGCAAAGTAAGAAGCGGCTGGGGCTGGAAAATGGTGCTGAGCCCCAGGGAGGCACTCCTCGAAATCCTCAGGAGAAACATGGAGGAGGGCGACGAGGGCTCAGCCCTCGCAGTCCGGGTGGAGAAGGGAGAGGAAGAAAGGCTTGTCGTTGAGGGGAAAGAAGTTGTCTTCTACACCCCCGAGGAGCCCGGTAGCGGGAGGGACAACGCATCCCTGATCAGGTTCCTGTCGAGAGGGCTCAAGATCCCAACATCGAAAATGGATATAATCTACGGAAAGCGCGAGAACTTGAAGAAGGTCTTCTTCGCCGACGTCTCCCCGGAGGAGCTAGCCAGGAGGCTAATCAGGCTCGTCCAACCTATCTAATTCCCTGGACCTTCTTTCCCATTCTCTCGGCTAACACCGACGCCGCGAGCGCTACAAGGGACATCAAGGACGCCACGACGACGACCCTGCGCGCTACGTCGACGTCCAGGCCCGTGCTAAACGCCAGGATCGCTACCGAGAGGCCGCCGAGGGAGGTGGCCGCTAGGGCCATGCCAAAGGAGCCAGGAATGTCGTCGCTGAAGCCCGCCGCGTAGGTGTTGAGCGAGGTGTCGAAGAATGGATACACGGGAACCATCCAGGCCAGTATCGCTGGAAGGCCGTCGAGCCACGAGAATGCGAGAAAGTCCAACATCCACGCTGCTGTGGACATCGCCATCACCGCCCTAGGCCCCAGCGCCGAGACAATCGGGCCTGCCAACAACCTCGCAGGTATTGATAGTGAGGAGGCGATGACGCTGTAGAAAATGCTGAAGGCCGTGCCGCTGGAAGCGTCGGTCGCGTTCGTCAGCTTCCTTATGTCCCGTTCCAGCTTGGAGGGGACGATCGCATAATACGTCTCGCGGGCCGCCACAGTCAAAGCCACCGACGACAACGCTATGATGAAGGGCAAGCTGACGTTAGAGCCCGCGCCACGCTTCCCGGTCCGCCTCTCAGGATATTCCCTCATTCTGAGCAAGAGCGCGTACGCCTGGACGAATATGGATGCGTAGATGGATATGAGCAGCGCGAGGCCTCCCCTGGGGCCGAGCGCATCGTAGGCCGCGCCGGCGATGAACGAGCCCATTCCATATCCGATGCCAGTGAAGAGCGTTGAAATACTGTAAGTCCTGGCGAAGCCCCTGCCACTCCTAACTGACTCGTGGGAGATCATGGCGAGCACTGCTGGCCATGCAAGAGCCCACGGCGCACTGGAGGCGGGCAGTGCTAATACGAGGAAGTCGAGGTTGTCTGCGTAGGGAAGGGCTAGCGCAAAGGGCAGGACGCCGGAGAGACCCAATAGCACGAGTCCCCTGAATCCCACGAGCGAGGACACAGCCGACGATGCAAGGGATGCAAGAGAGAGAGCCCACTCGAGGCCAGCCATGGTGCCGATCGCCGCCGCACCTCCCTTCAGCACAACGCCGACGTGGTACCGCGTGAATGAATAGTAAAAACCCCACGTTGCTGAGTTGATAAAGGTCGTGGACATCAGGACCAGGATGGGGCTAGCCGCTGCTATTCGTTCCACAGCCCCTCACCTCGGCGATCGACACCAGGTCGACGTTCCCCAGAGAGGTCCTCACCTCCTCGGCCGTGCAGCCCACGACCACTGCGCCTGAGACCCCGCCGGCTACCTCGACCTCGCCCTCCCTCGCCACAACGCACCTTCTACATGCTTCGCTACACCTGAAGTGACCGGGGCCCTTTCGCCATAGCGCCACAACTACTGGCTCGCAGCGCCTATAGGCCTCGTGAACTATCAGCAGCTCCTTCAGCCCGCCATATTCGAGGGGAAATATGCGCTCTATGTCCCTCTCGTCTACGATGCTCCCTATGACATCCGCGTTATCCCTCACCCATTTGCACGCCCCCGAGGCGTAGAGGGTCATCGAGCCCATGTCGAGGAGCAGGGGGAACATCTTACAGGCGATGGGCTTCAGCTCGTGAATCGTGCATGCCTTCCTTTGTGGATCGTAAAAGGGGCAGGTGCCCTCGATCTTCCAGCTTAAGAAGGGCCAGGCCAGGGGGACGAAGTTGAGCTCGAGGCCGACGATCTTGGCCAACGACCTGAGCAGCTCGACCTCGTGCGCGAGCACTACTGGCCACTCCCTCTCCCCGCGAAAGGTACAGCACTCGTCGCAACGCAGGCACTCGAACCTTTTCACTGAGACGCACCGCCAGGCTTCGCGCCTCTGGCGAAGTCCATCAGCGTGGGCCCCCGCCCCTTGCCAACGAGCGACGCTAACAAGCGAAAGTCCCTGGCCAGCACGTCCTTCATTTGCGGGTTGTAGAGCGCCGACGCCGGGTGGTACGTCACGAACAGCTTCACCCTAATGCCATTGATCTCGACGTCGTAAGACCTCCCGTGGGAAGAGGCCATGCTCTTGAAGTACAGGCCTGCCCTGCCCATCAGGGTGCGGGCTGCGTGCCTGCCAAGGGCCACTATCACGCGCGGCTTGACCAGCTCGATCTGCCTCTTCAGAAACGGATAACAGGCCTCTATCTCGTCGTCGCGCGGCTCCCTGTTGCCAGGCGGCCTACACTTGACGACGTTAGTTATGTAGACTTCCTCCCTCCTGATCGAGAACTCCTCCATGAGCTCGGTCAGCAACCTACCCGCGGGGCCCACGAAGGGCCTCCCCGTCTCGTCCTCCGCCTCGCCGGGGGCCTCGCCAACGAACATGATCTCAGCGCTCCTGTTCCCCTCGCCCGGCACAGCGTTCTTCCTGTATTGCCACAGCCTGCACCTCCTACAACTCCTGACCTCGCTTTCGAGGTCTTCCCACGGGTCCAAGGCCCTCACTTCCCGTTGGGGCAACATTAAATGCCGTTGAGTAATAAGCTAGTCCGCGGAGGGGCTCTTGCAAGGCGATGAGCTGCTAATAGCTATTAGAACTGGCACCATGCCTGGGAACTCGGCCAGCGGAATCGCTGCTGTTGACGAGATCGATTGGGAGTCCCTCTGCAAATGCGCCGAGAACGGCCAAAGGATCGTCGTGTCCTATGACCTGTTTCTTGAAGAGGTGAAGGGCGTAGCCCGGGGGCGCTCCGGATCGGTAGCTATCGTAGCTCCCGCGCCAATGGCCTCAATCCTTGCAAAGAGGCTGAGGCCCAGGACGCTGCTGTCCGACCTCTCCGGCCTGCCGGGGACCATAGGAATAGTGCTCGAGGGCAACTGCAGCTCGCTTGCCCGTCGCCCCCTCCCGCTCACGCCCTCCCTAACCCTGAAGCTAGCGTTACTCATCATGCCGAGACCCCTACGCGTCGTCCTCGCAGAGCCCGCCAGGCTAGCGAAGTTCGGCCTCGTGGGGCTGACCGGCATGGCGGTTAACATGGCCGTGGCGAGCCTTGCCTACAGGAGCTTCTCCCTCGTGCCCTGGCTGGCGAGGCTTTTCGCCACCCTCATAGGCTTCGAGGCAAGCGTCGCGTGGAACTTCACGATCCACGACCTTTGGACGTTCAGGGACCTTAGGAGCGGCAGCGCCCTGTCGAGGTTGCTCGGCTTCCACGTAGCCTCCCTGGCGAGCCTAATGATGCAAGTCGCGTTCACGCAGGCCGGCCCGCTCCTGGGGCTAGGCTATGAGATTAGCCTAGGACTCGGCATAGTAGTGGGATTCATCACTAACTACCTGGTGAGCAGGTTCTACGCGTGGGGGAGGAAACGCCGGTCAGCTTAACTCTGACAAGTCATTGGCCAGCTCCTTCTTGCCGGGTTGACATCATCCCGTGGAGGATTTCACGAAGTCCCTCTTTAATAAGTGTTAAAACAGGTATTAAGAGTACTAGGGGTCAAGCGCCAGGTGATTCCGTTGTCCCAGCCCGCCGATGTTTCCTTCAAGGAGTTCGTTGACACGTTCAACAAGCTCGAGTCAACGACGTCGAGGAACCAGATGACGTTGATCCTCGCCAACTTCTTCAAAAAAGTTCCGCCGCAGATCATTGACAAGGCCGTGTACCTGATGCAGGCGAGGCTCTGGCCCGACTGGAAGGGCCTGCCGGAGCTGGGCGTCGCGGAACGATCGATAGTCAAGGCCATGTCCATGGCGTTCTCCACGGGCGAGGGCGAGATCGAGGAGCTCCTGAGGAAGCTCGGGGACCTGGGCAAGGTGGCCGAGCAGCTCAAGGCCAGGCGGGCAAGCCAACAGAAGGGCACCCTCCTCTCGTTCGTCCAGTCGAGGACCGGCCTCACGCTCAATAGGGTTTACGAGACGCTCGCCAGGATAGCGATGGCCCAGGGCGAGGGCAGCAAGGACATCAAGGTGAGGCTCCTGAGCGGCATCCTGGCTGAGGCGAGCCCCGAGGAGGCCAGGTTCATAATCAGGCTCGTGGAGGGGAGGCTGAGGGTCGGCGTCGGCGATGCGACGATAATGGACGCGCTGGCGACGGCGTTCGGCGGCAGTAGCGCCTCTAGGCCCGTAATAGAGCGCGCTTACAACCTCAGGGCAGACCTCGGGGAGGTGGCCAAGATCGTTGCCGAGAAAGGGGTCGAGGCGCTCAAGGACATCAAGCCGGAGCTCGGGGTCCCCGTGAGGCCGATGCTCGCCGAGAGACACAACGATCCCAAGGAGATCCTTGACAAGGCGGGCGGGTCGGCATTCGTCGAGTACAAGTACGATGGCGAGAGAGCGCAGATCCACAAGAGGGGCGACGAGGTGATAATCTTCTCCAGGAGGCTCGAGAACATCACGCACCAGTACCCAGACGTCGTTGAGGCTGTGAGGAGGTACGTCAGGGCAAAGGAAGCCATCGTGGAGGGGGAGATAGTGGCGTTCAATCCCGAGACGGGGGAATTCATGCCTTTCCAGGAGCTCATGCACAGGAAGAGGAAGCACGACATACACGAAGTGGCCAAGGAGATACCGGTCAAGACCTTCCTCTTCGACCTGCTCTACCTGGACGGCGAGGACTTCACAGTTAAGCCGTTGCCGGAAAGGAGGAAGGCTCTCGAAGGAGTGGTAGAGGAAAGCGACAAAATCCAGGTGGCCGAATACATATTCACCAAGGACCCGAAGGAGCTCGAGGAGTTCTTCCTCAAGGCCATAGAGGACGGCGCTGAGGGCGTGATGGTCAAGGCTGTCCACGACAACTCGATCTATCAGGCCGGCGTGAGGGGCTGGCTTTGGATAAAGTTCAAGAGGGATTACAGGAGCGAGATGACGGATACGGTGGACCTAGTCGTCGTGGGCGCGTTCTACGGCAAGGGCAAACGGGGAGGAAAAATTGGCACCCTGCTAATGGCGGCCTACAATCCCGATAACGACACGTTCGAGACCGTGTGCAAAGTTGGAACCGGGTTCACCGATGAGGACCTCGAGAAGATGGCCGACCTCCTAAGGCCATACATGCGCGCCGACAGGCATCCGAGGGTCGTTTCGAAGATAGAGCCCGACGTTTGGGTGGAGCCAGCGCTGGTGGCTGAAATAATTGGCGCTGAGCTGACGTTATCCCCGCTTCACACGTGCGCGCTCGGCGTCGTGAGGCCTGGCGCTGGCATATCCATAAGGTTCCCGAGGTTCATTAGGTGGAGGTCTGACAAATCGCCCACGGAGGCCACGACTTCCTCTGAGCTAGTTGAAATGTACAAATCCCAACTAAGGAAGGTCTCCGAAAAGCCCGCAGAATGAGCGGGCGACGCCTTGACGACCGTCGTGATCTTCGTGGGTCCCGCCGGCTCAGGCAAAAGTACGTTAACGGGAGCCTATGCCAGATGGCTCAGGAGAACACTGTTCCTGAAGGTAGGCGTCGTGAACTTGGATCCAGGGGCCGAGGAACTGCCCTATAAGTCGACACTGGACGTGAGGTCCCGTTTCACGCTCAGGGACGTGATGAAGAGGTGGGGCCTAGGCCCTAACGGGGCGTTCCTGAAGTTCGTTGAGCTACTTGAAAAGGAGTTCGAGAGCCTGGCCAAGGAGCCTCCGCTCTCGGAACCCAATAAGTGGGACTTCATAATAGTCGACACGCCCGGGCAGCTCGAGGCCGTGCTCTTCAGGCCCGAGGGAGGGGAGATCCTAAGAAAAATTTCCAGACTTGGAAACTCGGCCGTGGTGTATGTGATCGACCCCACCTCTGCGAGAAGTCCCAGGGATGCACTTTTCCTCTGGCTCATGGCTGCTCTCATACAGCTTAAGATCGGGACTTACGTTGTCCCTGCAATAAACAAGGCCGACGTCGCAGATCCGAGAGCGCTTGAGATCGTGGAGAGGACTATCGAGAGGCCCGAGTCCCTCCTCGAGGGCCCAGAGGAGGGCGTTGGAGACGATTACTTGGCCCACGAGCTCGTGGAGCTGGCAATCAAGACCAAGGGAGCGTTCAGGGCCGTCAAGGTCTCGGCGTTGACGGGAGAAGGCCTTGACGCGCTCCACGCTCTAATCCACGAGGCCTTCTGCGCCTGCGGAGACCTAACGTAGGCTTGGCCATGTGCGAGGGGCTTCCGCGCGTCGTCGCCGAACCGTTTTTATAAGGCCCCTACATAGCTCTCACTATAAGACACATGGTGAGCTCGTTGTTCTTCGGAAACGCGAGCTCTTTGGTTGAGGTGGCGCCCCCTAGCGGCATGAGCCCTCTCACCGCGCTGCTGCTCGTACTCGCCGGCATCGTGTTAATGTTGATCGGAAGGACGTTGTTGAGAGTAGTCGTCGGCGCTGGCTTCGGGCTCCTGCTGGCTTATTGGACCTTCGACCTCGCGATCAGGCTTGGCCTAGGGAGGACTGCTGCCCTAGTGGCAGCCCTCGTGTTCTTCCTCGTCGGCTTCGTGGTTGGCTGGTTCATCTTCAAGCTATCGCTATCCATCGTGGCATCCCTCGCGCTGAGCTTCGCTATAGCGCCGGCTGCCGGGCTCAGCGGCATTTACCTGTTCCTTCTCATCATCCTACTGACGGTCGTGTTCTACATGATCATGAACTACCTACTGGCTATCGTGGCATTCGTCGCTGGCGCTGTCCTCGTATACTATGGCTCCTATTGGCTGCTGCACTCCGCCATCACGAGCGCCGCCGTTACGCTCGTCCTAGCGCTCATCTGCGCCATATATAAGCTCAGGAGACTTTAGGGGCTTCGAGCGCTGGCACTGCGCCAAAGGAGATGTAGTTGCAACTCTACAGGCCAAATACCAGGCTAGCGAAGTACTACAGGCTATTGTTCGCTTTGCCCCACGGCGCCGTGGTCTTAGCCGCGTTCGTCGTGTTGCTTGGGCTGGTGGCGATCGCGCTCAACGGAGAGGGCGTGTCATTCGTGGTATCCGTGATTGTGGGCCTCCTGTCCCTCAGGCTGTACGCGACATTCAAGCGGGATAGCGCGCTGAAGAAATGGAAAAGGTCCGTGGCACTCCTCCTAGTAGCCGCCGGCTACTCGCTGGCCGTTGGCCTTGCGTGCGGAGAGCTCTGGGTCGGGATTGCGTCCTCGATCGCCCTGCTCGGCGTGGTGATTTTAGGCCTTGACGGCACGACGATGGCCAACTACGCAACTGTCCTGGCGATCTCAAGCGCTGCGCTGTTGACCTACGTTTTCGCCAGCGGAAAGCCCTTGACAATAATGGTACAAGGGATGGTCGTGTCGGTCGCGTTGCTGGCCCTCGACTACGTCTTCTACGCGTTCATGGGGAAGAGGAAGGTCGGAGGGCTTGGAGCGCCCGACATGGCAACGCTATACCTTAGGAACTGGCTCGACGGCGATAAATCAATAGAGCGCGCCCTGTGGTCCATGGGCAAGACCTCCGAGGTCAGGCCGAGATTGATACTCAGCAATGACGCTGCATTAGCGATAATCTATACGGACATCCACTACGGACCCTTCTCGAACGTCGGCAGCAGCGAATTGCCGCAAATGCTCGAGGAAGCGCTAAGGGAGCGCGGGCTCGCGGCCTTCGTCGTTCACGGGGCCGGGAGCCACGAAAGGGACCTCGTCTCTGCCGACGAGTCAAGGAGGTTCGTAGAAGCCATCGCCCGCGGCATAGACCACGGCGGCGATCCGCTGCTCTATCACGGCTCCTTCGAGGTCGAGCACAAGTCCTGGAAGGTGTTGGGAATAGTCTTCGACCGATTGACGTTGCTAATCGTCTCGAGGCCAGGGCTGGGAATCGACGATATACCCTACAGCTTCCAGAGGAAGTACGAGGAGCTCGCCCAACTGAGGGGGCTGGGAGACCTGATGATAATCGACGCCCACAACCACGAGCTTGTGAGGCCGATGGACTTCAACGCCCTCGACGAAGCCCTCCACAAGGCCTTGACCAAGGCACTCGAGATCAAGGCCAGGGAGCCAACAACGCCCGTCATCAGCCACGAGGAGATGCCGATCGGATGCCCCGGCGCGTTGGGAGGCCGTGCCAAGTTGTTGGCGATGAGAGGCTCTGATGGCCGCGATCCCGTGGTGCTTGCCTATTTCCGGGGGAACAACATGGCCCCCGGCTCCAGGGACCTCCTGGTGAGGGAGGTCTCAAGACTATGCCCCGGCGCGTTCTTCGAGGTCCTTACTAACGACGAGCACGGAGAGACTGGGAAGCTCCCCTTCATTGCCTACCTGCCCGTCCACGTGTTCGACGAAGATGCGGCGGCCCTGGGGGAGGTCGCCAAGCGATTGCTGGCCCGCGATGGTCATCCAGGGCTCGCCTACGCGCAACTGAGGGTCGAGGCGAAGCTGCTCAACAACGGGTCCTACAGGATGATGAAGGCAGTCGAGGAGGGGATGCTGGAATCAATCCTGTTGACAGCCGTCTACCTGCTTCTGGCTCCCGTAACCGCGTGGGCGCTCTCGCTATTTCCACTGTTCGCTTAATAAGCTCCCAAACCCTTTTAAAAAGGGCAACTGGTGAAGGGCCTTGGCCGAAGCGCTCGAGGTCAGGCCTTCTACTAGGATAGAGAACATCGTCGCTACCGTAATACTTGAACATAACATAGATCTCGACATAATCGAAGCAAGGCTTCCAACGATAACCTATAAGCCAGACCAGTTTCCTGGGCTGATATTGAAGCTCGAGAGGCCCAAGACCACTGCGCTGATCTTCAGGTCAGGCAAGATGGTGGTCACCGGGACCAAGAGCACGAGCGAGCTCGTGGACGCGGTCAAGAGGATAATTAGGGTTATAATGAGGGCAGGCGTGAAGGTCCAGGGCAAGCCGCGGGTCCAGATACAGAACATCGTTGCAAGCGGCGACATAGGAGCCTATGTCAACTTGGAAAAGGCCGCCTACATGCTCGAGGAAAGCATGTACGAGCCGGAGCAGTTCCCGGGGCTCATTCACAGGATGCGCGACCCGCGGGTGGTGCTCCTCATATTCAGTAGCGGGAAAATGGTCATAACGGGCGCGAAGGAGGAGTTCGAGGTCCAGCGGGCAGCCGAGAAGATCGCGAAGCAACTTTTAGAGCTGGGATGCCTGATAAGGCCTTGGAGAAGAGAGGGAGCTTGATCTAGCGGAGCCGTAGATGATGAGGTGGGCAGCACCCGAACCGTGAGGAGCCCAAGCTCAGGCTGATCGGGAAAAAGAACGGCTTTCGTTGGCTGGGCGTGCCCTGAGGACAACGCCCCCTACATGACATGTATTACGTGCTCAGGCCCTCCTGAGAGCGAGTCGAGGAACCTTATCCTCTTGGGTATTGGGGGATGCGTGCTCAGGATCTCCGAGACTCCGCTGACCTCCATCCTCCTGAGCTCGTCGATCACGCTGTCCACGTCGACGTTCCTGAGGTCCCTGGAGGGCCTGGCCGGCGGATAGGGCCACAGCGGGTTGGCGACGGCGTTGACGAAGGCGTATATGAAGAGTGCCCTGATCTTGCTCGAGGACACGGCATCCTTTGCCCTAGGGCTGTAGTCGTAGTAGAGGTGAAGCTTTGCTAGCGCCCTCTGCATCGCCCTCGCGCCGGCCATTTGGGCTCCGTGCGCGTCAGCGTAGTACTCCCTGAGCCTGCTGAACGCCAGGACCAGTATTTGAACCAGGAAGCTCACGACTATTGCCGCTGCGCCGGCCAGGAGCAGCAATATGCCTCCACCGATTCCTTGCTCCCTCTTCGAGGCAGAGCGGGCATAGAAGCTCGCCTGGACGAGGAACAATCCCATATAATATATTAGGCTCGGCAGGAGACCGATGAACAGCATGATCGCGTTGTCGCGGTGCTTGTGGTGCCCCAGCTCGTGTCCTATCACCGCCTTCAGCTCGTCCCTGTTCGTGATCCTTATCATCTCACTCGACACGGCCACGTATCTGCCGCTCAGGAAGTTGCCGTAGGCGAAAGCGTTGGCCGGTCCGCCCACCACGACCGCCTTGGGAGGCCTCGAGAACCCTGCCTGTGCGGCCACCTCGTTGACTACTGCCTGGAGCTCCGGGTCCTCCCTGGCACCGTACATGAGGTTTATCATGAATGGGGAGATCAAATACGTCAACGCGTTGCCCAGCAGCACGAAGAACGCTGCCGTCACTGCCATCCCCACGGCCATTCCGGCTCCTAGCACTGCGCCGGCCATGAGCACTAGTAAAGCCACGGCTGCAAGGCTCCCGATGACTAGCACTGCTCCCAGCAACGCCATGGATGCGTGGAGGCTGAGCCTGCCGCTCAACCTCCTCGCAACGCTTGGAGCTATCTTTGAGGCCGCTATGAACATGAGAACTAGCCCTAACACGTATGCGATGAATATGGCCACGAACGCTGCGAGCGAGCCGAAAGGCCAGAGGATTATGGGCATCGAGTTCAGCACCTTCGGCTTCTGACGGTAGTATTTGGCAAGCGCCTTTTAAGCAGTACGCGCGGCATGAGCTGGTATTTAAACTAGGTGGGATGAGAGAAGTACGGGAGTGGGGTCATGGCGCGAGGAATGTTCATTGCCGTGGCTATCGTTGCCTTGATCGTCCTCTCCTGCTCAACCGCACTCCAGGGCGGCATGTTGAACTACAGCGAGGTGAGGAGCATGACGGTATATGCGCCGGCCGTGACATCGGGCAACACCGGCATTATGACCAATATAACACTGGCCATAGCGTACCCAGGGATGGGCAGGGTGTTCTTCTCCGCATTGCCGTTTACCGAGCTGGATACGCAGGCCGCGGCAAGGGTCGCGGCGTGGGTCGCAGCAAACCTCGTCGGAGCAAACTTCTCATCCTACGACTACTTCGTCCTCGTCGAATCGAATACGCCAATTATAGGAGGACCAAGCGCCAGCGCCCTCATGACCGTCGGATTCCTCGCCCTCCTCACAAATGCTAGCCTGTTGCCGAACGCGACGATGACGGGGATGATAGATCCTGACGGAAGCGTGGGACCTGTCGGGGGCCTAAGAGAGAAGATAGAGGCCGCAGCGGCCATGGGCTTCAAGCTGTTTCTGATACCATACGGCCAACGCAACTACACGTACCCAGTGGTCAGTAGCGTCCAATATCCCTGGGGGACGGCGCAGGTGATAACCTATAAGACGATCGATCTTGTGAGTTACGGAAAGAAACTAGGCATCGACGTCTTGGAGGTCAAAACCGTGGTCGAGGCATACGAGCTCCTCGCGGGCCGTAGGTTGCCCGAGGCCCCAACGCCTCCTCCGGAGCCGGCACAGGCCTCTGAGCTGATGAAATATGTAGCGCAGGAGCAGATCAACGCCACTGCGACGAACCTCGATCAGCTGAACGACGTGCTCAACCGCATACAACATCCGCAGTACAGAAACTATGTAGCGAGCATTGCACAACAGGCAACGTCATACTACAATTCCAGCTCCCTCCAGCTAAGCAACGGCAACTATGAGTACGCAGCGTCCCTGTCCTTCGAGTCCCTTTACCTCTCCCAATATGCCCTCTGGCTAGCGCAATACTTGGCAGGAAACACGTCACTAACTGACGTAACGAACCTCGTAGAAGGCGAGCTGAACTCCACGTTTAACTCGCTCCTTAACGCGTTCAACGACTTAATGAACAGGGAAGAGGTGGGCTACGCCGCCTACGAGCTCCTCGCAGACGCGTCCACGGCGCTAGTGGACGCCGGCTATAGGTTAAGTACCTCGCGAGGGGCGGGCACTCTAAGCTGGCTCCAACAGCTCGCGTACGCTCGTGCCGAAATTTACGGGGCAAGCCTCCAGCTGAGCCGCCTGAGCTCCTTAGAAGCCGTGGCAACGCCCAAGATATCCATCGCGCTCCTGCAGCGGCAGGCCGGCGAGGTCTTCGCCCTAGCCTCCGCCATATACACATATTCATCCGAGCTCTCCAGCGAGATCGGGGTGACGCCCTCCAGCCTCGGCATTGCCTCGAGCTACTTCGCAGCAGCTGCAAACGCATTGAACCTCAGCTACTACCCGATGTCGCTAGGCTCGAGCGTCATGGCTTCCGCGTACTCCACTATTGCCCTCCACGAGATGGTCACAAGCGGCCAACCCATAAGCCGCGAGTTCGTGGCCTCCGTGGGCTCGATCGCGAGGAGGCTCCTGGGATACGCGTCAGGACGCTCCATCATGGCCTACATATATTACAACTACGGGGCACAGGCACTGAGCTCCGGCGACCTCGAGGAATCGCTGGCCGCGTTCTCAGCATCCATAATGTATTCCACCACTGCCATGCTAGTAACTGGGACAGGGGCGGGCGTGGCAGGCCCCCAGCCCACTTCAGCATGGGTTGGCCGGACCTCAACGCCCGCCCCCACGTCAACTAAACCAACTATGTCGCCCGCCACGAGCGGCTCCCCCCAGCTGACCAGTTCCATACAAACGCCATCGACAACACCTTCAGCGACGCAGGCCCCGGCTCGGCCACTTGAAGGCGCCCCAGTGCTGGTCGTGGCGCTCGTGGCCTTCCTGGTGGTCCTGCTGACCGTCGCACTCATAGCGATCAGGAGGGCCGGGAGGGCCGCTTGAACGACGACGTGAGGCGGTTCGCTAGCCTGCTGGGCAGGTCCGCGCTCTTAAACTTGCTGGGCATACCCTTCGTCCTCGGCGGCGTCTACGCGCTTTTGCCCGAAATGGCGAGGGCATTCGCCGAGGCGCTCAGCGGAAAGCTATCGCCATTCACAGTGGCGACCCTGCCAGCGCCGCTCCTCACCATGGTCGTCGGGACGGCCCTTCAGCTCATTGGCTACAGAAGGCTGATGGCCGCCCTCGACGAGCTGGAGGGAGGCGTGTGGCGTTGGAGGGCCAAGGAGATGCTTAGGCTCTTCTATGGGCTACCGCTGCTCCTAGCAGCGACCGTGGTTCTCTCGCTGCCTGCGCTCGCATTGCTGGTCGTGGGCTACGTCAGCCTCTCCTCTACGTTCGTGAACCTGGCCGATGAGTTTGACTCGAAGGAGTTGTACGCAGCTGCCACGCTCTTCGCGCTCAGCCCTCCCTTCCTCTTCCTCCCCTCGCTAATCGCCTGGGCCCTGGTGTACATGGCATCGAAACGCCTCGGGCTTCCGTGACCTCTTCACGGCCCTGACGTTGCGGCATACTACCTAAATTACAACGTGTTATGAAAAGAAAGTTTTTTACTAGGCCATCAGCATGTACATATGGTAATGTGAAATGCGATCGAAAGCAGGTTCTACATATCTGTTAGTTTCATATATACTGTTGGGCCTCGTGTTAATGTCCGCCATCGCCCTGAGACAGGGCACGCACCTGCCAGGGAGCGCCACGCCCGGAGAAGTGCCCATGATCAACACGCCCATAGAAGGGGTGTCCACGAACCAGTCCTATGCCCTGAGGCAGAACATCATCTACTACGACGGCAAGTTCTACATCGTGTACGTGTACTATAACAATCCGTCATACGCTGAGGGCAACCTCATGTTGACAATTTACGACCCCTCCACGTTGAGCTCCAACACCATAACAATCGACAACTCCACCCTCAGCGTCGAGGGCGTTGCCTCCCTGGGTAAGGACTCGATACTGATCGTGGACGCCGATTATGTCAGCGGCGGGTACATAGACCTGTTCGCATACGTCTACAACCTGACCACAGGCGCCTTGAGCGGCCCCTTCACCATCGCCTCGAGCATTTGGTACGACGAGCTGCCAGCGGTTGCGTATAACCCGGCGACCGATGCATGGGCAGTGGCGTACTTCGTCGCCGGGACGACCACGACGCCGATCAACATCACGCAGTTCTACGTGAACGTCATGAAGTTCTCGGACGGCCAGCCGGTCCTGAACGTGAGCGTTGGCCCCTTCACCACCGTGGGAGGTAACATCTCCTACGCCACGGTCAGCC
>JBEULI010000032.1:0-16667 GCA_041287395.1 Desulfurococcaceae archaeon
ACCTTGCCGAGCTGAGGCCCTTCGTCGATGCTGTCGGGGCCGAGCTCAGGGTGTACAGGGGGGCCGGCCACGCGGCCTACCTCGACAGGCCGAGGGAGTTCGTCGAGGACGTCCTAGCCTTTTATAAGCTTGTCGTTGGAACCTAGTCCTAAAATAGGTACCGAGGATCGAGCAAAAAAAGGCGATACTAGAGAGCCTCCGCTAGCTTCTTCGGCATGTCCCTGGCGTAGTACCAAGCCGTAAAGTATATGATTAATAGTGCCGTGCCGAACGCGAAGCCGCCCACGTCTCCGCTTTTCAGCGATATGATTGGATACATTATGGCAAACGGCAACACGTGAGAACCTGCGTCGAGGCTCGAGACCAGAGAGACTGGAATCGAGTACTTCACAGCGATCGCTGCCTGCGTCAGAGGCGCAGCGAACATGGACGTCAGAACCACTAGAAGCGTCAGCGTGATCAGACCGTTCAAGAGGGCCTTTACCAGGTTGCCCCTAGACGCAGCGGCCGCCCACATGAAGAAGAGAGGTATTATTGCAACGTCTGCCAGCGGAAGTATTTGGTTGAGGCCGACCCAGCTCAAGGCTGTGGCCATGAAATAGAGTATAGGTATCGATATGTAGCCCACGGCAATTGATGGCGGGTTGGCATTGCCTATTGGGCCGGCGTCTATTCCTATCCAAATCGTTCTGCCCTTGAACCTCTTCGACCTCTCGAAGTACTCGCGAATGCCGTCGGCGATCGGCACTAGGCCCTCCATCAATATTCCAATCATCCTTCCCATGAGCAGCATCAAAGCAGCAACATATATGCCTGCCTTGAGCACGCCGTCCCAAGGCATTCTAGCTATCAAGCCTAACAGGATGCCGATAAGGAACCCGATCATCATTGGCTCTCCGAAGACCCCGAATCTCTCTCGCAGGCTCTCGGGGTCTGCCCTTATCCTCTCTAAACTGCGGATCCTCGAGAATATGAGCTTCTCTAACGCCAAGTTGAGGGGCGCCCAGTTCGTGGTCTCGGTGTGGGGAAGCGAGCAGCCAGGAATCCCGAAGAACTTTTGGGCAAGCGGGGCCGTCCAGTCAGCGAGCTTCAATATTATGATTTCGGTTATGATTGCAACTATGTAGGACAGTATGATGTCATTCGTCCACATGTACACCATGACCGCTGTGAAGGCCCAGTGCCAGTAGTTCCATACGTCGGCGTCAAATGTGGATGTCCAACCCGGTATCAACAACACTATGTTTACTATGAAGCCTAACGGTATTATCGTTGCAGATATGGGGATGGCCCATGTTATCGCAGCTGTGAGGGGCCATCCTATGTCAAGGCCTATGAGCCTTATCCTATACGTCTCGACCAGCGACTTTACTATATCGCTGACCACTTGGAGAACCGCGCCCAATACCGCGAATATTCCAACAAACGCTATCCCAACAAGGATGGCCGCCCGCGCGCTCTTTCCAACCGGCTGTCTGAAAACCATGGCAAGGATAAACAATATTACCGGCATCATCAACGCGGGACCAAGGCTTAGGAAGTATCTTACAGCCTCAGCTATCTCAGTTACCACAACTATTACACCCTCGTTGTATTCTATGTGAACATTAAAAGTTTAAAAACTTCGCTTTCGTACGTCGTGCCGCGTCAGAAAAATTCGCTAGGTTTTAAAAGGCGGTGGATGTATAGAAGTCTCACATTGGGACCGGTGACAATTGCCCCGCAGGGTTTTAGTGTTGGTCGAGGGGGACGCTGACCTCCCAGAGGTAGTATCTGCGATTCAAAGGATGCTGGGTTACAGGGTTCTGAAGCTTGACGAGCACGAGGCAGTGCTCGAGCGGGGGAACAAACTGCTAACATACATCGGGCTAACAGGCCATCCCTACGTGTACAGGAGATTGAGGATAAGGTTGCTCAACCACCAAGAGGGGCGCTCCGTCTTCCTGTTTGAGTACAGATTCTCCTGGCTCACTAACATAGGCTATCTGCCTAGGTTCGTGTTCAATGAACTTAGAACAATTGTCAATGAAATTAATGTAAGAACCCTGAGAAGGGTTTCCAACATATGAATGCATTGGATTAAAGCTTAAAAGGAAGCGAATCTATAGCACGGCGGTTGGGGCCTCCATGTCCCAACCTAGACATAAGAAGTACTTGATTTATGTGGCATGCGGCTCCGCGGCCGCCTCAGCTAACCTGGTTAAGGAAAGGCTACGCGAACTGCTGAGGAAACATAAGATAGATGCAGACCTCCAGATTTACAGGGTCGCAGAGCTCGCGAATGCCGTCAAGCTGAGGAGGCCGGATCTGATAGTGATAACGGCAGGTTCGTACACCAAGGCCGGCATTCCGCCCGACATACCAATCCTAGTAGGCATACCCCTTATGACCATGGTAGGTGTCGACGACTTCATGAAACAGGTAATTGAGGTCCTACGGAAGAGTGGAGAGCATTAGGGTGACGATCTCATAAGCTACACAACTAGCCTCGTACTCTGCTTGTTATTCTATTTTCTCCCATTATGTTGCCCAGACGGATTCGTAACGCAACATAATTTTGTCGTCGACGCGATCACACTAGTGGAAGTGTTCAACGCGGGCCGGGCGGCCCTCAACCCCAGCGACGTGGGAGCGGGCGCCTACAGCTACCCAGCAAACGACACGGGCCAGGTCGTGCTGGGGGTCAGCGTCCTAGTCAACGGCTCCAGGCGCGGCTTCACGATCTCCTGGGGAGATCAGCCGGTCCTTGTCGTGGAGGGGCCGCTGCCGAACGTGCCCCCCAACGGCACGCTCGCCGTTAACGTCACGATCAGGGTCGCCGTGGATCCCGTGGCGAGGCAGGCGCCCCTATGGGATTTGGTCGGCGCCCCATCCCCCGAGGCCGCCCTCGCCAGGGCAGGGGCCTGGAGCTCCATTCCGAGGGAGGTCGCGAATTTGACGAGAAGCGTCCCGGGCTTCAACTACACGAGCCCGCTCGTGTCGCTGGCCGCAGATTACCTGAGGAAGTCCATTAATTCCTCCACGCCCCTCTCGGCTGCCCTCTCCGTGGCCAGGTACGTGGGCTCCAACGTCGACTACTCGGCGAGGGAGCCGCCGAGGGAGCTGTGGGAGGTGCTGGCGACGTGGGAGGGGGACTGCGACGACCAGTCGAGGCTCTACGTGGCGCTCGCGAGGGCCCTGGGGCTCCCGTCGTTCCAGGAGTTCGGCTACGTCCACGTGTCAAACGCCTTCGGCATGAACTTGACGGCTGCCTCGGGCCACGTGACGTACGTGCTCGTGGGAGGAGGCGGGCACGCCTGGGCAGTGGCGTACATACCGCCGTGGGGGTGGGTGAGGATCGACACCGTGTTCGGGAACCCCTCGAACCCCCTGAGCTACATCAGCTCGGCCCCCTACTACGCCCTGCCCACGGTGGTCCTCGGCAGGTCGTATGGGCTGACGGATGAGCCGACGGAGAGCCAGGCGACGTATGAGGCCCTGGCGTCCACGGAAGCCTACCTGACGATAACATACGAGGTCCTGCTCGAGCGGGAATTTTATAAGGAGCCGTGGCCCTAGAGCACCTTGACCTATAACGGTGTTAATGGAGATGGGCGCCGTGCTAGAGGTCGCGGGACTGACCGTGAGCGTGGCCGGCACGCGGCTCCCCCTGCCCCCCATCAGCTTCTCCGTGGGAGCGCGCGAGGCATTCTTCATCCTCGGGCCGAACGGCGTGGGCAAGACCTCCCTCCTCAGGGCCATAGTAGGCTACCCTGGCTACGAGGCCTCCTCGGGCTCGATAACGTTCGACGGCGAGGACGTGACGGATAAGCCAATGGAATACAGGATATCTAAGGGGATGGGGATAGCGCACCAGCTGCCGCCCAGGCTCAGGGGGATCAAGACGGCCCAGCTGCTCAGGCACCTTGCCAGGGGATCCGAGGAAAGAGTTCGCGAGGTGGCCGAGGTCCTTGACATATCGCACCTGCTGAACAGGGAGTTCGGGAAAGGGTTCTCGGGAGGGGAGCTCAAGAGGGTGGAGATAGCGACCGTGCTGCTTCAGCGGCCGAGGCTAGCGCTCATAGACGAGCCCGACAGCGGCGTGGACGTGGACTCCATCAAGGTGATCGGGAGAGCCCTCGACACAATGCTCAGGGAGGGGGAGGGAGCCATGGTCGTCGTCACGCACAGCGCGATGATCTCGAGGTACCTCGAGCCCTCGAGGGTGTGCGTCCTCCTGAGTAACTCGCCCCCGCTCTGCGGCGACAGGTCCCTTCTCCACGAGGTGTTCGAGCATGGCTTCCGCGAGCTGGCTTGAGAAGGTAATCAATAGGGCGAGGGCTGGCCTGGACAGGCCTGCCCCCTACGGGCCCGACGTGGACGTCCTGAAGTACGCCGAGGCTGCCGGGGGGAAGTTCGACCCCTCGAGGGCTGCCGAGGTGGGCTTCGACCTTAACGCCAAGGCGCAATACGTGCAGGTCGACCAATCGTACTTCGACTACATAAGCAAGATACCTGGCGTCGAGGTCTCGAGGATCGATGACTTCGTGGAGAACGAGCCCGACGTGGCCAAGGACTACGTCTGGGCGCTGGTGGATCCCGGCGAGGACAAGTACACAGCGATAGCTGCACTCAGGGGAAGGGGAGGCTACTTCATAAGGGTCAAGAGGGGCTCGAAGGTCGAGGAGCCGATCATGGCGTGCCTGTTCATCGGCTCCTCGGGGCTACAGGCCCCCCATAACGTGGTCATAGTGGAGGAGGGGGCCGAGGCCACCGTGTACACGGGCTGCACCATAGCGCCGGAGGTCGTGGGGCTACACGTGGGGATCTCCGAGTTCTACGTCGAGAAGAAGGCGAAGCTCAGGTTCGTGATGGTCCACGCCTGGAACAGGGCGACCCACGTGAGGCCCAGGACGGTCACGAGGGTCGGCGAGGGCGGCGAGTACGTCAGCTACTACGTCAACGTCTCCCACGCCAGGTCCGTCCAGACGTACCCTGTGACCTACCTGGAGAGCGGCGCTAGGACGTACATGGCCTCGGTGCTCCTCGGCGTGGGTGAAACGTACATGGACGTCGGCTCGGCCGCCTACCTGCTCGGCGACGACAGCGGCGCCGAGCTCGTGTCGAAGGCCGTGGCAAAGGACTCCTCCAACATAATCACCAGGGCCCTCATAGAGGCCAGGGCCGGGAGGGGACACATAGAGTGCAGCGGACTCATGCTGTCCCCAAGTGCCGTGATTTCCACCGTTCCCGAGCTGAGGGCTGACGCCGAGGGGGTGGACCTGACCCACGAGGCCTCGATAGGCAGGCTGGCCGAGGACGAAATAAACTACCTGGTCTCGAAGGGCTTCTCGAGGCGCGATGCCATAAGCACGCTGATCAGGGGCTTCATAGCCGTTGACATACCCGGGATCCCGGAGAGGGTCAGGAAGTACATGGAGAGCGTCGAGAGATTCGTCGCCGAAAAGGCGCTGTGAGCACCACGAGCTGGGCCAGGTACTCGGCGATTTCCTTCCAGCCGAGCTTCGACCTGCCCGACCTCCTCGACTCGAAGGTGAAGGGGACGTCGCAGACGCTCGCCCGGGGGAACTGGGCCAACAGGTCCAGCAACACCTTGTAGCCCCTGGGCCTGGTGGGCTCGAGGCACCTGAGCAGCTCGGCCCTTGCTGCGAAGAAGCCCGAGAGCGGATCCCTGGTCCTCCTGGAGGGGCCCACCAGGAAGTGGGCCATCAGGGTCGCCGTCCTCGAGATCATCCTCCTCTCCAGCGGGAACCCCGAGGTCCCTCCCCCGGGGGAGTACCTCGACGCCACAGCCACGTCGCACCCTCCGCGAACGGCCTCGACCAGCTTGGGCACCACTTCCGGGGGGTGCTGGAGGTCCGCGTCCATCACCACTATGACCTCGCCAGAGGCGCGCCTTGAGCCCTCCGCGACCGCCGAGGCGAGGCCCAGCCTCCCGGGCCTCACGACGACCTTTATCGGGTAGCTCTCCGAGAGCTCCAGCGCCGCGTCCGCCGTGCCGTCAGGCGAGCTGTCGTCGACGATCACGAGCTCGTACTCGATGCCCGAGCCCCTCATGGCCTCGTCAAGCCTCTCGACGAGGGCCGGCAAGTTCTCGCGCTCGTTGTACGTGGGCACCACGACGCTCACTAGCAAGTTGTCGGCCACCTTTCACCGGGTTATTTAGGCTGGCGCCTCGGAAAAATAACGTCCCGCCCGGGGCGCGCGATGCCCAGCGCTGAAATGCTCGTGTTGCTCGCGACCCTGCTCTCCGTGCTGCTGATAGCCGCTAGCGCGAGGAGCAGGGGGCCTGCCCCCATATCGATCGCGCTCGCCTCGTCAGCGCTCTTCGCCGCGATCTCGCTCACCCTGAGGGGCCCTCCGGGGGTGATCGGGCTTGCCGCCTCAGCATCGTCGCTGACGTCGTGCACGTTCATGCTGGCCGCGCAGGACCTCGTGGAGATCCCCAGGAAGGGCCTCGTGGCGTCCTCGCTGGTCCTCTTGACGGCCTTCTCGATCTTGGCCCCGCTCTCGATCTCGCCCGAGGTGGACGACCTCGTGAGGATGCTCATCTACTGGGAGGGGCTGGGGTTCACGATCGTGGGGGCTCTCGGAATCAGGGGCACGAGGGAGGAGCACGAGGCCTCCGCCAAATACGTGCTGGTCACGTTCGTTGGAGCGCTTGTGGCAATGATCGGGGCCGTGATGGCGGTGAACGAGGTCGGCTCCACCTCCGTGAGGGAGGTGGTCCTCAGGGCGTCGGGGGCCTCGAAGGCCATAATGATATCGGGCCTCCTCGCCGAGGCCGCGGCCTTTCCCATGCACTTCTGGCTCCCCGACGTGCACACGACGATGTTCCCGCCGGTCGCCGTCGCGCTCATGGGGGCCGCCACGCCCGCCGCCGCATATGTCGCGGGGACCCTCGCGTTCGAGGCCGGCGCGTTCGTGCGTCCCCTGGTGATCGCCCTGGCGCTGGCGACGTCCCTGTTCTCAACGCTTGCGGCAGCCCGCCAGGAGGACTTCAAGAGGCTCCTCGCGTACAGCACGTCCTCCCACGTGGGCTACGCGCTCTTCGCCTTCTCGAGCGGGATCCCCGACTACGGCTCCGTGCACGTGCTGGCGCACGCCCTGTCCAAGGTCCCTATCTTCCTCGAGGCCTATTTCCTCGCCGAGGTCCTCGGCGCGAGGAGGGTCGAGGACGTGGGAGCGCTGGGCGAGGGCCCCGGCGCCCTGGTCCTCGCCGCCTCCTCGCTGGGCCTTATGGGCCTCCCGCCATTCCTGACGTTTTACAGCGAGCTGATGATATTCTCCAGGGCCTTCCTGCGCGGAGGGGGGTGGACGCTCGCCGCGGCCACGTTCTTTGCGATAGTGGTGTTGTCGGCTGCCTACGCCCTGAGGCCCCTAATGGCCTACGGGGCCAGCGCAGCGAAGGGCGAGGCAATGCCGAGGAGGGCATCGGCGGTGCTCCTGGCAACGGCGATCGCCTCGGTGGCCCTCGCCCTCGCCTGGCAGCCGCTCGTGGGTTACTACTTCTGAGCCGCCGGGGAGCGCTCTTGCCATGCCAACGAGGGGGCCCGAAGCCCCTCGCCCGCGCGGGCTCCAACTGCATCGAGGGGACGAGCCCCGCGGCTGGGGCAGGGTAGATGGGGGGCCTTCTGCGAGGCTGTTCGCGCGGGCCTGAACCCCGCGAGCTGCCAGGACGACGGCTACGGGCTTTCCCTGGGGGATCGGAGGGCCTCGATCACGGCCACGCGGGAACTGACGTGAATGGCCGTTCGCGGCGTTAATGAAGTGGTGGAGGCCAGTTGCTAGCGCGCTAGCCCGCCCAACGCTGGCGCTTCCCGGTAGGCGCCCCTGCGCAGCACGGGCAGCCCAGCGCTCTGCAACAACTTCAGGTAGCCGGGATCCCGGAGCAACGACCTGTAGGCAGTCGAGAGCCTTTTGGAGGGGATTACGTAGTCCCTCAGGTACTTGACCGCGTAGCTAACGGCGTCCTCGGCGAGCCGCCTCGGCAGGAGGCCGGCAGCGATCATGCCCACGAGCTCCAGGGGCGTGGGGGCGAGCGTATCCAGCACCACGACCTTCTGGGGCCTGACCTCGAGGACGTTCGCGAGCAGGGAGCCATAGGAGTCTGCCGCCAGGGCATCGCATCCGGCCTCCAGGGCCTTGCGCGCAAGGGGGGCGCCGAGGGACGCCGCGCCCAGCCACTCGTCGACGTCTATCCTCCCGAAGGCCGTTGCCTTGACGAGGAGGGCCGCCACCTTGTAGCCGGCCTCGACTGCCTCCTCGAAGTCCTCGGCGCTGGACAGGCACGCGATCCTTCCTCCCACGTCGGGATCCTCCAGGGCCCTCAGGAGCGGCGCCCAGACCCTCCTAAAGGACCCCGGCAACTGAATGCCCAGTGAGCCGCCGCAGGCCTCCCGCGGGACTCCCACTCCGACGAGCGAGTAGGAGGCCCCAGCGACGAACCTCGCCAGCTTCGCATACGATCCTTCGATGAATGGGAAGGCGAGGAAATCCACGTGGGCCCCCTGCGAGCCGCGTCGAGGATCCTGGCGATCCCCCAATTAAACCGCCGCAGCCGTCCAAAGCTTTTTTCCCGCGCCGCGCTTTCCCTGCGGCGAGGCCTCGGTGCACCACTCATGATCTTGCGCAAGGGACGCGTCCAGGTAGAGGTGATCGTGGGGGACATAACGGACTTCACCGGGGACGCGATCGTGAACCCGGCGAACTCGCTCATGATCATGGGGGGAGGGGTGGCCGGTGCCATAAGGAGGAAGGGGGGCGAGGAAATCGAAAAGGAGGCGAGGAGGGCCGCGCCAGTTCCGATCGGCAGGGCCGTGACGACGAGGGCGGGAAGGCTCCGGTGCAAGCACGTGATCCACGCGCCCACCGTGCAGGAGCCGGGGGGCAGGTGCTCCCCACAGGCTGCGCGCGCTGCGACCGCTGCAGCGCTCGCGGAGGCAGGGAGGATCGGCGCTAGGTCGTTGGCGTTCCCCCTGATGGGGGCGGGGGTCGGCGGCCTCTCGCCCGAGGAGTCCGCCAGCGCCATGGCAAGCGCGTTCGAGGAGCTCGGAGAGGGGCTCGAGCTCAGGCTCTACGTACTCGACGAGCAGGTCGCCTCGAGGGTCGTCGCCAGGCTCGCAGAGCTGGGCTGGGAGCCGGCCGGGTGATGCAACAATGGATCCGTTGCGCTTGATCCTGCTGTCCTTTCTCCTGGGAGTCGCCCCCGTGAGCGAGATCAGGGGGGCAATCCCCTTCGCAGCGGTCTCCAGCTCGTCGCCCGTTGAGATGGCGCTGGGCATGGCCGCTGGCGTTGCCGGCAACTTGCTAGCGCCCTTTGCCGCCTTCCTCGTCCTCAAGGCCCTCGACGCGATCGCGAGGTGGCGCAGGACCCCGAGGGCCGTGGCGGGCCTCTACGAAAAGATCATCAGCTACGGGAGGAGGAAGGCCTCCAGCATAAGGGGAAAGCGCGCAGTCTACGCCGCGTTAGCGGTGTTCGTGGCCGTCCCGCTACCGGCGACCGGGGCCTGGACAGGGGCCCTGATAGCTTTCGTGCTTGGCCTCGACTTCAGGAGGTCCGTGCTCGCCATAGAGGCCGGCGTCCTGGGCGCCTCCGGCATAGTGGCCGCGGCAGTGTTGGGCGCGTACTGGCTTAAGGCCATATTCGCGCTGTAGCCGGCCCGCGGCCCAGCGGAAAGCCCTCACACCAGCCTGACCCTTACCCTGACGCCGAACCTGTTCTCGAGCCTCTTGAGCTTCTTGAGGTTCTTCGAGCTGGCCAGCGCCGAGTCCCTGGGTATTGAGATCACGGCTACGTCCCCGTCGAACTCGACCGAGGCCTCGGGGAACAGCTTGGCGAGCTCCTCGAGGAACCTCTCCCTGGGGCTCCTGGGCCTCGCGAGCTTCTTGACGGGCACGACGACCGTCTGCTCGCCGAACGTGTATATCTCGTACTCAAGCTCGCCGGTCAGGAAGTCCCTGACCTCCACCACGGGCCTGCTCAGCTCCGCCTCCCTGAGGCCGGTCGGCAGCTTGACAACCATCCTGACCTCGTAGACCTTCTCGACCCTTCCCCTGTCTATGAATATCACGGTGTCGACCAACGAAGGTATCATGCCGAGCTCGACCCTGCCTATGAACCTTTGGATCGCGTCTATTGGGGAGGTGGCGTGGACCACGCCTATCATGCCTATGCCCGCCAGCCTCAGGTCGGCGAAGAGCTTGAAGTCCTCGTCATTCCTCATCTCGTCGAAGACCGTGTAATCGGGCCTGCTCAGCAGCAGAATGTCGTGTAGCTCGTCGGGGGTCGCGTAGTTCTTGCTGTACTGCGTTATTGCCTCGGGCAGGAGCATGTCGCGGGGCGACTCAATGGTCTTAACCACCTTTCCCATGCCCATGTAGTACTCCGCGAGCGCCTGGGCAAACGTCGTCTTGCCCATGCCGGGCGCGCCCGCAATCAATATGCCCTCAGCCCTCTCCTCGAGCCTCCTCAGCACCTTCGGCGGCAGCTCGTACTCCTCCAGCCTCAGCCTCCTCACGGGCCTCACGGCCGTTATCTCCCAGCCATCGCTCATGGGAGGCCTCGCGATCACGACCCTGTAGGGGCCGATCTGGACTATTGTCGATCCGGGCCTCTCGATCTCCACGAAGCCGTCAGGCCTCCTCTTGGCCTCCTCTATCACCTTGTTGGCGAGCTCCTCGAGCTCCTCCCTGCCCAACGGCCTGTCCCCCAGCCTCTCGTACCTCCACGACCCGGGCTTCCCCTTCTTGGCCATCGGCGGCACCCCCTCCCTTAGGTGGACGCTCATAGTCTCCTCGTCGAAGTACTGGTCCAGCACCGATCCCTCGCCGGCCTCGCCAACGAGGAGGACCCTGGCCCCCATGGCCCTGGCCACCTTGGCCTGTATCGGATCAGCGGTAACGAGGAGGGCATCAGCGCCGTAGGCGTACTCCCTCACCGCCGCGTTGACCTCCTCGGGGGTTAGCTCCTGGCCCGGCCTCGGCTGCTCCCCCACGAGCTCGACCCTCACGTCGTGGGCCTCCTGTAGCCCCCTCAGCTTGGCTATCTCGTCCAGGCCTGTGAGCCCCGTCGTGAAGCCCCTGCTGGCAATGCCCTCGAGATACCTCAGGACGAGCCTGTGGATCAGCACCCTGCCCCTGAGCTTGCCCTGAGCCACTAGCCTCGACACGGCTCCCGTCACTATTGCGCTGAGGTCGGGCGCCACGAACTCCTCTCCAGCCACCCTCGACAACTCCGGACCCTTCGCTTTGCTGACGTCGACCACTAGAGCGCTTCAACCCCTATTTAACAGCGTCGCCTCGCTAACCTTGATTAAGCCTGGATGGCACTAAGATGGCGGGTGCGAGAAGTGGACGCCGCCGCAAGGGGCATCGCGCTAGCCCTACTACTCATACTGCTCGTCGTCCCCCCTGCCAGCGCCTCCCAGGGCATCATCCCCCTCCACGAGGCGACGCGCCGCCAGCTGCCGCAGGGCCTCCCGTGGTACCTCGTGGCCTTCTGGGGCGACTGCAGGCCGGCCTCCATCTCCGGTCCCTCTTCGCTGATCTACCCGCGGGCCTTCGTGGACATCCTGAACGAGCTGGACCAGATCCGCCCCCAGGTGATGATCGGGGGTGGGGACTTCGTGTCGTTCGGCACCGAGAGCCAGTACGCAGCGTTCTACAATCTCACCTCGAGCCACAGGATCGAGAACTTCCTGCCCGTTATGGGCAACCACGAAATAGCCTACGGCCCCCAGTCGGCCGACTTCTACGCCAAGTACATAGGGCCCTACAACGCCACCATAGTATTCGACGACGTGCCGGGCTGGAGGATCGCGATCCTCAACAGCGAGGTCACGGACCAAAACCTGAACCTCGGGACGTCCGCGTGGATTTCGATGCTGGAGCAAGCCTACGAGGGGCTCGGCAATAGGTCGCTGATCCTGGCGTTCCACAAGCCTCTCTACCCGTTCGTCAACCACCAGATCGATCCAGACCTCGGTTCGATCCTCGACTCGTTCCTGGCCAATGCCAGCGTCAAACCGGCGCTGGTCCTGCAGAGCCACTGGCACGGCTTCGCGATCAACTCCACGAACTCAACCGTGTGGCTCATCAGCGGCGGGGCTGGGGCGCCTCTCTACCCTGCTAGCGATTGCGGCCCAGGGGCCACATGCGTCTCGACGTACAACTACATCCTCATGACGCTCTATCCGAACGGCACCTACAGGCTCTACCCGCTCAAGGTCGGCAGTAACGCCGGCAACCTCACCGTTTCGTGCGCAGGCACCACCTGCATCGTGAACAACACGAAGAGGGACGTCTACGGCAACTACACCGACGTCCCGGTGAGGATTGCAATCACTTACGGCAACTACACGATCTACGTCGTCGGCATCGCTCCCGCCAACTCGACGTCGCGCGTCTCGCTGGACCCGCTGAACGCGATCCTCTCCTCGGACCTCGCCGACTTCTACGCGTACGTGGAGACCGCGCAGGGCGCCGTAGTATTCCAGGCCGCGGGCAACGCGATCGATCTCTCGTCCATAATACCGAGGGCCACGCCCAGCACCACTAGCGCCAGCCCGGCCACGTCAAGCCCCACAACGTCGACGCCAACGACTAGCATGGCCAGCCCAACGTCCCCCGCCAGCGCGACGAGCCCCACGACCTCTCCTGCGACTACGCCCAGCACTGCGACGAGTGCTCCCCAGTCCTCGTACGCTCCGGCGCCCGGCGGCCCCAGCGCGTCAGTCGTCATCGCCGTCGCGGTGGCAGTGGCAGTTGTGGCCGCCGCGCTCGTGCTGGCACTCGCGCTGAGGAGGAAGAGGTAGGGAGCGCCAGACGCAGTTTTTGTTTACCACTTCCGAGCCTCCGGCTCAGCGCCTGTTTAAGAGCCTCCCGCCCTCGACCTCGGGAGGACCCTCCATCGCGTCCTTCTCGGGGACTCCCTGCCCAGGGCCGCCGAGGACGCACGCCAATGCACAGGTCGATGGCCAACGCCTGCGGCATCGTCAGCGGCAGAGACATCCCACCAGTTATGTAAGGCCAGGAACGGCACCAGCTTTGCCCAGTTCTCTTGTCGAACATCGCCCTGCCCGACTCGACGCCCTTGACCTTTGACGCGAAGCTGTCGTCGAGCGGCATGAGGTCTGCTGCTCCGCGGCCGCGTCAGCGCCGCGTGGACGAATTATGTGTGTTTAGATCGTCGTGATTGCCCGCTTTTCATAATGTGGCTTTAATTCAATGTCGTGCATCGTTCATTAAACTTTTTCGAAGACGCTCACTCAAGCGGGCTGAGGACCACGCCCCTCCCCTTCACTATGTCGAGCCTAAAGGCCCTCCTGTAGTGGTCGGTCATCCTCATCTTCTTGATTATCAGGTACCTCCTGACCTCCTTAGCCGATTCCACGTCGTCCATCCACAGGTGGAAGACCCCGTCTGCTATGTGCTCCAGGCCGAACCCGAAGGTGCTCTTGGTGGTCATCGCGTACTGGGACACGAGGTACGCCGTGACGTTCTCCCTGTGGGTTGCCACCTTCAGGTCGTAGCTGTACCTCCTGGCCATCGCCGGCTTGTCGGCCCAGAACGCGCTCATCGAGTCTATCACGAGCCTCACGTGCCTGTAGGGGGACCTCGCGCCCTCCCTCAGCACGCCCAACAACTTGTAGGCCTCCCCTATCGAGGCCACGAGCGTTTGGACGTCGAGCGCCGCCCTCCTCTCCTCCTCCGGCATTTGCCTTGCCACCTTGAGCAGCCCGAAGATGTCTATGACGACTATCTGCGGGGCCTCGCCCTGCTCGGCCGCCGATATGTCGGCGATCCTGTATTCCTCGAAGTCCATGCCGAACATCCTCGCCTGCCTCACCACGTCCCTGAACTCGGCCTCGGTGGTCACGTAGACCACCGGGTCCCCCGACCTGAGGCCAGCCCACGCGAAGTGC
Source organism: Desulfurococcaceae archaeon (assembly GCA_041287395.1). Taxonomy (GTDB): domain Archaea; phylum Thermoproteota; class Thermoprotei_A; order Sulfolobales; family Desulfurococcaceae; genus JBEULI01. Next base: position 13,926 of record JBEULI010000032.1, read on the forward strand.
ATGCAAAGGACCGACTTGCCAGTCCCGGGCTCCCCTGTGACCGCGACCCAGCTCCCCCTGGGAATCCCGCCCTCCAGCGCCCTGTCGAGCTCCTCGATGCCCGTCGATACGCGCGCTACCTCGCCCACCGGCCTGCGCTGCAAGGGGCCCGCCAATGGATTAGCTGGCGCAGCCCCTCAAGTACTTTTCCAAGGGGCGCTGGACCGGCCAACGACCGAGGCAGAAGTAGGATGCCAGGGGGACATAGGGGCGTGGAGGCACTCTTTGAGGATCCGGGACGTGCGGCTTTGAGGCGATCGGCGGGGCCGTTCAAGACCATCGGAGGCAGAGTGTTGCGGCGTTGGCATGCTCGGTAGGAGGGACGTGCTCGTGGATCTCCTGGACAGGGTGTTCCACGGCGGCACTTTCACGGCCAACGTGGTGGCAATGGCGCAGGACAGTGCTGACCGAGCACTGGCTACGCACAGAGCCTGGTTGCTGTAGCACCGACGACGGCCTCCTTAGCGGTGTCCATTTCAGAGGAGGAGGCCGATGGATGCCAGGGAAGCCAGCGAACGCCGTTGGAGCGGGTTCGTAGAAAGGGCCCCGCATATCTATGCCAGGCCGCGGGGAGCGCTGCGCGTTGGCGATGGGATGGTCCACGGCGGGGCCGACCTAGTGCCCGAACTTGCTGGCGGAGTTCTCTGAGAACCCGTCGATTGTTTTGCGGCTCCAACGCCTTTATCCCCGCCCAGCTATTTGTCTTGCCGGTGTCCGACCTGTTCTCCGTGTACGCGGCCCTGGTCAAGAACCTGAGGGGCGTGGTCCTGCTGGACCCCGAAGAGGACGGGGCGCTCGAGTCCCTCGAATGGCTTTCGAGGCGCTTCAGGTACAGGAACCTTGGCGTGCCGCCGTCGCTTCTGAGGAAACACGCGGAGGGCTTGTCCAAGTACCTCGGGGGCAGGCCGTTCAGGGCACTCGCTTACCCCCTCAGGGCCTTGGAGCAGCTTGCCGGTGAGCTCTCGGCCGGACTGAACTTGGACGAGGAGGTCGCGGAGCTGTTGGTGCTCTCCTCTATCTATGTGTCACCAGCCATATTGATCGGAAACAACTATCTTGGCGAGGCGAAGTCCCTCTCGATCAGCTCAGTGGAGACGTGCAGGGAGCTCTCGCTGAGCGAGTGGAAGCTGCACATGAGGATTGCCGATTATACAATCCTAGACATGTACGAGTGGAGCGTAAGCTCCGCCCTCAAGGCCCTCGAGGAGCTAAGGACGGGCCACGTGCCCTCAGAGATTCTCTCGGAGAGGAGAAGGGCCGTGGAAAGGGACAAGAAGAGGTACTGGAGGATCTCATGTAGCGGGGGGCGCCCCTTCCTCCTCTACGTGGACGTGCTCGATGCCGCGATCAAGGGGGCTCCGGGCTTCTTGGCCAACGCCCCAGACGACTGCGCTGCCGCGCTGTCAATAGTGCCGGTCATCCACGTGCCACCCAGCATGAGGACGTGAACAGAGACGCCAAGCGAACCACGAGACGTTTTTTGCCCAAGCGCCCCATCAGCAAGGAGGTAATGTAGCTGTTGTAGTTCGGCGCCCACATGAGGGAAGGGAAGCCCTTGAAAGTTCCACAACGCCTCGCTTAACTAATAGCAGGCCGACGGGGCCCGCGGCTACGTCGACTTGCCCCCTCATCGAACAAATCGCTTTCGTCCCGCTCAGAGGGAGGAATATAGCACATCGGAGAGTTCGCAGCGACCGAAAGGTCATCATCGCCACAATGAGCTTTATTGAGGCCCGCCTTTGAACTTTTCAGCAGTTCTTCGCAGGCCCTGAACGCGAGCCTAATCGATATTAATTCCAAACGTTAATAACATTACCTCTTGATGGGGGATGTCGAAAGCCGCACTAAGCACTGAAAACCTTAAGAGCGAGCTCTTGAAGCTCCTCAGGGAGGACGAGGAGTTCAGGCTAGCCGTCGCCGGCCTCATAGGGCTCGGCGAGGTCCTCGGGGAGCTCAGGAGGCTGAGGGAGGACTTCCAGGCCTTCATGAGGGAGCAGGAGAGGAGGTGGGAGGAAAATAACAGGAGGTGGGAGGAGAACAACAGGCGATGGGAGGAGGCCTACAAGAGGTTCGAGGCAATAGAGGAGGAGCTGAGGAAGCTCAGGGAGGACTTCCTCGCGTTCGTGAAGGAGCAGGAGAAACGGTGGGAGGAGGCAAACAGGAGGTTCTCAAGGATCGAGACTGAGCTTGGCGCGCTCACGGAGAGCACGTACTGCAGATACGTGCTCGAGGATCTTATGGCCGAGGCACGCGCGTTGGGCGACGCCGTGAAGGGCTGGAAGAGGAATGCATCGATTGGGGGCGTCGACGTCGACCTATTCATCGAAACGCAGGAAAGGGCATATGTCGTCGAGGTCAAGGTCAAGCCGTCCATTGAGGACGTGGACGCCCTGAAAGCCAAGGCGGAGATCGTGGCATCGCAGCTCAGGAAGACCGTCATGCCGGTGCTGGCCGGCGCCCTGGTTGGGAGGGAAGTGGAGGCCTACGCCGAGGGTAAGGGAGTCAGGGTGTTCAAGTACTAGACTTCCGTCCCAAAGGGGTCAGCGCAATGCGTTGTGCCGCCGCCGGGATTTGAACCCGGGTCACGGGCTCGAAAGGCCCGCATACTTGGCCGGGCTATACTACGGCGGCCTCAAATGGTGGTTGAGGGATCGCGGGCTTAAAAGGTGAAGCCCGGGGTTGAGCGCCTCGCCTGGGGCTCCG
>JBEULI010000033.1:0-2773 GCA_041287395.1 Desulfurococcaceae archaeon
TCGAGGAAGAACCGGCAAAGGGCGTGCATGGGTTGGTAGTCGAGGTTGAGCCTGTTGTATTGGCGCCGCGAGCACGAGGCCGGAGAGTACGGCACCAAGCTGGCATGTCCTTGAAGTGAGTGAAAGGCCTTGCGCGCCAGGGCCCTAAGCTTCTCTCCGCACGGGCCGGCGGCCAGTATCCGAGTGAGGGTCCAGCCCAGGATCCGGTTCTCGTCCAAGTCCGCGGTGTGCTCCTGAAATGAGCAGTCCAAGCTGGTGGACCAAGGCCTGCGGAGCGTCGAGGGCAGGTCCAGACGCCCCCTGAGGAACGGTAACCGGTCATCCTCCTGCACGTACGACCTGTACAATCCCATGCGGGCCCTATCCAACACCCGCCGGCAGAGAATGGTGGCCAGGCGCTCGTAGAACTCCTCTAGGGTCTTGCAGTAGGCCAGCCCCTCGAAGAGGCGGAAGGACTTCAGGTCGAAGGCAACCTCCAGCATACCGAACAGGATCTCCAAGCTCACCTTCGGTTGAATCGAAAAGCTGAAGTCCTTGCCCAACGGGAGGTAGCCGACCCAGCCGCTGGGGGTCACCTTCCAGAGCCCCCCGGTCTTTGGCGATGGGTAGTCGACCTCGATGTACGGACCGACTCTCTCGTGGAGGCAGCCCGAGAGTTCTTCAGGCACCTGCTCCTTAGTCAGGTAGCAGGGCTCGTGCTCCCTGAGAAGTCGTGGGGCCTTGCCGCTCGAGTTCACGGCTGGACCTTGTGCTTGATCGCTTCCCAGCGGAAGGGCGAGACCTTGTCAGGCTGATCGAAGAAATACTCCTCTAGGTAAGGCTCGATTTCCATCCGCCAGATGTCCTCGAGGTGGTCCGCCAGGTCCTGACGCAGGAAGAAGGAAATCCCGACTGAATAGTTGGGGTCCGCAATCGCCTGATTGAGCTCCCGGAGCTTGGTCACCAAGCCAGCTGGTGCGAAGCCCGTACTCGCGTGAAACCCCGCGAGGACGTCGTAGTTCGGTTCCAGCTTGAGAAAGGCGAAGCGCCTCCTCAGCGCATGATCCACCAGCGCGATGGACCGATCAGCCGTGTTCATAGTCCCGAGCAAGAACACGTTCTTGGGAAGGGACAGCCTCTCCCCTCCCGCTAGCGGAACATCCTGATCGCGGTACTCGAGAAGGAACATCAGCTCCCCGAAGACGCGGGAGAGGTTGGCTCGGTTTATCTCGTCCACGACGAGAACGCACGGCCCCGTACACGCCTTGGCCTTCGCGCAGAATTCCAAGAACCGGCCCGGGACCATGGGGTACTCGAGGCCGCCGCCCGCGAGGGCACGCGGCCGTATGCCCTGAATGAAGTCCTCGTAGGAGTACGAGGGATGGAACTGGACTAAGTCCCAGAAGCCGTCGCTCCCTCCGATGAGGTGTCGAGCTAGGCGCTCCGCGAGGAAGGTCTTTCCCGTTCCGGGTGGGCCAAACAGAACGGCCTGGCCCTTGCGACGGATAGCCCGAACCCATCGGGCCAGAGTCGCTTGGGGCAATCCCGTTTCCGATGCGGCCTCCTCCAACGTGTACACCGGCTGGAGTTCAGGCTCGTCGATCTCGGGCTTGAGGAACTCCACGATCCGGTCTAAGGCGTCTCCTTCCATAGTAAGCAGTAACAAGGGGAACAGCTTCTTGAAAATCTCGGCGATAGTATTGACTAGCTCGGTCTTGGACAGCGAGAGAACAACCTCGCGCTCTAGGACCAGGGCAATGACCTTTTCGGCTGCTCGAGGGTCCTCCATCCATTCCTTCAACCGGAAGGCTGATGAGCCCTCTGCCGGCTGGCTCTCTTTTGATGTTTCCATAAGCCCTTCGCTGTTCCCCAGGCTGTCATTCAGTAACGCAAGAAGCTTCTGGCTGTGCCTTGTACAGTTGGCGCGGAGTCGTTCTTTGGATGATTCTCCGTAGTCCGAAACAGCAAAGCCGACCTTAAGGGAGTCCGCTTTCACCGTAACGAATAGCTGGCCATCTTTGATGCGGGAGCCGCCTTTCGGGTAGAAGGCCCCCCAATAGAAGTCCCAGGCTCCGCCTCTACCGTAGTCGTTCTTTGGGATCTTGGAGAAGAGCCGCTTCTCGGTCTCTAGGACCTCCTTCATGGGCTGAGGCAGAGTGTCGGCGACCCCCTTCAAGAGCTCTCGGAAGGGCTGAAGGAGGTGGTCGTTGAACTCCTCCAGATGAGCATCGTAGAAGGCCTTGGTCGGTTCGGCGGCCAGACCTTGCAGGAGCTCGAACCCCTGACGTGGAATTGCCGGATCGGGCACGGGGAGAGGGGGAGCGGCGCCCTTCAACAGCTTCTCGTACTTTTCCTCGCTCAATTCAATTAGCGCCTTGCCCCAACCCGGCTCGTCCGCCTTCCACGGCGGACGATCCTCCCAGGTCACCTTCCTTCTGTGGGCCTGCTTCTGCCCAGGGGCAAAGTAGTACGGGCCGGCTATGGTTCCAACTCCTAGGATTTCCGTTTTGCCGCGATTTGCGAGGATTCGGTCCCCAGGCTTCACCTTGGAGAAGAACTTCCACAGTTGTTCTCTGCCACCCTCGCCGAACTCGGAATCCTTGGTCTGCATCTCCTGCCAGGCCTGTTCGAAGGTCCTGCGGTCCAGTTTCGAAAGGTCGCCGATTTCAGACCACCCCAATGCGATGTACCCTTCTGCCTTGCTGGCGTCCCATTCCCAGGCCTTCTCGCCAGGTGCGATCTTCCAAGACTGCCGCTTTGCCCGACCACCGTATTGCTCCACCTCTACCGCCCA
>JBEULI010000034.1:0-7238 GCA_041287395.1 Desulfurococcaceae archaeon
CTCCAGGTCGACCTGGAGGTGGCCAGCAGGAGGGTGATCAGGGAGCGGATCTCGAGCGTGGGCGCGCAGCTCGGCGCACTCACCACGCTGTCCAAGGTCCCCGTCAGGGCGCAGCTTGGCGGCCTGGCCTCCAGGGTCGACGTCAGCGACATCGCGCAGCAGCTGGGAGGCACGCCGGCCAGGGTCTACAGCTACGTGGTCACCGTCGGCAGGGCCTCCTCCCGAACGCTGTCGCGGTGGGCCTCCTCGCTGGGCATACCCGCGGAGGAGCTGGAGGAGGCCCTGAGGGAGCTCGTGGAGCGGGGGCTGCTCAGGGTGGAGGCGAGGGGAGGGGAGCTGGAGTACCTGCCGGGTGAGTAGCGTGATAGAGGTCGAGCTGTACCTCATGGAGGGTTGCCCGCACTGCGAGCGCATAACACGCATCATCGAGACCTGCGACGCCCTCCTCGTGGAGGGGGTCAGGTTCAGGGTCCTCGAGGCGCTCCGCGGCCCGATCGTTCGGGGCTACACGGGCCCCACCCCGATGGCGAAGCTCGGCATAAGCGCGGTGCCGCAGATCGTCATCCGGGCTCGCCACGGGAGGAGGGCGGCCGAGCTGGTCCTCATCGGTGGGCCCGGGGACGCGAGCAGGGAGGAGGTCTGCAGGACTCTGGCGGAAGCGGTCCGCGTCGTGAAGGCGGCGGTGGAGCGGTAAGCTTATTGCCGGCGACCGGCCGCTGGAGCCGTGCAAGAGCTGCTGGCGGTCGCGGCCGGGAGCGCGGGAGCCGGCTACCTGCTGGGCTGGGCCGTGCGCAGGCTGCTGGGGGTCCTCGAGACAGTGGTCGCGCTGTACGTCGGTGCCACAGCTGTGCTCGTCTACCTCGGCGTCCTCTCCGTCAACGTCTCCGCCCTCCTCTCCCTGATATCGCGGCTCGTATCGCTCTTCTCGGAGTACGCGCCGCAAGCCGCTGCCTTCCTCGCCAGCAGCGCGGTGCTGGGCCCGTTCACGATCGGCTTCGCCCTCGGCTTCTTCAGGCCCCAAACCACCGCCTCGGCCGCCGCGGTGAGGAGCCCCTACCTCGAGGACTGAGGGGGAGGAGTAGCTTTTATTGCGCACCCCCCGCCCTCAGCGCGTGGTCCGCAGGAACCCGGAGGAGTACATCAGGTACTGGTCCGCGGCGGCGAGGGTGTACGCCGAGCGCAGGCGAGAAGAGATGGCCGAGCGGCTCGCCGCGATGGCGGCCAGCACCCACGCGCTCACGGCGGCGCTGGTGATGACCAACGTCCTCAACGTGCTGCAGCTGGTCCCCGAGTTCTGGGTCATGCTCTCCCGCTTCTCCGAGCTCATCATGCTCCCGCCCGAGCTCGTCCGCGAGCTGTACCCCGAGCTGTACAGCGGCCTGATCCTGGCCTCCAGCCTCTCCACGACCGCGCAGATAGTGTTCGAGGTCACCTTCTCCTCGGCGAGGCGCCAGCTCATGCCGGTGTTCAAGGGGGCCTGGAGGTTGGCCTTCGCGTCGCTGTTCCTCCTGTCGCTGCTCACGAACGCGCTGGCCGCCCACATCGCCAAGGCGCCCGCCGCCATCCTGAACGCCGCCATACTGTCCATCTCGATGCCGCTCGCGTTCAGCAGCCGGTACGACAGGATCAGCGAGGAGGTGAACAGGGCGCAGGCCGGTGGGGGAGCGTGAACCCGCTCGGAGCGCTGGCGGCGGTCCTCATCTACTCGGCGCTGGCCGCGGTGGCGGAGGCGATGCTCTGGCGCAAGTGGAGGGCGCTGTCCGCCTCGGGCCTGCAACCAGTGTTCCCGATATCTGTGGGCTCCGTGCCCCTGCCCATCGACCGCAAGAGCGCGCTGGCAGCGGCCGCGGAGGTGGTGGCGCTCTGGCCCGCGGTCGAGGAGGTCGTGTACCGCATCGTGCCCTTCATCGCCGCCGGGCTGCCGGGCGCGGCGGCGATGGTGCCGGTCTGGGCGCTCACGCACGCGGCGAAGTTTTACGAGTACAACAAGCACCTCCCGGATGATGCGTACATGGGCTTCCTCAAGGTGTACCTGGCCTCGCTCTCGCTGATAGGCATCGGCCTCACCCTCTCCATACCCCTCTCCGGCGAGCTGTGGATGCCCATGCTCCTCCACATGGTGACGAACTACGCGGCGCTCGAGTCGCTCAGGCGCCGCGCCAGGCCGCCGAAGGTGGAGAGGCCGCAGTTCCTGAGGCCGGCGCAGAAGCGCAGCACGACCTCGACCTCGCCGCGGGCGCTCAGGTTCGCGGGGATGGGGAGGGTCAGGACAGAGTACCTGGACTGAGCCTGAAAAGTTTATTAATGGCCCCCCAGCAGCAGATAACCGATGGCTGAGAAAAGGGGTCTCGTGATACCAATAGCGCTGGTGGCTGTCACCGCAGCGCTCTACGCCGGCGGCATGCCGCTCGGCCTCGCGGCGGCGATAGTGCTGGGCGCCTCCCCGGTCGCGCTGACCGTCGAGATCCTCAGGGCCAAGGGGGTGGTCTCTGAAACCACGTACTGGAGCGCGCTGATGCTTGGGGAGGGGCTCCTGCTCCTCCTCGCCGCCCTCATCACCAAGGGCGTGATACCCCTCGCCCTCGCCGTAACCGGCGATCTGCTGATCGACGCCTTCATCACCAGCACCATCGCGGCGGTGGTGGGAGTCACCGCGGCGTACTTCCTGCCGAGGTTCTACGGGAAGATCGCCGGCGAGCCGGAGGTCTACAGCAGCCCCTACCTCGAGTGAGGTGCCCCGGTTGCCCGGAACCGGGCTGAAGGTTTTTTCTAACGCATCCCTCGCGCTCCTCCTCCTGATAGCTGCCGCCGCCTTCCTCCAGTCCTCGCCGCAGTTCGCCCTCCTCACGGCCCTCATCGCGGTGGATCCCCTCCTCGACGTTTGGCGCTACACCTCGGGCAAGCGGCAGCGGGGCTTCGTGGCGTTCGTCCTCGAGGTGGCGAGCGCCGCGTCCGCGATGGTGATCATGGCGTTCGCGCTGCTCTACCTGTCGTACACCTACCTCCCGCTGGCGCTCCTCCTCCTCTCCTTGGCCGCCCTGGACGCCTCGATCTCCATCCAGGAGGCGGCCGAGGCGCTTGCGTCGCCTGGCGCCCTCGCTAGCCCCTACCTCGAGTAACCGTTCTTTACGCACAGCTGTGCGCTCAGGCGGAAACCATTAAACGCCCAGCTCCGCTCCTCCCACCGTGGAGCGGCTGCACCTCCTGACGGCGGCCCTAGCGGCCATCATAGTGCTCCTGCCCCTCGCCGCGCCCAGGCAGCGACCGCAGCCCCGGGTCACCCTGATGCCGCCCTACAGGGCCGGAGGGGCGGTGGCGCTCAGGGACGTCTACGGGGTGAGCAAGTACACGGGGGCAGGCGTCCGCGTGGCCGTGGTGGACACGGGGATCGACTACACGCACCCGGACCTCTCCGAGGCCGTCGAGGCGCTGGCGAGCTTCGTGGTGTCCTCCGATGGCGGCGGCCCGCTGGTCTGGATCGTTGGCATCAACGGAACCCTGAGCGCCGCCAGGGAGTTCGACGAGTACGTGAAGCTGAGGGTCGGGTGCTACGCGTGGCTCGATGAGAACGGCCACGGGACCCACGTGGCCGGCATCATAGCGGGCAGCGGGAAGCTGAGCGCCGGCCGCTACGCCGGCCTGGCCCCGGGCGCGAAGCTGTGGGTGGTGAAGGTCCTGGACGCGCAGGGCACGGGCTCCGTGGCCGCGCTGGTGAAGGCGCTGCGCTGGCTGGCGGACAAGCCCGTCGACGTGGTGAACCTCGCGCTGGGGCTCACCGCCCCGCCCCCGGAGGAGCTCAGGGAGGCGGTGGAGCTGCTGGCCTCGAGGGGCAAGGTCGTGGTGGCGGCGGCCGGCAACAGCGGGACCATCGGGGCAGTGGAGTACCCGGCCAGGTACCCGTCCGTCGTGGCGGTGGCGGCGGTGGACGCGAGGGGGGAGAGGGCGCCGTTCTCGGCAATGGGCCTCCCGAGCGATTGGAAGCCGGACTTCGCCGCGCTCGGAGTCAACGTGGTCAGCACGCTGCCAACGTACCAGTGCACGCTCGGAAGGGGCCCCTACGCCGCCCTCTCCGGAACCAGCATGGCGACCGCCGTCGCGAGCGGGATCGTCGCGCTCTGGCTCGAGGCGGTGGGCCCCCAGGCCCGCGACAAGGTGTTCCTAGCGGCCTCGGCCTCCATACCGGCCAGCCCGCTGGCCTACAAGACCCTCGTGCTGGGCTACGGCGTCCTCCTCCCGCCCTGAAAGAGGCGCCAGGAGGTCGGAGCGGCAAAACATTTTTATTAGAGCGCCTGCAATCTCCGCGATGATGAGGAAAGCACACCTAACGGCGGTTTTGGCTTTACTGGTCGCCAGCCTAGCGTCGGCCGCTCCGCTAACCGTCAACATCCAGCTAACGACCCCGTTCACCAAGTACTACGTCTACACCGCCAGCGGCCTCCTCGCCCAGGGCAACATCGTCAGCAACAAGTTCTCCTTCGACTACAATAGCGCGCAGTCGTACCTGGTGAAGGCGGTCGGTAACGGCACCGTCCTCGTGTTCACCGTGCCGAGCGGCCTCACCGCGACCACCTTCAACGTGACCACTGTCGCAACGATCAAGTTCAACATCACGTTCCTCGGCAAGTGGCCGCTCGCGCCGAAGGCCGTGCAGGCGCAGGTCGCCCCCCAGGGGGCCCCATGCAACGCGACGGTGACCACGTCGGACTTGGTGGACGTGGTGCCCCCGGCCACCGTCAAGCTCCAGGAGGAGGTCTTCTTCCCGTCGCTGTTCGGCTACAGGCTCTCGACCATCTACATCAACGGCGCCATCGGCACCAACCCCTTCAACGTCACCAACTACGTAACATACACGGTCAAGGCTGAGTACGAGCCGGTCGGGATCGCCGCCATAGACCCGATCATCGTGGCGGTGGCGGTCGGCGCCGTCGTGATCCTGGCCGTGGCGCTGTCGGCTAAGAGGGGAGCTGCGGCGGCCGCAACGCTCGAAGCGTACAGCAGCCCGTACCTGGAGTAGGTGCAATCCATGCGGCTTTTTTTGATAGTTCCAGCGGAGGTAAAGGAGGTTCTGGGCAGCCTATCCGACCGCATAGACTCGGACCCCATCCTCGGCAAGAAGGTGAAGGGCACCGGCCTCGAGCTGAGGAAGCTCGCCGAGACCGCGGCCTCGGCCTGCGCCAGGAGCCCGAGGGTGCGCAGCAACGTCGATAAGGTCGGCGCGTGGCTCGCCTGCATGGACGAGGTGCTCGGCAAGGCGGTGGAGCTGCTGAGCAAGGGCGCCCCGCTCAGCGACCACCAGTTCGACGCAGAGGTGGACGGCAGCGGCGTGACCGTGCGCGACGCCGTCAAGCCGTTCTACGAGGCGTGCAAAAGGAACACCGCCAGGGTCCTGCAGGACCCGGAGGAGGACGCGAGGCTCTGCACCATCCACGCGCTGACGGCCACGAGGCTGAGGCTCAAGGAGCTGCTCTCCTGACCGTCCACCTCCTGAACGGCTCCCTCAGCTCCTTCACGGCGAAGCCCTCCCCCTCGAGGGCGGAGGCGAACTTAAGGAGGTCCTCCCCGCTCCCGGCGTCGGCCCGCAGCGTCCACGGCGCCTCGACATCGGCCCTCACCCCGCCGCCGGAGACGCTCAGGTCCAGGCTGTGCCCCACCCTGCTGTAGCGGACGCTGGCCCTACCCCAGCCCCTCTTCAGGGCGGCGGCCGCGCCCCCGGCCGTGATGAGCCTGGCCGCCACCCCGTAGGCCAGGGAGTCGCCCTCCGCCCTCCCGTCGAGCCAGAGCGTCGCGGACCTGCCGGGGCCGAGCGAGACGATCAGGCAGCCGGCACCCCTCTCGGCCAGGATCCCGGCGCTCCTCGCTATCTTCAGCGCCGCCTCCACCGACGCCTCGCTGGGGGAGCGGGGGCGCAGCAGGTAGATGGCCGAGGCCACGGGGCAGCCTGGCGACCGCTACTTATATTAGTTCCTCGCCCGCGCGCAAACCCGATGAGCGTTACCTCTCCCGGTGGGCAGGGGAGGCGCTCCGGCGGCGAGGAGGTCAGCTCGCTGCTGCTGGGCTTCGTCCTGGAGAGGACGGAGAGGCGCCCCCTCACGCTGACGGCGAGGAAGGTGAGGAGGCTGGCGCGGGAGCTGGGCGGCAGGCGCATAGGCCCGACCGAGGCCAGGCGCATCTTCGACGCGATCCTGGCGAAGGTGGGGGAGAGCTCCAGCAGGCGCCTGTTCGTGCGCAGGACGAAGACGGGGGCTCGGATCGTCACGGTGATGCCGCCGTGGGTGGAGAGCCCGTACTTGGACGTGGGCTGACCGACGAGCTGCTCTACCTCATCGCCAACCTCCTGGCGCTGGAGGAGCACCTCTTCGAGCTGGGCGACCTGGAGGCGGCCAGGCGGGTCCGGGAGGCGCGGAGGGAGGTGGTCGAGAGGCTGTCCCTCCTGCTCTCCGGCAGGCCGGCGCGCGAGACGAGGCTCAGGGCCACGTGGTGCGCGCTGAAGCACGCCCTGCTCGCCTGGTACCACGCGTACGAGGCGGCGCTGGCGTCGGGCGACGGGGAGCTGGCGGGCATCTCGAGGGACCTCCTCGGCGCGGCCCGCGGGATCCTCGAGGAAAGCTTTAAGCCGACGGGCGAGGGGCAGGAGGGGGGTGGTGGCCCTGCCGAGGGAGAGGAGGAGGGAGAATGAGAGGGGAAGGAGCAGGAGGCCCCTCGTCGGCAGGCTGAGGATCGAGGAGGACACCTGCGCGAGGTGCGACGACGACCTGAGGAGCTGACCGCCGCTGAGCTAGCACCCGCTCCTCCTCTTTTCCCCCACCTAGCGGCGGTAGCGCTGCGACGAAAAGGTTATAAGCGCACATCGCGGAATCCCAGCCGATGAGGAAGAGGACCGTAAGCTTGGTCGGCGCCCTGCTGCTGCTGGCCCTCCTCCTCACCGCGGTCCCCAGGCGCCCGCAGCCGCAGCCGGCTGAGCTGGCCGGCATCATCGAGGTGCCGACGACGGTCGCAGTCCAAGTCCAGGTCGTTAGAGACGGCAAGGTCGTAGCGACGTACGAGAAGGTCGGCGACCCACTCCTCTACAACTTCTGGGCCCTGCTGCTGAACAGCTTCCTCGGCCGCTACTACAACTCGCCCCTCACCATCTACAAGACCGACGGGACGACATTCACCCAGCCCGAGTGGGAGTGGCTCAACACTATCGGAACCCCTGTGTACGGCAACCCGCTGCTGGCTATCGGCTACGGCACCAG
>JBEULI010000035.1:0-48132 GCA_041287395.1 Desulfurococcaceae archaeon
TACTACGTCGAGGTGGGCACGTGATGAGGGGCCAGATCCCGGTCCTCATAGCCGTCGCGCTCGTCGCGGGCATAATAATGGCGTCCATGGCCTACGCCTCGCTGAGGCTCGCCAGCGCCAGGATATCGACGGGCAACGCCAGCGAGTGGAGGGCCCTGGAGGACCAGCTCGACTCGGTCATTCTCGCGGCGATTGCCAGGGCCTCCCCGAGCGCCTCCCAGGCATTCCTTTCGACGTTCAACGGCACGTACAGGGACTCCCTCATAGTCGGCAGTCTAGCCAACAGACCGGACGAGAGTAGAGTGAATACGCTCTGGTCTCGCTACAATTGTAACATATGCTATGGAAGAAGGGGAGCGAGCTCGCCGTCCTGGGTCCTCTACAATTTCAATGACTTCCTGTGCCCCGGCAACTGTGCAAGCAACTACACTTCGACGGGCTTTTCCGAGGAATTAGGTAATTTCAACTACTCCCTCAGGCTCTCAGCCGGCGGCTACTCGTACGCCGTGAGCCGGGCCGTGCTCTCCGCAATAAGTAATTGGGCAAACGCCCTCGCGCAGCTCGGCTATTATATCCCCCTCGCCAGCGTAAATGCCAGTAGCTCGTACGCCACGAGCTTCGCTAGCTATCCCAACGGCACCTCGATCTCGAACTCATCGCTTAGGGTCTCGGCCAGCGTGGACGTCTACTCGCCGTGGGGAGGCTATAGGAGGCTTTCGAGGTACGTCGAACTCGGCGTCACCGCCGTCTTCGATGGAGGGCTGGACCTCTACAGGGGCGTGCTCCTCCCCGTGAGGGTGAGCGCGTACGTGGACCTCAGCGGAACCCGCTCGTGGTATATAGTGGATCCGTCGCAGGCCAGCCTGACGATATACAGCACCGAGCTCACCTGGCTGAGCTACTTGGACAAGGGCTTCGTCGATGGCAAGACGAACGCCAGCAGGACCTCGCTGGTCTCATCGTATTACTACGGCAACGGGACGAGCCTCCTCTACTTCGCCGTGCCGGCGTCAAACAAAAACCTCTGGGACCAGGCCCTGACGGTCATCAATAGGACGGTCCTCAGCTGCGGGGAGACGTGGTGGACATATATATGGTGGATACCTATCTCGTGTGTCTGCTGTTGCTGCTTCCCCCCGCGAAGCGCCACACCCTCCGGCTGGCAGAACCAGGAGTACATGGTGGTCACCGTCGCGTACCTCTGGGCGGGCCTCCTGAAGGTGAACGTGGCCGGTGCTGACCTCTTCGTCGGCGTGAAGATCGTCCACAAGGTGAGGTTCTGGGCCTGGGCCTGCTTCAGCTACTCCCCAGATTACGTCTGGGTCCTCGACGTAGACGTCACGGGCGACGAGAGGACATGAGCGCTTAAAGCGCTCCCGCCCTAGCCAGGGTGGGTGGCGCGATGTCGCTCGTGGAGTTGCCCGAGCCGCTCTCGCTGGCGATCGCCGCCGTCGCCGTGTCGCTAGCCTTCGGGCTCGGATCGCTGCTCGAGGGCGGGGTCGTCGCGTTCGCCCTGTCCTCGCTCGCAGCAGTCCTAGCGGTGATCCCGCACGAGCTAGCGCACAGGGGCGCTGCCAGGAGGATGGGGATGGAGGGGAGGTACGTGCTCCACCCGATAGGGCTCGCCCTGACCCTGGCCTCCGCCCTCCCCTTCATCCCGTTGAAGGTCGTCATGCCGGGCGTGACCCTCGTGTTCCCGCTCTTCTACGTCGAGCCCGGGGAGGCCAGGAGGATCGACGGCGTGGTGTCGCTGGCCGGCCCCGCCACCAACATCGCGATAGCCACCGCCTGCTCGGCTGCCCTGGCGCTCTGGGGATGGGGCCACCCGCTCGCCTGGCTGGCAACCTACGAGGTCGGGCTCGTGAGCTCCTGGGTCGCGCTCTTCAACCTCCTCCCCGTTCCGCCGCTCGACGGGTACAAGGTGCTGAGGTGGAGGCCCCCGCTCTACCTTTTCGCGCTCGCGGTCTCGCTCGGCCTATTCATTTACCTGTCGTCCCTATGAGGGGGCTGGGCGCGGCCCCTGGAGCGATAGGGCCGCCAGGACGTAGGCCACGAGGCTCGCGGCGAACGCGGCGAGCCCGTAATAGGCCTGCGGCCCTAACACGTCGTTGACCTTGGCCATCACCGCCGTCGCGTTGGCGAGCTCGCCGCTCAAGATCATTTGCCTAACGCCGTTGAGGCCGGGGACGGCGGCCATGTCGATGAAGGGCCTGCCTATCGATAGGGCGCCGTAGAGGGCGAGAGCCGCGGCTGCCAACGCACAGAGGCGGGGCCTCGCGAACTTCCTCAGGGCCTGTAGCCCGTACGACTCGGCCAGGAGGCCCGCGCCGAGGGCAGCATAGACGAGCAGGTGCTGAGCTGACGAGTACTCGTTCGCCAGGCCCTCGACGTAGGGCAGCACGTCGGTCGCCGTCGCGTTCGCTATGTTCCCGGGCAACCGGGCCATGGGCATGAGGAACGCGGCAACGTTCGCCGCTATCACGGCGAGGGTCCCAGCGAAGGCCGCGGCGAACGCCAGCCCCCTCCTCGAGAGCGTCGCCCAGCCAATCGCCGAGAGCGCGAAGCCCGCCATCCCTATCAGCGGGAAGATCCTCACCACGTAGCCCCACATCAGGAGCCCCATTGACCTAGCCGGGGGCTCCCAGCTACCCGTCTCCCCCTCCATTGGCTTCACAAGCTCTCCTCGTTCAGCCGGGCTAAAAAACCGGCTAGGAGGAGAGGCGCTCGAGGTACTTCCTCAGCTTATCCATTAGCTCCCTCACTCTCTCCCTCTCCCTGCTCCTGACGCACTGCTCCAGGAGCCTCAGCCTGTCGCGCTTGTACTCCTCGGGCCCGATCGAGCCCTGGGCCAGGAGCTGCTGCACCCACGAGACGCACTGGGCCTCGAGGTCCCTCGTCCTCGGGGCGAGCACCATTATGTCCTCGTACCTCGGATCCACCCTCCTTATCGAGACCAGCTCCGCGAGCTCGGCCTTGGCCACGAGCTCCCTGACCCTCTCCAGCTCCGCCCTCTCGAATATGAAGCACTCGTAGTGCTCAAGCGCCTTGAGGACCCTGCCGGCGAGGTCCGCGAGCTCCACCCTCATCACCTAGCCTGGTCTCCCTCACCGCGAGGCCCAGGGCCTGCGCGGCTAGCCTCACGAGCCACGCGTGTGCCGGCTCCCCGAAGCTCCTCGCTAGCCTGCCATCGTCATACCTGGCCCTGTAAATGGGCTCCCCCCTGCCGCTGAACACCGTTATGTATCCCTTGACCTTCCCCCTGAAGTTCCTCACGAGCCAGACGTAGAGCAACGCGTCGTCGGGCCTCGCCACGACCCTGACCCTCTCGGAGGTCCCCCTCGAGTACGTGGGCCTCGCTGCCTCCCTCGAGAGGATCCTGGACTCCGGGAGCCTTGAGAGGCCCGTCCCCCTGCTGAACAATAGCAGCTGGCTGACCAGCGCGTGCTTGCCCGTCCTGCTCCTGGACCTCTCTATGACGAAGTCCCCGACCACGGCGCTCATGGCCTCGTCCCCTCGACGACGAGGAGCCCTCCCGAAGCCCTGATCCCGATCTTGGGGGCCTTGACAACCACGCAGAGGGGCTCCCCGACTATTTGCGCCGAGATCCTGACCTCCTCGGGCGACCTAACCGCGACCTGCCTGATCGCCGCGAATGAGCTCGACTCCTCCAGCTTCCCGGAGCCGTCGTACTTCACCACCTTGACCTCGAGCCCGCTGCCGCGCCTCCAGAGGTAGATCATTGCCGTCTCAGCGGCCGCGGCCCCCATGGAGTTCCACCGCTCACTTCGTAATCCTCATGTACTCTGGAACCCCTGCGCCCTGCACCTCCTCCGCCCTAACTCCTTCCACGCCCGGCTTAAAGCCCAGCACCGCCTCGATCGCCTCCTCGAGCGCCCTGGCCGCCAGGCCCTCGAGATCCCTCGAGTACTTCTCCCTCCTCACGTACGCCCTCACGACGGCCTCGACGGGCATCACCTCGGTGAGCAGGTCTATCTCGTCCGCGACCTCGACCTCGCCCCCCACAACCCTCCCCACCCTGAGCTTCAGCCACCCCGACCTGCCGGGGGACAACAGCACGTCCTTGGGGATCGGCGACACCTCGAAGAAGTCGACCCAGACGTCGTCGCGCCCGACCCCGCGGGAGGAGAGCCTGGAGGCGATCTCGTCCTCGAGCTCCCTCGACGCCTTGAGGGCGTAGTCGGCGGTGAGGGCTGCGTTGAGGGCTGCCCTGACCGCCTCAAAGCCCAGGTGCGGGCCCAGCACGATCTCCTTCCCCACCCTCCTCCACGGGGGCTTCCTCTCTATCAGGAGCGATGAAGCCATGGAGGCCACCGAGTCGCCCCTGCCGGTCCTCTCCAGGAGGTACGCGTACAGCTTGGCATCGGTCAGCGAGAGGAAGGGCCCGTAATCCCCCTTGGACATGGAGAGGACAGCTCCGAGGAGGCCGAGCTCCGCGTCGATCGCCGCGAGGAGGTCCTTGAGGAGCCTCTCGAACGCCCTGCAAACGGGGTGGTAGTACACGCGCTCGTACATGTTGACCCTGGCCACAAAGTAGGCCCTTAGCTCCCCGAGCGCGCTCCTGTCGAGCACCGCGTAGGCCTTCCCGCCCTCCACCACTGGGTACGTGTTCCTCACCAGCTTGTCGTACGCTATGTAGCCGTACTCGCTGGTCCCGGCGTAGTAGCTGTCCCTCCTTATGAAGTCCAGGACGTCGGCCGGGTACAGGCTCCCCTTTATCGTCCACCTCATGACGGATAGGGCGGCCTCGCGCGGCTCGTCCCTGCCGAGCAACTTCAACAACGCCTCAGAGAGCCCGGGGAGCCCGAGCCTCGACTCCGCCTCCTCGATCCTGGGCAGGAGGAGGTCCCGGACAATGGCCATGCCTATGAGCTCGTGGTTGGAGAGCCCTGGGGGAGCCCTTCCCCACAGGATCGCCTCCTCGAAGGCGTGGCTGAAGGGGCCGTGGCCCACGTCGTGCAGGAGGCCGGCCAGCCTGGCGGCCTCCACCAGGGTCTCCGGGTCGAAGCCCCCGAGCGCCTCCTCGCCGCTGAGGTGCACCAGCTTGTCGGCGTAGTCCCTAGCCATCAGCCCCGCGAGGTGCATGGCGCCCAGCGAGTGCTGGAACCTGGTGTGCACTGCGCCGGGGTAGACCAGGTGCGCCGTCTGGAGCTGGAGGATGTACCTCAGCCTCTGGAGGGGGAGCGTGTTTATGATCTTCTCCTCGATCTCCCTGTTGAAGTAGACGTAGCCGTAGATCGGATCGCTGATCTCCTTCCACGACAGGATCCTGCGGCCCAAGGCCTACCGCCGTCAACGCTCGCGGGCTCGCCCCCCAACGACCTCGAGGATCCTTCCGTACGCGACGCCGTCGTTGACCTTCGTCACCAGGACCCTGGCCCTCGTGCCGGGCTCGGCGCCAGCCACCACGATCTTCACGCCCGCAAGGTTCGCAACGCCGTTGCCGTCGTCGTCGATGCCCTTGATCTCCACCACGACCACCTCGCCCGCCCTCAGCGCGTCCCCCTCCGGGACGGCCACCCTAGGGTAGGAGCTCAGCCTCTGGATGTCGCTCGTGTAGGGGGACCAGGCGTGCTTCCTCTGCCTATGCTTGGTCACGCCCTCTCACGCGCTCCCTTTTAACCGCTCCTTACCCTATTAAGGTGTGCGACCCGAGATGCCGAAGGACTTCGTGAGGCACGTACTGAACCCCCTGCTCGGCCAGGCGATACTAGAGGGGAGGGTCGCGGGCAGCTACGTCAACGAGATAAGGAGGCAGATCGAGAGGGCCGAGGACAAGTACAACTTCTCGGCCTACGGCGGCTTCCCGGAGAGGCTCGCCGAGTTCATCAGGAGCGATGACTTCTACGTGCTCGCCAACACGTTCAAGGCAGCGGGCATAGCCGACGTGCTGGGAAGGGCGCTCGAGGAGGTCAGGAGGTCCTACCAGGACTACCAGGACGTTGTAGTGGCCGCCGAGGAGGCCCTGAAGCAGCTGCAGGAACAGCCGAGGAGGCCCGTCAGCGAGGTGGCGGAGGTCCTCGCCTCCGTCGCGAGGGACTCGAGGGTTGAGGTGGCGGGAAACTCGGCCAGGGCCTCGATCGGGCAGTGGCAGGTGGTCGCCGAGGTGAAGCAGGAGGGGGTCTCCGTCAGGGTTGAGGGGAGGTTCAGGTTCGGCCACAACGAGCTCAACAGGCTCAGGGAGTTCCTGGCGAGGCTCCGTGAAGTATAGAGGCCTCGTGGTCCTCGACTGCGACGGGGTGCTAGTGCTCGAGAAGAGCAGCTGGGGGCTCCTCCACAGGGCCTTCGGGAGCGAGCCCCCGCGCCTCTTCGGCGAGCTATACAGGAGGGGCATCATATCCTACCACGACTGGATGAAGATCGACGTGGCCCTGATGATCTACGCCCGCGGGGGGCCCATAACTAGGGAAGAGGTCGAGAGCGCGGCCAGGGCCGCAAGGCTCAGGGAGGGCGCCAGGGAGTTCGTGGAGAGGGCGAGGGCGTGCGGCCTCCGCGTGGCCGTGGTCAGCTCGGGAGTCGACGCAGTCGTCAGGATGGCCTGCGAGGCGGCGGGCGTCGACGAGTGCCACTACAACGAGCTCGCGTACGTCGACGGCGTGCTGGTGCCCGGCGGCAGGCCCAACGTGCCGCCGCTCGAGAAGCCGAAGATCATCGAGAGGTTGGCGAGGGACCTCTCGCTGGACATGGACATGGTGGCGTACGTTGGGGACGACGCCTGGGACGCCCATGCCTTCTCGTCCGTGGGGCTCCCAGTGGCCATGGAGCCCTGTGGCGACGCCTGCGGGCTCGCAAAGGCCGTAGCGAGGGACTTCGAGGAGCTATGGATGATAGTCTCGGAGTACTTCGGCTGTTAGGATGAGCGCCCCAGGCCGTACTCGAGGCCCTGCTTGTAGAAGGGGCACTCCTGCCAGAGCTCGACGCACTTCCTGGCGTTGGCCCTCGAGAGAACCCTATCCGTGAACTCGCACACAGCCACGCACACCTCGTCGACCTTCCTCACCCTGAAGAAGGGGCACTGGCTGGACAGATCGCAGGGAACCCCGAAGATCGCTGCGTAGACCTTGAGCCTCTCGGCCTCCAAGGCGTTCACCAGCCTTAAATTAGGCTGGCCCGGGACGGAAAAGGGGAGGGGCGTTTGCCGATCAAGAGGGGCGTCGTCTACGCCGCTGCAGTGCTGATGGCCCTGGCCTCCGCAGCCATGCACTTCCCCTCCGGCGAACCGCCGCTTGGCCTGTGGGGCCTCAGGTACAGCGACGTCGTGTACGGCGTCTTCTACACCAGGTTCAGCCCCGGCCTCTTCCCCTCGGAGGTCTCGTCGTTGTGGCTAAGGCCCGAGGCGTACTACAGGCTGATCAACGACATGTCCGGCTGCCCCGCCCCCTACGTTGACTACCGCTTCGAGTACCCACCGCTCGTCGCCGCCCTCTGGTACGCGACCACCTGCGCAGGCTTCGCGCTCTCGCCACTGCTCGGCGGCTCGGGCTCCCCCCAAGAGTTCGTCGATGTGGCCGCAGTCGTTCACTACCTCCTCCAGTCCGTGGCGGCCGCCGCCGCGCTAATCGCCAGCGCCCGCTACCTCCTCCTGCTCCTCGAGCCCAGGGGGAGGGCCGGGGAGGCGCTGGCGTACGTGCTCATGCCAAGCCTCCTGTTCTACCTCACCTACAACTGGGACATCCTGGCCGCGGCCTTCGCCGTGGCCTCGCTGTACTATTACTACGGAGGGAAGCCGGCCAGGTCGGGGGCCATGATCGCGCTCTCGGTCATGTCAAAGGCGCTCACGGCGGGCCTCGCGCTGCTCGCGCTGGCCTGCTACCTGGCCCGCGGGAGGAGGAGGGAGGCCGGGATGTACCTGTTGGGCGCGCTCGCCTCGGGCCTCGCGCTCCTGATCCCCCTGCTGGCCCTCGCTCCTGGGGCCCTCCAACAGCTCTACGAGCACCACTCGGGCTGGTACTGCGAGAACTGTGTGTCGATGCTGATCTTCCACGACGTCTGGAGCCCCGCCCACAAGTACTTCTTCGTCGCGGCCTCGCCTGCAGTCCTGGCAACGCTCGCCTGGCTCGCGGCGAAGGGGAGGGCCGACCTCCTCGAGATCTCCTATGCCGCCGTGGCGCCCCTCGTCGTCCTCAACTACGTCTTCAGCCCGCAGATGTGCCTGATGCTCCAGCCCTTCGCCGTGCTCTCGGGCCTCGCCGCGCCCTACGCTATAGCCGACGCGCTGAACGCCTCGTTCATCGTCCTCTTCTTCGAGGACGCGGAGGTCAGGAGGGCCCTCGGGCTCGGAGGGGGGTTCGACCCCTGGGAACTGAGCTCGCCTGCCCAGTGGGTGGCTCAGGCGAGGAACGTAATTCTGGTTGCGCTCCTGGCGGTCGTCCTGCACAGGGCCGCCCGCGAAGTCCTGGGCCGAGGGCGTGGGCCGCCCCGATGAGGCCTGCGACGGTTCAGGACGAAAATGCTGCTAGGCCTGGAACCTGTACCTGAGGATCCCGGCCAGGCCGTTGAAAGTCTTCTCGAACCACTCCGCCTCGGGCAACCCCTCCCCAACCACCACGGGCTTGGCCCCCCTTCCCTTGGCCAGCTCGATCCACTTCTCCGCGTCCTCCCTGTGCTCCGAGACCAGGAGGACCTTGAGGGCCCCGCTGTTCAGGGCGAGCTCGACCTCGGCCTCGCCGTAGACGGCGTAGCCGTCGTCCTTGGAGAGGTGGAGCTTGAACTCCTCGAGCGCCCTGTAGGCCTCCACGTACTCCTGCTCCGCCAGCATGTCCGACGCCTTGGCCACCATCTCCCTGAGGCCGGCCTCTCCCTGGTAGGCCACGTCGATCAGCGAGGGGAGCACTAGCTTCTTCAGCCTGTAGTCCAGGTAGTCCTTCTCCATGAAATCGTACTTCGCGTACGCCGGCCCGCCAACCACTATTCCCTTGAGCTTCCCCTGTTCCAGGAGGGGGAGGAACGCCTCGTTCGCGTGCTCGCCGACCCTCTTGTAGAATTCCTCGACCATTTGCTCTATGATCCTCTCGTACCTCCTCTGGCTCTGCCCGCCCTTCTCGTGCTTGCCCGGTATGTAGTCCTCGAGCTCCTCCACGACGTCTATCCTGTTCCCCCTCAGGAGCCCGATCGTGGCCGCGTCCCTCTCCACTATGAGGAGCCCGTACACGCTGCTCTCGGCCACCATCTCCTCGAGGAACTCGGTGTGGAAGTACTTGTCCGTCCTGTAGAAGAAGACCTTCACCTCCTCGGGCGGTATAAGCATGACCACCGTGGTGTCGCCCGTGTTCACGTCCTCGCCGGCGAACAGCACGAGCCCCTTGTCCGGTATCTTGGGGATTTTCGAGAGCCTGTCGAGGGCCACGCCCAGGGCCCAGAGCACGGCGTTCCTCGTCCTCTTCAGCTTTATGTTATCCGCTATCGAGTACTCCTCCCTGAGGAGCGAGAGCACGTCGCTGACCGGCCTGCCGGGGGGCACGTAGAGGCTGAGGAGCACGGTCGCTGGCGCCCTCCACTTCTTCAGTTCCTTGATTATCTCCTTGAGCTTGTGCTTGTCCACCCTCAGCGACTCCAGCTTGTCCTCCGTGTAGCTAAACGCTCATCCCCGATCCCATCAGTACGTGCAAGTACGTAGATGACTGGCTGGACCCTTATATCCGTTGGCCCTCGAGCCGGGGGCGCAATGCTTATGGGCCCCCCTGGCCTAAGGGTGAACGTGCCGGGAAGGGCCGCGGTGGTAGCTTGGACGACTTCAGCCTCAGCGCCGAGGAGCTGGAGAGGCTCTCGCGCAAGGTGAGGCTCAAGGTCCTCCACGAGGACGACGACATCGTCATAGCGATGGCCCCGACCGAGGACGAGCTCGTGTCAATGGTCTATGAGATGTTGCTCGAGAAGCCGATGAACCTGAAGGAGATCCACGCCGTCCTCTCGGGAATAGCCAGCGAGGACAAGATCAGGAGGGCCCTGAACGCGCTGAGCGAGGAGGGCTCCGTGGTGATCGAGGGGGACGGCAGGTACAGGGCTGTCCCCCTGAGGAGGTAGAGGGCCCTTTTTGCTCCCGCCCGCTTCCGTTGGTCCCGGAAAGGTCGTCGGCGTCCTCTCGCGATCCCCCGTCCCCGGGGATCCCTGCCTCATGCAAAGACGTCGGCGTCCCCGCGATCATGGGCGGCTGCCGAGCCAACGGGGCGGAGCTCCCGCCTGAACTTCGCTGGCTTGGGGCAACGCCCCCCACCGCCCGGCCGCGCCCACGTGCCTTCGCTGGGCATTTCCCAGGAACATCGCGAAGGAGGGCGGCCCCGGCCTACCGGGGCCCCCTCGATCCTGTGCCGGCCCACATGGCTGCAACGACGAGGGCGGCCTCCCTCAAGTTCCCCACGACGATCTCGGCCCCCCTCCTCCTGAGCCTCGCGTCGCCGGCCCCGTAGGCGACGCCAATGAACCTAACGCCGGCCCTCCTGGCGCTCTCGTAGTCCGACCAGTAGTCGCCCACGTACACTGCCTCCCCGGGGAGGACGCCGCGCCCCCTGAGCACGAACGCTATGACCGAGCTCTTGTCGAAGGGGAAGCCCTCCTTCGCCCCGATCGCCTCGAGCTCCTGGAGCGTGTGCACCTCGTCGACGTAATCCGAGAGGCCGGCGGCCGAGAGCTCCCAGCTCATAGCAAGGGGGTGCGACCCCCTGCCCGTGACGACCACGACGGCGAGGCCCAGGGCCTTCGCAGTCCTGAGCAGGTCGAGCGCCCCCTCCCTGGGTATGGGGGCCCTGGTCCTGTAGAGGGACCTGAAGAGGCGCCAGAACCCGTTGCGATCTGCGCCAGCTGGGATCAGGGCCTCGAGCTCGTCCCTGGCGACGTGCTCCACGAACTCGCCGAGGCTCCCGACCGGCTCGCCCCCGCACGCCCTCAGCGCACCGTTGAAGGCATCGTAGAAGTCGGCTATGGTGTCCAAGAGCGTGAGATCGTAGTCAAGGATCAACAGCCTGAGCCTCAACGCCCCCGCGCCTCAGCCTTCGGGAGACTCCGCACGCGATGCGGAAATCGGCAATCTCATCATCCCAGGCCGGAGGCCCTTCGCGGGCAGCGCCAGATCACTACTGCGCGAACCCTATTAAGGGTTCAAGGAGCGACCCGCAGGCGTCGGGGGACGGCGTTAAATTGCTGCGAAGGCGTTGGGCCCGGTAAGCGGGTCCCGGGGGCGACCAGTTGTACGGGCACGCGTTGTGCAGGGCCGGCCCGGAGCGGGTGAGCTGCGCCGGCTTGGGGGCAACTGAGCTGGCCCCCGGCCTGGCCGAGCTACGCGCCCCAAGCGAGGTGCTCGTGACCTTCGTCCACGGGCACGACGCCAGGGTGCTGTGCAGCGGCATCGACTTCCAGGCCAACGCGTGGGGGGCGGAGCTCTACACCTCCTGGCTGCTGCCGCCGGGCAAGAGCCTCTGCTACGTGGCAGCCGGCGCCAGGCTCGAGATCCTGGGAGGCAGGGTCGTCGCCGCGGTCCCCCGCGAGGGCGGCGCAGCGCTGCCGGGGCACGACGAGCTCCTCGTTGAGCTGGCCCTCGACTCGATGGCGCACAGGCCGCGTTGGGCCGCGCTAGACCTCCTCGGGAGGCTGGGGGCCGGCCACAGGAACCTGGTGGCGGGGGTCGAGGGGTGGGACCTGGCCCTCGCGAACGCCGCCCTCGAGGAGGCCGGGGCGCCCCGGGCCCGGGATAGGGGGGAGGCGCTCAGGGCGCTGCTAGACCTCAGGGTGAGGGGGCGTGTACGTTGACGGCCACGCGCACTGCCACGAGCTGGGGAGGCAGGAGCTCGAGGAGCTAGCGAGGGGGGGCTTCGTGGTGGTGTGCGTCTCCGACGACGTCGAGTCTAGCAGGGCCACGATGGCGCTGGCCGAGTCCGCCGGCGTCGTGCCGTGCATAGGCATACATCCGTGGTCGGTGGGCAGGCTCGGCCCAACGGACGCGAGGAACCTGATCAGGGAGCTCGGCGAGAGGGCGTCGTGCCTCGGCGAGGTGGGCCTGGACTCCAAGTTCGTGCCCCAGACCATCGAGCTCCAGAGGGAGGTGTTCGCGATCTTCCTCGAGGCGTCGAGGGAGCTGGGGCTGCCCATGAACCTGCACGCGGCCGGGACCTGGAGGGAGGTGTTCGAGCTCGTGAGGAGGGCCGACGTCGACAGGGCATACTTTCACTGGTACACGGGGCCCGCCGACCTCCTCGACGAGATCGTGGGGGCAGGCTACTTCGTGGGCGCCAACGCCGCCCTGAAGGTGCAGGCCAAGCACAGGGAGCTGCTCGCGAGGGCCCCGCTGGGGTCCGTGATAAGCGAGTCGGACGCGCCCTACAACTACAGGGGCCTCGAGCTCAGGCCTCGCATGGTGGCCGAGGTGGTCGAGTTCCTGGCCAGCACAAGGGGCCTGTCTGCGGAGGTCGTGGCCACGAAGATCAGGGACAACGCGAAAAGGCTCTACGGCGGAAAGGGCGGGAGGGCCTAGCGCCCGCGCGCCTTGCTCAGGACCGCGACCGCCTTGCCGTCGCCCAGCGTGAGGCTGATCGAGAGCTCGCCGTATGTCAGCGTCGCGCTCCTGGGGCTTCCAAGCTTGGTCAGCGAGCCCAGGCCCACGAGCACCCTCACCATGGCCCCGGCCACCCTCTCGACCTCGGCCAGCAGCTCCTGGTCTATGTCGAGCGTCGCGACCCTGGATATCGCCCTCCCGCTGGAGTCCAGGGTGAGGACCGCCATGCCCTCCAAGGCGCTTCCCCCGCGGGGAATTGCCCGAGGAAGCCCTTTTAGGACGTGGGCCACGAGAAGGGCGGGAGCCCAGCCGCGTACGCCGCGAACGACGCCAGGATCACGGCGAGCTGGAGGGCCAGGATGAAGGCCACGACCCCCCTCTCGGTGGCCCTCCCCCTCAGCCTCGTGAGGGCCTTGATCGCCACGTGCGTCAGGCTATAGCACTTGTCGTAGGGCGGCAGGAGCGAGCCGTCCGGCTGGGGCCTGCCGAAGTTCTGCTTGTAGACGCCGTGGGCCAGGCCCCTGACGAAGAGCAACAGCTCCACGAAGTACAGGGCGAAGAACGATACGCCCAGCCTCACGAACTTCCCGAGGACCACGAGGCCGGCGTAGTAGGCCCCGAGGCCGTAGGTCAGGCTGTTGCCGGGGAAGACCCTCGCCGGGTACCAGTTGTACGCGAGGAACACGGCCAGGGACGAGGCCATCACCAGCGAGAGCGCGACGACTACCTCGTCCCCCCTCATAGCCCCCACCGCCAGCGAGGAGAGCATGAGCGCGAGGCCCATCCCCGCCTCGAGCCCGTTGTAGCCGGCCAACATGTTGAACCCGTTGCTCGCCCCCACGACCCCGATCGGCACCAGCACCAGGTTGAAGAGCACCCCGAGGTTCACCTCGCCTATGAACGGCACCGTTATGACGGGGGAGCCGAGCCTCAACGCGACGAGGGGGAGGGATAGGGGGGCCATGTAGACGATCCTGTAGATCGCCCTTATCCCCTTCCTCCAGCCGAGTATGTCGTCGAGGAAGCCGAGGAAGCTCGACATGAAGAGCAGGAGCGCCATGGCCGCCAACGGCTTCAGGGGCCCCTCGTCCCCGTCAACGTACGCGGCCAGGCCGGCGTAGGCGAGGAGGGAGAAGGCGACGCTGAACGTCACCCAGACGCCCCCAGCCTCGGCCGCGTACGCCTCGCCCGGCTTGTTCATGTCCCTGCCCACGAGGCCTATCGCTGCCGCCCTGCCGATCCACCACCTCAGCGAGGCGGCGGTGAGGATCGCCGCCAGGAGGGAGGCGATCGCCGCGTACGCGATCCTATCGCTTGCCATCGGCACAGCCGCTCCACCTCGTGTTGAAGATCATGAAGATCTCCGTCGCCCTCCTCTCGCCTATGCCCTCGACCTGCATTAGGTCCTGGATCCCGGCGTTTGCCACGTCCCTCAGGGTGCAGAACCTGTCGAGGAGCCTCCTCGCCAGGGTGGGGCCCGCGAGGCCCTCCGCGACGTAGAGGATCCTGTCCATCAGCTCCATCGGCTTCTTCTCGACCCTCAGCCTCTGCACGGTCTTCTTGGACGTCTCGCCCAGGCTCGCGGCCTTCGCAGCCACCCACTCGGCCGTCGCCCTGGGGCCCGGCGTGTTAAGTATCGGCACCCCGACGTCCAGCACCAGCTCGTCCATCGCCCTCAGCACGCTCTGGATCCTCCAGCCCGTCCTCTCCAGCGAGCCCAGCCAGCCCTCCACGACCATCAATGGGGCGTGGCCGTCGACCCTCGCCGCCTCGGCAAGCCTCCTCGCCTGGTCCCAGAGCCTTCCGTCCCTTATGCTGTTTGCGAAGTCCGCCACCGTCTTCCTCTCGACGAGCACCGAGCGCCTGCCCGGGGGAGCGAGCAGGAGGAAGTCGCCGGCCCCCAGCCTCTGCACCGACACCCTGAGGCCCCTCTGCTCGAGGAACTTCCTGAACTCGGGGTGCTTGGAGTCCTCCCTGCTGTCGATCACAACGTCGACCGGCACGAGCAGCACGTGGCCCAAGGAGCGCCCCTCGGGCGTGAGGGGTGCGGATGAAAGCTATAAAAAATTAGCCCTTGTAGGCCCAGCCCTCCTCGGTCCTGACCACGAGGCCGGCCTTCTTGAGGTCCTGGAGCCTCCCCCTGATCGTGTTGTAGTTGAGGTTCGTCAGCCTCTGTATCTCCTTGGGGGTCAGGGGCCTCCTCTCCCTCCTCAGGACCTCGAGCACTATCTCCTTGGCCGTCTTAGCCTCCTGCAACCTCCCGCCCAGGGGATCTGTGGATCGATCGGGCGGGTTAAAAGGAGGGGAGCCCTTGGCGCCCCCCTTAAGCGTTTGTAATTGCGCCGGCCTCCCGAAATAAAAATATTTAAAAGAGTGACGTACAAACATGGTTAGTGTACGGGTGCAATGGAATGAGGAGGATGAGGGCGATCTCGCCGGTAATAGCCACGGTGATAATCGTCGCCGTGACCATAGCCGTCGCCGTCGCGGTGGCGCTGTGGCTGACCGGCCTGGTGGGGGGCTTCACGGGCACCGAGAACCTGCAGATAGTCAACGCCTACGCAGTTGCCGGCACCAACGGCTGGAATGTGTACCTGACGGTCAAGAACGCGGGCACCACGACCGCCTCGGTGACCGACATATTCGTGAACGGCGTCCCCTACGGCCAAATAACAGTATCTACTGCTACTACTAGCACTATCATCGTGTCCTACGTTACGACTACGAGCGGAGGTGCAACGTCGCCGTTCAGCCCGCCGGTCTCGATCAAGCCGGGCGAGACCTACGTGTTCAAGCTCTTCATACCCAAGGGAAGCGGGACGCCGTTCTCCTTCAGCTCCGGCCAGTCGGTCGAGATAAAGCTGCACACCGCCTCGGGCAAGGACTACCCGGTCCAGGTCATCCTGCCCTGATAACGCCAAGTCCTTTTTTGCTGGGCGCATTTAAAGTCGCCCGCGCGCATCCCCACGCCGTGGGCTCGGGGACTCCCTTGGGCAGGTGCCTGTTGCTCGCCAGGTTCCAGCCGTTCCACAGGGGACACCTTGGGGCCCTCATCCACTGCTTCTCGATCTCGGAGGAGGTGGTGGCCGCGGTGGGCATGGCCAGCCAGAGCCACACCCCCGAGAACCCGTTCACGGCCGGCGAGAGGATCTCGATGATCAGGGAGAGCGCGAGGTGGGCCGGCCTCCCGCTGGACAGGCTGATAACCATCACCCTGCCAACGATGGAGGTGAGCAGGGTCGCCGTCCACTACGTCAAGCTCTACAGCCCCCCATTCGACGTGGTGGTCACCCTGAACCCCGTGATCAGGAGGATATTCGAGGAGGAGGGCTACAGGGTCGTCGAGCCCCCCGCCCACGACAGGGAGAGGGCCAGGGGGAGCGTCATAAGGAGGATGATGGCCGAGGGCGACGAGGGCTGGAGGGAGCTGGTGCCCCCTCCCGTCGCCAGGATAGTGGACGAGATAGATGGGGTATCGAGGGTTAGGATGCTGTACAGGGAGAGGCTCCCGGGCTACTACGCGACGGCCTGAGGTGGCGGCACACGAGGTTCTCGTGCGACATGTGCGGCGTCTGTTGCGCCGCCTCCCCGATCAGCTTGCTCCCGCACGAGGACGTGATACTTGGGAGCCTGGCCGAGCTCCTCGGGGTCGAGTACAGGAGCGCGCCCGGCTACGCCATGTACGACGCCGTCTCGGGCCTCAACCTCGCGTTCAGCTACGCGATGGAGCTAGTGGACGGCAGGTGCCCCTTCCTGGATTCGAGGGGCCTCTGCAGGATCCACGGCATCTACAAGCCCCTGATATGCAGGAGCTATCCCTACGTGCCAAGGCACGTCAGGTACAACGTCGACGCCTCCTCGAGGACCGTGTTCCCCTCGAGCGAGTACGGCCTCAGCCTGCTGTGCCCCGTGATCAGGAGGGATCGGGAGGCGCTGGAGAGGCTCTACGCCCTGGGCCGCCCGCTCGACGAGTACATGCCCTCCGAGGTGGAGGCGGCCAGGGAGATGGAGAGGATCAGGAGGCTCCTCCTCTACATGCTCTCCGAGCTGTGGAGGAGGGGGGCCGTGGAGCTCTCGAGGGCGAGGGAGGGGGCGCCCTACGAGAACCTCTACGTGTTCCTAGTGAGGTTCTTCCCCAGCCTCCCGCAGGTCCTCGGCGTCAGCCGCACGATCCAGAGGGCGCGCGAGGCGTTGAGCGTTGAGCTACGTTGACGAGCTACTGAAGCTGGCCGCCGTAGAGAGGCTCAGCACCAGGCCGGTCATGGGGCTGGAGGAGCTGGCAATGGAGCTGGGGCTGGGCGTGGCGGAGGCGAGGCTCCTCGTGGGCGCGCTCTCTAGGAACTTCGCGATCGAGCTGAGGGGGGACAACGTGTACTGGAGCCCCGCGGACAACCTCAGGCACGCGAGGCCCTGGGGGTGGGGCGTCCTCTACGGCGTCGTCCTCGGATCGACTCTGATGTCGGCGAAGCTCGCGAGGCCCTGGACCCTGGCGGTGGCAGAGATGCAGAGGGACGGGAGGGGGAGGCTGGGCAAGCAGAGAGGGGGAGCCCTCGGCGGCCTCTGGGCGACGTTCAAGCTGAGGGCTAGGGCTTCGGCCCTCCCCCTGGCGCTGATGGGCGGAGCGTACGCCCTCAGCCTGGCCATAGAGAGGGGAGCGGGGGCCAGGTGCAGCATCGGATGGCCGAACGACGTGGTCGTGGAGGGGAGGAAGGTCGGCGAGGTTTTCGTCGAGGGCGAGGTAGTTGGGGGAGAGGCTGTCGTGTACGTGACCGTGGAGGTGAACGCGAACAACGACGCCGAGGTGCCGGGCTCGGCGAGCCTCAAGGAGGTCCTAGGCTCCCTCGTCCCGAGGGGCAGGCTCCTGGGCTACCTGGCCACTTACCTGGCCAGGCTCGAGGCAATGGCCTCGAGGCCCGAGGAGCTGAGGAGGGGCTACGCGTCGAGGCTGGAGACGCTTGGCAGGAAGGTAGTGGCGAGGACCGTCTCGGGCGACGTGGTCGGCGTGGCGAAGGGCGTGGACGCCCGCGGGAACCTGATCGTGGACACGGGCTCGGGGGAAAGGGTCGTGGAAATAGGGGACGTGGTCTCGCTCAGGCACGTGGATTGACCCCCTAGCCGCCGACCCTCACCCCCCTGACCAGCGCGCTGGGGGTCGAGACGCCGCTGGCCCTTCTGACGTCTGATCCCAACGCGACCAGGCCGTCGCCTAGCCACTCGTACACGTTCCCCGTGATCGTGGACCCCTTGACTGCCCTCGCGGGCCTCCCGCCCTCCACGAGGAGGCCGTGGGTGACTGTGGCCTTGACCCTGCCGCTGAAGGGATCGCTCATCCAGCTGCCTATGGTGAGGTACACCACGAGGCCCCTGCGCATGTCCCTGGCGAGCTCGTCCACGTCCCCGGAGCCGGGGACCAGCACCAGGTTGGTGAACGAGGGGACTGGGCTCGACGCCGGGCTGGCCCTGAAGCCGTTGCCCGTTGGCTCCTCGCCCATCCTCGCAGCCGTGTAGTAGCTGTGCAGCGGCCTGAGGAACGTCCCCCTCGAGAACACCTCCTTGCGCCTCGTCGGAAGGCCCTCGTCGTCGTAGCCCCTGGTCCCGCTCTCGAGGTCAAGCGTCGGGTCGTCCACTATCGTCACCGAATCGGCGAGCACCTGCTGGCCCGTTCTCCCTGCCAGGGGGCTCCTCCGCTCCAGGATGTTGAGCGCTGATGCCGCTGGGGCGAGGGCCGAGCTGAGTATGCCGATCATGGCCTCGGGCGACAGCACCGCGTCGTAGGTGCCCGCCTCGGCAGGGCCAGCTCCAACGAACAGCGCCGCCATCTCGACCGCCCTCTCGGCCTCCCTTAGGACCTCGTCCACCGAGAACCTCCTGTTGTCGACGAATCCCGAGTACGAGGCGCCGTTGGCCAGCTTCACCTCGAACCAGGTCGAGTGGAAGCTGCACGTGAACTTCACCCTGAGCCCATTGGTGTTGGCTATCTCGCACTCCGTGAGGCCGACGAAGCTCGTCGCCTCGGTCACCGTCGCCCCCCCGTGCCTCCTGCCGGCGTCCTCGACCTTCTCTATGAGCAGCCTGTGCAGCTCCACGACCTCCTCCGGCTCCAGCCCCACGATCCTTTCGTCGAGGCACCTCGCGCGCACTGCAGCGCCCCTCGGCGCTGGGAAGCCGGGCCAGTGTGCGTCCTCCGGGCTGCGCCTGGCCAGCTCGACCAGCCTCCTCCCGGCCTCCTCCGGGCCCATTCCTAGGTTGGCGATCAGCATCCCGCCGACCCTCCTGCCCACGCTGGCCCTCGCGCCGATCGACGTGATGGCAGAGGCGACTGCCCTCTCGATCTTTCCCCTCTTGGTGGCCACCTCGTACCTCCTGACCCTCGTCGCGTAGGCCTCCGCGCCGTCGGCCCCCGCCGAGATCGCCGACCTGAGGAGCGCCTCCACGTCCATCCTAGCCACCCACCACCATCTCCCTGACCCGGACGTGCGGGCCCCCGTCCCCGACCCTCACCATTTGCCCTCCCTTGCCGCAGCCGCCGAAGACGGAGGTCGTGACCGCGAGGTCCCTGCCCACGGCGTCGACGCCCCTGAGGGTCTCCAGAATGCTGCCGGAGAGTATTACCCCCCTCACGAGCCCCGCCTCCTCGCCGTCCCTTATGAGCTGGCTTGGCCCCGCCGTGAAAGTGAAGGTTCCCGAGAGGGGATCGACCTCCCCTCCCCTGGCGCCCTTGCCCCTGACGTATATGCCCCTCCTAACGTCGGCGATCATTTCCTCGGGCCTCCAGTCGCCCGGCTCCACGTATATGTTGGTCTGCCTGACCTGGACGGGGAACGTGTAGTCCATTGCCCTCGCGTTGCCTGTCGGCGCCGCCCCCATCTCGCCCGCGGTGGCCAGGCTGTGGAGGTACCCCCTGAGGATGCCGCGCTCCACGATCCTCGTCCTGGACTTCGGCGTCCCCTCGTCGTCGATGGGGATCCACGCGCCCCCCTCGACGAGGCCGTCGTCGCTTATGCTCACCAGCTCGCTCGCCACCTGCTCGCCGACCTTCCCCTCCAGCACGCTTCCCCCCGAGAGGACTATGTCGGCCTCCGATGCGTGGCCGAATGCCTCGTGTATTAGGAGGCCGACGGCCTCGTTGTCCAGCACGACCGCATACCTGCCGGGCTCGACGTGCGGGGCCTCGAGAGATCTCAGGAGGAGCTGGGCGTTCTCCCTTGCCAGCGACCGCCAGTCGAATCCCTTGACGAACTCCCAGCCGGCGACGCTGGACCTCTGATCCCTCAGGCTCTCCACGGACCCCGACGAAGACGCCACGAGGCTCATGCTAATCCCAACCATCCTCCTGGCGTACGCCGCGTCGTCGCCCGCGCTGCTGACGACCCACCTCTCGTCGAGCTCGTGGGCGTAGGATAAGACCACGCTGGAGAGGCCGTAGCCCCTGAGCTCGCCGTGGATGTCTGCGAGCAACCCGACCTTCTCAGAGGGATCTACGTCGGCCGGGTCGATCGAGTAGGGCGACGAGAGCCTCGCCCTGTTGGCGGGCCTCTCGGCCAGCCTCGCCCTCCTCCCGGCCCTGGCCATCGCCCTCGCAATCCTGTAGGCCCTCTCAACTGCGCCCCTCAGGCCCCCCTCGCTTACGTCGTTGGCGGCCGCGTAGCCCACGCCCCCCTCGGCCACGACCCTTACTCCCACGCCCATTGAGACCGTCTCGAGCCCCTGCCTCAGGGTCCCGTTGTCGAGCACGTACAACTCCGCCCTGATCCTGTGCGCTAGGACCCTCACCTCCTGGGCCCCGAGTTGCTCGCCCCATTCGACCAGGGCGTGAGGATCGAACAAGGCCGATTACCGCGCCTATTATTGGCCGGAAAGCAATTAAACAGAGCGAAGGAGGATGGGGAGGGAGCTAGTACCGGCGATCGCCGAGAGGCTCTCCGCCCTGGCCAGGGGGGCCTCAATAGTGCATGTCGAGGAGGAGCTCTTCGAGGACCCCGAGCCGGGGCCGCGCGTCGAGGAGCTGGGCCTGCCGAGGGAGCTCGAGAGATCCCTGCTGAGGGCGGGCATCGAGAGGTTGTATAGGTTCCAGTACGAGGCCTTCAAGGCTATTTCCGAGGGCGCCAACGTCGTGATCTCGGCTGGAACGGGCACCGGGAAGACGGAGGCCTTCGTCGTGCCGATCCTGGCCGACGCCTACTCCAGGGGCGGCCCCATGCCCAGGGCCCTCCTGGTGTACCCGACTAAGGCGCTGGCGAGGGACCAGCTCAGCAGGCTGGACAAGTACACGGGCCTCTTCCCATACTCAGCGGCTGTCTACGACGGCGACGTCCCGCCGAGGCTCAGGAGGGCGATAAGGGAGAGCCCGCCGGCCCTGCTGTTGACGAACCCCGACATGATCCACGTCGGGCTTGCCAGGAGCCCCGCCGTCAAGGCCTTCGTCGCCAGGGCCAAGTACGTCGTGTTCGACGAGCTACACGTCTACGAGGGAGTGCTAGGCTCGCACGTCAAACACCTCGTCGACAGGATCAAGAGGGGGAGGGGCGAGAGGCCCATCTTCGTAGGCTCCTCGGCCACGTTGGGCAATCCCAAGGGGTTCGCCGAGGAGCTATTCGGAGTCGAAGTGGAGCTCGTCGAGGGCCCGAGGCACAGGAGGGGGCGAGTGGTTCACGCGCTCGTCTCCGCTGGGTACCTGAGCAGGTGGACCGTGGCTGCTGCGATGGCCAAGGCCCTGGCGGACCTCGGGCTCAAGTTCATAGTCTTCGCCGACAGCCAGCAAATGGCCGAGCTCGTCGCCAGGATAGCCAGGGGGGCATATGGCCTCGACGTGAGGGTTCACAGGGCCGGCCTCCTGCCCGAGGAGAGGGCCGAGGTGGAGGAGGGGCTGAGGGCCGGCAAGCTCCAAGGGGTCGTGGCGACGCCGACCCTAGAGCTAGGCATCGACATAGGCGCGCTGGACGCGGTGGTGCTCGCATCGCCCCCGCCGAGCTTCTCCAAGTACCTCCAGAGGGCTGGGAGGGCGGGGAGGAGGGGCAGGGCCGGCTACGTCTTCACGATCCTCGCAGATGACCCGATAGACTCCTACTACGCCAGGCGCCCGGAGAGGTACCTGAGGGGCGAGCTCGTCCCGGCGGCATTCGAGCCCTGGAACGAGGAGGTCTCGAAGACGCACCTCCTCTACTACCTCCTCCAGAGCGGCGGGGCCGCAATTGACGAGCTCACGCCCCAGTGGGCCAGCGTCCTGTCCGACCTCGAGGCACGGGGGCTCGTGAGGCGCGTGGGGCACTTCGTGAGGGCGACGAGGCTCGGGTGGCTCGAGGCAGAGGAGAGGAGGGCAATAAGGGGGACGGGGGCCCGCGTCCTAATAGTCGACGAGGACGGGGAGGCAATCGGATACCGCGAGCTCCCCGAGGCGCTGCTCGACCTCCACCCCGGCGCCATATACCTCCACGGGGGAAGGCCCTACGTCTCCCTCAACATAGACTTGGGCGCCAGGATTGCGAGGGTTAGGAGGCTGCCCGACGACGTGTCGAGCTACACGAGGCCCCTGTACACCGTCGACGTCGTCGACTACGAGCCCCTGGACAGCAGGAGGGACGTCCACGGCATCCCCCTCGAGTACGCGAGGGTGGAGCTCGAGATGAGGGTGGAGGGATACGTGCTGAGGGACGCGCTGGGCGGGGCCGCTGCGGAGTTCCAGCTGGACGAACCAGTTTCGTACAGGTACGGGACGAGGGCCCTGCTGATCAAGTACCCGGAGGTCGAGGGGTGGAGGCCCATCGACAACGCCGAGGCCTTCCACGCAATAGAGCACGCCCTCATAAGCGCCGCGAGGGCGGTCTGCGGGGCGGGGCTCACGGATCTGGGCGGGATAAGCTACCCCAGCGGCGACATCGCGATATACGACGCAGCCCCGGGAGGCAGCGGGCTGGCCAAGCTGCTCTTCGAGAGGTTCGAGAGGGCCGAGGAAGTGGCCCTGGAAATCGTGAGCAGCTGCGACTGCGAGGACGGATGCCCGAGGTGCATTTACAGCCCTTTCTGCGGCAACAACAACAGGGTCCTGTCGAGGAGGAGGGCGGCCTACGTCCTCAGATCGCTTAGGACAGCCCATGGCCTGCCGGAGCCATTCTCGCAGAGGCGCGGAACCCCGATCGCGTGACCCGGCCTAGCGCTCGGGCCGCACCAAAATAAATACCTGGGCCGCGCAGAAGGCTGCGGTGGCCGTCTTGCTAGCGCTGGTGACCGGCGGCGCGGGCTTCATAGGAAGCCACCTGGTCGACGAGCTCGTCAACAGGGGATGGAAGGTCAGGGTCGTGGACAACATGTCCAGCGGGCGGCCCGAGAACGTGGCAGGCCACGTCCGCTCCGGGAGCGTTGAGCTGGTCGTGGCAGATCTCAAGGACCCCGAGGTGGCGCTGAGGGCCTCGGAGGGGGCCAGCGTCATCTTCCACTTCGCCGCTAACCCGGAGGTCAGGGTGAGCGCGACGAGCCCGGAGATCCACTTCAGGGAGAACGTCGTTGCGACGTTCAACGTGCTCGAGGCCGCTAGGAGGAGGGGGATCGCCGAGATCGTGTTCGCCTCTTCCAGCTCGGTCTACGGCGAGCCGGCGGAGATTCCGGTCGGCGAGGAGGCTCCGATCAGGCCCGTGTCGGTGTACGGAGCCAGCAAGGCCGCTTGCGAGGCCCTCCTGCACTCGTACTCATCGCTCTACGGCATCAGGGCCGTTGCCCTCAGGTACGCTAACGTGGTGGGGCCGAGGCTTAGGCACGGGGTCGTACACGACCTCCTCGTGAAGTTGAAGGCGAACCCGAGGGAGCTCGAGGTGCTCGGGGACGGGACGCAGCTGAGGAGCTACCTACACGTCAGGGACGCCGTCGCGGCAACCCTGCTGGCGTTCGAGGGGGCCCCCGATGGCTTCTCCGCCTTCAACGTCGGGAACAGGGACTGGATCGCCGTCGCTGACATCGTGGGCATAGTCACGAGCGAGCTCGGCGTGGAGCCCAAGATCGTCTACAGGCCCCACGCCGGCGGGGTGGGGTGGCCGGGGGACGTGAAGAGGGTGGCGCTGAAAATAGACAGGATCGCTGCGCTGGGCTTCTCGCCGAGCGCCAGCAGCGCCGAGGCAGTGAGGGAAACCGTGAGGGCCCTGTCAAGCGAGCTGGGCATTCAGCAATAAATTGTCCGAGGTCCAGTAAAGGGAAAGGGTGTCTGGGACGGGCGCCGCGCCCAGGGAGATCGCGAGCGGCGTTTACTGGGTTGGGGTCAACGACAGGAACAAGAAGCTCTTCGAGGCCGTGTGGCCGATTCCCCATGGCATCTCCTACAACGCCTACGCGGTCGTGGGCGAACGGGGAGTCGCGCTCATCGATGCCGTGGACGAGCCGTTCGCTGACGAATACTTGGGGAAGGTCAAGGAGGTCGTCGGCGACCTCGACAGGGTGAAGTACCTCGTGGCGAACCACCTGGAGCCAGATCACCACGGCGCCACGCCGCTGATCTTGGAGAAGCTGAGGGACGCAAAGCTCGTTGTCTCGCCGATGGCCAGCAGGATAGCCCCCTCCCTCTATAGGCTGGCCAGCGACAGGCTGATCCAGGTCGGCGACGGCGAGGCCATAGATCTCGGCGGGAAGACCCTCAGGTTCCTCCACCTGCCCTGGCTCCACTGGCCGGAGACCATGGCCACGCTGGACGTTGAGGACTCGATACTGTTCTCCTGCGACGCCTTCGGAAGCTACGGAGCCCTCGAGGGCGGCATATTCGACGACGAGGTCGACCTCGACTTCTACCTGGCCGAGGCCAGGAGGTACTTCTCGAACATAGTGGCCAAGTACTCGAGGAACGTGCTGATCGCGCTGGAGAAGGTCAAGAGGATTGCCGCGAAGATCATCGCCCCGTCCCACGGGCCGGTGTACAGGCAGCACGCCAACAGGATATTGGAACTCTACGAGAGGTGGGCCAAGCCGGAGCCGGAGAGGGATAGGGTGCTCCTCGTCTACGGCTCCATGTACGGGCGGGCCAGGGCCCTGGCCGAGTCCCTGGCGAGGAGGCTCGAGGACCTGGGCATGAGGGTGGTCGTGCAGGACGCCTCAACCATCCACCCCTCCTACGTGCTCTCGGAGCTCGTCGAGGCCCGCACCCTGGTGCTCGTCTACGCGACCTACGACGCCGGCATATTCCCGCCGATCGAGTGGCTGCTGTACCTGGTGCAACTGAAGGAGCTTGGGAGGGGGAGGAACGCCGCCCTCGTCAATGCCTACTCCTGGGGCCCGACGTCGAAGATCGCGCTCGAGTACCTCCAGAGGGCCGGCTTCAGGGTGATCGAGCCAGTGGTCGAGACCAAGGCGCTGCCCGACGAGAGGGCGATGGAGGAAATCGCCAGGCTGGCCGAGGCCGTGGCCTCAGCGAGGTAGCGGCAACGAGGTAATTTCCATGGCCGCGGGCAGCCCGCGGGAGCTAGCACTGAGGGCCTGCGCAGACGAGTACGAGTCTGCGGAAATTTACGGGGCCCTCTCGAGGGCGCCCCTCCTCGGACCGAGGATCAGGATGGCGCTGGAAAGGGCGGCCGAGGACGAGAGGAGGCACTACGAGTTCTGGAGGGGGATCGTTGGCGAGTGCCGCCCCGGGCCGGCGGCCCTCAAGGCCGCGCTCTACGGCCTAGCGCTCTACCTCTTCGGCGCCACGTTCGTGCTCAAGCTGTTGGAGTCCAAGGAGGTGGACGCGATCGGAGCCTACAGCGCCATTGCCGACCTCGATCCCTCGCTCGCCGACCTCGCCAGGAAGATCGAGGAGGACGAGAGGAGGCACGAGGCCGAGTTCCTCTCGAGCATAGACGAGGGAAGGGTAAAGTACATAGGCTTCATAACCCTCGGCATCTCGGACGCGCTCGTCGAGCTGACCGGCATATACACAGGCTCGCTGGGGGCCTTCGGGAGCTCCCTCAGCGCTGGCCTCACGGGGCTCCTGGCCGGCGTGGCGGCCTCGATATCGATGGGCGTGGCGGCCTACGCGCAGGCCAGGCAGGAGGGCAGGCAGGGTCCCCTACTCCCGGCGTTCTTCACGTTTGCAGCCTATCTGGCGGTAGTGCTCCTCCTGGCGGCCCCGTACTTCCTGCTCGGCTCCCTCCTAGTCGCCTTTGTAACGATGTTGGCGATCTCGTTCGCCGTCGTGGCATACCTCGCCGCCTATTCCTCGGTCCTGCACGGGAGGAAGTTCCTGGCGGAGTTCGTCGAGAACGTCCTCCTGATCCTGGGGGTGTCGCTGCTGTTGTACGTCCTCGGTGATGTCCTCGGCAGGGCCCTCGGGATCGGTCGCCTGGGATGAGGACGGCGGCTCGGCGTGGGCCGCCGCGCTTCAAGCCAACGCTTTTTTCCCAAAGCCTCCCCACAAACGAGCGGTGCCCCACGTGAAAAGGCTCAGGGCTATCCTCGGCGCTACGGCCTCGCTGGCCGGCGCATGCCTCTCGATCGCCGCGCTCGCGGTAGCTCCAGACGTTGGAGTGCGCTACGTTCCCTTCGACTACGCGATGTGGGCGTCTACCATCCTCTCCTTGGCCGCCGTGTGGCTGGCGCTCGACGACATACTCGGCGCCCCCGCGGCATCCGTGGAGGCGCTCGCGCTGCTGGGGGCAGCGCTTGCGCTGGCCGGCAGGATGGCGAGCCTCGTGCTCAACGCTCTCCCGAGCCCAGGCGTGCTGGGCCCGTTGGCCGGCCACCCCTATACTCCCCAGGGCCTCGCGGCAACCTCGCTGATCGTCGTCGGCTCATCCCTCGTGGCGATTTCGCTGACGGCCGGGTTAGCGCTCAGGCGCCCGCCGCCCCCAAGGCGTGGGCGTGAGCAAGCAGGCTCCTCGACGGTTGGGGAGGTCCTGCGGGAAATGCGGGAGCGCCTGGACGGCCTCCTCGGGAGGCCTGCAGCGGTCGCGATCGCGGCGTTCGCCTTCGGGTTCGCGTTCAGGTTCCTCCCCGAGATCAGGTGGTGGCCCTGGCTGATAGGCTGGGACACGGTCGAGTACGTCGCGCATCTCGAGGACTTCCTCGCGGATCCGAGGGTGCCGACGACGTATTACTGGATGGGCGGCCCGAGGAACTTGCCGCCGCTCCTGGACCTGGTGCTAGCCCCCTTCGCCGCCGCGTGGGGGGCCTGGAACGTTTTCAAGGTGTACCCGAGCGTGGCGTTCGGGCTGGTCGCGGCGCTCTCGTCCCTGCTGGCAATGAAGGTCTATGACAGGGGATGGCGGGCTGGCCTCATGGCAGGGTTCATGAGCTCCGTCTTCCTCCTCAACCTCAGGATCTCGTGGGATTACCAGAGGCAGTTGCTCGGGACCGTCCTAATGCTCGCTGGGGTCCTGTACATGGAGACGGCGAACTCGCGCAGCGGCCTCCGCCCCCTCGTCGGCGCCTCGCTCGCCGTCCTCTGCGGGTTGAGCCACGAGGTGGCGGGGCTCGCCGGCTTCGCGCTGGCGACGGTGCTAACGCTCGAGAGCCTCGGGAGGCGGAGCTTGTTGGGCGCGGCCTCCGGGCTCGCAGCTGCCGCCGCAAACTATGTGCTCGAAGCATGGTATTGGGGCTCGCCGATCAGCACCACCCCAGGCCTCGGCCCTGCCCCTCTTGGAGTGGTCGGCTCGCTGGGCTCGGAGGCAGGCGTCGTGTCCTACCTGGTCGCGGGATATGGCCTCACATTGCCGATGGCGTTGTCAGCGCTCGCGGAAAAGCGCACCCCGTACCTCTGGGCAACTGTCGCTGCCCTCATGTTGGCCGGGATCTCGCCCGTCCTCTCCCCCTACGCAGCGGCGACTACATGGTACAGGTTCCTGATAGGCGCCGCGCCCCTGATCTCAACCGCTGCTGCGGTGGGGGCCTCCGCGGTGCTGAGGAACAGGGCCGCGCTGTTGATCTACCTGGCGATCTACTCGTTGCCCGGGCTCGCGTTCGCCTACGCCTACGACTGGTCCGGGACCCTGGAAAGGGCCCTGGAGAACTTTCCCCAGGCCCTGACCCCCGCCTCCGCCCACGCCTGGTACATCGAGACGTACGAGTTCTTCGCCAACAACTGGACGAGAAATGGGGACGCGGTGATCGTGGCCAGGACAGATCTCGCGCGCTACATACATCTCGCCCTGAGAAATCCTTCGCCGGACGAGCTCTCGTGGGCCAGCTACGTCGACAACGCCACCGCGTGTTACTGGGCCTCGAGGGGGAAGAAGCTCATGGTGCTCGTGTGGGTCCTGCCGCTGCCCGGCCTCGACTCCGCGTGCATAGCGTCGTACAGGCCCGCTAGCAACGAGACCCCGTGGATAGTAGTCGCCGAGCTCAGCGCTACGGCCCCGGGGGACTAGCACGGCCTTGGAAAATCCCGTGAATCGGCCGTATTGGCAGCTGCCCTGCATTCCGAGATCTTACCCGCGGGCCTTCCCAAAGTCATGAGCCATGTATTGTAACTGCCCTCGCCTTGCTCTGCCGATCGAAAAGCGTTCTAATAGGCCCTCGGGACGGCCTTCGGACATGCCTAAGTGCTTCAGCGAGCTTCACCCCTACGTTTCATAGACAGGACATGCGCTAGTTACGAGGGCCAGAGCTGCCCCTGGCACCCCACAACGTCGGCGCCTGTTATCACAGGATACATGCTTAGGAATCGTCCTCCCGAACAGATGTGCGGTTTTCATTGGCCTTGGGCTATTGAAGGTCGAGGCAGGCAATGTCATAGGGGATAGGTGGACAGGCGGCTACCCTCAAAGGCACGTAGTGATAGTCAACACCGCCAGGGGGAGCTGATCGACGCCGACGCCCTCTACGAGTTCCTGGAAAATGGCGTCGTGGGGGCATATGCGAGCGTCACATATAGGGGCTCCCTAGAATGTCTGTACACGAAGAAATTCATAAGGACGTCGATCTCCTTGCTGACCTTGACGAAGAGGCTGCGGAGGTGCGAGCCGGTAGAGACTTCTAATGCCCTCAGCC
Organism: Desulfurococcaceae archaeon; assembly: GCA_041287395.1. Taxonomy (GTDB): domain Archaea; phylum Thermoproteota; class Thermoprotei_A; order Sulfolobales; family Desulfurococcaceae; genus JBEULI01. The sequence goes on from JBEULI010000035.1 coordinate 28,442, forward strand.
TGCCGACCAAAACCCCTTCCCTTGCACATATTTTGTTAGCTTTCTTTTACGCGTCGCGCCTTTCCGAGGGTATCAGGGCTGTACTACCTTTAAAGCCTCGAGCTGTACTTGTACCTCACGCGCTCCCCTTCTTCAACGGGCTTCCTGAACACGAAGAGCTTCTCGTGATGTATCAGCAGGAAGTCCCTGTCCCTCAGCCTGCTCCATACCTCCCGGGTCGCCTTCATCCTGTGTTGGACTTTTATGATTTCCTCTCTCAGTATGAAGCCCGCCTCGAGGAACGTCCTCAGCACGTGGTGCGTTATCGGGACGTAGTGCTTGCGTATTCTGGTGTCCCCAACTAATATGCCAAGGTACTTGCCCGGCTTCAAGACCCTGAAGGCCTCCTCCGCTATTTGCTTAATCATGTTCAGGTATTCCTCCAGCGTCCTGGCGCACGAGAGGTTCCCCTCCACGCACCCCTCCCCGTAACCTATTATCCTCCAGTACGGGGGGTGGGTCGCGATGAGATCTACGGAGTTGTCCTCGACCTTGTCTAGCCTCCTCGCGTCCCCGTGGAATACCTTGCTCCAGGTCCTCAGGACGTTGTCCACCTCTGGCGGCCTCTCTAGTCCCCCGAACTCCCTCGCGCTCTCCTCGAGCCAGTGGAGCCTGTGGAACGTGAGCATGCACGCTCCATAGCTTATGTCGACGGCGATGCAGTTCCTGCCCAGGAGCCTTGCCTCGACGCAGGTGGTCCCGGAGCCGCTCATCGGATCCACGACGAGGTCGCCGGGCTCCGTGTACATCAAGATCAGCGCCCTCGCGACCTGGGGCGCCCAGTTGCCGCGGTAGTCGCCCCTGTGAGTTGCCCAGGAGCCCCTGTCCGGGAAGCTCCAGACGGTCGTGGAGACGTCGGCGAGCTCCTCGGGCACAGGCGAGAACCTGTGGACTCTTATGGGATCGAGGGAGATCTCCTGGCCGTCGACCACGATCTTTTTCGTTCTCGAGACGAAGGACTGGTACTCGTCCACTGAAATCTCGCGCATTGAGATCACTGGTTCCACCGCAGGCAGTATACGTCATAAGGCATTTTGAAACGTAGGCCGAGAAGGGAGCGGCCTCGGGCCATCGCCGCGCGAGGGAGGGCCCTCGAATAGGTAGGGGGAGGTCTACTTTGGGCAAAGCGCCACTAGACGGCTGCAACGGGTCCATGGCCCGCGCACGCACGGGCCCGGAATCGACAGCTAAGACGCCTCAGCGGAAGGCCTTCAGCGAACCTTATGCTCTGGAACGGCCAAAACCCCGTGGGCCCTCGTTGACGCGGCTGCCCAAGTCTTAATGAACGTCGCTGGCTCCCGCGTTTAGTGCTAGAGCGCGATGCAGTTCGCGAGGGACGTCGCCCGCGGCTTTTACAACGCATATATAAAAATTCTTTCGAACCTTCCTAAACCGAATTTTTATAAATTTTCACATCGTCCTTGTAATGGGGGAATGGACGTGGAGCTCAGGTTGTCCAGCTACTTTGACACGATCATTGAACGTAGGGACGGAATTCCGCTTTTCAAGGACTTCGTGGCCGGCGATTGGGTCGTCGCTCCCGAGGCCATGAAGGTGGTTAGCCCCATAGACGGCTCCACCATAGCGCTCGTCCCAAAGCTCAGCGCGAAGCAGCTGGAGCCATACCTTGAGAAAATCTACAGATCGGGAAGGTGGAGCATAAGGAACACCCCGGGCTACAGGCGCATCGAGTACTTCGAGAAGGTTGCGGAGCTGCTCGAGGCGCACGCAGACGACTTCGTCGAGGTCCTGATGGTCAACGCCGGCAAGACGAGGTCCCAGGCCCTCGGCGAGGTTAACGCGACGATAGACAGGCTCAGGAAGGCGGACATGGACGCCAGGAAGGTCTACGGCGAGTACGTGCCCGGCGACTGGGACTCGAGCACGCTCGAGACCGAGGGGCTGGTGAGAAAGGAGCCCTACGGACTAGTGCTCGCGATATCGCCGTTCAACTACCCGCTCTTCGACTCGGTCTCCAAGTTCGTGTACAGCGCCGTGGCTGGGAACGCAGTAATACTGAAGCCCCCGTCGGCCGACCCGCTGCCGGTGCTGATGTTCGCGAAGCTCGTGTCCGACTCGGGGTTCCCCAAGGACTCATTTGCCGTCGTCACCGTACCCGGGAGGGATATGGACGAGCTGGTGAAGGATCCGAGGATAAGGGTCATCAGCTTCACGGGCAGCAGCGAGACCGGCAAGCACATAATCTCCGTTGCCGGCATCAAGCAGTACATAATGGAGCTCGGCGGGGGAGATCCAGCGATAGTCCTCGAGGACGCTGACCTGGTGGACGCCGCTAAGTCCATAGCCGCCGGCATATACAGCTATGCGGGCCAGCGGTGCGACGCAATAAAGGTTGTCATAGCGCACGAGAGTGTGTATGACGAGCTCAAGAGGAGGCTGGTCGACGAGCTCTCAAAGGTCAAGGTCGGCGACCCGAGGGATCCGAGCACGACGATGGGCCCGCTGATCTCGCGCGAGGCCGCCGACGCGATGATGGCCGCCATAGACGACGCCGTTAAGAAAGGCGGCAAGGTGATCTACGGGGGCAGGAGGCTCGGAGACAACTACGTTGAGCCCACGCTGATCGAGGTCCCGGACAGGGGCGCGCTGGCCGGGATGGACCTCTACGCGAGAGAGATCTTTGCGCCCGTCGCGCTAATAACTAAGTTCAGGGACCTTGACGAGGCCATCGAGATCGCCAATGGCAGGAGGTACGGGCTCGACGTCGCGATCTTCGGCAAGGACATAAACGCAATAAGGAAGCTCATGAGGTACCTCGACTTCGGAGCCATCTACATCAACGACATGCCGAGACACGGCGTGGGCTACTACCCCTACGGCGGCAGGAAGGATAGCGGAATGGGGGTAGAGGGAATAGCCTATAGCGTGGAGCTGGTCATGGCCCCGAAGACCATCGTGTTCAGCTACAAGGGCAAGAGGGTCTACGAGTACTTAGTGTGAACGCTTCCCTTTGGCCACAGCTTTTTCCGCTGCCTCCACGAGCCCCCTGGCCAACGAGTCCAAGTTGGTGCCGAGGAGGGCCGAAACGGGCAGGGGCTCCTCCCCGAGCTCCTCCCTGAGCCTCGCGAGCACGCCCTTGATCGCCTCGCCGTCGACGGCGTCCACCTTGTTAACGACAACCGTCACTGGCCGCCCCCCGAGCACCTCGACCACCTCCCTGTAGACGGCGATCTGGGCATCGAGGCTGTAGTAGAACTCGGGCCTTGGGTCGAACACGTACAGGACGTGGTCCGCCAAGTACTTTATGGCCAGCACCGCCCTGCGCTCCACCTCGCCCTTGGATTCGATGGGCGAGTCGAGGAGCCCCGGGCTGTCGACCAGGACTATTCTGTAGGGCTCCAGGGCCAGGTGGCCGGCTATGAGCGTCTTGGTCGTGAATGGGTAGGACCCTATCTCGGGCTTGGCCCTCGTCAGCCTCGACAGGAGCGTGGACTTGCCTACCTGGGGCATGCCAGCTATCAGGATCACGTAGTCGCCCGAGACGTCGGGCATCCTCGAGACCTCGAGCAGGAACTCGTTGAGCTTGGATATCCTCCTGTCGAGGCGCCTGTACATCGACAGGAGCCGCCCAACGGCCTCCTCGTAGGCCGACCTGTCCAGAGGCCGCTGGCTCAGCCTAGAGAGCGCAGCCCCGTAGACCTCCCTGGCAACCCTCCTGAGGACGGCGATCTTGCGCGAGAGCCTCCCGACGTCCTCCCCCGCCATCGTCCTGTAGAGCTCCCTGTAGAACTCCCCCGAGCCCTCGATCGCGCGGGCTGCCGCCAGCGCCTGCAGGAGGCCCCCGTCGACGACCTCGTAGACCGCCCTCAACTTCGCGTCCAGCGGCCTCCCCCTGAGCGTCTTCAGGCTGCCGACGACGGCGGAGTAAAGCTCCCTGTAGCTGGCAACCCTCCTGGGAAGATGCGCGCGGCCCGGCAAGCACTTCGCCACGCCAACGATCTGTTGTCGCACTCAAAAGCCCAGCGCCAGGGCCGCGGGGATGACGAGTAGCGCCATGGCCAGTGCTGCAGGGCCTATCAACTTGTACGTGCGCGGCACGCTCGCGCCGAAGTACTTCGCCGACATCACGAGGCACAGGTGAGATGGCGAGAGCATTGAGCCCAGGTAGCCTCCCAGGAACGCCAGCGTCAGGCCGGGGCCCTGCATGAGCGGGGCTAGGACCGGGAAGGTGAGCGCCACGTAAGTGAACTCGAAGCCCGTCGCAACTACGATGGCAAGCGGCACGAGCACGAGGGCCAGAGGGGCAACGCCCGATAGGGCGCCCGCGAGCTCCCCGGCGAGGCCCGACTCGGTGACCGCCCCGCCGAACTCGAGGGACACGAACGCGATGGCGACCAGCGATAGGTCGATGGTCCTCTTGGCCGCGCCAACTATTTGCCGGCGGCTCGGCCTGTAAACGGCCACGAAGGCCGCCGAGACGGCGAGCACCGCAACGAACAGTGGGAGCGGGGTAGCAAATGCCAGTAGCGCGACCGCCGGGAAGGGCCAGACGTGAACTAGCCAGCGGGCAGGCGCGTCCCTCCTGGGAAGCCTCCGCGCCCCGCTGAAGAGCCTGCGCCCGAAGACCATCAGGCCGGCGGCTGCCGCTGCCACGGGTATCGGCCAGGTGCTCGAGAGGATCTCGAGGTACGATTTGTTGAGTATGGACGAGGCCAGTATCACGCCCTGGTAGAGCGGCCACACCGCCTGCCATATGTGCCTGTACCAGAAGTTCACGAACGTCCTCTCCTCGGCGCTCAGGCCCATCGATTCGTAAAGTCCGTTGACCATGGTCGCGGAGATGTAGGCGCCAGCCGGCATGGGAAGTAACCCAATCACGGCAGGAATTCCAACCGCTGCTGCCCTAGGGCTCAGCGCCTCAAGCGCTGCCACGAGCTCCGTCGAGGCCTCCGAGTCCTTGTAGAGGTTCGCCAGGAAGAGGGCCGATAGCAGCGACAGCACCGTGTTCAGCATGGAGTAGTTTAGGTATTCCACGAAGATGGATGGCCAGCGCGGCCCCAGGGCTAGCGCGGAGAACAGCGCGTACGCGAGGCCCAGCGACAATAGCACGTCGACGCCTAGGAAAATCAGCGCCAGTGCGATGGCCATCGAGAAGGCGAACAGCGCCAGGACGCCCAAGCCCACCGCCGAGCTCAGTAGGGTATGATTGGAACCCTGCCGAACTTGCCGAGATCCACCTCGTCCCCCGGCGTCCCGGGGACCGGGATAGCCCTGAAGGCGTAGGGCCTGCCCTTTGCCCTGGCTATGGCCATTGCATCCAGTATTAGGCCCGCCAGAGCTTCGACCCCCTCGGGTACCACGACCATGTCGACGCCCGCGACGCAGGCCGCCGAGTACGAGAGGAAGTCGCGCGCCTTCACCTCGGCCCTCCTGCCGTGCTCTATCAGCTTCCCGTCCTCTGCATAGGGCAGCATTACCTCCGAGAAGCCCGTCGCCCGCGGCCCCAATGATCCCCGGATCGCCTCGTTGAGCCTCCACACGAAGCCGACGAACCCTGGGCGAGTGAGCGGCCACCCACACTCCTCGGCAAGGGCTGCGACGCTTCGCTCCATCCACGGCGAAAGGCTGTAATCTATGTGCACTCTGAGGCCCGTAGCCTCCTCGACAGCCGATGCCGCCCTCTCAAAAGCAAAGAAGGCTTCCCTGAACGCTGCCTCGAGGTCCCCGCACCTGCCGTAGAGCAGCTGCGGATAGATGAAGGAGATCGCGACCTCCCTGACGCCGCGGCTGGAGGAGTCGGGAAAGTATGGCGTTAAGAAGTCCCTCCCGTGGAAGCCCACGGCCATCCTTGTTGCAGCCGCAGGATCCTTTGATGCCACCGCATGGAAAATCCTTGAATACTTCAGCGCCTCACCGGCGTCCGGCGGCCCCTCGTGTAACAGGGGCACGTAGGCCCCCAGGAGTGCGAGCTCCGCTGCCTCGCCATCGCTGAGGCTACTGGCATATCCCACGCTCAGGAGCCTTTCGCCCGCGAGCTCGAGCGCCCTCTCGGCCAGGCTCCCGCGGACGCCGGGCATCGAGATCCTCTCGCTGAAGACCTCGACGCCTAGCTCCCTGAGGACCTCGCGGGCCCTGGCCAACGCGTCTAGCGCTAACTCGAGCTCCCCCTTCAATGCCTCAGCACCGTCCACTGCCCCAGTAAAGACGGTGATGGCCCTCGCCACCAGCTCGTTGGCCAACGCCGCCGCCTCAGACAGGCAACGGCTTGCAAGGTTAAAGCGAATGCGCGCCCTAGCACCACACGAGGGACGAGGATTGAGGGCCGCCGTCCTCAGGGAGCCCGCGCCGGTGGAGTCCCGCCCCCTCTCAATCGAGGAGGTCCAGAGGCCGAGGCCTGGCGCCGGCGAGGTCCTGTTGAGGGTCCTCGCGTGCGGCGTGTGCAGGACCGATCTGCACATAGTCGAGGGCGAGCTGGCGCCTCCCAAGCTACCCCTGATCCCCGGCCACCAAGTCGTCGGAATAGTCGAGGAGGCGGGCGAGGGCGTCGATCCAGGGCTTGTCGGGAGGAGGGTGGGCGTGCCGTGGCTGTACTACGCGTGCGGCCGCTGTAAATACTGTAGGAGAGGCCTCGAAAATCTCTGCGAGAACGCCCTGTTCACGGGCTACAACGTGGACGGAGGCTATGCCGAGTACATGGTGGCCAAGGCCGACTTCGTCCACGAGATCCCGGCTCCCCTGGGCAGCGTCGAGGCCGCGCCGCTCCTGTGCGCGGGGGCCATAGGCTACAGATCCCTCAAGCTCTCGGGGGTCCTCGAGAGGCCGGGCTCCCTGCTCGGGCTCTTCGGCTACGGCTCCGCTGCACACCTGGTCCTCCAGGTCGCCAGGAGGCTGGGCGCAAGGGTCTACGTCTTCACCACTAGCCCCTGGAAGGTCGAGGCGGCATTGAAAGCCGGCGCCGAGTGGGCAGGGCCGCCGACGTCGGACCCGCCGGAGAAGCTCGATGCGGCAATAGTCTATGCACCGGCGTCAACGATCTTCGTTGAAGCCCTGAAGAAGGTCGACAGGGGCGGAAGGGTAGTTCTCTCGGAGATCTACATGAGCCCGATAGAACGCCTCGACTACAGGCTCCTGTGGCACGAGAGGGAGGTCAAGAGCGTGGCGAACGTCACGAGAGCAGACGTCAGGGAGATCCTCGGGCTGGCCTCGAGCTTGGGCGTGAGGCCGGAGGTGAAGGCCTACGAGCTTGACGAGGCAAACGAAGCCCTCATGGACTTGAAGAGAGGTAGGCATGTGGGCCAGATCGTCCTCACAATCTCCAGCTGATGCGGGCTAAAAGCCATGGAGACCCTTTGAAATACACGTGACAGCAAATGCCGAGGCGGTCGTGCCCTCACCGATGGAGAGGGGGGCCCTGGAGGGCCCTAGCCACAATGGGCGCTGCACAAAGCGAGCTGGTCTACGTCCCGATCAGGCCGTCGGGAGCTCTCTCGGTTGCCGAGGCCGTAGAGCTCTACGACTTCGAGATCGAGGCCCTCAGGCTCGTGCACCTCGAGGGCCTCACGACGGACGAGGCCGCGGCGAGGATGGGGCTTTCGAAGACCACGTTTTGGCGCGTCCTCGAGTCGTGCAGGGCCAAGCTAGCCGAGGCCCTCTCAAGCGGCAAGCCCATTAAACTCGTTTCAACTAACTGGAGACCTGGCGCGAGCATTGAGCGAAACGTTTAAAAGGTAATGAAACATATTTCAAGGACGGTGAAGCTCCATGGCCTGGTGGTATTGGAGCCCCTATCCCGGCCACGGTCCCTGGAGGCACCTGCCGCCTCCCCTGAGGCCGGGCTGGTACCTCTGGGGCAGGTGGTGGTACGGCTGGCAATACGTGTACCCACGCACGTATCCGCCGAGCCCCTTCGCGAGCGCTGAGGACGAGCTAAGATACCTCGAAGAGCTCAAGAAGTACCTCAACGACTTCGTCCTCAAGGAAATAGACAGGAGAATCGCCGAGCTCAGGGGAACCCAGAAGTGATCGTAGCGGTTCCCGTGCTCAAGACGCAGAGAGGTTACGTGGTGAGCCCCCACTTCGGCAAGGCCCCCTTTGTGGCATTCGTTGAAGTGGATGGCGGAACCTATAAAATCATAGAGGTCGCGGAGAACCCAGCTGGGCAGGGGAGGGCTGGACACGGCGGCGGGCGAGTGCTAATAGCCAAGATACTTTCGCGCAACCCGTCCGCCGTCATAGCAATGGAGATGGGCGAGGGGGCGTTCTCGGAGCTATCGTCCCGCGGCGTGAAGGTGTTTTACCTGCCCCCCGAGAAAAAAATAATAGGCCTGGAGGAGGCGCTCGAGCTCTTCCTGGCTGGCAGCCTCGAGGAGGCCAAGGCGCCCCGCGAGCTCTTTTAGGCGAAGCACGCCGGCGCTCCTCCGCACGAGGAGGCGCTAAGAGCCGTTCGCGTCTCAAGCCATTTTAGGGGGCTGCCCCGGACCGGGCGCCAACGCATTTTAATTAGCCTTCGCCCATGCACTCAGCCGTCGCCGTTGCGCCAAGCCGGGGAGGATTTTATGGCAAGCGTCGAGATCGTGGTACATCCCACGTGCGCGACGAGCTATGAGGTGTTGAAGCGCCTAGCCGCTAAGGGCCTACTCGACCGCGTAGAGGTAACGGTAGCCGACTCGCCCGCGATGATCAGGAGGGGCGTGTGGAGCGTCCCGTGGATCCTCGTGAATGGAGTGCCAGCCGCAACGGATCCCGTGACGGCTGAAGAGGTGGAGTCGATAATTAGGGGGGCGAGCGTTAGCCCGCCGGGCGACGTGGCGGGGGCCTTCATGGACGCTGTGCTCCACAGCTCTTATGCCTTAAGCGTCGTCGCCCTCTGGGGATCGCTAGAGCCAGCGATCGACCAGGGACTCGTCTCCGCCGCGCTGAGGGCCCCCCTTACAGGCGCCAACGTGGCGGGGGCGCTGTCGCTCCTGAGGGAGCAAGCCAGTGAGCTGTACTCGAAGTGGGAGGACGCAATGGCTAGGGCGCTCGGCGTGTCTTTCGTGAGGGATGCGTGGTGGGCCTCCGGCGGCTCTCTGGAGCCCGAGGCGCTGGAGTCGATCGCCAGCCCAACTGCCATAGGCGCGTGGCTGCTGGCCAGGGCCAGCGTGGGACGCGTGGGCCTCCCGCCCAATCCGCTGGGGCGGGGGCGCAGGGCCGCTGAGCGGATATCGGAGTTCGTGGTGAGGGGGGCAAGGGGCCTGCTCAACAGGGTCAGGGCAGAGCAGGGGAAAATCCTTGGAGACGGGGACTACTGGAGGTTGTTGGAAGCCGTTGCAGGGCGGCCGATTAAGTAGCGCTCAGCTTTAATAGGGCATTGTAAAATAAAAATATCCTGAGCCCCGCGACGACAGCCGCGGGGCCTGGGATGAGCGGGGCCGGGACGTATTCACCGCACTCACCTTCTGGCCGCAATCCTGGCCACGCTCACGACCTTCTCCGCCACCTCCGTGGCCGTCCTCCCGAGAATTAGCGCCAGCGGCTCCTTTCCGTGCTCGCCGTAGTCGTATATGACGTCCGGCACCCTGCCGCCGAGCCTCTCAATGGCAACCCTCACGCCCCAGGGAGTGGTGGCGCCCTCGGCCGCCTTGACCTCGGGCGGCTCCTCCCTCCTGTCGAAGCTGCTGTACGCGTAGCCCAGCTCCCTCACCGCCCTCTCCACGTCCTCGTTATAGGCCACGTTCGCTGCCGACCTGACCTCGGGATCGTACTCCATTGCGGCCAGGATGGCCCTAGCGACGTGGCTCGAGGCGCCGAACTCGGGCTCCGAGGGAACTATTATGTCGCCCTTGTACTTTCCGATCCTCCCGGGAATGGCTGCGACGTCTAGCGGCGTCCTCGCATAGGGCTTCGGCAACGCCATCCCGATGTTCATGAACACCTCGGGGATGATCCTGCTAACGATCGTGCCGTGTTGCTTAAGAATTCCAATGGCCCTCTTGAGCTCGACAAGCACGTTGTACCTCTCGGCAGCAATTGCCATCCAGGCAACCGGGTTAACTGGCCCATGGCCCCTTCCGAGCTCCAGCCCATATTCTATGGCAACGCTCACCAGCTCCTTTGCCACGCTCACAGCTTCGGGCACGCTCCTGCCCTTGGCGAGGCCGGCAGCAATGGCTGCCGAGAACGAGCAACCCGTGCCGTGCGTGGCCGTGCTCGGGATCCGCCTGGCCTTGTACTCGTAAAACCTCCCCCTATAATATAGCACGTCGACTGAGAGCTCCCCCTCGAGATGTCCTCCCTTCACCACTGCCGCCTCTGCGCCCAAGTCCTCCACTATGGCCCTGGCCGCTTCCTTGGCATCGTCCAGGTCCCCGATCTTCATCCCCGTGATCACCTCCGCTTCGTGCCTGTTCGGGGTCACCACGGTTGCTAGCGGCACGAGCCGCTTGACGAGGGCCTCGACTGCATCGTCCCTGAGCAACTTGGCCCCGGACTTTGCGACCATCACCGGGTCGACGACCAGGGGGAACCCGCGCCTCTCGACCACGTCCGCGACTGCGTCGACTATCCCCCTGTTGCTGAGCATGCCGGTCTTGGCGGCGTCGATCCCCACGTCGTCTGCAACCGCCTCTATTTGAGCCACGACGATCTCCGGCGGCAGGTCGTACGTTGCCCTGACCTCGTACGTGTTCTGGGCCGTGATGCTCGTTATGGCCGTCATACCGTGGACGCCCATCACGGCAAACGTCTTCAGATCTGCCTGTATTCCCGCGCCCCCACCGCTATCGCTGCCGGCTATGGTGAGAGCCGTGGGGATCCTCCACCTACGCCCTCCCATCCCTCCTCCTCCCGAGGATCTTGAGCGTCCTGAAGAACATGGGCCAGAAAGGATCTTGCCGCGGCACGGGCACCTCGTATTCGCTGGAGCCTGAGATCAGCACCACCCGCTCGTCTTTGGTAACCTCGCCTATCACTGCAGCGTCTATGCCCTGCTCCCTCAACAGCTCGAGCGCCGCTTGGGCTTTCTCCGGCCTAACCGTTGCAATCAGCGTGCCCTCGCTTATGGCCGAGAAGGGGTCTACGCGTATGCCCGTCAGGTCGCTGAACGCCCTGATCACCTTCATAACGTCCTCCCTGACGAAGAGCCTGTCGCCGTAAATTTTCATGCCAACGCCGCTGGCCTTTGCCACGTCGTGGAGCGCTCCCCACACCCCGTACTCGGTCGCATCGTGCATTGCCGTGACGCCGGTCCTGAGTCCAACCTTAGCAAGGGTCAGGGCGTCCGGCACCACGGTCTGTAGCCAGAAGATCTCCTTGGCCCTCTCCGAGAACTCCCAACCATAGGCCTTGGCAAGCACCTCCGGGAACATCGTGGCCAGGATGCCGGCCGTCTCTATGGCCGGCCCCTTGGTCATTATCACCAGATCGCCCGGCCCAGCCATGGCTGGGGTGACGTAGCTGTCCCTGTCCGCGACCCCCATCATGACCGCGCCGCCGAGCATTGGGTAGTCCACGCCGCCATACCTACCCGTGTGGCCGCCGGCAATGGATATGCCAAGCCTTTCGCACTCGTTGTGAATCCCCCTCCACAGGGCTCTGAACTCCTCGTCAGTCATGCTGAGCGGTAGGTTGAGGTCTATGAAGAGGTACCTTGGCGGCACGCCGGAGACCGCGACGTCGCTCGCCAGTATGTGCACAGCGAACCACGCGCTCCTCTCCCACCCGTACTCGGGAACCACGAAAACGGGATCCACCTCGACGATCAGAACCCTTTCGCCGACCTCGACCACCGCGAAGTCGACCCCAAAGCGGGGGCCGACTATGACCGTTGGGTCCTTCGCGCCCAGGTTCGGGAATATAACTTCCTCGAACAGCCTCCTATCCACCTTGCCGATCGCCTGTCCCACTGCCGATCGCCTCAAGGAAGCCTAAGCGCAGGGAGCGGGCCAGCGCCCACACAATTGGCGAGGAGCCATATGCCGAGCCCGCCTGCGAAAGACGGCGCGGCACAAATGCCATTGGGAACGCGTTGTGGAGCCGTTGAGGGGGCACGCTTCCCGATCCGCAAAGAAATGGACCGAGCGCCACGGCCGCATCCACGGTGGAGCCCGAGGAAGGCCACGCGGTAGCTCGTTTATAATTCTTATAATGAACAATTTATCAATAGGAGGTTATCAATAGGAGGCGGCCCCCGGAAGCCCCGTAGGGCCTTGGCCACTGGCTGCAGGTCGACGGGAAAAGCGCCTGGGCTAGGACCAGGCCCCGCTACTCGCCCTGGAGACCAAGTACACGTAGACGGCCAGCAGCGCGGCCGAGAACAGGAACAGCAGCGCTATCGTCCTGGCATCGAGGGCGAGCGACGCCAGGAACGCCGGCTCCGATAACAGCGCCAGGGCGGCCCCAGCGCCGGCCCTGGCCACCCTTCTGTCCACGAACCTCCCTCTGCCCGCCCTCGCCAGCGGGCCCGTTAGGAGCAGCCACGCGCCGAACGAGAACACGGCCAAGGACGCCGACGCCCAGAGCGGCGCCCAGTATGAGGCCACGACACCTATGGCGAGGGAGACCACGAGGGCTATGAAATCGTGAATTGCCCCCGGCACGAATTGAGGCAAGGCCCTACACCGTCAGTGACTTAAGCCCATCCCAGCTATATACCTTGGCCACTATGGGCTCGGGGAACGAAAGCGTCGTGCCCTGGACCCTTGCGCCTACGTAGACTAATTCCTTGGCCCTCGTGTACGTGATGCTCGAGAGCCTTCCGTGGTACTTTGACTTCGCCGACGACAAGTACGTATCGGCCACCAGCTCGGCGAGGCCGGGAGTGAGCGTCGGGAGCACGAGCCTCGCGCCAGGCCTGGTCTCCACGGCCTCTGAGAGCATTCCCTCGAGCGCCTTGGCCGCGTCGCCGAGCCTCGAGGGATCCAGCTGTTTGCCGTGGTACAGGTTGAACGTGTCGCTGATGCCCCTAACGTGCGGATGCGGTGCAGCAACGAGTAGGTATCCGTGGGCCTCCTCGCCCTTCTTCCTCAGGAGGCCTCCCGCCACGTAGGTGAACCCGAACGAGACGACGTAGAAGGGGACGAGGAGATCGCCCGAGCCTATGACCTTGACTGTCGCCTTCCCCGCTCGGGCGGCTAGGGCGTTCCCGGCCAGCCCAGCTACGTGGACATACTCCTCGGGAGAGTGCGAGAAGTGCCTCAGGAGCTCGAGGGAGGCCTTGGCCTGCTCCTTCATTGTCACGTAGGCCTCGAGCGGATCCCTGCCCGCCTCGAAGAAGGCCGCCACTGCCTCGGCGAGCGCTTCAATCACCTTGGCCCAAGCCAGCTCGGAGTCGACGGGCGCTATAAACCCCTCCTTGGCCTTCCTCGACAGTTCCTCGAGGATCTTTACGGCGTCCCTCGCCTCGGTGGTTGCCGTGGCGACGTCCCTCTCAGCGATCGCCGAGAGCGCTGCGTATGACTTGATCGCCGCGTCCAGCCTCATCGCTAGATCTGGTTGCTGGGCGGGATCGAGCAGCCCCCTAGCCTCCTTGACGTTCCTCGCGGCCTCCGCGAACTTCTCAGCCGAGGCCGCCTCGAGCGCGTTGCAGAGGAAGGCCGAGAGCTTCAGGAAGCGAAGGGCTTCGCCGACGAGCTTCCTGTCGTCGTCCTCGACGGCCAGCTCGCCAGCGGCCTCCACCTTCAAGGACTCCTCGAAGAGCTGCCTAGGGCCCTCGCAGCGCCCTCCCGTCGCCCCAAGGAAAGCCACGAGGGGCTTCAGTGCAAGATCGAGGAACTTCGCCCTGGCCCCGGCCGCTATCGGCAGGAGCTTGGGCCTTAGGTATGCGTCGAAGATGTTTTTCCTGGCCACGAGATCTGCCGTGGCAATGGCAACCTGTTGGGGGACCAGGCTGCCGAGCCACTTCGCCACCTCCCTCCTGAGCTCCTCGGCGTAGTTCTCCGAATCCCTTACCCTGTTCACAAATCCGCAATACTCGCACCGCACGTATTCCTCGCCGGGCCTAGGAGCCGGGAGGGGGGCGCCGCAGTGGGTACACCTGAGGGCCCTGGCAGCTATAGGGGTCCCCCTCTCCTAGAGGCTCTGAAGGCCGAGGCGGCCGCCTCGACCGCCGCCACCCTGGCCTGCAGGGCAGCTATCATCGCCATGATCCTCTGTTCTGACTCCTGTATGGCCCTCAACGACAGGTTGTAGTAGTGGGTTGCAATTTCGTTGCTGAGGTTATATATGAACCCGTAACACACCTTGCACACGGCCACGCGGCTACCCTCAACCATGTTAGGGGCTTCGTTGCCGAACTTCGACAGCAGGTACTTGCTCGTGAACGTGTCAAGGTAAACAAAGTTGACGCCCTCGCCCTGCACAGGCCTTCCGCAGATCCAGCACCTCGTCGCCTTGCTGAGGCTCTCCATTCTCCTCCGGGCAACCGCGGCGAGCTGCGGCGATGAGTCCTCGAGGAAGGCTGAGGCCTCAGCATAGGCCTTAATTGCCGAGTCGAGGTCGTCCTCCTCGAGCTTTGCGGCCGAGGAGAGCCTCGAAAGCCCTAGTAGCCTCCGGCCAACGACGTTGAGCGGCTCCTTGACGTTAACCAGGTCTTCCAGAATGAATTTGACGTTGCCCCTGGAGATGAGCCTCTTGCCGAGCTCCTCCATCCTTGAGACGTCCTCAGGCTTAGCCCTCCTCGCATCGTCGATCCCGGATATTGGGGGCAGCGATAGGTAATCGGAGAGGAGGCCCAGCTCCTCGGCCAGTTCGGCGGCCCTCACCGGCCTTTCCAAGCCCAGGTCCAGCTGGAGATCTCCAGGGAGCTTTGAGATGGCCTCGGCCGCCAACCTGAAGGCGCCCGGCGATCTGCTCACTATGGCAGAGTACGTCAACGCGTATGCGCGTGCGACCTCGCCCTCCCTCTTCAGCTCTGCGTCCGAGGATTTCGCAGCTATCTCGGCGGCCTCCTCGAACCTCTTGGAGGCTTCCCTGAGGTCCCCCTTCTTCCTGGCCTCGAGCGCCTTCCTCATGGCTTCCTCGAACTTCTCCCGATCGCTCTTCCAGAACTTCAACGACAACTTGGGGTCCCTAGCCCCTCGCGAACTCCTCCAATATTTTCTTCTTGAGCTCCTCGTACTCGTCCTTTGTTATGAGGCCCTCGTCCAGCATCCTCTTGAGCTCCCTGAGCTTCTCGGCCGCTGAAGGAGCTGTCGGCGCCTGGGGGACTGCGGGCGCGGGCTGGGCTATTGGCTGCATGAGGCTCGGCATCGCGACTAGCGCACCCAATATGCCGGCCCCGGGCGCCCTGCCAAGGGCCCTGAGGCTTTCCACGGTCCTGATGATCTCGAGGACCTTGTCCTCCTCGCCCTTCTGTATGGCAAGCAGCAGCGGGAGCCCGTACGTCGGGTCCTCCTTCTCCATCCTCTCGAGCTGCGGCAGGCCCACGCCGGCTATCTTGAGATCTATTAGCTCTAGGCCCCTGCTCTTGAAGGCCTCGTAGAGGGGGCCGGCCTTGACCTTGGCCACTACCTCGCTCAGCCTCGTGTACACGTCTATTGCGGTGTAGTTGGCGAGGTTCTCCATGAGGAGCTGCGCCATGTAGGACCTGAGGAACTCCGTCACCGATTGAGTGTCGAGCGTCTGGACCGCTCCAGCAATCTGCGTGAGGAAAAGCGCTGGATCCGACACCCTGAACCAGTACTCCCCATATGCCTGTAGCTCGGTCATGTAGAGCGTCCTGGGGCCTAGCTTCACCCTAGTTGAGAGGCCGAACCTCCCCTTGAACTGCTTCAGCGAAACGAACACGACCCTGGCCTTGAACGGCGTTTCGCCGTAGCCCATGACAAGGTTGTAGGCCCTGGTGAGGAGGGGTATGTTCTGCGTGGTTATGAAGTGCCTGCCCGGCGGCAGGACGTCGTAGACCTTGCCGTCCCTCATGAATACCGCTGCCTCGTACTCGTGGACGACGATGACGCTTCCCCACCTGATGTTCTCGTCGGGATAGACCCACAGTATGTCCTCGGGCCCCGCGTTAGTCCACTCGATCACGTTCGTCTTCCTGCTCACGCGCCACCACCCATCCCAGCCAGGATCGAGTCCCTCTCGGATATCCTCGCGTCGAGCTCGCGGAGCAGCGACTCGATCTCGCCCAGCTCCCGCGAGGCGTCGTCGCCGCGCGCCACCTTGTCGGCTGTCGAGGAGGCCAGGGCCTCGAGCCTTCCAACGCCTTCGCCGAGCTTCACGTCGTGTTCGAGGAGCCTCTCCAGCTTGGCCTCGTCAGCCTTGACCACGTGAAATAATGGCTTGTAGCCGTAGGGCGCGTGCCTGACCCTCTCGGCGAGCGCGTCGAGCCTGTATAGGAGGGCCTCGAGCCTCTGCGCCTCAGCGACGTAGCCCTTCGATGCCACCTGGGCCCTGAAGGCGCCCCACAGGGCCTCCGAGGCCCTCTTCATCCTGGTGTACAACGAATCCCTGACCAGCCTGTCCGTCTCCCTTATGAGTTCCCTCTCCTTGTACCCCCTATACCCCGGGAAAATTGCCATGAGCCTCTCGTACAGCCTGGCCTCAGGCCTGGGGACCTCCGCCATGACGGCCATCACTTTCGTGCCGGGTATCAGTTTGTGCGCACTAGAGGCTAATAATAGTACCTCCCGGCGAGCAACGACGCCACGCGCGAGGAGGCAGTCGCCCTAGCGACGTCCACGCATTTCCCTGGTACGTCCTCGCACGCTATTTCCATCACTCCCACGCCCACGAAGCGCCCCGCGATCCACCTCTCCAATAGCTCCCAGTCAACCGTCCCCGTGTAGGGCGGCCTGTGCTCGTCGAACCTCCCGGAGTTGTCGTGGATGTGGAGCACGTTGATCCTCGCGCCCAGCCCCTCGAGGAACTCCCTAAGAACCCCGTTCACGTTAGCGTGCCCGACGTCCAGGCACGCCGCAAGGCCTGGGACCGCGTCCAGGAGGTCCTCGAGGTGCTCCGGCCTCCACCCGAAGAGCTTCCTCTCGAGCCTGTTCTCAACGGCGAGCCTTAGCCCGAGGTCCGCGGACTTCTTCGAGAGCTCTGCCAGGAACCTCGCGTTCACGCTCAGGGCCCTGTCGTCGCCGTCGCCCACGTCAAGTGTGTGCACCACCACATATACCGCCCCCAGGGACGTCGCTGCCGCCAGCCACCTATCGTACCTGCCCGATGAAAGGTCGCTGAAGGCGTCGGCGGGGGCCAGCCTGTCGTAGGGCAGATGTACTACCAGCACCTTCGCCGAGAGCTCCCTGGCAGTTGACAGGGCCTCGGCCAGCAACTCGGCCTCGGTCTCGGGGGCGCCGTTGAATATGAAATTGTCAAAAGAGAGCTCCAGGGGGAGCCCTAGAGGGGCCAGGGCCTCGATCGCCCTAGCCGGGCTGACCCTCCTCACCAACATAGTCGAGAGGGCCAGCGCCCTAGCCGGGCCCGCCGAACCTCCTACCACCTCTCCCTCGCCCTTCTCGCAGCTTCGACCATGTTCCTAAGCTTGTTCCTCGCCACTTCCCTAGGCAACCTCTTGAGCCCGCAGTCGGGCTTCACGTAGACCTTCTCGGGCCCCACTATGTCCATCGACATGAGCTTGTCTATGGCCTCCTCGATCTCCTCGATCGTCTCGATCCTCAAGCTGTGGACGTCCACCACGCCGAAGCCCAGCTCCTTGTTGAACCCGTATTCCTTGAGGTAGGGGAGGAGCCTGAAGTTGCTGTTCTTCATTTCCAGGTCGAACTGATCGACGGGATAGTCGAGGATGTAGGGCAGGATTTTCTCGAGCCTTCCATAGCATATGTGCACGATCTTCTTGGCGTCCAGGCCCTTGAACACCACCTCCAGTGCTTCCTTGAGGAGCTCGGCCTCCTCCCTGAGGGGCCTCGTCGACAGCGCCGGCTCGTCGACCTGCACGTACCTCGCACCCCTCCTCACGAGCTCCTCGATCTCCCTCCTGATCACCTTGGCCAGGTCGAGGACGAGCTCGCGCCTGTCGCCGTAATGTAGGTCGAAGCTCCAGTCGGCCATTGTGTAGGGCCCAGTGATTATCGCCTTCACGGGCCTCCCGGAGCTTATGCTGCTGGCGTACTCCCAGTGCTCGACTATGGTCGGGCCCAGCCAAACGACCCTGCCCACGACCACTGGCTTCCTGAAGTACTCGTTATCGAAGACCCTCACCCAATCGCCCCTGGCAAACCCCCCGTACCTCTCCGCGAAGTACACGACCATGTCATCCCTCGCCTGTTCGCCGTCGCTCAGGATGTCGATGCCCGCCCAGAGGTAGTCGTCCACGACCTCCTTTATCGCGGGCTTGACGAGCTCCCTGAACTGTTCCTCGGAGATCTCGCCCGCCTTCCTCCTCCTTATGACCTCCTCCGCTAGCGGCATTTTCGGATAGCTGCCGACCACGGTCGTGGGGAACTTGCGAGGGACCTGGTAGGCCATTTTCTCCTCACCCCCTCCTCACGTGCTCCGCCCCGAGGGCCTTGGCCACCCCCTCAGCCAGGAGCCCTAGCAGCATAGTCTTCCTCAGGCTATATTCGTACGGTATGAGGTCGAGCCACGTCGAGGTCGTGAGGCCCACCTCGTCCGTTGCCTGGCCCTCCAGCGCCTTCGCCACGAGCTCCCTCAGCTTGTCCAGCGGATCGTCGTACACGTTCCTGGCGTTTATGAGCCCCAGGATGGGCCAGTGGCCCCCGAAGCCCTTGGACTTGACTAGCGCCAGGGCCCTCTCGGGAGCGTCCGCGAAGTCGATGGAGATGTAGTCCACCCGGGCGTCGAGGGCCCTTTCGTAGACTTGCGGCTCCGGCACGCCGAAATAGATGGCGAGGGAGCTCCTAGCCGCGGGCGCTGCCTTGGCTATCCTAGTGGCCAGCTCGGACGCGAGCGTTGCCATGTCGGGGGTCGCGTCGACGTCCGCCAGTATCGGCTCGTCCACCTGGATGAACTTGGCGCCGGCCTCGGCCGCTGCCTTGGCCTCGGCCTCCATGATCCTCGAGATCGAGTCGGCAAGCTCCTCTTTCCTGAGGCCGCCCACGGCGTTGGACATGTGGGCAAACGTCACCGGGCCCGGGATGACCGCCTTGAGCCCCCACGGATCTGCGAGCGGCGAGAACTTCCTGATCCTCGGGGCCCAGACGTACGTTGCCGCCTCCGGCTTGTCCGTGAAGAGCGGAACCCTGTAAAAGAAGTTGTTGTCGAAATACCTGAGCAGGCCCGTGGCCGTCACATTCCTCCAGGCACCCACGAAGGGCCTGAAGGCGTCGTGCCAGTCGAGCATGCCGTCCACCACATATGCCATTCCCGACGCCTGCTGCGCGCCGATGAGCGCTGCCGAGGCCTCCGAGAGCCCTCGCTCGACCTCCTCAGGGGGGACCTGTCCCCGCTCAAGGCTCCTGAGGAGTCCCCTCACCTGCTTGTTTCTGGGGTATCCTCCCAGCGCGAATGCCCAGACCCTCAACCTTGGCCCCTGGGCCCTCAAGTGGCTGGGAAGTATAAATCGTTTGGCCCCCGAGGTAGAGCCCTGCCAGGGCATCCAAGTCCTCGCGCCTCGGCGGCCTGAGCCTGAGCTTGATCGCGACTGCGAACCCGTTGAAGGGAATCGTGAGGTATCCCCACAAATACTTGTGCAGGTTGCGCAACACGAATTTCGTGGCATTTCTTAACAGAATGTCCTTGGGACCCCCACTCCTCCTCGCCCACCCGAGCAGGTACTTCACGCCCTTCCT
>JBEULI010000036.1:0-3993 GCA_041287395.1 Desulfurococcaceae archaeon
AAAAACCTTTGCCGCTACCAGGCAGTAACATTGTCCAGTGGATGCGGGAAAATCTATTGATACGCCCCAAGGGCGGCGGCCTCGTATCATTTCAGCCCAATAGGTATCAGCGACGTATCATCGCACACGTCTCCCGCTGTCTCCACCTGCAACAGCCGATCAGGCTGATCGTGCTCAAAAGTCGCCAGCTAGGAATATCCACCGTGTCTGAGGCCATACTGTTTTATCTGCTCTCTCGCTTCCCTGGGACGACGGGCCTGGTCGTGGCACATACAGAGCGAGCGGCGAGGAATGTGTATCAGATGACCAGGCGATTCTACGACTACATGCCGGAGCAGAATAAGATTCCGCTGAGGGGGAAACTGACGGTTCGAGGAATGGAATTCGCTGCCCCTCACGGCAGCGTCCTGTTCAACATGACGGCTGGCGGAGCCGATATGGGCCGCTCTTGGACTCTCAATTGGGTTCATTTGAGCGAGATGGCGTTTTTCCCAGACGCCTCTTCCACTATGGCGGCGCTTAATCAGGCCGTGCCGAGCCCGAGTGAAACATGGCAGAGTTGCTACATCATAGAGAGCACGGCCAACGGATTAAATCTATTCCACGATTACTGGCGTAGGGCCCAGGAAGAAGACTCGATCTGGACGCCTATGTTTTTTAGCTGGCGGGATGACCCTAGATGCGTCATAACCCCAGGCAAGAAAATCGAGTGGTCTAAAGATGAAATAGAATTTCGTGAGTGTGAGGGCTTGACGCCAGAACAGATGACGTGGGTGAGGGCCGTCCGACGAGATCAGTGTCATGGCTCATGGGAGCTTTTTAACCAGGAGTATCCTGTCTCGCCGGATAGGGCGTTCCTATCGACAGGGCACAACTTTTTCGATCTAGAGGTGGTGTTGGATCGACTGGCAGAGGTGGAGAGAAGGTCGCCGTTGTTTGTAGGATTCATACGGACGAAATCGAAAACCACCATTGCCCCCGAGCTTGTTCCGTCCAGCACTGGGAACCTTGTCATATATGAGATGCCAGAGCCAAATGAAGAGTACGTGATAGGGGTGGATTGCGCCGAGGGGATCAGGGCGGCCTATAGCGAGGCTATTGTGTTGCGCCGCAGGGATGGTTTGGAGGTAGCCAATTTCCGGTCTAACACCACGCCTCCTCAGGACGTCGGCGTGATAATCTGGCTGCTCGGGTCTTTTTACAACGACGCCCTATTGGGAGTTGAGAGGAACTCTGTCGGCCAGGTAATTCTAACGGTTTTGGAACATGGCCACGGCGACATAAGCCGTTTCCCGTACCTCAGGCGTTATCCCAATTTATACTTCGAGCGCACCTGGGACAGGCGGCAGCCAGAGGAACGAGAACGAATGGGCTACTCTACGAGCCGCATCAGCCGTCACGCCGGCCTCGTGAGGCTGTCTGAGGCTATTCGCTACAAGGAGGTGATTCCCTCTTCCCCTCATTTGCTGCACCAATTATCACAGTTCACGTATCAACCAGAGAAAAAGCGATTTAGGACAAACTATCGAGACCCCGTATCGAACTTATACTGCGACGACGCCGTATTCGCCCTCATGTTGGCGAACGAAATGAGATTGATATCAGATACGTCTCGTTTTTCCGCGAGACCAAACAGAGAGGCATGGTGAGATGTATGAGATTCTTTATCTTATTGTACGAGTACATGACCTGGAAGTTATCGCACATGGAGGAACTCAGGGTCGCTGTTCCGAAGGGCCTACTGCGTAGGCCGCTTTTGTCGGATAAATACTTGATCCTGTACGTCAAGGCCAGGGACGAAGAGCACGCCAGAAAATTGCAGTCGCTCAGAATGAAGATATTGACTGGAAAATGGAGGAAGAAATGATCGCAGTGTTAGATCGCGAAGGAGTTCTTGAGGCCCTCTATACTGATGGGGACGTGGCTATGGCGTTATACTCTGATTCGTCTTGGTCTTTCGAGCGCGTCAACGTGGACAGGCACGCCAGGAAGACAAGACTCGGCTACAGGCCGTACATTCTATCCTATGACAAGAGAAAGAAGTCGTTCGCCTATTGTCAGCGCACCACGCCAATCGACGCGCCCGCCGTTTTCGAATATCCGCAGCAGGCAGTGGTGCTCTTATGGGCTAAGGACAGGGCCATGGCATGCGACTTTGCTCAGAGGATAATCAAGAGAAGGGGATTGCAATAATGGTGGTGCTCGGCAATGCGTTTGATGTCTTGAAACACATGCCAAAAGATGCCGTGGATATGGTTATAACTGACCCGCCATATGGGCTGACGCGACTGGAATGGGATAGTGGCGTGGATATCAACGTCCTCGTTCCTGAACTCGTGAGGGTGAGCAAAGGCGCGGTAGTCATAACCACGAAAGAGCCGTTCACTTCCGATGTTGTTCAGGCTGGAAGGAGGTGGTTCAAGCATGACGTAATCTGGGAGAAGAGCAATGTCACACGTTTTCTGGACGCCAAGAGGCGGGTGCTGTCGGCGCATGAGAACATCCTCGTCTTCTATAAGCGTAGGCCGACGTATAACCCCCAGTTCACTTGGGGTCGGCCATATAGATGCCACCAAGGATCGTCCACTCAGATTTACAGGGACATGCGGACTGTGCTCACTGTTAGTGACGGCAGGCGGTACCCAAGGAGCGTACTGCGGATATCGTCGAAGGATTCCGTAAAAAAATACATGCCGACACAAAAACCTGCGGCTTTATTCGAGGGGTTTGTCCTGACATTCACAAACGAGGGAGACCTGGTGTTTGACCCTTTTCTTGGCTCCGGAACTACTGCCGTCGTCTGTAAACGCCTCAACAGAAGGTGTTTTGGGGTGGAGATAGACAGAGATAGATACGACTATGCCGTTAGGAGGGTCAATGAGGGCAGAGGTTGACGATGCTACCGGATATATTTCTCTGGGGATACCTGGCTCCCCTTTGTTCAAGAGGATGTGCCTAGCCATGGGCTGGGCCGATCCAAATGAGTCCGTCTCGACACATGCTCTCTTGTGCGGTGGATTATCCGCCGATGACAGGATAGTTTTTGTCGAGGAGCGCGAGGGGTCGTTTGCAGAGTTAATAGATGCGGCTATTCAGCTAAAAGACGACGCCCTGGCCTCAGAGCTGTGGGTCGATGGCAGGGCGCGGGACTTGCTTAATCAGCTCCTTGAGACAGATGGCCTTACAAGGTATGTCTCGCTTGGGACGGACTATTTCGACCAGCCAATTTGGCTGCACGAGCCTTCCCACTGGCCGTCCTTTAGAGACAGGGACACGACGGTATATGTCTGCTCCGTCCCTATCTCGCTGTTTTCCTCTCCATTCCAGGGTCTTGATAGGGTCGTTTCTGCCGTTAAGGCGAAACGCCTGAGCATAAGGTCTTCTTGTAGGCGGTGCTTGTGGATATTAGACCAGCCATATGCCTCCGAGATATACAGGCATGCCCTGGCCAGGGCAATGAGCTTCCTGGCTTGGGCCTTCGAGGACGCCGCAGGGGAGGAGCCGATACAGCCAGCTCCGGCATACGGGAATTTGACATGAGCAGGCTCAGCAAGAAGATTATAGCGGACGCAGGGTTGGACGTAGGCGAGGAAAAGCTGCCTAGGCATTTTTACATTAGATTGGCCCACTTTGTCAGGACGTACGGCGAACAGGCGGTCGAGGACTCCTGGGACGCCTACATGAGGGGCGGCTCCCATAACAAGCATCCGTTGAAATGGATAACAAAGGGGGCATTCATGAGCTATCTGCGGAGGGCGGAGGATGAAAAATATAGAAGCGGAGAAGTGCCTGCTAGGGATCGCGATAAACTTTCCGGAAACAATCCCAGAAATATCTCTGACTCCATTAGAGCTGTTTTATAGTTACAAGGCGAGGGAACTGTTCAAGGCCATTTGCTCCCTGAAGGCTGCCCGAATCACCATACCGGAGCTCAGGGAGCAACTGCTAAAACAAGGGGCGTGGAGCGACTCCGACAGCTCAGACAAGGTAGAT
>JBEULI010000037.1:0-4296 GCA_041287395.1 Desulfurococcaceae archaeon
ACCACTTTCTCCTTTAACTCCTTCTCCAACTCAGCAACAGGGTCATCCACGCTCTCCGCGGAGGACTTGCACAGCCCGGCCAAGATCCAGGACTCAATTGACTTTACGACTCTCACAATTCTCACGTCGCAATCACATTTAATGCCTCCACGAATCGCCGCCTCTAGCTCGCTCAGCGCCCTCTCGCCCAGCCTGTGGACGTCCTTGAGGACCACGACCTTGTAGAAACCATCGGGGGCATAGGAGTTAATGAGTCTGACAACTTTATTAGGCCTGTTGCCGCGTGGCGTGAGCACCTTGCAGTGGATGTTCAGCTCCTCGCACAATGCGGATACGAACCCCCTGTCGCTCTCCCCCTCAACTACGATTAGAACCCTCCTCGAACATCCCTGAGATCCACGCCTCGCCAAGGGTGCCCCCCTCCTCCAGAAACCTCTTGACCACTTCCATCTCCTTGGCGTCGGCTAACCTCCTGACAACGGTCTCCGTACCTGCCTCAGATGGCGCGAGAGATACGAGGAACACCTCCTCGGGCTTGACGAAGTCCAATAGCCTGGGCGAGTGCGTCGTGAACACCACCTGCGAGGGGGATCTCCGGGCCAGGTCCACTAGCGCCTCGAGGAGGCGCGGGTGCACGTAGTTCTCCGGCCCCTCCATCGCCACGAGGCTGAAGCCCCCGTGGAGGAGCTCTGCAAAGGCCACGAGCCTTAGGGTCCCATCCGATATGAAGCCCGGCCTCAGTGGGAGCTTAAGACCCTTGACCTTGACGTATAATTCGATTGATGTGCCCTCAATATGGGGCACGAGCTCGTCCACCTCCGGGACGAGGCTCCTGACGACGTCCTCGACCTTGTCGAAGGTCCTCCTCTCCTCTAGGTACAGGTCTAGCAGATACCTGGCGAGGTTGCCCCCGTCGTGCTCGACATCTGGCTTGAAAGTCACATCGCTCCTGCCCCTGATCGAGTCGGGGCTCAGCCTGAAGGCCCTGAACCTCCTAAGCGTTTCCGAAGCCTCCACCAGCACGTTGTGCGCGTCCGCCGGAGGATCGCGAAGGAGCGAAGGGACGAGGTTCATCGGCCTCCGCTCGACAGTGCCATCGGGCCTTCGGAGAAGATAGGTTATAGCCTGAGATATGTAAATGGAAGGACTTCTAAAGACATTGCTCGAAGAGAGATAACTGAGTACGAACTTGCCGCTTTCGCTCTCACTTTCATATATTGTTACATGACTTTTATACAACATCCCCTTGTATAACATTTTCTCCTTGAACCCATTCCCATGAACGAGAAGGCTGTAGATCGCCTCCTCGCCTTCGCGCGATAGCTCCACGTGGAACTCCATGGTTGAGTAGTTGTCAAAGTTGTAGACCATGTCCGTGAACGGGATCTCCGTTCCGCCGAGGGTTGGGTAGCCGAACCTCGCGTGGTTTTCCAGGAGCTGAATTGCCTTGACTATGTTGCTCTTCCCACTTCCATTAGGGCCTATGAAAACGTTGAGCTTGCCCAGAGGCACCTCGACGTTTCTCAGGCTCAGGAAGTTCTTCACGTGTAGCCTGGAAATGTTCATGGATAACGCGCCGCGAGTTTCAGCTCTTGCCAACTTGAGTATGTCTTTTTAACAAGATTTTAATTTTTCAATCATCGCCGCAAAGGACAGATGTTGCGAAGACCAATGCATATAATGAGAGTCGGTGAAACTTCTTCGCCGGGAAATGGTCGCGCTCTCAGCAGTTCCATCGTTAGAGATCCGTTCCTCCAGCACATTCTTCCTACTTGCGTTGCTTCTCCCAGGCTATCTCCTTCGTCCACAGGTTCCTGAGGGCCGCGGCCAGCAAGTAGGCCTGCGCGGCCACCCAGGCCCTGTACGGCCTGAGCGCCAGCAGGGCCAGGCCCGCTAGCAACAGCGCCGCTGCAGCGGGGCTCCCCGCCGCGGCTGAGGCCAGCAGGAGCGCCGCGGCCAGGGCTAGCAGCCACGGGTTGACGAGGTGCAAATATGCCTCGGCCACGAGGAAGCCCCTGAACCCCCCTGGCGCCCCCCGGGCGAGCCCCAGGGACCTGGCGAAGTGCTGCAACAGGTGCTGGGCCCTCCTGATCCTCCAGGCGTGGTATCCCCTGGCCGGCACCCTCTCGACCGCGACGACGTCCTCGGGGATTATGGCCCTGTAGCCCATCAGCGCTATCCTCGTTGCCGTGTGGCTGTCGTCCGCCCCGATGTCCTCTGGGAAGCCCCCGATCCTCTCGAGGAGCTCCCTCCTGAAAGCCGCCAGCTCCCCGTGGAATATCGGCGTCGACCAGGCCCTCGACTCCGCCAGCCTGAGAACGTTGTAGTATTGCCTGTAGCCCCCCTCGACCCCCGCCGGCCCTTCACCGGCCGGCTCCTTCAGGCATGACACCGCTCCGACCCTCGGATCCGAGAACCACTTCACGGCTTCGCCCAGCGTGTCCTTCGAGGGCCAGCGGGCGTCGACGTCTGCTATGACCACCACTTCCCCCGTGGCATGCCTAAGCGCCGTGTTCAGCGCAACTGACTTGCCCCTCCGCTCGGGCTCCTCGATCAGCTTCAAGTCGACGTCCCCGTGCTCGGAGGCCCACCTCCTGACGAGCTCCGCGGTTCCATCCCTTGAGGCCGAGTCGACCACGATTATCTCCATCAAAGCCCTCGGGTAGTCTTGGGCGTAGACGTTGTCGAGCCTGTCCCGGATGAGCTCGGCCTCGTTATATGTTGGCACCACGACCGTGACCTTGGGCCTGTAGTTCCCGTCGATCCCAATGCCCCAGGGCCTGCCCAAGTACCTGCGCTTCAGGTAAAAGTAATAGAGCAGGGGGACGCCGAAGTGCGCCCCGGCTAGGGCCAGGGCCGCTATTTCCAGGATCATGTTTCGTTCACGGTTCCAGCGGCTCCCTAGGTCCTTCGATCAGCCCTTCCACGCCCCAGTGCCCCCTTCTCCTCGTCAAGCCCCAGCCCGTAGAGGGACGGGCTGCCAAGCCAAATGTCAATGGAGTGAGGGGACTGGATCGAGCCGGTAGACCTTGTATGTGCCGTTGTAGAGGAGGGTGAGGGGGCCGCAGGTGAGGTTGAGCTTTCCCCTCGTCACGAGTATGAGGGGGCCGGAGGCGCTGGAGAGGTTGCAGACCTGGGAGATGGGGAATGCCCACACGAGGGTGCTGGGCGTGGGGTTGCGAATCGCCAGGTGGACCCACCTTGCCGTCGACTCATCCTCGACGAGGATGGGGCCAGCGGGCGGGTTCTCGGCGAAGTACTGCGCGAGCTGGCTCCAGTCCTTCAACCTGTCGACGCCTGCGGGGATCAGCGCCGGGGGGAACTCGCGGAGGCTTGTGGCGAGCATGGAGGCCTGGGAGAAGCTGTAGGCGAAGAGGATGCCGGGAACTGCGAGGAATAGGAGGTACGCCGCGATCACGCGCCCGTCGCACGTCGCGCGGAGGAGGCCGGCTACGGCCAGGGGCGCAACAATGGGGGCCACGCCGATGAGGAATCGGTACCACGTGACGACGGCCGTGTAGGGCGCGACGAGCGGGGAGAGGCCCGCCGCGAGGAGGGTTCCGAGGGCCACGGCGGTGTACCTCGGTCGCAGGGCCGAGATGGCGATGAGTGCCAGGGGGAGGGTGGGGCCGAAGCCCGCCACCAAGTAGCTCACCGCCTCCCTCGTGGAGTCAACTGCGTTGTAAGGGACAAGGCCGGGCGGGAGGACGGCCGTGTACTCGCTCGGCACGACGAGCCTGGCCGGACCCCAGTACCAGAGCTCGAGGAGCGCAGAGAATGCGAGCGCTGCGAGGCCCGCCGTTAGCGCTGCCCAGTCGCTGCGCCTCGCCGCAGCATGCGCATAGGCGGCCGCGAGGAAGATGGACGCGAGCGCCGTGACCTCGTGGCTCAGCGCAGTAAGCACGAGGAGGGCTGCGGCGACCGTGGCCTCCCCAGCTCCCCAGCGCCGGCGGGAGTCGAGGTACGCGAGGGAGAGGATCATGAGGACGGAGCCGAGGAGCTGGCGCTGGTAGTCCCAGGAGATCCTGAGGTTCAGAATGTAGAGGGCCGTGGCAAGGCCCGCGAGTACTCCGCCCCGCCACCCGAGCCCCAGCGCCCTCTGCGCATATAACACGGCAGCGGCGGCGAGGGCCGCGTAGGCGATCGGGGGGTAAAGCTTGAAGGTCGTCCACGCGTGCCCTAGGAGCGCCGCGGGCAGGAGCAGGACGTCGAGGAGCGGGGGGATGTTGCGCATGACCCTCATCCAGTAGTGCGGCTCAAAGGGGTACGGCCTCTGGGCGAAGTCGAGGAGGTGCG
>JBEULI010000038.1:0-2636 GCA_041287395.1 Desulfurococcaceae archaeon
CACCACGACAACTCCTCCAGCGTACTCAACAACCCCCGACACCCTACCCGAGACACCGCATGCCTCGAGGTAGTCACCCGAGGAGACCCCCAGCGTCGAAGCCGCGCGTTCATCCACAAGCAGGTTCCCAGCCCTGCCTTCCTTCAATACAAGCAACCCCCGCTCGACGAAAACCCTTGGTTCAGTCGTCGTCAAAACGGCAAGGCTGGTCCCGCCGACACTGCACTGGGACACCCAGGCCGTCACACTAGAGCCCCCGAACTTCACAAGCACGCTCGAGAGCTCACCCATATAGCCCGCAGTCGATAGGAGCACCCCTGCAAGGAAGCCTAGAAACGCAACCAGCGTTAGGGACCAGAGGCTCCACCTGTGACGAAGCAGAGCCAGTAATAACAGCCGCAAAGCCACACTTTTTAAGGGCGATAAACATGTTTAAAAATTAATTTTTAGACCATATATTTTGTGAATCTTAGTGAGCAGTGAACCCCCATTAATAACTATTGTTATCCCGACGCTCCGCGAGGAAGCAGCGATCGGTCAGGTTATCCAAGAACTAAGGCAGCACGGGTGGAACAACATCCTCGTAGTAGACGGCGGCAGCGAGGACAGAACCCGAGAGATCTCAGAGTCAATGGGCGCCAAAGTCATCCTACAAGAGGGGAAAGGCAAGGCAGACGCCATAAGAACCGCGGCGAAACACGTCAAGACCCCATACATCCTCGTCATGGACGGCGACTACACCTACCCCGCAAGGCATGTTAGGGAGCTACTTGAGAAGGCTACCCACGACAACCTAGACGAGGTCATCGGAGCGCGAACATGGGGCCGCGAGAACATCCCCCTCCTCAACCGCCTCGGGAACCGGGTGATCACGAAGACCTTCAACCTCCTCTTCGGCACCAGCCTCACGGACGTCTGCAGCGGCATGTACCTCGTCAAGACAGAGATCGCCTCAAAAGCAGGCCTGGAAGCCAAGGGCTTCAGCGTCGAGGTAGAGCTCGCCGCCCTCGTCGCCTCCACAACCCGCAGGATCGCCGAGGTCCCCATCGAGTACAGGCCCAGGATCGGCGAGCCCAAGCTCCGCAGGCTCCACGGCGTGGCGATCATGCTCGACGCCGTGAAGCTCGCCCTCCGCTACAACCCCGTCTTCCTCTTCTTCGCCGCCGCCTCCCTGGTCCTGCTGCCCTCAGCCGCCCTCGCCGCGTGGGTCGGCTACAGGTGGCTCTTCCGGGGCGTCGTGCACTTCGTCTGGGGCATCATCGCAATCGTAGGCCTCGGGGTCGGCCTCATCGCCCTCCTCCTGGCGATCATGGCCCTCTACCTCAAGAGGCTCGAGTACAGGATCATCGAGACGCTGCAGGCCTCGGCGCGGGGCTAGCAGCGCGGAAGCCCGCCCCACACAGCGCGCGGCCCAACTGTGCTGACAATGCTTCCGGCGCAGGTCGAAAAAGTTAAATCCTCAGGCAGGTTCCCACGCTGTATGTTGCGCCGCATCCCCTCGGGGCTAACCCGCCTCTCCCCCGCAGCCGCATCCCTCCTCTCCGTCGTAATCTTCGCGCTCGCGCTGAGGGCCTCGCTCAAGCCCGACGGCTTCAACAACGTCCTCTACGACTACGCCGCCTGGGCGAGCGCCGCGCTCGCACTCTACGCCGCGGCCGCCGACCTCAAGTTGCACCGCCGGGCCTCCCTGCTGGGCTCCACCGCCTTATTCGACGTCGTGGGCGCGACCCTCGTCCTCACAGGCCGCGCCGCCTCAGCGCTCGCGAACGTCCTCCGCCTCATCCCCTACTTCCTCCCGCCCCTCCTCGGCCAGCCCTACACGCCGCTCGGCCTCACCCTCTCCCTTTGGCTCCTCCCCGGATCCCTCCTGATCCTCGCTGCAACAGCCCTCCACGCCCTCCGGAGAGCGCCTCTCGAGCTCGCCCCCGGCGCGACTGCGGAGGAGCTGCTCGCGGCCGCCTCGCGGGGGCTCGAGCGGGCCTGGAGCGCGGCCGCTAGCCTCCCGTGGACCGCCCCCCTCGCCGCCGCGGCCTTCGCCCTCGCGCTACGCCTCACCCCCGAGCTGCTCTGGTGGCCCTGGCCGATCGGCTGGGACACCATCGAGTACATCGCGCACCTCCTCGACTTCGCCCAGAGGCCGAACCCCTTCGAGCCGCACTACTGGATGGGCGGCATGCGCAACATCCCCCCTCTCCTCGACATCCTGCTCCTGCCCGCGGCGCTCCTAGGGCACGCGTGGACCGCCTTCAAGCTCTACCCCCCGATCGCCTACGCGGCCCTCGTCGCCGCTGCCGTGCTCTACGCGCAGAAGGCGCTGGGGCTCGGGTGGCGAGGCAGCCTACTCGCGGGCCTGGCCACGGCCCTCTACATCCTGAACCTCAGGATCTCCTGGGACTACCAGCGCCAGCTCCTCGGCTCCGTCCTCATGCTCCTCTCCCTCGCACACCTCGACTCACGCCGGCACAGGGGAGCTGGGGATGCTGCGGCAGCCGCATCCCTCCTCGTGCTCACCGCGCTGAGCCACGAGGTCACGGCGCTCGCGGCTATCTTCCTCGCAGCCGCCTATGCGCTCGCCGCGGCGAGGCACCGCGACAGGGCAGCGCTGGCGGCGGGCCTCGCGGCGCTCTCGGCCTCCG
>JBEULI010000039.1:0-59465 GCA_041287395.1 Desulfurococcaceae archaeon
GGCAATTGCAGAGGACTTGCGCAAGCGCGCGAAAAAAGCCAAATACTGTGCGCAAGGGGGATCCCTAGCTGATTATGTCGACTTTCACAGGATCCGTGACCATGTTACCGTCGTACACGACCGATGCATAGATTTGCGTACTAGTGCTAGGCGCCCCTTGTAGAAATGTCACGTTGCAAGTTATCGTGGCCGTCCGTCCCGGCGCCAGCGGCGGCGATGTGCAGTTGACGCTCGAGACAACGTCTGACGGATATACCTCTATGCTACTTATGTTGGCGCTAGCGGTGCCCATGTTGCTGACGACGACCGAGAGGAGCCCGCTCGTGTTGCTGAAGGTGATGAGCCTCGCAGCGACGACGTTTACCTGCGGCGCCTGCTTGACTGAGCCGAGGTAGTTCATCATCATCTGGTATATTATGAGCCCGCCGGCGACCGTTATCAATAGCAATATCACTGCCGCCACGAGTCCCGAGATCCCCTCCATCTCATTCCCCCACTGCTTAAAGGGGGCTAATCTGATGGAGAGTTGGACGAAACTGTTGTCCCCGGCCTTAAAGCAATAGCCGATGGGCATTGGAAAAGGGGTGGGGATGTCCAGCGAGGAGAAGTTCAGGGCGATAAGCCCGGCCGAGTTCTTCTACAAGTACAGGGAGATCGCCGGCTTCGCGAACCCCGCAAGGGCTTTATACCAAACCGTGAGGGAACTCGTCGAGAACGCCCTAGACGCCACCGACGCGCACGGCATACTCCCGTCGATCAAAATACTTGTCAAACGCGTCGAGGAGGAGCACGAATACTATAGGGTCACCGTGGAGGACAACGGCATTGGAATGCCGCCGGATGTTGTTCCCAACGCCTTCGGCAAGGTTTTGTTCAGCTCCAAGTACGTCTTGAGACAGTCCAGGGGGATGTACGGCCTCGGCGTGAAGATGGCCGTGCTCTACGGACAGATGACGACGGGCAGACCAGTTGAGGTCATAACTAGCAAGAGCGAGTACAGGAGAATTTACTACTTCAAGCTGAGGATCGATATAAACAAGAACGAGCCCGTGATCTTGGAGCGCGGGAGCTGGAGGAAGGAACGCGATTGGCACGGGAGCATAGTCACCATAGTGCTCGAGGGGGACTGGGGCAAGGCTAAGTCGAAGGTGAGGGAGTACGTGCAGAGGACTGCCGTGGTCATGCCTTACGCCGAGATAGCCCTCTACACCCCCGATGGCGAAGTCCTGTTCTACAACAGGGCCACAACCGACATGCCGAGGCCGCCGCGGGAGGTGAAGCCGCATCCCCATGGCGTTGACCTAGAGCTCCTCAAGGCCATAAGGGATGGAAAGCAGTACTCGACCGTCGAGGAGATGTTGATCGATGGCTTCCAGAGCATTGGCGAGGCGACCGCGAGGACGTTGCTCCAGCTGGCCCAAATAGAGCCAGGCACCGATCCTAGGAAGCTTGGCGATGACGATCTCCTAAGGTTGGTCAACGTGATGAAGGGGTTCGACGGCTTCAGGCCCCCATCGCCCCTGGCAATATCGCCATTCGGCCAGGAGATAATGGAGACCGGCCTCAGGAGGATGTTCGAGCCCGAGTTCGTCACGGCTGTCAGCAGAAAGCCCTCGACGTACCAGGGACACCCCTTCGCCGTTGAGGTGGGCCTTGCCTATGGCGGAAAGGTGCCCATGAGCGAACAAGATCGGCCGATCCTGTTGAGGTACGCAAATAAAATTCCCCTGCTCTACGACGAGGGCAGCGATGTAATCACCACGGTAATTAAGGAAGAGGTAAATTGGGATAACTACATGATTACCTTCCCCGCCCCCCTAGTGCTCCTGGTACACGTCTGTAGCACAAAGGTGCCTTTCAAGGGCGTCGGCAAGGAGAGCATAGCGGACGTGCCGGAGATTAGGCGCGAGATCAGGCTGGGCCTTAACGAGGTCCTTCGAAGGCTGAGGGCTCACTTAATCGCGAAGGCCAAGGAGGCAGAGGCGCATAGGAAGGCCATGTCGATCATAAAGTTCATGCCAGACGTCCTGAGGTCCCTCGAAACCATTAGCAACGACTCGGGCCGCGACGCCGTGAACTTGAAGGCGCTCGAGGAATCGCTGGTGGAACTGATTGCCCGACGCACTGGGCTTCCCACGTCGAAGGTGAGGGAGCTCCTGGAAGCCGTCGAGGTCGGCGAGTAGGGGATAAGTATGTCCAGCATCGACACGAAAGCCAGGCAGCGCGCTCTGAAGATGCTGTCGGAGAGGTTCGCCGAGCTCGCGAAAAGCCTAAGGGAGGGCAGAGAGCCGAAGCTCATAATACCCAAGCGAGTGCTGTCGAACACGATCTACGATCGTAAGAAAAAGATGTTATTACTGGGCCCTGACACGTTGACCAGGAACTTCCTCGATGTGAACGAGTCGAAAAAGTTCGCCCAGACCCTGATAATGGCGTCAATAATATACAGCGCCTTATCGCAAAACGAGTACCCCACCATCAGGGATTTATATTACAGGGGCAAGCACACGATAACGTACAAAGATCTCGACGGGAAAACGTATCACGAGAATACCTGGGACGAGCAAAAGGAGTCCGACGGCGTCTTAAGAGACCTCGAGGTCTATTTGAACGCGCTTCGAGAGGAATTGCTGATACTCAGCAAGGAGAAGGGAAAGGTCGCCGGAAACCTCGTGATAAAGAGCGGCGATGACATCGTGGACCTCAGCAAGATGGGGCACGGCGCGTATGCCATTGAACCGACGCCCGACCTAATAGAGTTCAAGGACGTGGATGCTGAATACGTCCTCGTAGTTGAGAAGGACGCCGTCTTCCAGCAACTCCACAGGTACGGCTTCTGGAAGAAGCACAAGGTCGTGCTGGTCACAAGCGCTGGCCAACCGGACAGGGCAACGAGGAGGTTCGTGAGGAGGTTGAGCGACGAGTTCAAGCTGCCCGTATACGTCCTAGCCGATAGCGACCCCTATGGTTTTTACATATATAGCGTTTTCAAGATAGGCAGCATAACGCTCTCCTACGAGAGCGAGCGCCTGGCAACGCCCGCGGCCAAGTTCCTGGGCGTTATGATGACCGATGTCTATGGCGATGGGCCGTTCAAGACCCTTGAGAGGGATAGGTTGAAGAGGCTCTCTAACATCGTCAGCGGGCTCTCGGGCCTGCCAAGGAAGAGCCCCTACCTCACCGAGGCCGAGCGCAAGAACTACATAATAAAGGCCAAGCTGAGGGACGTTGAGAGGGCGGTTGAGCTCGTGGGATACGAGGTCGCGAGCACGTGCCTCGAAAACGATGAAATGAGGGCGAAGATAAGGAGGAAGGAGGGCATACCGGGATATCCGTGGTTCCATACCCCCACCTGGGTGAGGGAGCTGTGCATATTCTTCAGGACGCTCAGCAAGCTCGAGATAGAGGCTATGGCAGGTAAGGGTCTCAAGTTCCTCGCAGACACGTATATACCGGAGAAGATCTCGAGCGGCGACCTCATAGACTGAACCGAGCTAGATCTCACATCGCTCTCGACTTCCCCACCCGCCACGTGTCACTCAAGAGACGATGCATGCGGTCAGCAGAGACAGGTCCGCTCATCCCTCGCGCCCGTGGATCTCATCATCCGCCGTTCCCTCGACGTAGCCGAGTATCTCGTGGAACGTGTTCTCGCCGCAGACCTTACAATAATGATACAGGCGTTTATACTCCTTGTCGAGGGGGAAGCTCACGTTAAGCCTCCAGACGGTGTTGCACTTCGTGCACTTGAGGATCCAGTAGCCCGTCTTACTTCACCCCAATGATGCCCATTTTTATTAATTGCTCGTACCACTTCTTTAGGATCCTGCGTATCACCTGCCTCTTGGAGGGATTGCCGTATAGTTTGATGGCCGTAGCCCTTATGCTACCGGTCCTCGTCAACTCCAGCAGAACTTTCGCCTCCTCGTCGCTAAGCTTCTCCCGACAACATCTGAGGACTATCCTCGCCAGGTCCTGGGGCCTCAGGCCACCATAAGGTTCCCCTAAGTCGAGCTCGTCGAGCCTCTTCAGCACCTGGAACTCTATGATGGTAAAGACCTCGTCCGGCCTGACGCCCCTGTACACCGACTTGATCTCCCTGATCAGCTCCTCCCTGCTGTTAAACCCGTCCTTCCGCGCATCCTCATCGCTTAGCTCGAAGAGCTTCTTATATCTGACCGCCGTGATCCTGGCTATCGCTGCTGGCCTTCCGCCCCAGTGTAAGATTATTTCCTCGTACTTCGGCTTCACCACCCCCCTACGTATTGTTGTCACCTTCTCGCCTCTCAGGACAGCCTCGCCGTACTTGCCCTTGAGCATCAGGTGCCTCCCAATGAACCGCGCTCCAGCGGTAGCGCCCCTCACGCCTTTCGGCACGCCCCGAGTAGAGCGATCCTCGCGCTCAGAACTGCGCATAGTTCAGGACCGGCCTCCTGCTCAGCGTCATTGGCATCATGAGATCGATTTTTGGATACCCCCTTACCTCGCTCTCCAGCAGATCTATTAGCTCGTCCACCGTGACGACCCTCTGCTCGTTCGTGACCCTAATCCTCAGGTTGAGCGTTGAGGTCTTCACCTCGCGTTCGCCCACCACGACTATGTAGGGGACCCACTCCCTTCCGGCACCCCTTATTTTCTTTCCCAAGGTCTCATCGCGATCGTCTACGTCGACACGGAAGCCCCTCTCTTGGATCTTCTTGGCAACGTCGAGAGCGTACGGCAGGTATTCACTGCTCACAGGTATTACGCGAACCTGCGTTGGCGAAAGCCATGTCGGAAGCGATGGGGTTCGACCGCTGGCGGCGTCCTGGGCCGCCTTGTCGAAAACCATGTATATGTACCTCTCCACGCCGCCGAGAAGGGCCGTGTGTATTATCACGGGATATTTCCTCTCGCCGTTCTCGTCGACGAACGTTATCCCAAACCTCCTGCTATTCCCCACGTCTATTTGGAACGTTGCAATTTCCCTCGGCCTTCCAAGAGCGTCAATTATATGGTACTCCACGTTGAGAACCCAATAGTAAATGCCTCCGGGAATGACGCTCAGGAGCGCGGGATAGCCCTCCCTCGAAACCAACGAAGCTAAGTAGTCGAAATTGTTTGTCATGAAGTCCTCCGTGACGTTGTACAATGCCACGTACCTCCTCCCCACCTTTCTCGCCTCTTCGTGAATTTTTGCCTGAACGATGTAAGAAATGTTCATCGCCTCCCTGAGATCCCTCGTTATTATGTGGAGATCTGGCATGAAGAACCTGCGCAACCTGAAGCACAATGCTAGCTCCCCCCTCTGCTCCAGGCGGTAGCTGTCAGCTATTTCGAATATGCCGAAGGGAAGGTCCTTGTAGCTTATGGACCAGTCCTTTAACATGGCGAACTGCTGATGGCATGCCGCATACCTTAGGATGTATACATCGTTGTCCACCCTGAGCTCGTAGAGCCTGTCCCCGAAGAGCTGCGCATGTTCGTAGACGGCCCTGTGCTTCACATCGAACATGTTGGTGCCAAGGACTCTGAAGACCGGTATTCCGAGGCTCTTGGCGACCTCCCAGCTGTACTTCATCACGGCCTCCATGATCGTGGCCGCGTGTGGCCCGTACCGCATGTGCCCGTGGTCGCTCATCTCCTCCCATTCAAATCCGAACTTCCTACAGTACTCGTTTACCGGGCTCTCCCCGCCCGCTAACTCCTTGCCGAATACCTCCTTATCCACCAAGGCCCTGAGGTCGGGGTAGGCGCTGTAGTCGAACTTCTCTGGCTCCAGCAGCTCCCCCTTGGGCGTCAGTACGTAGTACTTTCTCTGGATTCGCGTAACCCGCTGAGCCGCCGCGCCCTCGGCGCGCAGGCTCCTCGAGAGCTCGCTGAGGGGATGTCCGTAGCACTCGAGCGAGAACTCCTTGTACCATCCGAACGGGGCCCGGACCACCCCCACGCCGAGCGAGTTCCTCAGGCCCTTCTCAAGCTCGCGGAGAACCTCGAGCGCCTCGTGGGGGGGCGCTAGATCGCTCGAGAGGTGGGCGTAGGGATATATCACGACCGTAGACGGCTTAACCTTTTCGACGACTTCGGCCACGCTATCCACTGCCGCCCTTACGACTTGCATGTCCCCGTTCTCCACCGTCGTGTACACTACTAGGGCGTTCGAGAACGTCCCCTCCGGCGCGACTCCGGACAGGTCCTCGGGATTCTCCAGCGCAGGCGACGTCACCTTGTACTTGAAGGTTCTGGCGTGCACCAGCAATAGCCTCAACACAGGTGCCCTCGCATCCCTCGGTGAGACTTCGTAAACCCACTAGTGCTTATAAATACGAGAACCGCCTCAGTGCTCTCTCAACAAGTAGATCTCATTATCGTCCTCGCTCATCTTAAAGAGGTTGAGGAAGGCACCCCATTGTAGCAAAGTCTTCTCGGCCTCCTTGACGTGCTTCAGGTAGTATTTTGCTATGACGTCCCTGAACTCCTCCACATCGATTCGCTTCCTGCTCTTGAGCAGGGAAAGCACCTCATTTAACGGCTCTAACAACGATAGCCTTTGTCTCAAGACCTTTTTCACGACCTTTATGTTGCCCTCAGCTATGTTCTTCCCCAGGTCAGTTAGCCTCACGTCCCCGTCCTCCAGCCTCACGAGACCCAACGCCTCAGCCACGTCTATGACGTGTGGCAGTGAATCTATGTTCTCGCCCAACAAATCGCCTAGGTGCATTGCGTCCGCTGCCCCTCCGAGGCTATAAAGAGCCTCAACAAGACCTATTACGTAGTCCGGCGTAAGGTAATAGGGCACGATCACAGTTTTGTTTCCGCGGCTATTCGTTCGCGCATCTGAAGAACTCTCTGAGGCTGACACCTCGCCGTAGCACCACATGAAGTCTAGGACACAGCCGGCCTTTATTAACCTTTTTACTATAGTTCGCCTCGAACCCCAGGGGCTGGCGATGGCCTGCTGGTGAACGCCTTGTGGACCGCTGTAGCCATTGCCGCTGCCATGAGCCTTGCCAGGATGTTCGCAGCATATGTGATCTCAGCCATTACTGCCTTGATCCTGGGGGTTGTCATGGCTCGGAACAGGCACGTGGAAGCCTTGTTGCTACCCGTGCTAGACATCCTGCAGTCAATTCCGATATTAGGCTTCTTCCCAGTGGCCATGCTCATCTTCATTAAGGCTTTTGGCCCCGGGGCTGGCGCCGAGATCTCGTCCATTGTCCTCATAGCAACGAGCCTCCTGTGGAACATGATCTTTGGCGTCTACAGCGCCCTGAAGAGTTTGGACCCCGAATACGAGGTCATGTTGAAGGTGTACAACGTAGGTCCTCTGACGAGGTTCTTCGCGGTCTACGCGCCCGCGTCGTATGCGTCGCTGCTGGCGAACAGCTTGATATCGTGGGCTGGCGGGTGGTTCTTCCTGACATCGGCCGAGATCATGAGCGTGGGCCAGGTAACATACAAGCTAGTGGGGCTAGGCAGCCTGATCGTTGACGCCCAGGAGAGGGGGGACGAGCTTCTCTTCAACGTCGCACTGGCGACGCTGATGGCCGTGATAGTCGCATCGTATCTATTGATCTGGAACCCCGTCACTGTCAGGTTGCTCAACATACGCACCCTACCCGGCCTGGTCTACACCGAGAAGCTGCTCGAGCTGAGCGTTGCTAAAGTATGGCGTATGATGGCTAAGGCCATGATAAGGCTCGAGGGGCGCCTGAGAGGGGCGCTGATGTCAGCTGTAGCCGTTTGTACTCCTCTAGCGCTCTACCGCGTAGCGTTTAGCTCATCGCCTGTTGGGATCGTCCAGGAACTCGTCAACGTCGGCTCCCTCTTCCTGGGGAACCTCCCCCTTACCGTTGCACGGGTGTACGGGATAGTAGCCCTTTCATTGGTTTTGTCGCTCTTTGCTGCCTACGCGGCCTACAACAACGAAAGGGTTGCATGGGCTCTCAACGTATTGGGCGAGCTCCTGTCATCCGTCCCAGCCCCCCTGTGGTGGGCCATACTCGCTGGCATAGCCGTCTCAAACCCAATCCTGGTGATGTTCGTCGTGCTATTCCAGGGCGCGTTCTGGTACACGTACTTCAACGTCCTGATCTTCGGGATACCTAGCATGAGGCAAGAAATCATAGAGCTCTCGCGCATCTACGGAGTGAGGGGCAGGCTGTTCCTGAGGCATGTGTTCGTGCCCATGCTCATGCCAGCAATACTGGCCGGCACGCTTTCGGCCAGCGGGGGCGCGTGGAACGCCACGATAGTAGCTGAATACTTCCAGGCAGGCCAGGAGGTGATCGATCTTGGCGGTGTTGGCGCCTTGCTTGACAAATTAAATGCCTCGGGCGATGTGTTGGGCCTTATAATATCCCTCGTCTACATGAGCATTTTCATAGTAATCGTAAATAACCTCCTGTTCAAGAGGCTGTTCTCAAGGATTTCTGGGAGGTTCTCCTATGAATGATTCCCCGCTGATAAAGATCGTTAACCTCACCAAATATTATATAAACCCCGCAGGCAAGAAGGTGAAGGTCCTTGACGGCATAACGATGGACGTGCGAGAGGAGTTCATGGCCATCCTAGGCCCCTCGGGGTGTGGGAAGTCGACGTTGCTCAGGATTATGGCTGGCGTTGAGAAATTTGATGAGGGCAAAATAGTGTACGGGGGGGACAAGAAGCCGAGGATCGGCTTCGTGTTCCAGTTTCCCACGCTCCTCCCGTGGATGACTGTCCTAGGAAACGTGATGTTGCCCCTGTTAGCCGAGCATGTGCCCGAAGAAGAGGCAAGGGAGCGGGCGAGGAGAGCCCTAGCACTTGTGGGCCTCGAGGAGTTCGCTGACTTCTACCCAGGCGAGTTAAGCGGTGGAATGAAACAGCGCGTGAACTTCGCTAGAGCGCTATCAATAGACCCAACGATACTGCTAATGGATGAGCCATTCAGCAACTTGGATCCCCTGACTGCCGAGGCCCTGAGGAACGAGCTAATAGACCTATGGCTTTCCAATGTGACCAGGGTTAGGGCAATCGTCATGGTGACGCACAACGTCGAGGAGGCAGTTATGATGGCCGATAGGATAGTAATACTGTCCCCGAGGCCTGCTAGGATCGTCAGCATGGTTGACGTTAAGTTGCCACGGCCGCGAAATAGGCGTTCAGAGGAAATCCAAAAACTGGTCGACCAGGTTTACGGCCTCGTCAGCTAATAAATCAACGCGTCTGCGACAAACGGCAGGAGGCGGAGGTCGTGTATTACTGCAATCCCGAAATCCCTCAAGACCAGGAGCGTTCCGCCTCGTCGATCAATCAGCACCGCCTTCATCCCGACCGAGAGGGGGCCGCCTACGTCCTCGGCCACGCTGTCGCCCACGTGTACTACGTCCTCCGGCGCCACGCCAGCCCTCTCGCAGAACTTGATGAAGGCCTCCCTCTCGGGCTTCTGGAAGCCGATCTCGTCGGCGAATAACATGAACTCAAAGTACTTGCTCAGGCCAGCCCTCTCAAGCAGCGTCCGCGTATATGCGCCAGGCCATAGGAGGACATTGCCCAGGACGCCGAGCCTGTGGCCACGCGCATGTAGTATGTCCAGTGCCTCGCTAACGTCGTTGAACACTAACCTTGAGACGTCGACCTCGGCTTCGAAGACCTTCTCCACTGCGGACCTCAGGGCGCCCACGTCGATTTCCAGCTCCCTGCCCAGCTCCTCGAGCCCTCGACTCACCATCTCCCCTGCGCCTATTGCGCCCACCCTTCGCAATCTCTTGAGCTTCTCTCGGACAGCATGAATGGTTCTCTCAACGGTCCCTTCGTCCTTTCCGAGGAGCCGCGAGAGCCCCTGCGCCATTTCCTCGGTAACGGCCTCGAGGTCCAGGATTGTGCCCCATATGTCCATGGAGATCCACATCGTAGACTTCCCATCAGCCGTGGCTGTGGGGCCCCTCAAACCTCCCTGCCTCCTCGACCAGGTGCGGAAGTATGTCAATGAACATTCTTATGCCCAGTTCCACGGCGCCCGGCGAGCCAGGTAACGCCACCAGCGGCCTTCCATCGTAGAGGAGGCATAGCTCAGTCCTCGTTAGCAGCGCCCTGAGGCCCACGGACTTTAGCGATTGCGCCCTGAAGTACTCGCCGAAGCCTGGGAACTTCCTCCAACATACATCCTCTAGGACGTCGATTGTCACGTCGCGCGGGCTCGGGCCAGTGCCACCGATTAAGATAAATGCGCCGGCTGAGCGCTCTAGCCTTAGGACCCTCATGATCTCCTTGACGTCGTTTGGCACGAAGACCCTCCTAACGGCATAACCTGCGCTGCCGAGGAGCCTTGTCGCGGCTTCGCCGCTCTCGTCAGGGCGCCTGCCCTCGTAGACGCTGTCGCTCACGACAACGATTAATATTTCGCGGGCTGCGTGACCCAATGGGGCATCCCCTTGGCAACGTACTTCCACGAGCCCAATAAGCATGTTAAGGGGCCTCCTGTGCTAGAGGTCAGAGGGCGTTCAATGATCGTGAGGCCGGCCATGAGCGATGAGTTGGACGAAATGGTGTATGTGCTTTTACAACTAGTTCCGCCGGGCTTCGTGACCTCGTATGGAGCTATAGCGAAGTGCCTCGGCATCCACCCTAGGAGGGTGGCAAGAGCCCTAGCGAGGAACTCCAACCCCGTAGTGGTTCCATGTCACAGGGTGATCATGGGTGACGGCTCACTGGGCGGGTATACGCTGGGGCAAAACATGAAGAGGATGCTGCTCGAGCTGGAGGGCGTCGTGTTCGCCGGAAATAAAGTGAGGAAGGAGTACATCGTCGACCTGAGTTCCCTTTGCCTCTAGCTGGGCTCCCCAGGACATTTGACGTTTGACGTTGTCATCTTATAAGTCGCCCAATTTAAGTGTAGGACTGAGGGGGAAGTTGTGGGCGAGAAGGGGAAGATCGTTAGTATTAGGGACATTCCCGGCATAGGCTCCATGGTAGTCGAGAAGCTCGAAGCGGCAGGGTACACTACTGCTTGGGCGATCGTGGTGGCAAGGCCCGAGGAATTAGCAGAGAAAGCTGGAATTCCCCCCACGACTGCGCAGAAGGTGATCGAGTCCGCGAGGAAGGCCCTCGGGATAACCTTCAAGACGGCAAGGGAGGTCAAGCTGGAACGCATGAGCGTCAGGAAAATAACGACGGGTAGCAAGGCCCTCGACGACCTACTGGGAGGCGGTGTCGAGACGAAGACCATAACCGAGTTCTACGGGGAGTACGGAAGCGGAAAGACGCAGATATGCCACCAGCTCAGCGTCAACGTCCAGCTGCCTCCAGAGAGGGGAGGGCTCGAGGGGAAGGCCGTCTACGTGGACACTGAGGGCACCTTCCGCTGGGAGAGGATAGAGTCGATGGCCAAGGGCCTTGGGCTGGACCCCGACAAGTCCATGGACAACATATACTATATGAGGGCCTATAACAGCGACCACCAGATCGCTATCGTAGACGACCTCTTCACGTTCGTCCCGAAGAACGACGTCAAGCTCGTCGTGATAGACAGCGTCACGAGCCATTTCAGGGCGGAGTATCCGGGGCGCGAGCACCTCGCCGAGAGGCAGCAGAAGCTCAACGCACACCTACATCAGCTCGTTAGGCTGGCCGAGGCATACAACGTCGCCGTCGTCGTGACGAACCAGGTAATGGCCAGGCCCGACGTGTTCTACGGAGATCCCACGGTAGCGGTTGGAGGACATGTGCTGGCTCACACCCCCGGCGTGAGGGTGCAGCTCAGGAAGTCCAGGGGCAACAAGAGGATCGCGCGCGTGGTCGACGCCCCCCACCTGCCCGAGGGTGAAGCTGTCTTCGCTATAACCGAGGAAGGCATAAGGGACGCTGAGGAGTAGAGGACGCCATAGCCATTAATGGATAGTAGTCTACTGGTTAGCTCGCCTTTCTAGCCGGTTACCATCGACTGTCGCGTCTCAGGCGCTGATGTGGAACATCCAAGCTATGGGCATCGCCCCGAACAACATGAACAACAGAAGCCCCATGAATAGCGAGAGAATGAACGGATAGCCGTATGAGACCCATACTACGTCGTCCTCCGCGAGCAGCCCTCTCTTTGTCATGTCACGTACACGAGCCCTGAGTTCTCGCTCCTCGTCCAGCCTCCCCGAGAGCTTGAGCGCATATCTGATCCCCGAAGGAGTCTCTAGCGGCACCGTGATGAGGAAGTCGAAGTCGCTCGACAGGTAGTCCCCGAGCTTAGCCGGGTAGCCCGCTAATAATGCCGCCAGCCTCTTCGAGAAGCCCATCGCGCCCACCGGTCCCCAGCCGTTCCTGGCGAGCCCCCTCGCTAGCCTCGCGGCGTGCATGGCCACCACGACGAGGGCAGCGTAGATGATGATCACCGCTGCCGGCGGGATCGGCGGTGAGGCCCCCCCGTACATGGCCGCCGCGTACGAGTCCTTGGAGCTTAGCGCGATCGATATCGAGAGCATTAGGTAGAAGTCCGCTTCGCCCATTACCTGCAACCTCTCCAGGACGAAGGCGGGCCTGCGCCGATCAGGATCGAGATCGCAAGCTCGACCACCCCCGACGGAGTGAGGCCCACCAAAATGAATCGTACGGCGGTTAGGGCGCACGATGTCGCGAGGATCGCGTAGACGGGAGGGGCGGGTACCTCCCTCGATCTCACGTCTAGGTATGAGAGGGGGACTAGCGATGCCAATATGACGAGGCCAGCCACCCTGTAATAGGCAATCGGATCCCAGGACATCGTAGTCGTCCTCACCATATAAATATCTCTCGGCGAACGTAGATCTTGGCCTTAGAATTTAAGCGACGTGGTGCTTGAGTTGGAGCGCCTGCCGAAGCCCCTGTGGAACCCATGGAGGTTTGAGTACGTCAGGAGTGCCTCAAAGGCTGAGGTGTGCCTCTTTTGCGCCTTGCAGAGGAAGGAGGACGAGGAAGCTCTCATAGTCCATCGAGGGCGCCACTCTTTTGTTGTCATGAACGCCTTCCCCTACAACACAGGTCATCTAATGATAGCTCCGTATAGGCATGTAGGCAGCTTGGAGGCGCTTAGCGAAGAGGAACTTAGTGAGCTAGTAATGCTCGTGGCAAAGTCGCTGAGGGTCCTAAGGGTTGCCTTCAACCCGGACGGCTTCAACGTGGGCGTGAACATCGGCAGGGCCGCTGGCGCCGGGGTGCCGGATCACGTGCACGTCCACGTGGTCCCGCGCTGGACGGGCGACAACAACTTCATTGCCGTCCTCACGCAAACGAAGACCTTGCCGATGGCACTCGAGGAGGCCTATAGGACTATAAGGGGGGCCTGGGAGAAAGCCTAGATGGGCGTGAGGAGGCCCTCGATCACTGAGGCAGTGATGAG
Organism: Desulfurococcaceae archaeon; assembly: GCA_041287395.1. GTDB lineage: Archaea > Thermoproteota > Thermoprotei_A > Sulfolobales > Desulfurococcaceae > JBEULI01. Next base: position 13,325 of record JBEULI010000039.1, read on the forward strand.
GGCAGGGTTTAGCCGATGTCGAGCGAGCGCAAAGCTGGGGGCGCCGGTCCCAGGCTAAGAATTGTCGAGAGAAGGGATAGCGCTGAAGGCACCAGGTACGTTATCGCTGTGGAGGAAACTAATATATTCATTAATGTTAGTGCGTTGAACGAGCAGGAGGCCCTGGAGCGCGCAGCGGAGGTTCTGAAGCGCATGAAGTTCAAAGGCAGTAAATATTAGCCCCCGCGATCCTAACGTGCCTCACGGGATGAGGAAATTTGCCCCCAAACGACCCCGGGGATGAGAAGATTACCGCGGACTGACCGCGCGCTTTGCGCTACGCTGGCGAAGGTCCTCATATCCTCTTCGCCCTCAGCTCCCGCTTCTTTCTAATCGCTTCGCCGTATTCCTCGGCTAGCCTTCTGGCATAGGGCTCCACCTCGTCCTTAGGCAGGCGTTCCACCAACCCCTTCAGGAACTTTGCCGCACACCTGCTGCTGTGAAAGTACAGGACGACCCTGCCCACTGTGATCGTGATCCCCTGCCCCCTGGCGAACTTCCTGCCACAGACCACGCACTCAAGCCTTCTCGAGTTCCCTGCACTCAACGAAACCAGCCCTCTTGAGTTTTTCGGAGAGCTCGCTTGGGGTCTCGGTGTAGAGCCTCACCCTTGCCGAGCCCTTAGTCGTATCGAGTTCGACGAACCTCCTCTCCAGGTTCACGTTGAAACATCTGATTGTCGCCCTCCCTAGGAAGTTGCGCCCCTCGAGCAGAACTCCGCTGGCGTAGACCTCGTATCTCCTCGGCATCGTGAGTCCCACGGTCCCATAACGCCTCACCAGCGGCATCCTCAGCGCCGTCATCGCCAGGAAGACAACCGAGTACATGATAAAGAGGTTCAGGAAAATGGACAGAAACCCGTCGCCAAGTAGGTACCTCAGTTTTGATAAAACCAAGGGGCTTACAAGGCTGGAGTAAAGTAAGTAAAGCAGTATTGCCAGGAACGAAAACGATAGAATTATCAGGAGGAAGTTGAGCTGCTTCCTCAAATCCTCCTCAAGCCCCTTATCCGAGAGCATGACCCTGGTGACGTTGCCTGCCCTGAAGAGGGGAGGGCCCAAGTTGTTGGGCGGCTTGCTAGTCCCTAAGCCCACCCTCTGAAACAGAAACAGGAATCCGAAGTACACGATGAGGAACGCTAGAAATCCATACTGAGGATTTATCGCCGTCATTAGCGATAGGACTATTATGATCGCCACCTGCGTGAGCACGTTGGTGAGGGTGGCCCCATCCACCTCTTAGCACCTGCTGCACAGGCGTGAGGAAGTATCGGGCTCCTAATATTTTAGTGTCGAAGTAAATAAATGGCGCCGATGGCCTCGCCGCGAAACTCGCGTTGGGCTATGATGAACGCCCTATCCATGGACCGTGAGGGGATGAAAACCGTCGAACCCTAGCTGATGCTAGCGACCATTTTCTTAAACCTCATCGCATCGTCGAGCATGTAGACGTTGTTGAACATTATGTAGAACCTTCTGAAGCTCGTGGAGTTAGCCTTAACCTTCTCGAGCAACGTGGAAAGGTCCTCATCGGTGTATTTATACCTGTAGTTCACCTCACCTTTGCCTATTCCGTGGAGCCTCGCGTAGAACGTTCTGAAGGAATTCGGCAAGATCTCGTACCTGAAGGGGTCGGCAACGTGAATTATTTCACAGTCGCTGACGATCCTAGAGAGCGCGTCCCTGGCCTCCGCCCACGGGCCCCTAGGCTCCCATCCAAGGACCACGGGCTTAGCGACCTTTGACGCCTCGCAGAGGAACTCCTTAACCCAGGCAGCCGAGTCCTCGTCGCGCGGCATGCTAGCCGGGGTCTGGAGAATTACAAGGCTTGCTCCAAGGGCCCTAGCCACCTCGAGCGTGCGCTCCAAGGCCCTGAAGTTCTCGGGCGTCGGCCTCAGCCAGCCGTAGTTCTCCTGGGAGCCGCTCGGCGGCCTCTTCATCTTCTTCCACGTGGGCGAGCTATGCGGGTGTGTGATGGCCTGCCACGCCTTCAATGTGAACTCGAAGCCCTGGGGAGCCTCCTTCCTCAACGACTCGGCCCATTCAATGGTAGGCAATTCGTAGAATGTGTTCTGTAGCTCGACGACGTCGAAGAGCTCGAAATATTTCCTCCTACTGCACGGGAACCCGCAACACCCCACCCTCACTTCCAAGCGAAATCCCGTTCACTCCATTTCGAGGATGTCAACGGATTTTACTACCTCAAGCTTCCTGAGGGCCTCCTTTATCGCGTCTACGTTCTCTGCGGCTGACTTCGACGTGTCGATTATCATCTCGCACTCGCCAAGCTCACCGCGCCTGACCACCGTGCACTTGCTCGTTATCACGTCTATTCTCATCGATGCTAGGGTCGTGGCCACTTCGGCCATTGCTCCCGGCCTGTCCTCGAGCCTAGTCAGTACTCTGTAGAGCTTTGAGGTGGTGGGGATCAGGGTCATCCTGACCTCCTTCTTCTCGCGATCTGCTATGAGGAGCACGTACATGCCTTCGCGTATGTCTAACATGTTGCGTATAGTGAGCGGGATGGTCACCCTGCCCTTCGAATCTATCTTAACTATTTCCTCGACTATCATAACCACCTACCGCGCCGTGATATTAATCGCGTTGGGCACTATTTATGCTCCCTTTATGTTTTTGCCATTGGAGCTGCCATCAACCTATTGAGGGGGGCGGTACCGTGGTTAGGACCTTGACGCTGTGGCCGGATAGCCTGGCCTTCCATCCCTCCCCTAGCCCTAGTATCACCACGACCCGCTCCACGTTCACTTTCAGCCTGTTGAGCGTCTCGAGCACCGCCCTCAGGGTCCTGCCGGTGTACACGACGTCTGCTAGGACGACCACGTTTTCCCCTCTACCCAGGAGGTCCCTGTCCAGGTACAGGCTCTCGATCTCCCTTGGGCTCCTAACCACGTGGATGACGTGGTAGTGAACCGTCGGATACATCCTCCTCTTAATGAATATCACCGGGGCGTTCAGCTCGAGGGCCACGAGCGTTGCGACGGGCAATATGGTGTCTGACGTCGCAATGAGCTTGCTGGGCCTCGTGTCGGCCAGCTCGAGGGCCACTATTATCGAGAGCAGGCGCATCGCGTATGGCGTCAAAACCCTCGATAGGTCTAGCGTCACGCTTCTGTCCCTCTCCACGAAGCCCCTTAACAAAGTGTGGATGTCTATGGCCTGCACCAGCCTCGCGAGGATTTTTATCGCCTGCTCGAAGTTGGGGACCACCTCCCCCTTCGTATACCTGCAGAGCACAGACTCCGGCAGCCCGGTGACCGCGCTCAGCTCCCTGTACGAAATCCTCGGCTTAAGGAGCCTCAGAAGTTCTGTGGCCATTATCCGTGCCCTCACCCTGTCGACCTTTCGAGCGCTATACCTCTCCAACAGGTTTGCCTCGAGCTTTTCGACCGCCTCTGAGTCCGGTATCCTTAGGAGCGCCAGCTCCTCCCTCATGCCCTTCGCCTCTAGGACTTTTTCTGAAGGCGAAGCCTTAAAAGTTATGAAGAGCCATTTCAACTGGGGATGAGCGAGGTTTTAAGAGCTGATGGAAGGAGGCGGCTCGTTGGAGGACGTGATGAGAAACCCACGCGGCGACCGCGCAACCCTTGACGGCGCTGACCCGATCCAGCTCCTCGAGCTCGCCAACGTAGCTCGTGAGGCGTTGGCGACGCTGTCGCCCCGGGGGCCTCGCTACTTAAGGCTTTGCAGGAGATGCCTATACGACGTATGCGTCCTAGCGGGCCTCGAGCGCTCCGAGAACGGGCCGAGGCTCGCGCCCCTTGGCCTCGAAGTTCTTATGAGCGCTGACACCCCCCTCGACGACCGCGTCATGACGCTCTTCCAGTTGTCGCACGTGATAATAAAAATAGGAACAAAAGTTATATTGAGGCTGTCCCTCGACTTTTCAAGGAGCGTTAGGGCACTGCTCTGTGGAACGTCCGAGGCCGTGTACTTTGAGCCCGTGCCACCGGAACAAGTCCAGCTCGAGGATCCAGGGTAGGGAGCCGTGGCAGTGAAGGTCAGGGTACGGAGATGGCTGGAGGATGACGAGTTTGAGGAGATCTTGAAGATCTCCGACTACCTGGGCAGGGAGCCGGGCAAGGGCTCATTGTTCCTGTTGAACGTCGAGAAAGCGCTCTCCAACGGCTACTCCTTCGAGGACGTGATGGGGTTAGTCAAGGAGCTCGGAGGGGAGCTCGAGGGCTCGCTCGAGGAGCTAAGGAAGGAGTTCTCGGCGAGGAGGCGCCCCCTCCAGGTCTCGTGGGATCGCGCGAAGGGCCTTGTGGTAATCGCGCTAACTCCCGAGCACGCGAGGTCCCTCGCGAGGATCCTGGAGGCGTATGGCGCGAGGAGAGTGGCAAGGGGAGAGGGCGAGGTCAAGTTCTCGGTGAACCCAAACGTGGCGAGGGATCTGCTGGTCGAAATCAGGAGGCGGGGGTTCGAAGTCGAGGACCCGGAAAAGCTGTTCGAGGACAAGCCATTGCCCGTGAGGCCCACGATCAAGGGGGTCGAGCTCAGGCCCTACCAGAAGGAGGCATTGAGCTCCTGGCTCTCGAACGGCGGCAAGGGGATAATCGCCCTCCCCACGGGCTCGGGGAAGACCCTCGTCGCAATAGCGGCAATGGCCGAGGCATCCCAGAGGACTCTGATAATAGCTTTCACGAAGGAGCAGGTCCTCCAGTGGAGGGATTTCATCCTGAGGTACACTGACTTCCCAGGAAGTTACGTAGGGACCATATACAGCGAGGAGAAGAGGCTGGCGCCGATAACGATAACCACGTACCACAGCGGCTACCGGCTGATAAACGAGCTGTCCCCGCACTTCAACCTCCTCATCGTGGACGAGGTGCACCACCTGCCGGCCGACAAGTTCAGGCACATAGCGGTCCATAGCATTGCAACATATAGAATGGGCCTCTCGGCCACTCCCACGAGGGAGGATGGAAGGCACCGGGAGCTATTTCCATTGTTGGGCGGCATAGTCTATTTCAGGTCCTTCGACGACCTGGCGAGCCAAGGCTACTTGGCCAAGTACGTCGTCAAAACCCTGAGGGTTAGGCCAACGCCGGAGGAGTACGAAAATTACCGGAAGTACATCGAGGAGTTCAGAAGGCACGCCAACGCGTTGAAGCTAGAGGAGGTTGTCGAGAGGGCGAAGAGGGGCGACGCGAACGCTATTGCAGCATTGACCGCGCTCAACAGGGCCAGGGCCGTTCTCGCGCGCTCGGAGACCAAGATCAGGAAGGCCATAGAGCTGGCTAGGGAGGAGCTGGACAAGGGGAACAAAATCATCATATTTACGCAGTTCGTCGACCAGGCAAAGGCCATAGCCGAGGGGCTCAACGCGTACCTGCTCACGGGCGAGACCCCAGCGCAGGAGAGGAAGAGGATACTGGAAGAGTTCAGGGCGTCCAAGAGCGGCGTGCTCGTGGTAACCACGGTCGGCGACGAGGGGCTCGACATCCCGGACGCGAACGTCGGCATCTTGGTCTCCGGCACCTCGTCGAGGAGGCAGTTCGTCCAGAGGCTGGGCAGGCTCCTGAGGCCCAAGGACAACGGGAAGGAGGCATTGCTCTACGAGATAGTGCTCGCCAAGACCTCGGAGGAATACCAGGCCAGGAGGAGGAAGCAGCTAGACCTCGACGAACTTCTCGCGGGCGAGGAACGCGAGGACATCGAGTAGGAGCCAGTGGTAGAGCCTGTACGCTAGGCCTCGGCAGTTCGCGGGCACATGTATCCTCACAACGGCCTTGTCCTGCCCAAAGTCAACGCTGGCGAGCTCCTCCATTCCTCCACAGGACAGCTGCGCCAGGATCAGGTTCCCATCCCGGGCTGGCTCCCTTTCCGGGGCATTGGCCGAGGATCTGCCGAGGGCCCAGTAGTACGGGGCCGTCAAATAATATAGGCGCACTGTGCCGCAGCACTCACTGACCTCAAAGGGCGTTACGTGAATGCTTGCGCTGCCCAAGTCGAATGAGGTGCCGGAGGCCGGGGCCCCGCGCTCGGCGATCTCGATGACCGCGCCCACGATCTTCAGCACGCGCGAGGCGTCAAGTGAGACGTAGTCCACCCACTCGTCGTAGGCCACCTCTAGCGAGCCGGGCAGCCCCTCCCTCGTCAACAGAGAGAACTGCGCGATCGCGACTGCCTTCGTCGAGCTGCCGTCCCTAATGACCAGCTGGGCCGGCCTAGTGACGACCGATAGCTTCTCGCCGCGCGCGGCGAGGAGCCTTAACAGCTCAGCGAAGTCTGTCAGGGCCAGCCCCTGAATCTCCAGGACCCTCTCGCCCGCGCGCACCCTCGGCAAGCCGCCTCACTAACTTTACTCTAAGGGCCGCGAGAGTTATGAGGCCTGCCGATCTTATATTGTCCCCGTCCTTAAAGCAGGGCTGAGGTGCGCCATGGAGTCCGGCCAGAGGAAGTGGTCGAGGCTGCTTAAGAAGCGGGAGCTGGCGTGTTACGTCATACTATGTGATGGTTCCAGGGGGACATTCAACGTCGGCGAGGCCGCCGAGAGGTTGGTCAGGGAAGTGGGGCTTAGCTGGAGGACGGCGTTGAACGTTGTGCGGAGGCTGAGGAAGATGGGGCTCCTCGTGGCTGTTGACGAAGTGATGCTGGAGTGCATTGACCCGTTAGAGTACCTGAGAGGGCTGGCGAGAAGTTACGTGGAGAGGAGATCTTCGAGGCACCACGGCGCCGCGAAGTCCTCAGCACGTTAAAAAACATTTCGTTGTTATTGTGCGGGCGCGTGCCGTCACTCCTTGACAGCTATCTTTATCTCTATGGTGCTTACCCTGGACTGCCTGCCCTGCGGGTTGGTGACGGTCTGGCTCCCGATCTTTATGTCGGCGACGTCGACCTTGCCGGGCAGGAACCTGTTCCTTATGATCTCGACGGTGTCGACTGCCTTGCCTATGGCCCTTCCGCGGGCCTTTATGTACACCTCCTTGACTCCCTGGTTTATCAGGGTCAGCACTGCCATGGCATAGTTCATTACGGGCTTCTTGCCAACCAGCACGGTGTTGGCCGCCTGGGGTTGCGCCGCCACTTTCTACACCTCCCTACTTCTTCCATCCTTGGAGACTTCTGTCGAGTAAGAAAGGGTAGCACGTTAAAAGCTTTTCTCTCGCCGTCCCATGCCTTAAAAGCCATAGACAGGACCCTCATGTCTGCTCAGGGATTCGGTGAAAAACTCGCTGAGGATCGTTTATCCCGACGCCACCAAGCGCTCCCTAGACGAAGTCCTCGACGAGGAGCTGCGCGACTTCGAGTCGTTCTTCGCTAGGGCCACGGGAGGGCTGAGGATGTGGAGCGGGCAGAGGGCCTGGGCCAGGAGGCTGGTCGGCAACGAGAACACCGTCCTGCTGGCCCCCACCGGCACCGGCAAATCGACGCTCCTCATGATCTATGCGCTGTACGCTGCCACCTACTACTCCAAGCGCGTGCTGTACCTGGTGCCCACGCGGGCGCTCGCAAGGCAGGTCCACGCGAGGCTCAAGGAGCTGGCATCGAACGTGGGGAGGGCTGCCGAGGGACTCGTGCTCTACGACTCGGCCGGCTCGCCGAAGTCGAGGGCGGAGGCCCTGGAGTCCATGTCGCGCTGCACGTACCGCGTGGCCGTCGTGACCAACAGCTTCTTCGCCAAGAGACACGAACTCTTCGAGGAATGTAGGCCGGGAGTTCTCGTAATAGACGACGTGGACTCGCTCCTCAGGAGCGAGGGCAGCATAGCCAAGATGCTCAAGGTCGTCGGGTTCTCCGACGACGACCTCAGGCTGGCGAGGGAGAAGGTCCTGTTGCTCCAGAGGATGCGGGCAACGCTCGAGGACGAGAAGCGAATGGAGATCGCCTCAAGGCTCGTGGACGTCGAGAGGGCGCTGCTGGAGAAGGTTAGGTGCACGCCCCGAGCCCAGGTCGTCGTGGCGAGCGCGACGGCGAGGGCCAGGGGAGTAATGGCCAAGGTCATGCGGGACCTGCTCGGCATAGACGCCTCGGGCCTCCTGCTGTATGGAAGGGACGTAACCGATGCATACCTGTTGGATCCGAGCCCAGACCTTCTCGCGTCGCTGTTGAAGCGGCTGGGAAGCGGAGGCCTCCTCATGCTGAGCCCAAGGCATCCGGCACGCGAGGACATGGAAAGGCTGCTCGAGGAGGTGAAAGGATCCCTGGAGGGAGAGGGGTACAGGTTCGCGGAGGCCACGCCGAGGGGGATCGAGGAGTTCGTGCAGGGCTCGGCCGACTTCGTTTACGGCTATGCCACCTACTACGGCCTTATCGTGAGGGGGCTCGACGCGCCGGAGAGGATAAAGTACGTGATATTCCTGGGAACGCCCGTATTCTCCATGGATCTAGAGGCCTACCTGTCGAGCCCCAGGGGGCTGCACAGGATTGCCCTGTACCTGAGGGACAGGGGGCTCGACGTAGGCGACGCGTTGAGGACCATATCCCGCTGGATGAATGCCCTCAGCCCCCAGGAGATGAAGTTCCTCGCGTTGCTCCTGAGGGGGAAGGCCGGGGCAGGGGAGCTCGGGAGGCTGAAGGATGCCCTGGAGGACCTAGCGAGGGAGAGGGATCGCCTGCGCGAGGCAGTCCGCGAGATCCTGAGGGGTTCCGAGGTACTCGAGGTCGGAAGCATGACCATCGTATCGAAGGGTGGCGCCAGGGTCTACTCGCCGGATGCCATGACGTACGTGCAGGCCACGGGAAGGACCAGCAGAATGCTGAGGGGCTCCATGACCCACGGGCTCTCGATCGTTGTCGAGTTCACCAGGTACTTCAACCTCCTGAAGGGCCTCGAGGCCAGGCTCTCCCTCGCCTCCCCCGACTTCAAGTTCCTGGACATCCGCGAGGTGGACCTCGAGGAGGAGAGGAAGAGGATCGTGGCGAGCAGGTCCAGCGCGGGGGCCGGCCCATTGCCCTACGAGTCCGCCCTCCTCGTGGTCGAGTCGCCAACTAAGGCTGCCACGATAGCCAGGTTCTTCGGGAGGCCGCTGAGGAGGGCGCTCGGGGACGTCGTGGTCTACGAGACCACCCTCCCCCATAACGGCAAGGTGCTCCACCTGGAGATCGTCGCCACGAGGGGGCACCTCTACGATCTCTCCACGGATCCCTCGCTCCCGTCCTACGGCGTGTTGGACGGGGGCAATTCGATAACGCTGTTCTACGACACAGTGAAGAGGTGCCTCGTGTGCGGGAACAGCTTCACCTACGGCACGTCGTGCCCGCGGTGCGGTAGCACGTTCTTCAGCGACTCGAGGAGCGTTGCGTTGGCGCTGAGGAAGGTCGCCGAGGAGGTCGACGCCATCTACGTGGCCACAGACCCTGACATAGAGGGGGAGAAGATAGCGTACGACGTCTACAACATCCTGGGCGAGAGCCGGGGCAAGATCAAGCGCGTGGAGCTCCACGAGATAACCGTGGGCGAGTTCTTCAAGGGGCTCACGAACCCCAGGGACATTGACGACAGGTTGGTCGAGGCCGAGATCTACAGGAGGGCCCTCGACAGGCTGATCGGGTTCAGCCTCAGCAACAGGCTCAAGGAGCACTTCCGCGACCCGAACATGGGAGCGGGAAGGGTGCAGACCCCCGTGCTCGGGCTGATCATCGAGAGGTACAGGGAGCACCTCGCGAATAAGTGCTGGAGGGTCTCGCTGGAGCTGCGCGGGGCCCTGGACATGAGCTTCGCCGCGTGCCTGGACTCCCGCGATGCCGCCGCGCTGGCCTCCCGCGCGACGAGGGTGATCCTGAGGAGGGTTGGGACGCGAGTCGAGGAGGTGCGGCCGCTCCCGCCCTACACAACCGACGAGCTGCTGAGCGACGTCGCAAGGGTTGGAATGCCCGTTGGGATCGCCATGAGGGTTGCCCAGGACCTCTTCGAGTCAGGGCTGATAACCTACCACAGGACCGACTCCCACAGGGTCTCTAGCGCCGGGATCGGCGTGGCGATGAAGTACCTCGAGAAGAGGGGGCTCAGGGCCCTCGCAAACCCCTCGCACTGGGGCGAGGGGGGAGCACACGAGGCCATAAGGCCCACGATGCCCTTGGACGCCGCTGAGCTCGAGAGGGCCCTGGCCGAGGGGGCGCTAGCGGTGTCCGCGAGGCTGAGGCCCCTGCACCTGAAGGTGTACGACATGATTTTCAGGAGGTTCGTCGCAAGCCAGATGCGCCCGTTCAGGGCGAGGCTGGTGGACTACGCAGTATCGACCGACACGGGCGTCGAGCTCGGAACGATCACGGGCCTCGCCGAGGTGCTGGAGCACGGCTTTGACCTGGTGAAGGCTCCTCGGTGGCATGCCCTGCCCGACGCGGAGATCCTCGAGCTCGAGGTCGCCGGCTCCTCCGTGCGCGCGTCCAGCAGGTCCCCCCTCTACGACGAGGGCGAGGTCGTCGCCAGGATGCGCGCACTGGGCCTGGGGAGGCCCAGCACGTATGCCAAGGTGATCGGCTCGCTGAAGAGGCACGGCTACGTCGTGGCCAGCAAGAGGAGGCTGAAGCTGGTGCCGACCAGGAGGGGGATCGCCGCCTACGAGTACCTGTCCGAGCACTACGGGGACCTAGTATCGGTCGAGCTCACGAGGAGGCTCGAGCAGGCCATCGACGAGATCGCTGGGGGGCGCGCCGACGCCGAGGAGCTGCTTAGGTCCCTGATCCGCGCCCTAGAGGCGCGGGGCCTCATGCAACAGGAGCCAGGCGAGGTCCCTGCCAGCGCCGAGGTCAGTACCTCCTCCTGAGCCTTATCGCTATGTACGATCTGAGCCTGCCCTTGAACTCCTCGCTACCTATCTCGACGCCGGCCAGCTCGACCCCCTCGCCAAGCCTGTCCACCACCGCGTTGTAGACGTCCACGGCCTTCGATATCGACTGCCCCCTGCCCTTGATCACGACCTCGCTGCTGCCCTCCTGGAAGGACAACACGACCTCGAAGACGTAGTCCTCAACGGGCTTGAGGCCCACGTCCACGGCCTTCGCGAGCGTCTGCGGCATGCACTTCACCGCGCCTATGCTAGCGACATTCGTCTCTTAACCTTTTCCTCCCCTCAGGACGTCATGTCCATAGGAATAGGAGGGGTGAAACCGGGGAGTTCACACGTCCTAGCCCTGGGCTCGTGATCCCCCGCCCCTCCCCTTCCTCTGCAGAGCGCTACCCCCACGATTAGCGCTCGCCTGGAAGGGCGTAGGTCACGCCAATGTTTTGTATTATTAATACAAAATGTACTTTATACAAACTAATGTGCAACGGCTCTGCAAGCCGCAACGCACATCTATCCGATTCCACTGGAAGCAGAGGGGTGAGAGGCTTAGAGGAGCTCTTCCATGGGAAATGCAGGGGTGGAACCCCCCAGTTTCACGGGAACGGTATGAAGTAGCTCAAGAGCTCCAGCCGAATGGCAGGGGCGGAACTGGGGGGTTCGCCGAAGCAAGGCCTCTTTATTAAGCTAGGACGCCTAGGGATTTGTCGGGCGGGGCTGGGTCGCCTGCTACGCCCCCGCACGGGGGTGGGGAAACACCGTACACCCCGCGGCGCTGCGGCCCCGCAAGGGGCACGGGCAGTCCCCGTGGCAACGGCGGAGAAACGGCACGGCCGCCCGCGGATGGCGATGACGGGGCATCGGGGGCCCGGCGACGGGCCCTCCCAAACTCCAGAGGACGCGTGCGGACGCGTTGGGACGACCGCCCCGCAGGGTGCAAGGCCCGGGCCGTGGATGAGGCGCCGCGCGACCGGCGAGGCCGCACAGTCGGATGCAGGCGTGTACAGAATACGGGTTATGGCCCGGCCCCGCCCAGCCCGGCGCAGGGGTCCCCGCCGAAGTACCTAGCGATCGCCTCGGCCATGGCCGCCCCGTCGGCCGCCCTCGAGTACTCCTCGAGCAGCTCGTCGTTCAGCTCGTGGAAAGTGCGCATCCACTTGTAGAGGCCCAGGAGCCTCGAGTAGAGCTCGGGGTGCCCCAGGATCCTCGCGGCAGCGGCGACGGCCTCGGCGCTGGATAGGATGCAGGGCCTTCCGTAGTTCACCGGGTTGCCGGCCAGCAGCGGAGGCAGCCTCACGTGCACCCCCCTCACTCTCCTGAACCTCTCAGGGCTGAGCCTCCTCCAGCTCGCGTCGAGCACGAGGATCCCCCTCCTCTCGGCCTCCCCCCTCAGCCAGGGCCCGAGGAGGTCGGACGAGTAAGGGTTGAGGACGATCGCGCCCCTCCCCAGGTCCTCGCGGCTGGCTAGCCTGGCGAGCCCCATCCTGACCATCTTCAGCGCGGTGTTCTTCCTCGGGTCATCCTCGCGCATGTGTAGTACGAGGACCTCGAGCACGGGCCCCCCTCCGCGTGCAAATACAAATGGTTTTTTACCTAAATCGGCAATATTTTCCTGTCGGGGGTTGGGAAATGCCAAAGGCCTCGGCGATAGTCCTCGTCCAGACCGAGATCGGCGCCGAGAGCAAGGTCCTCGACGAGCTTTTCAAGATCCCAGAGGTCAGGGAGGCCTACATCGTCTACGGCACCTACGACGTGGTCGTGAAGATCGAGGCCGACGCGCTGGAGAAGATCAGGGAGATAGTGACCAACAAGATCAGGAGGCTGCCCGAGATCAGGACCACTATAACCATGATAGTCGTCGAGGAGAGGACCAAGTAGGCCTTCGAAGCGCCGAGGAGTTTTGTGGACCGGCCGGGACTTGAACCCGGGACCTCCGCCTTTCTTCGACCTCGGCCCTTTGCCCAGGGGACCATGCAAGGGCGGCGCTCTTCCAGGCTGAGCTACCGGCCCATCGGCCATGAATATCGGCTCAGGGGTTAAATTTCCGTTTCCTCCCGGGCCATGCCGAGCGCGGCGCTCCCCCAACGGCTCTAGCGGCGCGAGTCCGCCTCGCTTAACTCCTTGACGAGCTCCGAGGCCTCCCTGTCGCCCAGGATCTTCGCCCTCACGGGCTCGAGGAGCCTGTTGAGCTCGCGCGCGACACTGGCCTTGAGGTCCAGCGGGTGTATCGAGCCCGCGCGGTAGAGCGACTCGAGCTCCTCGGCGCTCTCCACCTCCACGTCGCCCCCGTACTTGGCCGGCCTCTCTATGCGCAGCCTGAAGCCCTCCTGCTGGAACAGCAGGTACTTGGCGATCTCGATGACGGGGTTGAAGGCAGCCTCCCTCGGGGGGCAGTACGCCGACATGACCTTCCTCTCCACGGCCTCGGGGGGTTCGTGAACGAAGATCGCGGTCTCCGGCTTGCTCTTGCTCATCTTCGAGTCGGCCAGCTGCTCGTCGACCTCGCCCCCAGAGGCGCGCGGGCCCTGGAGCCCCGTTATTATCGGCGTGTGGATCGCGACGACCTTCTTCCTGCCCAGCCTCTCAGCCACGTCCCTGGCCAACATGTGGGCCTTCCTCTGGTCCATGCCCCCCAGGGCTATGTCGAGGTCCAGGTAGAATATGTCGGTGACCTGCATCAGGGGATATATGAGCTTGGAGAAGTCGAGCTCCGCATCCTCGTACCTCCTGCCCATGATCGTGAGGGCCCTCCTGACCCTCGCCAGCGTGCTGCTCTTGGCAGCCCTTATCAACGTCGACCAGTACTCCTTGTCGGAGACCAGCTCCTCGGCGTCCACGTACCTGAAGCCGGTGGCGCCGATCGCCTCGAGCACCTTCAGCGCGTACTTCGCAGCCCTCCTTATGAGGTCCATGTCGCCGCCCAACTTGTCATTTATGTACGCGTGCCAGGTCGCGCCGAGGAGCACGAAGTCGACCCCAGCGCTCACGAGGTCCCTGACCTTGTACATCCACACGAGCCAGCCGACGTGGACCAGCCCGCTCGGCTCAAAGCCGAGGTAGGCCCTAGGCCTCCCGGCCTCGAGGGCCCTCCTGAGCTCGTCCCTCGTGACGACCTCGACGGCGTTCCTGGTGGCCAGCCTCATCCTCTCCTCGACGTCCAAGGCCGTCCCCGCGAAGCTCCTAGACGTACTCGAACTCCTCGCCCGGCCTCAAAACCACTACGCGCGTCCTCGTCGTCGCCTCAACGAGCCTCCTGAACTCCTCGGGATCGGCCCTGATCTCGGGGAACGTGTTGTAATGCATCGGTATGGCCACCCTCGGCCTCAGCATGGCGACGGCCCTCGCGGCCTCCCTAACGCCCATTGTGAAGTGCCCCCCTATCGGCAACAGCGCCACGTCCGGGGAGTAGAGCTCGCCCACGAGCTCCATGTCCTTCGTAATGCCCGTGTCGCCGGCGTGGTAAATGGTCGCGTCGCGCCCCTGCACCACGACGCCGACGGGCGAGCCAGCGGCCGAGGAGTGCACGGCCGGAACCAGCCAGGCCCTCAGGCCCTCCAGCCTCAGCTCGCCTCCCACGTTCCCTCCCACGGCCCTGAGGCCCATCCCCTGGGCCCTGGCCGCCAGCTCGAATATGCCCACCACTACGGCTCCCGTGAGCTTCGCGAGCTCGAAGGCGTTGCCGAGGTGGTCGGCGTGGTCGTGGGTGACGAAGATGTAGTCAACGCGCTTGCCGGAGTAGTCGCTGACCCTGACGGGGCTGAGGGGGTTCTCGAGCCAGGGATCCACGAGCACTCGCCTCTCCCGGCCGTCGAGGCCCGCGAGTTCGATCTCGAAGGCGCTGTGGCCCAGGTACCTGAGCTTGGCCAACCCGGATCCCCCGGCGCAACGTTATTATTGCTTTAGCCAGAAGGGATAGTTATAATCGTTCTCGGACAACGCGGGGGAGCAGCGTGCTCGAGGAGCACGAGGTCAAGAAGCTCATAATGGCCGGCGACGTCGTCAAGCGCGCGCTCAGGCTCGCGGAGGGCCTGGTGAGGCCGGGCGCGTCGGTGTTGAGGATCGCGGAGGAGATAGAGGGATACATGAGGGAGCTCGGGGCCGAGCCAGCGTTCCCGGCCAACATCGGGGTGAACGAGGTCGCGGCGCACTACACCCCCCTGCCCGGGGACCGGTCAACCATACCCGATGGATCCGTGGTCAAGGTCGACGTGGGCGCCCACGTGGACGGGTACATCGCCGACGCCGCCATCACCGTATCGCTAAACCCAGCGCTCGAGGGCCTGGTCGAGGCGACGAGGGAGGCCCTCTCGAGGGCCCTCGAGGCCGTGAGGCCAGGGGCTAGGGCCTACGAAGTGGGGGCGAGGGTCGAGGAGGTCGCGAAGTCCATGGGCTTCAGGCCAGTCAGGAACCTTAGCGGGCACAGCATAGGCAGGTACTCAATACACGGGGGGCGGAGCATACCGAACTACAAGGACGTCCTCGCCAGGTGGAAATTCGAGGAGGGAGTGTACGCGGTGGAGCCGTTCTTGACGAGCGGCGAGGGGGTCGTCGTCGAGGCGCCGCTGATCACAATACACGCCCTCACGGGGGAACCGCGCTCCGAGGACTTCCTCATCAGCCTCTGGCGCGAGAGGAGGACTCTGCCCTTCGCGGTGAGGTGGTACGCGAGCAGGGGGCTGGAGAACGTCGCCGCCTCCCTCGAGAGGGCCAGGAGGTCCAGGAAGCTCGTGGACTACCCCGTCCTCGTGGAGAGGGGCAGGGGCCCCGTGGCCCAGTTCGAGCACACGGTAGTGCTCGTGGGGAGGGAGGTAATAGTCACCACGGCCTAGCGCGGCCCTTCGGGCACCAAATTCTTAAAATGTTAAAACTCCTGGAGGGTCTTCTACCAACAGGATTGTAGGGAGCAAGAGGGGCCATGAACGGCACAACTTCCACGGCAGATCTCGTGATACAAATCATATGGATAGCGCTCTTCCTGATGCTGATCACGGGCCTCAACCAGAGGATCCAGATGAAGTTGTGGGCCATGGACGTGAGGGCCAAGCTGGGCGTCCTCAAGAGGATGGTCGACGAGGATAGGGCCAAGGTCGAGAGGGCCCTTACGGGCCTAGGGCTACAGAATCCAACGGCGCTGGTCGAGCGCGTGATGAACTTCTTCACCATAGAGCCCGTGGAAATAGAGCCGACAGACATAATAAAGAGGCTCGACCACCTGATAAGGACCACGGACGACACGATCGAGTCCTACCTCAAGGGGGTCTTGCCCAACCTGGACGAGTTCAGGCTGACGCTGCTCGAGTCCAGCCTATCGATCGTCTCGGCGCTCAACCAGATCTACAAGGTGGTCAGGCACTACCTGTTGACTAGCGAGAGGGAGAACAACTGGGTGTTGCTGATGCAGCTGGAGCTCATAATGCCCCAGGTCTTGAGGATCGCCGAGACGTACCACAACGCTCTCGATCCATTCATGACGGGCAAGCCAATAGGGGACTCGGCTGGCCCGCTCGTGGCGCACCGGTTGCTCGAGGAGGCCAAGCTGATCAGCAGGAGGGAGTTGCAGGACACGAGCATCTACGAGGCGTTGCTGATGGACAGGAGGGTCTTCGTGATTAAGGCGAAGGGCCCGGGGAGCAACGTGGGACACCCGGGCGACGTCCTCGGCAAGCTGGTGGACGAGTTGAATGGGGCGGTCGACATGATCTTAACGGTGGATGCGGCCCTCAAGCTTGAGGGCGAGGAGCTGGGCGAGATCGCGGAGGGCGTGGGAGCAGCGATAGGCGACCCAGGCCCCGAGAAGATAGCAATAGAACGAGCGGCATCGAAGTACGGGATCCCGCTCAGGGCGTTGGTGATAAAGATGGAGCTGAGGGACGCTCTGAACGTCATGAGGAAGGAGGTTTACGACGCGTGCGAGAGGGCCGTCGAGAGGATCAAGGAAATAATAAGGAGCGAGACGAAGCCGTTCTCGACCATAGTGATCGCCGGCATAGGCAACAGCCTGGGGGTGCCCGGCTAATGAACGGCTCGGACCTCTTCACGTGGATCTCGCTCGTCCTTTTCCTCGTGCTCCTCCTGGCCTTGTTCCTCGAGTTCAACAAGAGGCCGCGCCGCGTGGACTTCGTCACGCGCGAGCTGCTGAGGTGTTCGAGGTGCGGCTTCGAGCTGGAGCGAGACTACGAAGCCGGCGACCTCATCGGATCGAGGCGCGGCACGTGTCCCCGTTGCGGAGGGGAGCTGGTGGTAAGGGGCATATACGCGATCGACCGTAGCAAGCTTTTAAGGGGGGCGCAGGTTTAGGTGTTGCGGCGGCCGACCCGGCCATAGTGGCCGGGCAACACCCGGTCTCGTATCGAACCCGGAAGTTAAGCCGGCCACGTTGGAAGGGCCGTGGGGTCCGAGAGGCCCCGCAGCCCTTCCAAGCTGGGATCGGCCGCCGTGGTAAACGTTTTTACCGGGTTCCGCAGAGAATGACCATGTTATCCGCGCTCTGGTAAAAGGCCTTGCGGGCCTGGATCCCAGCCATCTTAACGGTGCTCGCGCTCCTAACAGCGGCCTCAGCCCAAGCGCCCCAGGCCTCCTACCTCGAGGCCCTGCTCTCCTTCAGCAGCAGCGACGTAGGATACTTCAATGGCAGCGACGCATACCTGTGGGGAAGGACGTTCAGCGTCGTGGGAACCCTCATCAACTGGTACGAGGGAGGGGTCAACGCCTCCCTGACGCTCGTAGTCAACGGCTTCTCGGTCGGCTCCTACAGCTGGACGATCCTGCCTAGGGGTACGGTGGACGTGGACGTCTCGTGGGAGATCCCAGCTGATTTGTTGAGCGGGAACGACACCTACAGCCTGCTCCTGTGGGCCACGGGGCTCGACGGCCATAGCTTTGGCGGCTGTCCCCTGGCCTCCGGCAGACTATACGTGAGCGGCATCAGCTGGGATCGACCTTTCTGGTCGGTCAACGTTACGCCTGACGGAGTCAGCGTTGGCGTGGGCCCCAGCATCGTGACCAATGGGTCGATGAACTACGTTATATATCTCTATGCCTCCGGCCTGGCCCCCCTGCACATGTACGACATATACGTGGCCTATTCCACGGCGCCCTCGTTGTTAGTGCCTGTCAACAGGGTTGGGGCCGGCTATGGGGGCGACATATACCTCCCGATAACGATCAGGCCCTCCAACGTTGACGGCTACGTCAAGGTCGTGGTCGTGGACCCCTCCACCAACAGGAGCTACGAGTCGAGCGTGTCCTGGAGGCTCGTGAGCCCGCCCCCGCGCACGTGTCCCCTGGGCCAGATAACCTCAACCCCGCCCACGTATACCCCGCGCGCCAATCCGACCACGACGTCCGCCGCATCGACCACCACGGCCCAAAGGACCAGCACGGCCAGTAGCAAGGCCTCCACCACTTCCACGACGAGCACCTCCCCCAGCCCCCCCACAAGTCCCACCACCTCCGCTACGACGGTGCCGCCCCTGCGATCCTCGTCCAGTAGCCCCCCGATAACCGCTACGACGTTCACAACGACGCTCGTGAAAACGATCACGGTCAGCAAGAACTTCTCAACCACCTCGATCGTCACCAGTGTCTACACGAGCACAGCCACGATGGTGCTCGTCCAGCCGCCTTTGACCAGCGCTGCAACGTCGATCGATACCTGGGGAGGCGTGGAGAGGTTCAGGGGCCTTCAACAGGCCACATTCTCGTTCCTCCCGATCATCGCCTCGTTGACCCTCATCGTCTTCCTGCTCACCAGGAGGACGTTGGGGAAAATCCTTGGCTTCGGCCGCCGCTCCTAGCGTGCGCCAGAGGCCGGGGCCCCGGGATGGGGGCCGTTGGTGGCCGAGCTCGCGCGCAGCCGTAGGACTGCTGCCTTGATCCCCTCCCTCACGATGGGGCCCATGGGCCTTCCGAAGACCTTTTCCGTGAGCCTGCAGAAGCTGCACACGCCGTTGGAGGATGGCATGCCGCAGTACTTGCAGGGCACGGCCGAGCCCTCCTGGGCGCCCTGCGAGAGCCGCGGCAACAAATCCCTCGCGATCCTCCTCGAGAGCGAGATCTCGAAGCCCGGGGCCTCCTCCTCTAGCTTCCTGAGCAGATCCCTTAGCGCTGCCTTCAAGAAATCCTCGTGCTTGAAGGGGCAGGAGCCCCCGACCACGCGGAGGCCCCTCAGGGCCGAGTAGAGCGCAAGGTCCTGCTCGTACACCTCGTAGAGCGGCCTGATCCTGGTCACGAGGAGCCCGTCGACGCCCGGCGACAGGGGCGCAAGCTTGCTGAGGTCCCTTAGGTCGCCCGTGAAGAGGTCCTTGAGGGCAAACACGAGGATATCATCCATGTGGTGGCCCAGGACGACAGCATCGACCCCCAACTCCAGCCCCACAGCGTTTATGATGTACCTCTTCACCATGCCGCAAACGCTGCACGCGGGCCTCCTGGAGGCCTTTGCTAGCTCAGGTACGCCGAGGCCCAACAGATCCCGCAGCGAGAGAGCCACGCACGGCACGCCGAGGCGCTCGCATGCCTCCTTTGCTACGGCCAGCGACTCCTCGGAGTAGGACCCTATGCCGAGGTCTATGTGGAGGCCGTATACTTCCTTCAGCCCAGCCAGCTCGCGTATTCCCACGAGGATGTCCAACAGGCTCACGCTGTCCTTGCCGCCTGACACCGCAACTAGGACCCGCCTAATGTCCCTGGGACGCGCGAGCCTGGCCAAAAGCCTCAGGACCCTGCCCCTGAGGTATTCGATGAAGTGTTCGTCGCAGAGGTTCAGCTTTGCATATTGCACCCTGACGCGCGCGGGCCTGCCGCACCTGGCGCACTTCACGCTGCCTTCTGGTCCCATTGGACGGCTCAACGACTTCGCCCTCTGCGACCCCCGAACTATTCCATGGATACTGTAGCTATTGTTATTGCACGGGCGCCAAGCTACGGGTCCTTGCGCGAGCCGAGCGAGGCGCAACGGACGCGGGCCCGCCGGGATTCGAACCCGGGGCCTACGGGTTAAAAGCCCGCCGCTCTACCTGGCTGAGCTACGGGCCCCTTCCTGATTACTTCGTGGACCCCCTAATATATGGTGGGATCCCGCCGGGAGGACGAGCCCCCCGCGGCTCAGGAGGAGCCTTGAAACCGATGAGGCGATCATGCCGGCGATCCTAAGGGGCTCCGGGATTGGGCTGTAGACGGAGAGGGCATCGATGATCTTTGAGGCCTCGTCTCGGTCGATGCCGATCGCGAGGAAGGAGATCACGCGCCACCTAGTCCTCAGGATCGCGTAGGCCTCGTATACTCTCTTTATGACGTTGAACCTCAGCGCGTGGTCCTCGAAGTGCTTTGAGAGAGCCCTCGAGATCCTTTCCATGTTTATCGGATACGCCTGCACGACGATCACCGGCAGCCCCGTCTCGTCGTGGACTCGCCACGGATCGACGACGTCGAATCCGCAGTAAGTCACCCCGTCGAGGAGCACCGCGTCCCCCCCGAGGCCCTTCACGGCCCTGGCGATCCTCTCGGTCGCCTCGAGCCCGTCCACGAGGGATTTCTGGAGGTCTATGCCGACGACCTCGCAACAGCCCCTGGTCTTGACCCCCGCTATGACGGTATAGCCCCTTCGCGCCTTGAACTCCAGGGGGAAGTAGCCGTCGTCGAACGCCAGGTATAGGGCGCCCTCCGAGGATCCGTAGGGGCTGGCCCCAGCGCTACCTGAGCCCCTCGTCCTCGAGCACCTGCTCGATGACCTTGAGCGTGTCCTGCTTCACGCGCACGACCTTGGTGACCCCGTAGCGCCCCCTGTTCGTCACGACGGCGTTCACGAGGCCCATCATGTCCAGGAGGTTTATGATCTCGCTCACTCGGCGTTGGGTCAGGGGCTCGTAGCCCATAGACTTGGCGAGCTCAGCGTACTTGAGGTATATCTCCCCCGTCGTCGCGGCCTCGCCTCTCTTGGCCAGCTCCGCGATCGCCTTCAGCACGAGCTTCTGGTGCAGGGGCAAGGTTATGATGCTCTGGTACACGCGCCCCTCCTCTATCTCGGAGACGGCCTTCTTTACGTGCTCCACCGTAACCCTCGGCGATCCTTCGCGCTCGGCGATCTCGCCGGCCACCCTGAGGAGATCGAGCGCCCTCCTGGCATCCCCGTGCTCCCTCGCGGCTAGCGCGGCGCAGTACGAGAGCACGCCGTCATCAACTGCGCCTTCGACGAAGGCCCTCTCGGCCCGCTGCTTCAGTATGTCGAACAGCTGTTCGGCGTTGTACGGGGGGAAGACCATCTCCACCTCGCCCAGGCTGGAGCGAACCCTGGGATCCAGGCTATCGACGAAGTTCACGTCGTTCGTAATCCCTATTATGGACACCCTGGCCCTCCTCAGCTCCTCGTTGATCCTGACAAGCTTGTACAGGAGGTCGTCGCCCTCCCTCCTGACGTAGTAGTCGACCTCGTCCAGTATTATTATGTGGAGTCCCCCCCAGTTCTCCAACGCGTTTATATAGCGCCTGTAGACCTCGCTTATCGCGATCCCCGTCGGAGGTATCCTGAGCCCCAGGCTGGAGGCTATGGAGGCCAGGACCTTGTAGCTCGTGTCGAGCTTGCGAGTGTTAACGTAGGCGTAGCCCAGCTTCGCGTTGAATGAGGGAGCCTTGTCCGACAGCGCCTTGGCCACGAACTTCGCGACGGCGGTCTTCCCAGTTCCCGTGAGGCCGTATATCAACACGTTGCTCGGCCTCTCGCCCCTTAGCGCTGAGATGTATATCTCGGCGAGCCTCCTTATCTCGCCCTCCCTGTGGGGCAGGGTCTCGGGGACGTACTCGGGGTGCAGTATCTCCTTGTCCCTGAAGATCTTGGCCCTGCTGGAAAGCCTCTTGAGGACCTCGTCGATGACGTCCATCGACATTTTGGGCGCCTCCCGCAAGGATATCCGCCATCACACGACTATTAAGCGAGGGGATTGCTTGCCGCCCGATCCCCCAGCGTTCTCCACCACCTCTACGCGCCCCTCGCGTGCACTGCCTCCCAGGGACTTGTCCCGTAGATTTGGCGGCCCACGCCGGCATCAATGGGCTCGACCGATGCCCGCGAACGTTTCCCAGGGGGGCACGGGGGAACGCATCCGTAATGGGCCAAGGGCGCTAAAACTTTAAAGGCGCTAGGGGGCTCATGCTATGTCCGGTGGGCCGGTAGCTCAGCCTGGAAGAGCGCTCGGTTGGCATCCGAGAGGTCCCGGGTTCAAATCCCGGCCGGTCCACTACTCACAAGTTCCATGTTCTCAGCGGGACGTTAAAGGATAGATTTAAGAGCAGCTTAGCATTTTCTCCCTGCCAGCGGCGACTGCTTATGAGCAAGAGGAAGTTCTCGATTTTTGAACACGAGCTAGTGCCGAAGCACATCCTCCTCAAGCCCCAGGAGGCCATAGAGGTCCTGAAGTCCCTCGGGGTGGACCCGGTAAACCTTCCGTGGATCAGCGTCGACGACCCCGTGGCCAGGGAGCTTGGGGCCAGGCCGGGCGACATCATAAAGGTCATAAGAAAGAGCCCCACTGCTGGCGAGAGCGTGGCCTACAGGTACGTGGTCGTCGACGTGGCGAAGAGGCGGTGAGGTGGGACCGTGTCCAGCGCGGCCACGCCGGAAACGCTCTCGCCAGAGGACCTCTGGACGCTGATGAGGGCATTTGTAGAGGAAAAGGGGCTGGTGAGGCAACACCTCGATAGCTACAACAGGTTTGTCAAGGAGACGCTCCGCGAGATCCTCGAGGAGTTCCGCGAGATACCGATAGGAGGCAACATGAAGCTGGTGATAAAGGATTACAAGATAGGCAGGCCCACGTGGAAGAGCGTCGAGGGGGTGGAAACCGAAGTAACGCCGATGGAGTGTAGGCTGAGGAACCTCACCTACGCCGCCCCCCTATTCGTGAAGCTTGTGTTGTACGATGGCATGGGGCACAAGAGGGAGATCGAAGCAAAGCTCCTTGATCTGCCGGTCATGCTCAAGTCGGACATAGATCCGTTGAGCAAGCTCTCGCCCGACGAGCTCGTGGAGATCGGCGAGGACCCGAAGGACCCCGGCGGCTACTTCATCATTAACGGCAGTGAGAAGGTCGTAGTGGCACATGAGGACCTGGCGAGCAACAACATCATAGTTGACGTGGCGCCCGAGGGCGCCTCCTACACCCACGTGGCAAAGGTGGTGAGCATAGCCAAGGGCAGGAGGAGCCAGCTCATAATAGAGCGCAAGAAGGACGGATCCTTTGAGGCCAGCTTCCAGGGATACAGGATCCCGGTCGTAGTGCTCATGATGGCCCTGGGGCTCACGAGCGAGGCCGAGGTGCTGAACGCGATAAGCCTGGACCCGGAGGTGCAGCTCCACGTCCTCCCCTCGCTGATGAAGGCCCAATCGCTCATGCCGAGCCCCCAGCAGGCTGAGGGCACCGGAGCGTTCGACGAGGAGTTGTACAGAAGGACAGTGGTAGAGGAGGCCCTCGACTACATAGGGCGCAGGATAGCCAGCGAGAGGCCGAGGGAGGAGAGGATCAAAAGGGCCCTGAGGGTGCTCGACGAGTACCTGCTCCCGCACATAGGGACCGAGCCCAACGATGCCACGAGGAGGAAGAAGGCGATATTCATAGGGCAGATGGTGTGCAAGATAGTCGAGGTCATGCTCAAGCGCCGCCCGCCCGACGACAAGGACCACTACAGGAACAAGAGGCTCAAGCTGGCCGGCGACCTGCTGGCAGTGCTCTTCAGGTACGCCATGCTCACAAGCTTCGTGAGGGAGGTCAAGAGCAGCATTGAGAAGGCGTACAGCAAGTATAGGAAGGTAGATCTTAAGACGATAATAAAGCCCGGGATGTTAAGCGAGAGGATCCTCCACGCCATGGCCACGGGCAACTGGCCCGGCGGGAGGACCGGGGTAACTCAGCTACTCGACAGGACTAACCTGATCAGCACCCTGAGCCACCTGAGGCGCGTGGTATCGCCGCTCGCCAGGACCCAGCCGCACTTCGAGGCCAGGGAGCTGCACATGACCTCCTGGGGCAGGATATGCCCCTTCGAGACGCCCGAGGGGGCCAACATAGGGCTCGTGAAGAACCTGGCGCTCACGTCCCACGTCAGCGTCGGAGTTCCGGAGGAGAAGGTCGAGCCCATGCTCTACAAGCTGGGCGTGAAGAGCCTCGAGGAGATCTTGGAGGAGATAAGGGCCTCGATAAAGAGCGGTGCCGAGGCCCCATCGTACGTCGGCTGGTCCAAGGTATTCCTCAACGGGCGGCTAATAGGCTACCACCCGAACGGCGCGCAACTAGCAGATCTGATGCGCAGGCTGCGCAGGCAGGGCAAGATCTCGCACGAGATAAACGTTGCACACATCAAGTCCGAGAACATAAACGAGGTGTACGTGAACTGCGATCCGGGAAGGATCAGGAGGCCTCTCATAGTGGTCGAGGAGGGCAAGCCGAAAGTTACTAGGGAGCACGTCGAAGCCCTGAGGCGCGGCGAAATCAAGTTCGAGGACCTGGTGAGGGCAGGGCTCATCGAGTACATAGATGCGGACGAGGAGGAGAACGTCTACGTGGCCCTCAAGCCCGAGGAGGTGACCGCCGAGCATACACATATGGAGATCTGGCTCCCCGGGGTCTTCGGGGTGGCGGCACTCACCATACCTTACGCCGAGCACAACCAGAGCCCGAGGAACATGTACCAGTCCGCGATGAGCAAGCAGGCTCTAGGCCTCTACGCGTCGAACTACCAGAGGAGGATCGACACCCGCGGGCACTTCCTGCACTATCCGCAGAAGCCGCTCGTGCAGACGAAGGCCCTCGACGTGATCGGCTACAACGAGAGGCCAGCTGGACAAAACGCCGTGGTGGCGGTCCTGACCTACAGCGGCTACAACATGGAGGACGCCCTCGTGATGAACAAGGGGAGCGTGGAGCGAGGGTTCGGCAGGAGCACGTTCTTCAGGCTCTACACCACCGTGGAGTACAAGTATCCCGGAGGACAGGAGGACGAGATCACGAGGCCCCCGAGCAACATACGCGGCTACAAGGGCCCAAGGGCCTACGAGAAGTTGGACGACGACGGCCTTGTGTCGCCCGAGACGCCGGTGGCCGGAGGCGACGTGCTCATAGGGAAGGTGAGCCCGCCGAGGTTCATGGCGGCCGAGGAATATGCGATGTCGGCCCTGACGAGGCAGGACACCAGCGTGACCATGAGATACGAGGAAAGGGGCGTCGTCGACGTGGTTATGCTGACCACGGACAACGACGGCAACAGGCTTGTCAAGGTCCGCGTGCGCGACCTGAGGATACCGGAGCTCGGCGACAAATTCGCCTCGAGGCACGGCCAGAAGGGCGTGGTTGGGCTCCTCTTGTCCCAGGAGGACATGCCCTTCACGGAGGATGGCGTGGTACCTGACATAATAATAAACCCGCACGCGTTCCCGAGCAGGATGACGGTCGGCCAGCTCATAGAGAGCATAGCGGGCAAGGTGGCGGCGCTCGAGGGAAGGCTGATCGACGGCACCCCGTATTACGGCGGTGAGGCCGAGGAGCTGATGGTAGTCCTCAAGCGCCACGGCTACCCGCACACCGGAGAGGAGGCGATGTACGATGGCAGGACCGGCGAGTTGCTGAGGACGCCGGTGTTCATAGGCGTAGTCTACTACCAGAAGCTGCACCACATGGTGAGCGACAAGATACACGCGCGCGCCAGGGGGCCCATACAAATCCTCACGAGGCAGCCCACCGAGGGCAGGGCCAGGGCCGGCGGGCTCAGGTGGGGAGAGATGGAGGTGGATTGCCTGGTCGCCCACGGAGCCTCGTCGTTGCTGAAAGAGACAATGACCGATAGGAGCGATAAGGTCGTGGTATACGTGTGCGAGCTCTGCGGCCACATAGGGTACTTCGACAGGGTCAGAGGCAGGTACATGTGTCCAATACATAAGGACAAGGGGGTGCTGAAGCCCGTCGAGATCACCTACGCCTTCAAACTCCTGCTCCAAGAGCTAATGTCCATGTGCATCGTCCCCAGGATCAAGCTCAAGGACGTAAGGAAGGGGTGAGGGGGAGGATGGCCACGTATAGGATAGCCGGGATAAGGCTGGGGATACTATCGCCTGAGGAAATACGGAAGATGAGCGTGACGCAGATCCTCATGAGCGACGTCTACGATAACGATGGGGCGCCCGTGGACGGGGGCGTCATGGACAGAAGGCTTGGCGCCATAGAGCCAAAGGAGGTGTGCCCCGTCTGCGGCAACACGCGGGACAGCTGCCCTGGGCACTTCGGCCACATAGAGCTAGCGAAGCCGGTCATCCACGTCGGGTTCGTCAAGCACATCCACACCTACCTCAGGGCGACCTGCAACGTCTGTGGGAGGCTCAAGATACCAGAGGACGAGAGGCAGAAGCTCCTGGCGCTGTTGAACGACCTCAAGGAGCTCGGCCTCGACTACATGGTCAGGAGGCTCCACGAGTACGTGAGGGTCAAGGCCTCCGAGGCCACCACCTGCCCGCATTGCGGCGCGAGGCAGTACAAGATAAGGCTCGAGAAGCCCCACACGTTCTACATTGAAAGGGAGGAGGGCCTGGAGAAGCTGACGCCCCAGGACGTCAGGAGCTGGCTCGAGAAGATCCCGGACGACGACGTGAGGTTGCTTGGCGGCGACCCGGAGCAGGCCAGGCCTGAGTGGATGGTCCTCGTAGTGCTCCCGGTGCCCCCGAAGAGCGTTAGGCCCTCAATCCTCCTCGAGACGGGCATAAGGAGCGAGGACGACCTGACGCACAAGCTAGTCGACATAATAAGGGTGAACAACAGGCTCAGGGAACACATAGATAGCGGCGCCCCCAGCGCGATCATAGAGGACGAGTGGGAGCTGCTGCAGTACCACGTGACCACGTACTTCGACAACGAGGTCCCGGGCCTCCCCGTGGCAAAGCACAGGAGCGGCAAGGTGCTCAAGGGGCTCACGCAACGCCTCAAGGGCAAGGAGGGCAGGTTCAGGGGCAACCTGAGGGGCAAGAGGGTGGACTTCTCGGCCAGGACCGTGATAAGCCCGGATCCGAACATCAGCATCAACGAGGTGGGCGTGCCGATCTCGATCGCGAAAGTCCTAACGGTGCCGGAGCGCGTCACTCCGTGGAACATCGACAGGATGAGGAGGCTGGTGCAGAACGGGCCCGACACCTGGCCCGGGGCAAACTACGTGATAACGCCGGACGGCAAGAAGATCAGCCTCAAGTACGTGGACCGCAAGGCCGTTGCCGAGGCGCTGACCCCAGGCTACGTGGTCGAGAGGCACTTGGTCGACGGCGACATAGTGCTCTTCAACAGGCAGCCGTCGCTCCACAGGATGTCGGTGATGGCCCACATAGTCAGGGTGTTGCCCTACAAGACGTTCAGGATAAACCTCCTCGTATGCCCGCCGTACAACGCCGACTTCGACGGGGACGAGATGAACCTGCACGTGCCGCAGAGCGAGGAGGCGAGGGCCGAGGCAAGGCTGCTGATGCTCGTCGAGAAGCACGTCCTCTCGCCCAGGTACGGGGGCCCGATAATAGGCGGGCTACAGGACTACATAAGCGGCGCCTTCCTCCTGACCAACAAGTCCACGCTCCTCACCAAGGAGGACGTCATCGACCTACTCAGCACCACTGGCTACGTGGGACCCCTGCCCGAGCCTGTCATTCTGAAGCCGAGGGAGTACTGGACTGGGAAGCAGCTGGTCTCGTTGTTCCTGCCAAAGGACTTCAACTACAGGAGGAACGCGAAGCTGGCCTCGGCCAGCGCCCTCAGGTGCATCGACGAGGACTGCCCGCACGACAGCGTGGTGATAGTGAAGCGCGGCGAGCTGCTCGAGGGAGTCCTCGACAAGGCGAGCATAGGCAGGGAGGAGCCCGAGAGCATGCTGCACTGGCTCGTGAGGGAGTACGGCGAGGACTTCGGCCGGGAGTTCATGGACAACGTGTACAAGATGTTCCTGAAGTATGCGGAGAAGCACGGCCTCACGTTGGGTTACCACCACCTATCGTTGCCTCATGAGTCCCGCAGGAAGCTGAGGGAGCTGATCGAGGAGAAGAGGGAGGAAGTGTTCAAGCTGATAGAGCAGTACAGGGGCGGCGAGCTCGTCCCCAAGCCGGGCAAGACCCTGGAGGAGACCCTCGAGGACGAAATCGTGGACCTTCTCTCCAAGAAGTTGCTCGACTCAGTCGCCGACCTGATAACGCCGCACTTCCAGCTCTTCAACCCGGTCGTCATAATGGCCAGGACCGGCGCCAGGGGTAACCCGGTCAACCTGACGCAGATGGCAGCCCTCCTCGGCCAGCAGACGGTCAGGGGCAAGAGGATAGTCAGGGGGTACATCGACAGGGCGCTCGCACACTTCAAGCCGCAGGACATGGGCCCCGAGGCCAGGGGGTTCATAGCGTCCGGCTTCGTGACTGGCCTGAACCCGCTCGAGCTATTCTTCCACGCGGCAGCAGGGCGCGAGGGGCTCATAGACACGGCCGTCAGGACGAGCCAGTCCGGCTACATGCAGAGGAGGCTGATCAACGCGCTCCAGGACGTGGTCGTTCACTACGACGGGACCGTGAGGACGGCGTACGGGGAGATAGTGCAATTCAAGTACGGGGAGGACGGGATCGACCCGGCCAAGAGCGACCACGGGAGATCCGTGAGCGTTGACCGCGTCATAGAGAGGGTGATCGGATGGAGGATGTGAGGCTGCGGCCCGAGGAGATAGAGGAAATACTGGCCAAGAGGGCCTCTGGCAGGCTGAGCGTGCAGCTCCTCAACGAGCTCAGGGAGAAGTTGCTGAAGGTCAACGAGAGGTACGGGCTGACGCGCGAGGAGGCCGAGAAGATCGTGGACGAGGTCGCCGCCAGGTACGAGGAGGCCTTCGTCGAGCCCGGCGAGCCCGTGGGGACGATCGCGGCCCAGAGCCTCGGAGAGCCCTCGACCCAGATGACGCTCCGTGTCTTCCACTACGCTGGCGTCAGGGAGTACAACGTTACGCTCGGCCTTCCGAGGCTAATAGAAATCGTCGATGCCAGGAGGAGGCCCGAGACGCCGATCATGGAGATATACCTAGACGAGGAGCACAGGTACGACGAGGAGAAGGCCAAGGAGGTCGCGAGGAGGATAGAGAGCACGTACGTCGAGAACGTGTCGAAGGTGATCAACATCAATCCATACGAGGACGCCATGATAGTCCTCGACCCCGACATGCTGGTTGATAAGGGCCTGAGGGTCGAGGACGTGATCGCGGCCCTCGAGGAGTTGAGGCTGGGCGACGTGGAGAGGGACGAGGAGGATCCATTCACGATAAGGATACGGCTCAAGCCGGAATATGCGGACTTCCTGAAGATAGAGAAGGTCAGGAACAAGATAGCTGGCACCAAGCTCAAGGGAATCAAGGGGATAACGAAGGTCATAATACAGAGGAGGGGCAACGAGTACGTGCTGGTCACCGAAGGGAGCAACCTGAGGGAAGTTCTGGAGGTCGAGGGAGTGGATCCGAGGCGCGTGTACACCAACAGCATATCGGAGATCGAGGAGGTCCTCGGGATAGAGGCCGCCCGGGCGGCCATAATAAAGGAAATAAGGAACGTCCTCGAGGATCAGGCTCTTGACGTTGACATACGCCACATAATGTTGTTAGCGGACATCATGACGTGGACGGGGCACGTTAGGCAGATCGGGAGGATGGGAGTGGCGGGCGAGAAGCCGAGCGTGTTCGCCAGGGCGACCTTCGAGATGACCGTCCAGAAGCTCATGGAGGCGGCGGCCAGGGGCGAGACGGACTCGCTGAGCGGGACGGCGGAAAACGTTATAATAGGCCAACTGGTACCTGTGGGCACGGGTCTCGTGGACCTGTTCATGATCCGCGGCCAGAAGAGTGATGGGGATGAGCGCGGCGCCTAAGGACGTGGGCAAGGAAATAGTCGCAGCGTATAGGACTGGGAAGGTGGTGCTCGGGACCAGGAGGACCACGAAGTTGCTACTGCTGGGCAAGGTGAAGGCCGTGGTCGTTGCCTCCAACGCGCCCAGGAACGTCGTGGAGAGCCTGAAATACTATTCCAAGCTATCGGGCACAACGTTCATAGAGTTCGGCGGCACGAACGTGGAGCTGGGCACGCTGCTCGGCAAGCCCTTCGGGGTCTCGGTGCTCGGTGTAATAGATCCCGGCCAGTCGAGGCTGCTGGAGATCGGTGGGAGCAGTGGCTAGCGATAGGCCCCAGCTGAAGATCACGCCCGACGAGCTAAGGTACATGGCACTTCTCCACGAGCTCTCCGGCGTGTACGTCCACGACTGCATAATAGACGAGGAGAACAACAGGCTGATCTTCCTAGTGGATCCTAACGACATAGGCAAGGCCATAGGCCCCAAGGGCGCGCTCATCCAGAGGCTCAGGAAGCTGTTGAACAAGAACATAGAAATCGTGGGCTACAGCGAGGATCTGGACAAGCTGGTGAAATTCGCGCTGGCGCCTGCCCGGGTCAGGGAGGTGAAGTTCCAGGTGAGGCCCGACGGCCGCAAGGTGGTCTACGTTTCCGTGGAGCCGAGCGATAAGGCGATAGCCATAGGGAAGAACGGCAGGAACGTCTCGAAGGCGAGGCTCATAGTGAGGAGGTACTACGGAGTGGACGCGCTGGTGATCGCGTGAAGGCAGCGCTTTTAAAAGAGCGTTCGAGTTCCTGGAGGTAGGTGGCTTTCGGGTGCCAGGGAGCAAGGCTCCCAACGGGCTCTTCGCGGCGAGGAAGCTGGCGCGGAAGAGGCTGAAGTCCAGGTGGAGCCAGAGGGAGTTCAAGAGGCGGATGCTGCGCCTCAAGGAGAAGGCTGACCCCCTCGAGGGCGCCCCCATGGCCCGCGGGATAGTGCTGGAGAAGGTCGGGGTCGAGTCGAGGAAGCCGAACTCGGCCGTCAGGAAGTGCGTCAGGGTACAGCTGGTGAAGAACGGCAAGGTTGTGACGGCATTCGTGCCGTACGACGGAGGCGTGAACTACATCGACGAGCACGACGAGGTCGTGATAGAGGGCATCGGGGGGCCGATGGGCAAATCGATGGGCGACATCCCAGGCGTGCGCTACAAGGTCATAAAGGTTAACGGGGTATCCCTCAAGGCCCTGTGGCTCGGCAAGAAGCAGAAGCCGGTCAGGTAGCTCGGGCCCCCTCGTCCTCCGCTACAGCTGTTCCTGCCCCTCCACTAGCTCCTCGTCGACGTATATCGGCCTATTCGCAATGAGCGCCAACATTATGGCGTGGCTCGGCACCATCTTCCTCGCGACGGTTATCCCCCCGTCCTCGAACTCGGCCTCGGCCGCGTAGAAGCCCCGCTCCTCGTTGAACTCGTTGATCACCACCCTCTTCAGGTGCCTGCCCAGGGCCTCCACGACCTCGGGCATGCTCATCAGCACGTCCCCGAGGCGCTCGCGGTCGTCGCCTATCTGCTCGCCACGCAACTTTAGCAGGAAGAGGACCACGTCCTCCGGTACCCTATCGAGGAAGAAGAGCCTGCCGTCCTCCAGCTTGCAGACGATCCTGGCGACTATGAACCTATCGAAGACGAACTCGCCGGCGACCTCCTCGACCCTCAGCGTCCGGCCCAAATCGAAGACACCAACGCAGAACTCAATGGGATAGGGGTCCTTATAGAGATATCAGCGCGACGCTGGGCTGGCGGCAAACACGCTGGCGTGGCAGCAACGACGTTTATAAAACCGAGAGAGGCTTAGCTCCCATGGCCCTCAACGCGGTGGGATTCGTGGAGGCGCTAGGCTCGGTCGACGAGGTGAGGCTGTTCGGCAAGTGGAGCTACGTGGGCGTCGTGGTCAGGGATCCGAGCCTGAAGAAGTACATATCGCTGAAGCCCGTCTACCTGCCCCACACCGGCGGCAGGCACGAGCACAGGCGCTTCGGCAAGGCCGAGGTACCAATAGCGGAAAGGCTCATCAACAAGCTCATGAGGCCAGGAAGGAACATGGGGAAGAAGCACCTGGCGTACAACATCGTCAAGAAGGCATTCGAGATAATCCACTTGAGGACTGGCGAGAACCCGCTACAGGTGCTGGTGAGGGCGATCGAGAACTCAGCGCCGAGGGAGGAGACAACCACGATCATGTACGGAGGCATATCGTATCACGTGTCGGTCGACGTGTCGCCCCAGAGGAGGGTCGACGTGGCGCTGAGGTTCATAACCGAGGGCGCGCGGCAACGATCCTTCAGGAGCACGATCTCGATCGAGGAGGCCCTCGCGGATGAAATAATATTGGCGGCCAACAACGATCCCAAGAGCTACGCGATCCAGAGGAAGGAGGAGATCGAGAGGATAGCGCTGAGCAGCAGGTAGTGATGGCACTTGGTCAGCGGCCTAACCCGCGAGGCAATGGAGGAGGTAATAACGTTCCTCTCGAAGGCCGCGGACGCCATAAGCAACGCGGAGAAGGAGAAGCTCCTCGAGAAGTTGTTGGAGGCCTACAGGGCCGGCAGCAAGGTATTCGTGGTGGGAGCAGGCCGCACGGGCCTGGTGATGAAGTCGTTCGCGCTCCGCCTCATGCACCTCGGCTATCCCGTCTTCGTGTTCGGCGAGACGCTGGTCCCCAGCGCTAGGAAGGGCGACCTCCTGCTGGCCGCGTCGGGCTCCGGCAGGACGAGGCTCGTCGTGACCATTGCCGAGGCGGCAAGGGGCGTGGGAGTCACAGTGGTGGGCTTCACGTCGTACCCGGACTCGCCGCTGGCCAAGCTCTCGGATCTCGTCGTAAGGATACCGGGCCGCACCAAGATGGCCGAGAACGAGGATTACTTCGTGAGGCAGGTGCTCGGGCAGCACGAGCCGCTGACGCCCCTTGGCACGCTCTTCGAGATAACGCTGATGGTATTCCTCGACGGGCTCGTAGTGGAGCTCATGAATAAGCTCGGCAAGACCGAGGAGGACCTGCGGAGCGCACATGCCAACATAGAGTAAAGGGCAATTAAGGCGTGGCCGGCTTGCCTGCTGTCCCCTCAAGGAGGGCGCTAGTGGCGCTACTCGTGGCAGCAGTGTACGCGGCTGCCACTACCGTGCTCGGGATCTGGTCCTACGGGCCAATTCAGCTGAGGGCCTCCGACGCCATGTTAGTGCTACCCCTGTTCCCTGGAATTGGGCTCGAGGCCGTCGCTGGCCTGACCCTGGGGGGCCTCCTTGGGAACATAGCTAGCCCCTACCAGCCATGGGACCTCATTTTCGGGCCGCTGTCAAACTTCGTCGTTGCGCTGACGATGCTCGCGCTCTCCAGGCCCGTGAGGCGCTTCCCGGGGCTCTTTCCCTTGGCAGCGGCCGCGGCGTCGCTCGAGGTGGCAATCCTGGTAGGCTACCTCGAGCTGGTGACGATCTACGGCGCCCCCATCATCACGGTCCCCCTCGTCTTCGTCGGGGAGATGATAGCCGTGCTGGCGCTCGGAGGGGCCCTCGTGGCCTTTGCGAGGAGGACGGGGTTCCCGAGGCCTTGGAACGGCCGTCCATAGTCCTGGAGCGCGCCTCGCTCGGCTACTCGAGGGAGTTAGCGGTTCTCGAGGACGTCAGCGTGGCCCTGGGGGAGGGCGTGCACGCGCTCCTGGGACCGGTGGGGAGCGGCAAGAGCACCCTCCTCAAGACCGTGGCAGGCCTGCTGAGGCCCCTCGGCGGGCGGGTGTTGGTTGGGGGGGTTGAGCCCTACTCGGTGCCCAGGCGCGTGGCCGCCAGGCTCGTCGGCTACGCCTGGCAGAACCCCCTCCACGGCTTCGTGATGCCGACGGTGAGGGAGGAGGTGTACTTCATAGTGCGCGTGCTCGGGGTGAGGCCCAACGAGTGGGTAGTCGAGAGGCTAGTGCCCCGCGAGCTCATGGAGAGGAACCCGTTCACGCTGAGCGGCGGCGAGGCGAGGAGGGTTGGCCTGGCCAGCGTGCTCGTCGCGGACCAGCCGATCTGGCTCCTCGACGAGCCCTTCCTCGACCTCGACAAGGAGGGATTGAAGGACGTGGTCGAGGTGATCAGGTACGGCGTCGAGTCGGGTAAGGCGATAGTGGCCGCTGGCCACGTGGAGCCCCTCCTCACCAGGCTGTCGCCGAGGACCTACATGGTGATCGACAGGAGAGGCAGGTCCCTGAGGGCCTACTCGCGGGACGAGTTCCTCAGGGACGTCCGGGAGAACTCGGGTAGCGCCCTCACGTGCAGTGATGTGGGATGTCCCTGTTGCTAGAGCTAGCCAAGGAGAAGCGCCTTCCTTCCCATCAGCCAGCCGGCCTGGGGAGGGCCCTGGCCAAGCTGGCGCCGGTTCCAGTGGCGCTCTCGATCGTCGTGCTGAGGAGCGTGGAGGTGGCACTCGCCCTCGCGTTAGCCCTCTCGATGGCCTACCTCCTGGCCAGGAGGGCAGGCCTGTTGCTGAGGGCGCTCCTGACCTACGTCCCCCCGGCCTCGCTCATAGCCGTTGTGGACTACGCCTTCGGAAGCCTCGGCCCGTGGCAGGCCTTCGCGCTGGCCTACGGCCTCGACGTGTTCCTATCGCTGGTGCTCTCCCTAGCCCTCCTCAGCGCCGCTGAGACGTATCGCCTGCTCTCCGCGCTCCACATCGAGTACTTGGCCCTCGTCTACCTGAACGCCCTCGAGGAGATCTTCGAGATGATGGACGCGAAGCGAAGCCGTGGATGGGATTACGGGCCGGGGCTGAGGAGCCAACTGTTCGTGCTCCTGGACGCTATGAAGGCGTTCATGATGCGTTACTGGATCTTGGAGGAGTCGCTCAGGTCGAGGGGGGTGGACTAGGAGGTCTGGCGGCCTTTCCCAGCCTTACTGCGCGTTTTTAGGGGGGTTCTGCTATGATGAAATATTGCCCCGCATTCTCACACCTTCCCTCAGACCCTGTGCGGGGGGATGAACATGGGGAAGGCCGGTCATGCGGGGCACACCCCCTGGTGTATCAGTTGACGGCCTTCAGGGTCCTGAGGGAGTTCGATCCTTGGAAGTCGCCGTATTGCACATGCCCGCTCAAGTACAGCCTGCACCCGTACACGGGGTGTAGCCACTTCTGCCTCTACTGCTATGCTACCTCGTACATAGGCAGGAGGCC
Organism: Desulfurococcaceae archaeon; assembly: GCA_041287395.1. Classification (GTDB taxonomy): domain Archaea; phylum Thermoproteota; class Thermoprotei_A; order Sulfolobales; family Desulfurococcaceae; genus JBEULI01. The sequence continues at coordinate 48,173 of JBEULI010000039.1, forward strand.
GAGCAAGCCCAAGGATAACTTCCTCAGGAACCTGTCGCGAGACCTGGCCCGCGCCAATAGGGCGTTGCCCGTGGAGCTGAGCACGAGCAGCGACCCCTACCCGCCAATCGAGCGCGTGCTGGGGCTCACCAGGAGGACGGTCGAGGCCTTGGGCCAAGCGGGCTTCAAGGTGCTAATCACCACGAAATCGGACCTCGTGGCCAGGGATGCGGACCTGCTCTCGAGGTACCCGAGCGCCGTCATGATAACCATAACAACCCTGGACGAGGCGCTGGCCAGGAGGCTTGAGCCGGGCGCCCCGTCCCCAAGGAGCAGGCTCCTGGCCATTAAGAAGTTGAGCGAGGCCGGCGTGCCCGTGGGCGTCAGGGTTGATCCCGTCCTCCCAGGGATCAACGACGACCCGAGCGAGCTCTACGAGCTGGTCATGGCCGCCAGGGATAGCGGCGCGCTGCACGTCGTGACGTCGACCTACAAGGCCAAGTGGGATAGCCTGGGGAGGATACTCGCGGCGTTCCCCGAGCTCGAGAGCACGTACAGGGCCCTATACGTCGAGCGGGGCGAGCGGATCAGGGGCTACATGTACCTGCCCAGAGGGCTCAGGGCTGAGCTCCTCAGGCCCGTGATCAAGGGCGCGCGGGACGCGGGCCTCACCTATGCGACGTGCAGGGAGGCGCTGGGGCCCGAGTTCATGGGGGCGCCCTCGTGCGACGGGACGCACCTAATAGGCGCCAGAGCCCAAGCCAGCGCCGAGACAGCCATTGGAAGGGGGGAATCGCGATGAGCACGGGGCCCGAGCAGGCCGGCGAGGAGAGGCTGAGGCGGCTGTCGGCGTTCACCGTGCGGTGCCCGATCTGCGGCTCGGCCATGGAGCTCGAGGCCTACGGGTACAGGCTGAGCGAGCATGAGGAGGCAGTCCTGGTGGTCGGCAGGTGCAACTCGTGCGGCTACCAGTTCAGGGACTTCTACGAGGAGAGCGGCAATGGGCCTGTAAAGGTCGTCTACAGGGTCGAGGGCCCCGGCGATGAGCGCGCGATCGTGTACCTGTCGTCCGAGGCCCAGATCGAGATACCAGAGCTTGGGCTCCTCTCGGAGAGGGGGGCGCGCTCGACTAGGGTGACGACCGTGGAGGGGATAGTGATGGAGTTCATCGACGCTCTTGAGAAGGCGGGGGCCGCGGGGACTTCCCAGGAAAAGCTAGAGCTCCTGAGGAAGGCCAAGGACGGCCTCGTCAAGTACACCGTGATAATAAGGGATCCAACGGGGATCTCGCGCGTGATTTCCGACAAGGCAACGCGCGAGCGCGAGGGCTAGAGGGGGGAGGAAAAAGGAAGGAACACAGGGGTCGGGCTTCAGGGCCTTTCCTCTACGATGAGCGGTATCAGCCTCGCGCCCATGACGTCGACGAGCCCTCTATCCGTCAGCCTGATCTCCGGTATCACTGGGAGCGCCAGCAGGGCGAGGGTCATGAAGAACGCGTGGAAGTCCATCCCGTATTCGGCGTGCAGCCTGTTGATTAGGCCTGACACCTCCTTGTAGACCTCCTCGGGCTCCTTCACGCTCATGAGCCCGGCCAGCCTGAGCTCCACCTCGCCGACGAGCTTCCCGCCGTCGTAGACGGCGATCCCGCCCTGGATCCTCACGACTTCCTCGACGGCCATACTCATGTCCCGCGGGTCGAGCCCAGCAACTATTATGTTGTGGGAGTCGTGCGCTATGGTCTGCGCGATCCCGCCGAACCCTATCCCTAGCCCCCTCACGAGGCCGACGGCCATGTTTCCGGTTGCCCTGTGCCTCTCCACCACGGCCACGTAGGCCAAGTCCCTCTCGGGCATGCTCCGCAGCTTCCCGCCGGCTATCGGAACGTCCTCGACTGACCTCTTGGTCAGGGTCGAGCCGGGGAACGCCTCGATGACGTTTACCTTGGCCACCCCCTCGCTGAGGCCGGCGCTCGGCACGAGGTCCTCGGGGCCTGGGACCCTCTTGACCCTCACGGAGTTCAGCGCCCAGTCCGGGTAGCTCGGCCTCTCGAGCTTCTCCATTAGCTCGCCCTTGTAGTAGATCGTCCTCCCGCTCGCGAATACTGTGTGGGGCCTGATCCTTTCTATTGAGTGGGTCAGCACCACGTCTGCGAACCTGCCCGGCGCCACGAGGCCCACGTGATCGACGAGCCCGTACCTGAGGGCGGGGTGCAGCGTGGCGTACTTTATCGCCCTGATCGGGTCCACTCCGTACTCTATTGCCAGGTTGACGATCCTGTCCATGTGGCCCTGCTCGAAGAGGTCGAGGACGTTGACGTCGTCGCTGGTGAAGCTGCAGAGCGCGCAGTCGAGGTCCCTGGCAAGCCCCACGAGATTCCTAAGGTCCTTCCAAGCGCTCCCCTCCCTGAGGTACACGAACATGCCGCGCCGGACCTTCTCGAGGGCCTCCTCGAGGGACGTGCTCTCGTGATCGCTGCCGATCCCAGCGGATATGTAGGCGTCGAGGTCGGGCGTGCGGAGCAGGGGCGCGTGGCCGTCCACGGCGCGGCATCCCTCGTGGGCGGCGCGCACCTTCGACAGGACCTCGGCCCGTCCCTCGAGCACGCTGACGAAGTCCATGACCTCGCCGAGCCCCACGGAGCTCTTCATGGACAGGAGCTCGGCGACCTCCTTCGCCCCGATCACGCTCCCGCTGGTCTCAAGCCCGAGCGACGGATCCGTCGCGGGCACGCAGCTCGGCACGTCTATCAGGATTTTAAGCGGCAACGACGCGCTGGCGTCCGCGAACAGTCTCACCCCCTCGCTGCCCAGCACGTTAGCTATCTCGTGCGGATCTGCGACGACGGCCGTGGTCCCGTGCGCCAGGGCTACCTTGGAGAAGCCGTAGGGGTCGAGGAGGCTCGACTCTATGTGAATGTGGGGATCTATGAAGCCGGGCAACGCGTAGTCGCCCCCCGCGTCTACGACCAACGTGTCGCTGCCGACGTACCTGGACGCGTCCCCAGCCGGCACGAGGGCTGCTACCCTCCTCCCCTTGACGATCACGGCCAGCCCCTCCAACACCTCGCCCGTGGCCACGCTGACGACGTTGGCGTTCACGATCGCCACGTCCGCGGGGATCAGCCCGCGGGCAGCCCTGATGAGGCTGGCACGCTCCTCGGGATCGTAGCCGAAGAGGCTCACCGAACTCACCGCTGGATTTTAGAATCTCTCCTTGCTTTGGAGGATTTAATACTTGTCATTACGGTATGCATGGGTAAGTCGGTGGCGCGCTTGGCCGACATCTACGTCCGAGGCGGCTGGATAATAACGATGGACAAGGACAGGAGGGTGATCAAGGAGGGGGCAGTAGCCATAGAGGACGGGAAGATAGCGGCGGTCGGGAAGAGGGAGGCGCTCGACCGCGACTACAGGTACCACAGCGACGTGATCATAGACGCGACGAGGGACGTCGTCATGCCGGGCCTCGTGAACACGCACGTGCACCTTGCCCAGGCCCTGCTGAGGGCCTGCGCCGACTACCTCCCGCTGATAAGGTGGCTGAAGGAGAGGGTCTGGCCCCTCCAGGGCAACTACAGGCCGAACGAGGCCCTCGCGTCCGCCAGGCTGGCGGCGCTGGAGATGATGTTGACCGGGACCACGACCTTCCTCGAGACGGGGCTAGTCGGGCGCTACGGCCCCGACAACATCATCGAGGCCGTACACGGCATGGGCCTCAGGGCAGCGGTGGCGAGGCACGTCATGGACATGTCCGGCTACGCCCTGGAAAAGGGCATCATACATGAGGGGCTCGTGGAGAGCGGCGAGCAGAGCTTCAACGACACGATCAGGCTCTACCACAAGTACCACGGGCGTGACAACAGGATATGGATATGGTTCGGCCCGAGGACCCCGGGCGCGGTCTCGGTGGAGCTCTACAGGAAGATTTCCGAGAAGGCCAGGGAGCTGGGGACGGGCATAACGATGCACCTCGCCGAGGTGCGCGAGGACGTCGAGTACACGACCAAGGAGTTCGGCAAGAGGCCCGTCGAGTTCGCGCACTGGGTGGGCCTCACCGGGAGGAACGTCGTGTTGGTGCACGTCGTGTGGGCGGACGACGACGAGATATCGCTGCTCTCGAGGACCGGGACCACGGTGAGCCACAACCCCTCGAGCAACATGAAGCTCGGCAGCGGAATGGCGAGGGTGAGCGAGATGCTGAGGGCCGGGGTCAACGTCGCCCTCGGGACCGACGGCGGCCCGAGCAACAACGACTACGACCTGTTGAGGGAGATGAAGCACGCCGCGCTCCTGCAGCCGGCGCGCACCCTGGACCCGAGGTCCATAAGCGCCGAGGAGGTGCTGGAGATGGCCACGATCAACGGCGCGAGGGCGCTGGGCATAGACCGGCTGGTCGGGAGCGTGGAGCCGGGCAAGGAGGCGGACATCATAGTCGTCGACTACTGGCAGCCCCACCTGAGGCCGCTGAGCAACCCGATCTCGCACGTGGTGTACTCGGCCACGGGGAGGGACGTCAAGCACGTGATCGTCGGCGGGCGGTTGCTGGTGTTCAATGGGAGGCCGCTGACGGTCGACTACGACGAGGTGCTAGAGGAGGCCGAGAGGGCCGCCTGGGAGCTGTACTCGCGCGCCGGGATATGCACTAGGCCCGACACCAGGTGGCCGATAGAATAGATACCATTCCAAGTATTTTTCATTTATTTTTTGTTCACAATTTTATTCTCTGTCGAATTCCCTGCAGAGAACTGTTAATGGGAAATTAATACTTTCCGTAAAAAACTATTCTTTACTTGAAAATCTTTTTAGCTATAATAATGAGTTTACTTTATTGTGTTTTTGTTTACTCTTTTATCACAAACCAATAAGTTTAAAAACCCGGATTGTCAAGTTATCCTCAGGGAGGAGAGGCCGATGCCCGAGAAGCTGAAGTTCTTCGACCTGAAGGCCAAGAAGTACTTCGAGACCGACAAGTACGAGGTCGTCATCAAGGAGACCAAGAGGGGCAAGATCAAGATAGCGTTCGCTGAGAGCCCCTACAACCCGGGCAAGAAGTTCGCCAGGATCCTGGGACCTGCGAAGTAGGGGTAGCAGTCCCCCCTAAAACAGGTCTTGTTTTTTATTCGGCCCGCACGGGACTGGTCAGGTCCCCGTGCACACGTTCTCCGGCGGCTCGGCCCTCAGTGCCTCCTTCATTAACAATATCTTCTCGAGCGTCTCGAAGAAGTAGTCCAGCTCCTCGAACGTGTTGTATATGTAGAAGCTGGCCCTCACGGTCCCCTTGAGCCCCAGCCTGTAGTGGAGCGGGTGGGCGCAGTGCATGCCAGATCTCACCGCAATCCCGAAGAGGTCCAGCGCCTTGGCGACGGTGTGGTGGTGGAGGCCCCTGACGTTGAAGGATATCACGCCGGTCTTGTCGTTTGGGTTCCTCGGGCCGTAGACCTCGACGTCCTCAAGCTCCTCGAACCTCTTGAGGGCGTAGGAGACGAGCTCGACCTCGTGGCCCCTGACGTTCTCCATGCCGATCCTCTGGAGGTACCTCACCGCCTCGGCGAGCCCGATCGCCCCCTCTATGTACGGGGTCCCGGGCTCGAACCTCCACGGGAGGTCGTGCCACACGACCCCGTCGAGGGTCACGTCCTTTATCGTGTCGCCGCCGACCAGGAACGGCATCATCTCCTCGAACCTCTCCCTCTTCCCGTAGAGCACGCCTATCCCGCTGGGGCCCAACATCTTATGTCCGCTGAAGCCTAGGAAGTCGACGTCGAGGGCCCTCACGTCCGTCGGCATGTGGGGGACGCTCTGCGCCCCGTCGGCTACCACGAGGGCCCCGACCTCCCTCGCCGCCCTGGCGATCCTCCTCACGTCGTTTATCGTGCCGAGGACGTTGCTGGCGATGGTGAACACCACGACCCTCGTCCTCGGACCGATCAACTCGCCCAGCTGCTCGTACCTCAGGTAGCCGTCGTCGGTTACGTCTATGTACTTGACCTTGGCCCCCCTGAGCGCAGCGACCTGGCGCCACGGCAACATCGTGCTGTGGTGGTCCATGACGGTCGTCACGATCTCGTCGCCCTCCCTCAGGTTCTTGAGCCCCCAGGCGTAGGCCACGATGTTCATGGCCTCCGTGGTGTTCCTGCAGAAGACCACCTCCTCCCACGACCTGGCATTTATGAACTTCGCCACGACGTCGTGGGCCTCCTCGTAGAGCTCGCTCGCCTTCATGCTGAGCTCGTGGAGCCCCCTGTGCACGTTCGCGTTGTACTGGGTGTAGAAGCTCACGATCGCTTCTATGACCTGCCTGGGCTTTTGCGTGGTTGCAGCGTTGTCGAAGTAGACCAGCGGCCTTCCTTTGATTTTCCTCTGGAGTATGGGGAAGTCCTTCCTTATTGACTCGACGTCCAGCATTTGGGTCCCAAAGCCACAGGGCTCTAATGTTCCGAAGGAGAATTATATGTTTCTGTCGGCCCTTCCCACGTGGGGCTGGGGCGCGGAGGCCTTGGCCGATGTGCTGATAGCTGCCAGCGGCGGCGGGCACACGGAGTTCGCGATAGCCATCGCGGAGGAGCTGGGGAGGTTGGGCGTGAACTACGCGTTCGTGGTGCCCAGGGGGGACGAGCTGACACTGAGGAGGCTCGCGGCGGCGCTCGGGCGCGTGGAGGCCCGAGAGGTTGAGAAGCCGCTGAACCCCCAGGAGAGGCTGTACAAGGTCGTTTGGAGGCTCCCCGCGGCGCTCCTCGAAAGCTTGGCCAGGGTTAGGGGGGCGGGGGCTTTCGTCTGCACCGGGAGCAACCACGGGGTGTTGCCGGCGCTCGTCGCGTCGTTCCTGCGCGGGAGCAGGGTGGTGTGCGTGGAGGACTTCTACAGAATATACAGGAGGAGCAGGAGCGTTTCCCTGGTCTCGGAGCTCCTCGGAGCCCCGGTGCTCCTCCACTGGAGATCGCAGAGGAGGCTCTACGCCGGGAGGGGCCTGTACGTGGGCCCGATATGCGGGCGCAGGCGCTACGAGCCGCGCGACGAGGGCTACGTGTTCTTCACGATGGGCACCATGGGCCACCGCGCGCTCGCCAGGCTCCTGGCGAGGGTCGAGGGCCTGCCGGGCTACGGGGTGGTCGTCCAGAGCGGGCGGATCGACCCGGAGTACATAAGGAGGAGGCACCCGAGCTGGAGGGTCTTCAGGTACGACCCGGACCTGGACAGGTGGCTCGCGGGGGCCTCGCTGGTCGTGGCGCACCAGGGCGTGACGGCGATCAAGGCCTCGCAGGCCTACGGCAAGCCGCTGGTCATAGCGTTCAACCCCGACATACCGCTCGCCGGGGGAAGAGACGACGCGAGGGCAGTCGCGGACGAGGTGAACGCAACCTTCGTGGGCCCATCGGAGCTGGAGGGGTACCTCGGGAGGCCCGAGGACTTCGTCGACCTCCTCCTCGAGGCAGCCGAGAGAAAGCCCGCGAGGCATCCTAATGGCGCGGCCCTCGCTGCCCGCGCCATAGCTAGCATGATCTCAGGGCGATAGCACTCCCGGGACCCTGGGGTGGGGCGTCGCGTAGGCGACGTGCTCCTCGGCCAGCGCGTACCTGGCGAGCCTCTCGAGGCCCAGCCCCCACCCGCAGCTCGGCGCTATCCCTCCCGCCCTGGCCGCCTCGAGGAACCACGAGTACTTCTCGAGGGGCTCCCCGTGCCTCCTCAGCCTCTCAACTATGCGCTCGTACCTGTACTCCCTGCACCCGCCGTCCACGACCTCGCCGTAGCCCCCCGGCAACAACAGGTTGAAGTCAACGTTGTAGCGCGGGTCGTCGTCCCTCGGGTAGTAGTAGAAGCCGCGGCTCTCGGCCGGGAAGCCGACTAGCCAGAGGGGCCCGTCGAACGCCCTGGAGAGCTCGGCCTCGGCATGTTGCGGCAGCTCCTCGCCCCACTTCACCTCGAAGCCCCTTTTCTTGAGGAATTCCAGTGCCTCGTCGTAGGTCAGGCGGGCATAGGGGCCCCCCTTCGCCAGCGCCTCCAGGTTCCTGCGTGACGCGTCCCCCAGCTCGACGCGCTCGAGCAGCGCCCTGGCGGTCTCCGATAACACCTCCTCGGCCAGCCTCATCACAGTTTCAGCGTCGCTGAGGCCCCACTCCACGTCGACCTGCGTGAACTCGTAGAGGTGCCTCCCGGTCGAGGCGTTGCTGAGCGGCTCCTCCCTTATGTTCCTCGCCATGTAGAATATCTTCTCGTGTATCGACGCCATCAGCTGCTTGTACATTATCATGCTGCTCGCGAGCTCCACCTCGAAGCCGTAGAGGATCGCCCTGACCTTCCTGGCGCCCCTGAGCCCCGGGTCCGAGGCGGGCTGGGTTATCAGCGGGGGCAACTCGATGAAGCCCCTGCGAACGAGCGAGCCCCTGACAGCCTGCTGGATCTCGTGCACGGCCCTCGCGGCCCTCATGGCCCTGGGCCCCCTGGCATACCAGGCGTAGTTGGCCAGGTACTCCTCGAGCGTTGCCGGGGGGTCGAGGTAGTCCACGCGCCTCTCCTCGATAGGCCTAGTTATGGGGGCGAGCCGGCGAACCTCCAGCTCGCCGCCCCTGGCATAGCCATCGATCCACGCCAGCGTCTCCAGCGGCAGCTCGAATATCCCCTGGTCGCCGGCCACGCGCACCCTGGCATACCCTGATGGATCCCTGAGGACGACCTCGCGGGCAACCGGATCCTTCTCGGCGATCCAGGCGATCACCTGGACGGGGCCCGAGGAGGAGGGCAGGTCCCTCACGTACGAGGTCCTCGCGTACCTAGACCAAGGGGCCTGGGGACTTGTTAAATGACATCCCTGCCACCGCCTGCGCTAGGAGGATTGGAATGATTTTTAAATGTCGACCCGGGCTCACGGATACCTTTTCATGAGCTCGTTGTTGAGCATGACATATATTTCAATGTAGTTCCTGAGGGGGGTCCTGTGGAGCTTTGGAAGGAGCACCTCGTCCACCTGGAAGACCCCCGCTGACTCGTCCATGTACACGGTTATCTTGATCGGAACGCCGTCTCCCGGGCTCACGTCGACCTTCCTTATGCTCAGCGCCGACAGGCTGTGTATCGAGGTGCCGCCGAGCCTGTAGGGGACCCTGGCCCTCCCCTCGGCCATGTCGAGCCCGTCCCCCACCTTAACACAGCCAGCCTCGACGGTCAGGCAGCTCACGTCGTAGGCGGTGCAGTATATGCTGTGGAGGACTTCCTGCCTGAGCCTTATGCGCGTGGCCGGGTCGTCGATCAGCCTCCTGAGGATCCTGTCCAGGATCGGGATCGCCAGCAGCGCCCCGTTCCTCTCGTGCCCGTCCCTGTGTATCGAGTTCCCTATGTCGTGCAGCAGGCCCCCGAGGAGGGGCACGAGGGCTGCCTCCTCGGCGCTCCTGGCGGTGCCGTCCACGACGCTCGTGGGCCTTATACCCCTGGCCATCAGCAGGTCGAATAGCTGCAGGGCGGCGCCCGCGGCTATCTGGGCGTGGACGGGCCCGTGGTCGTTGTACCTCATCCTCTTGACCGCCATGACGTTCGACATCTCCCAGAGCACGTGCACCTCTTCGTCCTCCACCAGGAGCTCGTACGCCCTGCTCAGCAGCGGCCTGTCGGCCACCAGCGCCCTCACGAGCTGCGGCGACACGACGACCATGGGCCTCCGCCGGCTTTTTGGGAGCTTTTATTTTGATGGATCGACCCTAATTAGCTTGGGCCCGTAGCCTAGCCAGGACAGGGCGCCGGCCTCCGGAGCCGGAGGTCCCGGGTTCAAATCCCGGCGGGCCCGCAAGCCCGTCGTCCCAACTCGGCGCGGCCCGACGGGCGCGAGCTTCATGGTGAGCCCCGGCTGAGGCGATGGCCCGTTATTACTCCTCCTCGCCCTACGTTAGTACCGGGCCCTGGGCCTTGGCCAAGGAGCTCTGCGAACCCTACAGGACGTTGCTCGAGAAGTTGCTCAGGATAGCCCTGAAGAAGATGGGCGACGACCTGGTCTCGCTCGTGGTCTACGGATCGGTGGCCCGCTGCGAGGCGCGAAGGGACAGCGACGTGGACCTCTTGATCGTCCTGAGGAACCCTCCCAGGAGCAGGCTCAGGAGGCAGGACCTGTTCATGGAACTCGAGGAGGAGCTCGAGGCCGACGTCGAGGAGTTGAGGAAGCAGGGCTTCTACGTGGACTTCTCCCCCATAATTAAGAGCGTCGAGGAGGCCTCGCGAATGACGCCTCTTTACCTGGACATGGTCGAGGACGCCGTGGTGCTGTACGACAGGGACGGATTCTTCGCGAACGTGCTCGAGAGGCTGAGGAAGAGGCTGGCCGAGCTCGGCGCCGAGCGCGTGCGGGTCGGGCGCAGGTGGTACTGGAGGCTCAAGCGCGAGTACAGGTTCGGCGAGGTGATAGAAATTGAATAACGTGGACATGGCGAGGTCCTATGTGAGGCAGGCAGAGGAAAGGCTCCTCCACGCGCGCGAGGCGCTTGGTCGGGGATCGTATCCATACGTCGTGAGGCAGTGCCAGGAGGCAGTAGAGCTGCTCCTAAAGGCGGCCCTAAGGCTCGTGGGTGTCGAGCCGCCGAAGTGGCACGACGTGGGCCCCGTCTTGAGGAGGGAGAGGGCGAGGTTCCCCGAATGGTTTCAGCACGAGGTAGACGCCCTAGCGCGCATATCTAGGAGGCTGAGGAGGGAGCGGGAGCCGTCAATGTACGGCGACGAGGAGGCAGGCGTGCCGCCGGAGCTGCTGTACGATAGAGCTGACGCCGAGGAGGCGCTAGGCAGCGCCGAGCACGTTTACGAGGTCGTGGCCAGGTTACTGGGCGAGGCATCCCGAGCGAAGAACGCTCCATGAGTCTCCGAGGCGGTGTAAAATTCCCAATGGCTACATGCACGCCCCCCTGTACAGGTCGAAGTCCAACGTCCGGAGCAGGGCGAGCGCTGGCTCGTAGGCGACTCGCGCTGGAGTTATGTTTTTTGTCGCGTATTATCGGTTCCAAGCCCGCAGGTCTCCTCGAACTCCAAATACACGTAGGTCGCCAGCCTCTGGCTCTCCCTCAGCCTGCCCGTGTATAGCCAGCTCCGTATGGTGCTCGTTAGATCGTGTTGATTGCTGGCGCCCATCGCTCCTGCTGCAACGTAGATTAGGGAGGCGTATGACGGGAAGAAGAGGGATGTCAGTGAGTAGCTCACTATGGACTCAGCGCTTTAATCCTTCAGGCCGAGCTTCCTGACGGCGAACTCCCCGAGGGGGCTTCGAGCCACCCTTAGCCCCGCAGTCTTAATCGCGAGGACGTGGCCCCGGGCAATGTTTGTTACAATTGAAATGTCCAATAACC
>JBEULI010000004.1:0-12036 GCA_041287395.1 Desulfurococcaceae archaeon
GGCCCCCGGGCACCGGCAAGACGCTCCTGGCGAAGGCCGTGGCCACGGAGAGCGGGGCCAACTTCATAGCTATCAGGGGGCCCGAGATACTGAGCAAGTGGGTTGGCGAGTCCGAGAAGGCCGTCAGGGAGATATTCAGGAAGGCGAGGCTCTACGCCCCCGCCGTCGTGTTCTTCGACGAAATAGATGCCATAGCTCCCGTCCGCGGACTTGCCTACGACTCGGGCGTCAGCGAGAGGGTGGTGAGCCAGCTGATAACGGAGATGGACGGCCTTGAGAAGCTCGAGGGGGTGGTGGTCGTCGCTGCGACGAACAGGCCGGACGTGCTGGATCCCGCGCTCCTGAGGCCCGGCAGGTTCGACAAGCTGGTGTTCGTGCCGCCCCCCGACTACCAGGCTAGGCTGGAGATACTCAGGATTCACACTAGGACCGTTCCGCTGGACGAGGACGTCGACCTGGCGGAGATCGCGAGGAGGACCGAGGGCTACACGGGCGCCGACATAGCGGCCCTCGTGAGGGAGGCCGTTCTGGCTGCCGTGAAGGACGACATAAACGCCACGAAGGTCAGGGCAAGCCACTTCGCCGTCGCGCTGCAGAAGGTGAAGCCCAGCATAACGCAGGAAATGATCAAGTTCTACATCGAGTGGGGCGAGAGGGTCAAGCAGAGGCTGCCGAGGGAGACCACTAAGCCGGTCGTGTACGCCTAGGGGGCGAAGGGCTTGAACAGGCGCGAGAGGTTCCTCTCGACGCCTCTTCACAGGTTGATCATGGAGCTCGTGCTCGAGAGGCCCGAGGGGGCGGGCGAGAGCGAGCTGCTGGAGGCGCTGCAGAAGGAGGGCCTCGACGTGTCGAAGGGAGAGCTGTACGCGGAGCTGATGAAGCTCGAGCTCCAGGGATACGTGCACGTGGAGCCCATAGGCAAGGAGCTCAAGATCAGAGCCTCGCCAAAGCTTTCCGAGGTCCTCGGCGGCTAGATCCGTCCCCCACGGGATCCCCTTCTGAGGAGCGGCTTGACGCCAACATAAAATTAATATAAAGCCATGGCCAAGATCTGATCGCGGGAGGGGGCGTGGGCGTTAACCTCAAGGACCTGATACCGGACGACGCGAAGGTCGTGATCGACGACCTCAGGGCTTTAAAGGGCAAGGTTATAGCGATCGACGGGTACAACGCGCTCTACCAGTTCCTCACGGCGATAAGGCAGCCCGACGGCACCCCCCTCATGGACGCGCAAGGCCGCGTCACTAGCCACTTGAGCGGCTTGTTCTACAGGACCGTGAACCTCGTCGAGGAGGGCATTAAGCCTGCCTACGTCTTCGACGGCAAGCCCCCCGAGTTGAAGGCCAAGGAGATCGAGAGGCGGAGGAAGCTCAAGGAGGAGGCCGAGAAGAAGTACGAGGCCGCCTCCGAGGCAGGGGACCTCGAGGCAGCCAGGAGGTACGCGATGATGGCCTCCAAGCTCACGGACGAGATGGTGAACGAGGCCAAGAGGCTCCTCGACGCTATGGGGATTCCATGGGTCCAGGCGCCGGCCGAGGGCGAGGCCCAGGCGGCCTTCATGGCCATGAGGGGGGACGCCTGGGCCGCCGCGTCGCAGGACTACGACAGCCTTCTCTTCGGCTCGCCGAGGCTCGTGAGGAACCTGACGATAAGCGGCAAGCGGAAACTGCCGAGGAAGGACGCCTACGTGGAGATAAAGCCCGAGGTCCTCGAGCTCGATAAGGTGTTGACGAGGCTGGGCATCAGCAGGGAACAGCTAGTTGACGTCGGCATACTCCTGGGAACGGATTACAACCCCGACGGCTTCGAGGGCATCGGGCCGAAGACCGCTCTCAGCCTGGTGAAGACCTATGGGACCATAGAGAGGATCCCCAAGTCCGTGCTGAGAGGGGCCGAGGGGCTCGATTTAGTGGAAATAAGGAAATACTTCCTGCACCCGCCAGTGAACCCGAGCTACAAGCTGGAGTGGAGGGAGCCCAACGAGAGGGAGGTCGTCGAGATACTTGTCAAGGAACACTCGTTCAGCGAGGAAAGGGTGAGGAATGCGCTGGAGAGATTACTCAAGGCCTATCGCGAGAACATCCGCGGAAGGCAGCTGGGCATAGACCAGTGGTTCAAGAGGAGTCCTTCCTGAGCTCCTGGGGAATGGTTGGGACCTCGCGGCTCGAAGCTTTAAAGGGCTAGGCCCAATCCCTCTCGACGGACGAGGTGCGCATAGCTAATTGAGGTACCCGCTGGACAAGGTCTGCGTCAAGAGCGGCGTTCTGTGCGAGGTGTGCAGAAGGAAGGTGGAGAGCGGAGTGGTCTCGGAGTCGGAGCTCCCAGTGATGAGGGCGCTAATGACGCTGGAGGAGAAGAGCAAGGCGCTGAGGAAGGGCGAATACGTGAAGTCGTACACGCTGGATGACGAGGTGCTAGTGATGTTGAGGGGCGAATGGGAGCGCGGGGAGCTCGACGAGGTCGCGAAGGCGCTCTCCGATGCCCTCGGAAAGCGAGTGAAGGTCATAGTGGACAGCGCAGATCGGAGGAGAATTGTGGAGCAGGTCGTGTCGCCCGCGAGCCTCATGGGCGTCGATGAGGTGTGGCTACCGAACGGTATCCAGCTCGTAAGGGTCAGGATCTCGAGGAGGGATAAGCGCTTCCTGCGGGGGAGGGAAAGGGAATACGAGGAGCTCCTCTCATCGCTCGTCGGCAGCAGAGTGAGGCTCTCTTTCGAGTGACTTTTGGTCCCCGCATTCCTCGCTGTCCGACCTCCCTAAGCGAGCGGAAAACATTATTAGTGCGCGCATCGAACATGTAAACCGGTGTACAGGCTTGTTCGCATCCTCGTCCCAGGGGGACGCGCTAAGGGAGGCTTACAGGTTGATGAGGACCGGAGCCTTTTACCAGGTGATCTCCTGGCTGTTGCTCGGGATCGGCCTCACAGCGATCGTCTTCGCGGGGGGCCTGAAACTGGCCGCTGACGTGGCATCCGGCCGCCTGCACTTCTTCTCGCTGATGGCAACGCTCGTCGCGCTAGCCCTCGTCGTGCTCATAGCTGGGCTCATATCGCTGGTAGGCCTCTTAAACGATCTAGTGCCAGGGGTGAAGAAGCTGAGATATGTAAGCCCCGCCGAGTTCTCGACTGCAGCGACGCTGACCAGGACGGGCTTCGTCTGGGGCGTAATACTGATGGTTGTGGGCGCCCTCACTCTGGTAATCCTGGTCGGCTACCTCCTGGTGTTCATTGCATATATATTGCTCGTCATAGGCCTCATAGGCGTGGCCCTCGTCTCCTTTAAGCTCGGCGAAAAGGATCGCGAAGCCCTCTTCACGGTGGCCGGGATACTCTTCATACTTTCGATCATCGCGCCAATCTTTGGCTTCATCGCATGGCTCCTCTTCTACGTAGCGCTTGGCAGGGGCCCCAGGTTCGAGCCAGGGCCCAGGCAGCCGACTACAGCACCCCCGCTGGTGCCGCCGACGCCGCCCTCACCGGTCTGACCTCGCTAGCGTCCCTCGAGAACCCGCTCAGAGCTCCACGGCGAGCCCGTCCCTGAAGAGCTCCCTCAACAGGATCGTCGCGTACATGCCCCTCTCGAGGGAGAAGGAGAGCTTACACGTGCCTCCCCCACACGTGAGCGTGAGCCTTTCAGGCCTGAAGATCCCCTTCCTCTGCCAGCACCTCAGCCTCGGATCCTTGACCACGCCCGGATCCACTCCCTCGGCCCTAAGCAGCTCCGAGTACGCCCGCTGGAACTCCTCCGAGCGACATCCGAGGGAGGGCAGCTCCCCCCGAATAGCCTCCAGCCCCCTCTCCCTGGCCAACTTATTCAGTAATAAGTTGAACGCGTAGGCCTGGAACGCGTCGACGCATAGGCCGCGCAGCGCCCGCTCTATGGCTTCCGAGCACTTGCCGTAGCGCCGGCTCCTGCAAAGCCTCTCGTAGCGAAGGCCGCTCGCGCGGAAGCTCCTCGAGATCCTCGACTCAATGCCCTCCCAGCCCTCCAGGGGAAACGCGCTGGCCATGAGGTAGTGCACGAAGAGCTCCTCCCTCCCCGTCAGCGCGTGCTTGCCCAGGATGTGCGTGATCGGCCTCTGGACTCCGAACCTCTGGTAGCCGTAGTACGCCGGGAGCCCCCTCCTCGAGAGCTCGTCTATCAGCTGCGTTGCCCTCTTCTCCTCCCTGGGATCGAGCTCGAAGTAGACCGCGAACTCGTTGCCGAGCATGTGGGCCCGCCTCGGCTTCCTGGAGACGTAGCCAATGAGCCTAGCTCTCACGCCCTCGGCCTCGAGGGGAAGGGCCCGTTCCACTAGGCCCTTCCTCGCGAACACGTATTGGATGGCCGTCGCCGACGCGTCCTTGAGCCCCAGCGCTATCAGGTTCTCCGCCGGGACGCCCGCCGCCCTGGCGAGGGCCTCCAGCGCCGCCAGCGTGTCCACGCCGCTCTTGGTGAGCTCGATGGCGGCGTAGTGCCCATCATTCCCGATCGCAAGGGAGTCCCAGTCGATCGACTCCCTCACGAAAAACGTGCCGGGCCCGAGAACGACCTCCGCGTCCAGGTGGTCGTCAAGCACGAAGAGCTCGAGCCCTATTACTGGATCCAGGTCGGCTAGTCTGGCCTTCCTTTTCAAAGGAGCCTCAGCCCCCCCGTGAGCTCGTCCACAAGCTCGGATGGCGCCGGCCCTACGGCCACCGCGGTGGGGGTGCCGGGGGGCAGCTCTGTGAGGCCCGCATCCACGACAAGGGCTGCCGGGAGCCCCCTCCTCCTGGCCTCCGAGTAGAGGCCCTGGAGCTCCTCTAGACCCTCGACTCGCACGACCACCTTCTTCTGCCCCTCGTTCCACCAAGCCCTAAACCATTCAGGCCTCTCCCTGTAGGCCTCGAACGCCGCCATCACCGCCGCGTGGGCCACCTGGACGGCCACCTTGCCCTTGCTCATGCCGAGATCTGCCCTCACGGCGATCACCTGCTTGTGGCCGCCAGCCACACCCATTTTTAAGCCCCGACAGCCCTCTACCCCTTTTGGCCTGCTTAAAGGTGGGTCGCGTGTCGAGCAAGTATACATTGATTTCGGTGGCCGAGTCAGCCACGCCGCCGATATGTAGCAGTTGCCACCGGCCCATGAAGCCGGGCGAGGTCGGCGTCGCGTTCCCGTGCCCCAACTGCGGCCAGGTCATCATTAGGAGGTGCAAGAGCTGCCGCAGGGCATCCGTGCCGTACAGGTGCCCGAACTGCGGCTTCGAGGGCCCCTGAGGTGGCGTTAGATGGCCAAGGTGCTAGTCATCCTGAGGGTCCTCCCGGAGGACGTCGAGACCCCCCCTGAGCAGCTGGCTGAGCGGATCAGGCAGGGGCTCCCCGCGGGCTACGAGCTCAGGGGCTTCGACGTGGAGCCAATAGCCTTCGGCCTCAAGGCGCTGCGCCTCTACGTGATCATGCCCGAGGAGGTCGAGGGGGGCACCGAGCCCCTCGAGAACGCCATCACGAGCGTTCCAGGCGTCAGCAACGTCGAGGTCGAAGTCGTCCACAGGCTGAGCGCCTGACTCACCTTTCCAGGATCCTCACGTACGTCCTGCCCCAGTCAAAGAGGGAGATCACTTCGTTTGCCTCCTCGTCCAGGGATCCGAACACGCCGTGGAGGTCCACGTGTAGCCTGTCCCCCTCGAGCACCAGGAGCGCGAGGCCGTTCCGGCACACCATGAGCGCGTAGCGCTGTCCCTCGGCAACGCAACTGCACCCCTTGGCCTCGAGGGCAGACCTGGCCCTGGCCAGCCCCTGGGCGCCAGCCCCGTGGAAGTCGAGGGCTGTAGTGATCATCCGATCAGCCCAGCCAACGCCCTCCCGACCTCCACGTTGGCGAGGACTATGACCTTGACGCCGCTCTCCTCGACGAACTCCACGAGGTCCCTAGGATCGCCTCTCCCCACGACCATTATCCACGGATCGTACTCGTCTATGGCCTCCTCCAGGGCGTCGGGCGCCCTCGCGACGTCGCCGCCTATCTCGGCGATCACCTTGCCCTCGTCCATGTCGTAGACCAGGATCTTCTCGCAAGAGGTCAGCGGGGAGATCCTGCCGCCCCTTGCCGATATGAACATCCTCGCGCCCAAGGCCTCGCACCAATATTCCGGCACGCCATCTCGGCAAGAGGACCCCACGCTGACGCCCATTTTAAACCTCGCAGGCCCTCGCTAGGCCTCTTCGAGGACCTTCAGGAAGTCCTCGATCACCTCGGGAAACCGAGGATGCCTGAAGATCCCGGTCCCGACTATCAGCTCATCGGCCCCCGACTTGAGCACTTCCGCAGCGTTCTCCAGCTTTATTCCCCCATCGCAAGCGATCATAAATCGAAGCCCTTCCTCATCCCTCACCCTCCTGAGCTCCCTGACCTTCCTGAGCATAGCTGCTGACATTCTCTGTCCACCGTAGCCAGGCTCCACCAACATGACGAGCACGGCGTCCAGCTCCCCAAGGATCGGCTCGATCGCTTCCACGGGGGTGGAGGGATTAATTGCGATCCCGGCCATGGAGCCCTTCTCCCTTATGGTGGCTACTAATTTCAATGGATACCTCGTCGCCTCATAGTGGAAGAACACAGTATTGAAGAGTTCGCTTGGAGTTTGCGAAACAACGTGCTCGGGGTTCGAGACCATGAGATGAGCCTCAAGTTCCATATCGACTTTCTCCTTCAGACGGAGAGCGAACGGTAGGCCGAAGCTTATTTGGGGAACGAAGTTCCCATCCATCACGTCCAGGTGCACTAGTCTTAGCCCCCTCTCCTTTGCCAGCGAGAGCTTCTCGAGGACTTCATAAAAAGGGACATCCAATATTGAGGCTGAGAGAATACGATGGGCTTTTCTTCGCAAGATCACTTCCTCGAGGTTAAGATGTTGACAATCTTCTTCTCAAGTTCCGCCTCGCCTATGCCCGTAAGGAAGGGCATGGCATTCAGTACCGGTATGCTTTTGTCCTCAGGGGCCACGTGCGTAGTGGCCAATATCAGATGCACCTTGCCGAGCATTTTTATCCAGTAGTTCACCTCCTGCGCCTTTGCTTGGTATATCTCGCCCTTGATCTTGTTCTTTTCTAGGAGCTTCCTCACCTTTTCGGCAACATACGTAGCCGTGGCTATGGCAGTACCGCATGCAACTATTATACGAACAGGTTCGGAAGAGCTCAAGTCAGGGGACACCTGACAGCCTAGTTCTCATTAACTTAAGCAATCTAAAAAGAACTTAAAAGTATTGCGAAGCCCCATAGATAACCTTTCCACGTCTGCAGCGGCGCCCTCGCGGACATGATGTTCACTCCTCGCACTCGAGTTCTGCAATTGGGCTACCGACCGCGACTTCTCCTTCCCTTACCAAGATCTTCCTCAAGACACCGTTGCATGGAGATTCGTAGGCAAATGTCGTCTTCTCGCCGACAAGTTCCACCAGCTCCTCGCCCTTCGCCACCTTCTGCCCCTCGCTCTTCTTCCACTCGACAACCGTGACCTTCTCAGCAGAGGGGTCGAACCTGGGAGCCTTGACTATGTATAAGCCCATGGGACTAGCACCACGTGGTTCCTAAGAACTACCCAAATCAGTTATAGCCCTTACTAAGTCATCGACATCGATCATGTACTCTTTCTCCAGCAGTGGCGAGAACGGGATATGAACGTCAGGGGGCGTCAGAACCCGAATGGGCTTTTCCAGCTTGCCGAAACACCTCTCGCCGATGATTGCTGCAACGTAGTACGCAACGCTCGAATGTGGATGCTCCTCGGAGACCACCAGAACCCTGCCAGTCCTCAGAGCCTCCTTGACCACTGTGTCCACGTCAAGGGGCCTTATCGATTGAAGGTCTACCAGGTTGACCGAGACCTTGCCCGCGAGTCTCTTCACTGCTTGCAATGCCTCATACACGGTCCTTCCGAATGTTATGACAGTTACATCGTTCCCTTCGACGAGGATCTCGGCCCTTCCGAACTCGATCTCGTAATCATCCTCGGGAACTTCGTCGACAAACCTGTAGTACGTCCACGCAGGATCCACTATCACCGTGGGCTTCTTCTGCCTAAGTGCGTGCTTATAAAGGCCCTTACAATTCCTGGGCGTCGACGTGACAACGACGTTAATCCCCGGCACGTTGGCCAAGATGCTTGGAAAGAATTGTGAGTGTTGTGGGCCGTGTTGCCTGCCGAGGCTGTACTGGGTTCTAATGATTAATGGCAGGTCGATCCTCCCCCCGCTGAGGAACCTGGCCTGTGCCATGTGATTTATTATCTGTTCCATAGCCAGCGGCAGGAAGTCCATGTACATGATTTCGATCACGGGCCTCAGCCCAGCCATGGCAGCGCCAATGCCGAAGCCCACCAAGCCGACCTCACTAATTGGTGTATCGATAACCCTTTTTGGACCGAATTTCTCGTAAAGTCCTTTGCTGAACCCGTGAGGGCCTCCTTTCCTGACGTCTTCGCCTATGTACACTATAGTCTCATCCCTCTCCATTTCCTCGACAATTGCCTGCCTGCACGCCTCTATGTGTGCCATTCTCACGCGCGCCCACCTCATAATAAGTTCGCGAGCTCCTCGAATTTCAGAGGCGAGCCATTCCTCGCTCTCTCATAGGCCTCTGCAATCCTGGCTCTAGCGATTCTCAAAACTTTATCAACCTCGCCTTCGGACAGCGTCCCCTCCTTGATCAGCCTAGTCGTAAATAATTCTATTGGATCCCTTTGCTTCCTCCACCATTCCTCCTCACCTGATGGCTTGTAGGGCGACTTATCATAGACGCCGTGTCCCTTCATCCTATAGGTATTTGCCACGACCGCGATCGGTCCGTTACCCTTCCTTAGCTCCTCCTCGCGGAGTTTGAGCGCCTTATACACCGATAGCGGATCATTCCCGTTGACAACCAGCACAGGAATACCATAGCCAACGAACCTCTGAACCACGTAGTCCTCATCGTAGAGCTCGGTCAACCTTGTGAACTCAGAGTACATGTTGTTCTCGCAGAACAGCACCAGGGGCACCCTGAGATAAGTTGCCATGCTCAGCCCCTCGGCGAAGGCTGCCGTGTTGACTGCCCCATCGCCGAAGAAGACTATCGTCAAGTTCCCGCTGCCCCTTAGCTTCTGAACATAGGCGGCCCCGACTGCTATTGGGATTTGACTTCCCACAATGGCTGAGGCATATAGTCCCCCCCTCTCAGGTTCTATTGGAAGATGCATGGAACCTCCCAGGCCCTTAGCAACCCCCTCCTTGAAGCCCAACAGCTCTGCGAAAAGCCTCTCCAGTTCTATTCCCAGCATTATCGCGTGGCCGTGCCCCCTGTGATGGCTGAACACGTAGTCACCATTGCGCATGAATGGCCTAACGCCTGCTGCTATTGCCTCCATGCCCAGATACAGGTGAGAAGGACCCATCAAAACTCCCTCCCTGAGAAAGAGTTCCTCCACCTTCTCCTCAAACGCTCTTATCAGGGCCATCGTCTCCAGCATGTCCTTGAGGACCTCGCGTGTTATCCCTAGCACTCCATACTCGTGGGGAAACGCCGTGTCCACGTGAACGACTTCCATCCTCATTGAGATCGCCATAGTGAGGTTATTTCAGTAGATTTTCGGCTTTTATGTTTTCGAGCCTTTCGGCCAGCCTCGCAAGGAACTCCGCTGCATCAGCGCCGTCGGCTGCCCTATGATCAAACGTCAATGAAACATACATATACTTGGCATTCTTCAACCCATCCTTTTCGTAGATCACTTTATCCTTAATTGTCCCAACGCCTAAGATCGACACCTGTGGCGGGTTTATGATCTGCGTGAAGAAGTCGATTCCGTACATGCCCAGGTTAGTTATTGTGAATGTGGCACCGACTAGGTCCTTCTGCTTCAGTTTTAGGGATCTGGCCCTTTCCACCAGCTCTCTGTATTCTAGTAACAGCTCCTTGAAGTCTCGTTCCTGTACCCTTCTGATCACGGGGGCCACGAGGCCAGCGCTCGTTTGGACGGCCACGGCAATGTTAACGTCCTCGTATATAATCAGTTCGACTTCGTCCCTCAGTTCTGCGTTAAAGGGCGAACCCTTTAGGACCTCGGCCAATGGTTTCAATAGGAGCGGAGTTATCGATACCCTTTGTCCAATAGCCGAGCTGACCTCGTCCTTAGCCTTCAGCAATGAATCCGCCTTGACCTCCCTGAACAGTGTCACATGTACAGCTGTCCTATAAGATGATCCGAGCCTCCTTGCAGTGGTAACCCTAATGGGGTTAAGTTTCCTCACTTCTCTCACTCGTGGGTAATATAGTTCCTTAATACGTTGAATGAGGAACTCGTACGTCAGCTTTCCTCCGGGCGCAGATCGCACCAGCTCCTCGAGTTCTAGTTCGTACTGATCTGCTATGTACTTGATGTCCTCAGTCAAACCCATCGCACTCACAACTGAGGTCTAGTCATAAATAACTGACAGAAAGGTTTAAATACATGAAGTACAACCCTAGTATGATCAGTGAGGTAAAATACCATGTCCTTGAACGTAATTCTAGAGGCGATTTCGTCAGCATTCCAAACATTCATGGGTTTAGGCGCATCCGTGGCCATACCGATCGTTATATTCTTTATAGCAGTAGCCCTAAAGGTGCCTGCCGGCAAGGCAGCGAGGTCGGCACTGACGATAGGCATAGGCTTCGTTGGCATAAACCTAGTTATAGGATTTTTCATTAATACCATAGCACCGGTCACAAGGGCACTTGTTGAGATAAGCGGCATCCATCTGGAGGCCATAGACGTTGGATGGCCGTCGGCTGCCGCGATAGCTTATGGTTCGATCGTAGGCATAAGCATGATACCGATAGTGCTAGTTGTGAACTTAATAGCGTTGGCCCTCGAGGTCACAAGAACCATTGACATAGACGTGTGGAACTATTGGCATATGGCCTTCGTGGCCAGCCTCGTCTACGTATATACGAACGACTACCTGCTGGGCGTCATGGCCGGCATTACCATGACGGTCGCGCTATTGGTCATAGCCGATGAAACAGGCCCCATGATCCAGAAGATGCTCGAGACCCCTGCAATATCGCTGCCACACGGCTTCTCTGCCCCATATGCCGTGCTAGCCTACCCCTTCAAGCTTCTATTCGACCGAATACCGGGCCTCGCGAGATTGAGGGCTGATCCCGAGACGATCAGAGCCAAGCTAGGACTACTAGGGGAGTCGCCAGTACTTGGCGCGATCCTCGGCTTCGCTCTGTCGGTAGCAGCTAGGCAGGATTACAAGACGGTTGCGGCTACGACGATCGGCCTCGCGGCTGTCATGTTGTTGTTGCCCAGAATGGTGAGGATACTTATGGAGGGGTTAGTGCCCATAGCAGACTCTGTCCGGGACTTCTTCGTCAAGAGGTACGCCGGAAAAAAGGAAATATATATAGGGTTGGATTCGGCAATCGCCACTGGCCACCCTGCAGTGATAGCGACTAGCCTAATTCTGATACCGATCTTCATAGCCGAAATGCTGGTGCCCTGGAACAAAATATTGCTGTTGGCTGACCTGCCAGTCATAGTCTTTATGATGTGCATGGCTGTGCCGGTGTTCAACTATGACATAGTGAAGAGCGTGCTCTTTGGCGCCATAATAAACCTGCTCGGCCTCTGGATGGGAACGAACATAATGAGCATATACACGAGTACCGCTAGGTTCGTCGGATTCCCAATACCTGCCGGCTACGTGTACGTCTCAAGCATATGCGACGGCATGAACCCGTTCACGTGGCTACTTGTCAGGATCAGCGACCTGGGGGCCACCCTTGGAGTCATCGTGCTAACAATATTGACAGTCTTATTCGCCATAATAGGCCGCATCAGAGAGAAAGGAAGAGCCGCCAAGGCCCTGGCTCCAGCCTGATTTTTGAACGTCCTCCTTCGGAACCCCCTGAAGCTAACTTCCAAAATATAATAATCTGGCATTGCTCTCACGTAGTCGGGGTGCGACGTCATTTGCTCGTGGAGTTCTTGAGCGAGAGCGGAAGGACCTGGGACGAGGTGTTGCTCAAGGCCTGCGAGGAGGTCAGGAAAAGGG
>JBEULI010000040.1:0-9520 GCA_041287395.1 Desulfurococcaceae archaeon
AATGAACACAACAAAAAGAATTGAAAGTATTTCATTATGACGTCGGCCATCTCCTCAAAGCTCGGCGAACACAACAAAAAGAATTGAAAGCCACCTCAATCTGTAGCGTCCCCTCGTAGTCGAGGCTGACATCAGAACACAACAAAAAGAATTGAAAGTTTGTCACGCTTATCTCGAACTCTTTGAGAATTAGCTTGATGAACACAACAAAAAGAATTGAAAGGATAGACGTGAGGAGCAACGACGGGCTCCCGCCGGCGTACCACGAACACAACAAAAAGAATTGAAAGGCCTTATCTCAATGGTGTTCTCGGCCTGCAGTTTGTATATCGGAACACAACGAAAAGAATTGAAAGATGTTGGCTATCCCGCTGTGCGAGCACCCCGCGATCACGGAATTCAACGAAAAGAATTGAAAATGGGTAATTTCACACAACCAGCATTGAACGCAACGAGAGGAATTGAAGGGCGAGGCTGGATCGCGCGAGGAGCTCGGGGAGGCGATCGAGGGCCCCCGGCGCTCAGAAGTATGTCTCCTCGGGGCACGCCCTGCTCACGAGGCCGGCCAGGAGCTCCACGTACTTGATCCCGTGGTCGGGGAACACGAGGACGGCGTCGCCCTCGATCGAGCCCTCCTCGACGAGCCTCTCGAAGGCGTATGCCACGGCCCCCGAGCTGAGGCCCACGAGGATGCCGTCCCCCCTGGCAACCTTCAGGACCCCCTCGAAGGCCTCCTCGAGGGACACGTCCACTAGCCCGTCCACCTCGACCATCTTCAGCCACCTGCAGCCGGTCTCGGCCCTCCTCATGCCGGGTATGCTCTCGCCTGCCCTTGGCTGGACCCCGTAGGCCTTCACGCTCCCGTACCTCCACTTGAAGTAGGCGGCCATGGCCGATAGGTGTCCTGAGGTGCCGAGGGCGCACACGATGGCCGACGGCCTCCTGCCCACGGAAGATAGCTGGTAGTCGACCTCCTTGGCCGTCCCCCTCAGGTGCGCGACGAAGTTGGCGTCGTTCTCGAACTGGTTGGGCACGAGTGCTCCCTCGCGCCTCGCGTCCTCGAGGACCCTCTCGAGGAGCTTGACCGTGATGCCCTCCTCGGCCCTGACGACCTCGGCCCCCATGGCCGCGAAGATGTAGTCGACGCACCTCTGGGCAGTGGAGGGGAGGTAGACCCTCGACCTCGCCCCCAGGTAGTTCGCTATGCCGACCACGCCGAGCCCTGTGTTGGTCGACGTCGCCTCGTAAATGGCCCTCGGGGGCTTGCCCGAGAGCGCGAGCTCCCTGAGCATGTTCCACGCGACCCTGTCCTTTATGCTGAGGCTGAAGGGGTGGTACCACTCGAGCTTGGCCCACGCAGTAGCGCGGCCGCGCCCGAGGCCCTTGAGCTTCACGAGCGGCGTCGGCCCGTCCCTGTCCACGAGCTCCAGGACGCTCCAGTACGCCCTCGGGTTCGGCCTGGAGAGCTCGTGGAAGGGCTCGAGCAGGTCCAGGGGGACCCTTGTGCCGGCCTCCGAGGGCCCCCTGGCCACGGGAACGTATTTCGTTCCGATGGCGACGAGCGCGTTGTAGTGCTCGGCTCCCTCGAGCACGTTTCCCTCCCCGTCGATCGCGAGCGCCGGGGCGCTCCAGCTGCTCAAGATCTCCTTGATCTTCTCCAGGTACTCCTCGAGCCTGAGGGCCCTCCCCCTCACGCGCTCAAGGGGGACTAGCTCCGGCACGGCTAGGCCCCCCTTCCCGCTTCCCTCCGAGGAACTCGGTCAGCGGCCTCGCCCCCTTGATCTCGTCGACGAGCTCCTCGAGCCTCGGGCTCCCCTCGATGGCCTCCCGCGTGACCTTGAAGCTGTTGCCCGCCTCGACCAACGAGTCGATCCTCACGAACCTCCAGTCGCCGGTTCCCACGTGCTTGATCGCCACGTAGGCCTCTCCCCCGGCCCTCCTGGCGAACTCCATCAGCTTCTCGACCTGCTCCCTCCTGACGTATATCGCTCCTCCCCTCCTCGTGGTCTTGGCCTCGATTGCCACGACCCTGCCCCTGTAGATCGCCACGAGGTCTGGGTACACGAGCCTCCTGGCCTTGGAGCCGCTGGCGGGGGCCCTCACGACTGCGAGCCCCTTCTCCCACAGCCTCCTCGCCAGGTCCCTCTCGTGCTGGAAGCCCCTGGACCTCGGCGCGCGCAAGGCAATCACAGATATAAGCTAGGCCATCGGAGCGTTTAACCTGCCAGGTGTGCGCGTTGGACAGGCCATCGTTGTTGCCGGCCCTCCTAGCCCTCCTCGTCCTCAGCGCGCTCCAGATCCCAGCGCTCGCGCAGGGGGCGGGCTCGCCGACGCTGCCGGGGATCGCGGCTGGCGTCGAGCCGACGCCCGTGACCAACGTGGGCATCAACAAGCCGGCCGTGGTGGCGCCGGGGGACCAGTTCCAGCTGATCTTCAGGGGGCAGGCGCCGCAGGTCAGCTCGGCCTACGCCTACGCCGTTAGGCTGTCCGGCGGCAGGCTGGCCGTGGCCAACTACACGCTGGAGGTCGTGTCGACGTCGGGGAACGCCGTGACGCTCAGGGTCCCGCAGAACGTCGCCGGCGGCCTATACGACATCGTGCTAGTCGGGCAGAAGACAGTGGAGCTGCCGGGCAGCCTCTGGGTGATCTCAGGCCTGCCCGACGTCCTCAGGATCGTGCACGTCTCCGACCAGCACTACGGCGCCGGCGTCTCCACGCTGGTCCAGGGCGACAAGAACAGGTTCTCGGGCTACCTCGTCGCTGGCCTGCTCGGGCCCGACCTGGTGATCGACACGGGCGACCTGGCCGACACGGCCTCGTCGCTCCAGTACGCTCAGGCGATCGGCTTCGAGAGGGCCCTCCTCTACGGGCTCCCCATACTCGGCATACCGGGCAACCACGACTACCCCAACGACAACTACGTGGCCTACCTCGGCGACACCCGCTGGTACAGGGTCATCGGCGGCAAGATATTGGTCGTGGGCATAAACACCAAGGAGCAGGGCTACCCGGACTGGGACGACATAGTGTTCCTCGAGGGGGTCCTCAGGAACTACTCCAAGGTCCCGATAAAGTTCCTGCTGATACACCACCCGATGTTCTACTACCAGGGCCAGCTCTACACGAGCAGCGAGGACAACGCGACCCTCAAACCTTATGCCCCGGGCGTCAGGACGCCGGTGAGCAGCTACTGGAGCGGGAACATGACCGCCTTCTTCTACGTGCTCAGGCTGATCGAGGACTACAACGTCACCTACGTGCTCGCGGGCCACACCCACAGGGACCTGTGGGTGGAGTACCACAGCACCAGGACCAACACCACGACCTACTTCATCGACATCACCACGCTGTCGATGGGCTCCGCGATATACGACGGCCTTGACGTCTACCGGCTCGACACGGGGACCGGCTCCATCAGCTTCCCGATAACTCCTCCAACCTTCATAGGGTTCCGCAACCTGAGCTCCAACCTGGCCGAGAACAGCCTGCCGATAGGGTTCTACCCCGGCCCCAACAACCTGGGCCAGGCCAACATATCGGCCGTGCCGGCAGCCATGTACCAGACCAACCACGCCTACGTCTTCGAGGCCTACAACAACCTCAGCTACCTCAACCTCAGCAACGTCGTCCTGTGGTCCCTGCCCTGGAGCGGGGACAAGGTGATCTTCACGGTCCTCGGCTCCTCGGGAGGGGCGTCGGCGTCCCTCGTGGACTACCTGCTGCTCGGCGGCAGGCTCTACGTGGCCCTCAACATCTCGCTGCCCTACGGCGGCTACCTGAGGTTCGCGCTGGCCAACGACGTGGACGCGGACGTGCCCCAGGTGGTCATTAAGAACGTGGTGCCGCAGGTCCCGACGCTGGGGGCCCCGCTCACCATTTACATGACGATATACGATTACGGCTGGGGCCCCGCCAACGCAACGTTCGAATACTCAGCTGGCCCCGTGTCGGCCACCTTGAGCTCGCCCGCCACGCTGGCAACGCCGTTCAACTCGAGCACGTATAAGGTGGTGCTGCGGGCGCCGCAGGGCGCTGGCCCGACCACCGCGATCCTCAACGTGGTCGTGCGGGACTTCGCGGGCAACGCCGCCAACGTCTCGATAATCTTGACCTTCTATCCCAGCGGGGCCTCGCCCACTGCCACCCCGATAACTATATCGACGGTCTCCTCCTCGACGATCCCGTGGACCACGGCTAGCCCCACAACCACCGCCGCTCCCACCACGACCTCGGCGAGCCCGACGCCGACGAGCACCAGCCCTGCGAGCACTCCCTCGCCCACGCCGACGCCTGCCCCGACCACGGCACCAGCGACGTCGGCAACGCCGGCCCCCACGACCTCAGCCGCCAGCAGCCCAGCGACAACGTCCTCGCCGCCCTCGGCTGCCGCTCCCTCGGTCTCGACGGCGGTCGTCGCGGCCATCGCCATAGTAGTCGTCGTGGCGGCCGTCGGGGCGCTCCTCGCTCTGAGGCGCAGGTAGGGCCCTGGACGCGGGACATTTTTTAACCACGCCCTTGCCAACTTAGATAAGGTGAACGGCGGATGAGGTTCCTGGGAGCAGCGCTAGCCGCCCTAGCGCTGGCCCTCGTCCTCGTCGTCCCCCTGGTCGCCGCAGCGCAGGCCGCGCCGCCTGCCAAGTTCACGGTGGCCGCTGACCTGGGACACGGCGAGAGCGACAAGGCCCTCAACTACATCATGGGCAACATAACCTTCGTCAACTGGAAGATCATCAACGGGACGATCACGCCCGACGTGCTCGCGGGCGTTGACATACTCCTGATAGGGCAGCCGACCGTTGCCTTCAGCGCCGATGAGATGGACGCCATAAAGAGCTGGCTGTACTCGGGCAACAAGGCCCTGTGGGTCGGAGGGGACAGCGACTACGGATCCGGCTACCAGACGATCCAGATAGTCAACGACCTGATGGCCTACCTCGGCCTCAAGCTGAGGCTGGAGCAGGGAGCGGTCTACAGCAACTACAACGGCACCTACACGTACAAGGGGACGCCGTATCCCGTGATCGCCAAGGCCTACTACAGGATGGTGGCCTTCGTCGAGCCGGACAACAGGCCGGACCTCTTCACCTACATACTCGAGGAGAACATCACTAAGCCCATACTGATGCACGGCCCCGACTGCGTGATCTGGGTCGACTCCAGCGGGACCTACCACGACCCGGTCAAGGACATAACGCCCGACCTGATCAGGCTCGTGTGGTTCCACTACGCTCACATAGGCGTCAACTACGCCAACTGGGCGCCGCTGGTCTACAACCCGCTATTGTACAGCGCCGACAACAACAGCTTCGTCGGCTACCTCGCCCAGTACATAGCCGACAAGAACGTGTTGGCCGTGCTCTCCGGGGAGTCGATCTACGGCGACTACGAGCCGGCCTGGGCCTCCTCCTACTACGGCGTGCCCCTCGACGGCCCGCAGTGGGTCACCAACTTCATACGCTGGATGGTCACCGTGATCTCCAGTAAGTGGATCGTGCCGCCGACCACGGTCACGGTGACCGTGACCTCCACCGCCACGGTGACCTCCACCGTCACGGCCACCGTCGAGTCCACGACGACCGCCACGGCCACCACGACCGTGACCTCCACCGCCACCGCGGTCTCGGTGTCGCCGACGACCACCACGGTTGAGGTGACGAACTGGACCGTCACAGGCGCCATAGCCGGCGTGTTGATAATCATCATAGCCGTCGAAGGGGCCCTCCTGGCGAGGAGGAAATAGGCCGGACCGCCGAGTTTTTTCCACTCGCCCCTTTCAAAAGTTAATTAGGTACGGCCCCCACACGCTCCTCCAAGGGGTGGCTTGTGCATTGGCGCGGCCCATCTTTGTCGCAGCCCTGGCCGTCCTAGCCCTCGTCCTCCTCGCCTTCGCCCCGGCGCATGCAGCGAGCGGATGGCCGTGGGGCAACGCGCCCGAGCCGTTCCCGTGGCTCAACTACCTGGCATCGTTGTTGCCCCACGACAAGGAGGGCGTTAAGGGCGTTACGCTCTACGTCCTCACGAGGCACGAGCAGACGATCCAAAACGCGTCTAGGGTGATGTTCCTCAACAGCCCCGTGGCGAAGGCCCTCGGGATTAAGGACGTGGTGTTCCTCTACGTCGGCCAGGCCCAGTGGCCCCAGTACATAAGGCAGGCCCAGCAGGCCGGGTACAGCATAGACGTGGCGTGGGGCGGGGGCCCGACGCTCTTCAACTGGCTCGACTCGCTCGGCCTCCTCGAGCCCCTCGACAACAACACCCAGCCGGCCTACAACGCAGTGCTCTACGAGGTCAGCAAGCTGCCGAAGACCTACGCCGGGGCCCAGAGCTACCTCGTGGGCAGCGACGGCTACATACACTGGATCGGCGCGAGCCTGAGCAGCTTCGGCTTCACGGTCAACCACGACGTGCTCAAGCGCTACGGGCTCCCGACCCCCCAGTACTGGTCGGACCTGGGCAACCCGATCTACGGCAAGTACCTGCCGCAGGTGCAGCTCGTTGGCACCGCCGATCCTACCATGAGCACCAGCAACACTAGGATGTTCGAGATCATCCTACAGGCCTACGGGTGGGACGCCGGCTGGGGGAACCTGACGCTCCTTGCCGCCAACGCGATCATCTACAGCGGCAGCAGCGACGTGAGGGACGCTGTCATAAGGGGGGACATAGCCGTGGGGACGACGATAGACTTCTACGGCTACACGGCCCAGCAACAGAACCCGGCCTGTGAGTACATAATTCCCAAGGGGCAGAGCATAGTGAACTACGACCCAATAGCCATAGTCAAGGGGACCAAGAACCCGGTGCAGGCCGCGGCCTTCGTTGCCTGGGTTCTCAGCGAGTGGGGAGGCCAGCAGGTGTGGCTGGATCCGAACATCAACAGGCTGCCGGCCAACCCGCTCGTCTTCGACACGCCGGCTGGCAAGAAGAGGCCCGACCTACTGAGGGCGTACGAGGCTGCAAGCAGCGCTGGCGCGATTCAATTCAACGAGACCCTGTCGGGCATGTGGGTCAACAGCGTGATATACTACTTCAAGGCCACGCTGGTCAACGCCCACACCGAGCTCCAGAACGTGTGGGCGGCATTGGTGAACGCGTACTTCTCGGGCAAGATAGATAACGCCACGTTCGACTACCTGGTCCGGGAGCTCACGGGCCCCTTCAACTTCACGGATCCGCTGACCGGCTCGACCACCACGTTCACGTTCGACTACGCGCTCAAGGTCAACGGATGGCTTGCCAATAGCAGCTCCGTCCACCAGGCGCTCATGAATGCGTGGCAGCAGGGCGCAATACAAAAGTACAGAAAGGTCTACCAGGACCTCCAACTCGCCCTCCAGGGCAAGCTGACGATACCTAGCCCGACGCCGACGAGCACCAGCCCTGCGAGCACTCCCACGCCTGCCCCGACCACGACATCAGCGACGTCGGCAACGCCGGCCACCACGACCTCGGCCGCCAGCAGCCCAACTACTTCCCCCACGATCTCGACGGGCATCGTGGTTGCTGTGGCAGTGGTGGTCGTGGTAGTGGCCGCGGCAGCAGTGCTGGCGCTCAGGAGAAGGTAGTAGTAGGCGTACGTGCGCTACCTATGCATACAGCTTTTTTAATCTCCCCTAACGTCATGCCTGTCCCCAAGGACCTGGTGACTCTCCCGTGCGACGTGTAATAGGCCCCTACAGGACGCTCTTGCTGGGCGCTTTGATCGGCTCCATTTACGCGGCCCTCTACCTTTTACAGCTCGCGGACGCCACCGTCGTCGAGTTGCTGTGGCTGGCTTCGGCCGCCCTGGGCTTCCTGGTCTACGTGGCCGGCTTCGACTACTACTCGGTCAAGTTCAGCTACGCGAAGAGCCTGCTCGTCTTCCTGTCGCTGCTCTACGTGGTCGTCGAGGGCATGCTCGCCCTGGAGGGCGCTCCGATGGCCATTGCAATAGCGCTACTGCCCCTCATAGCGGCGACCTTCGCCGGCTACATCGGCGAGAGGAGGACTGCCGCTAGGGCCGCGGAGGGCGCCGCGAGGGCAGGCCTCGCCAGGAGGATCAGGAACACGCTCTTCGAGCTAGATCCGGTGGTCTGGGCATTCGTCTTCGCTGGCGTGGCCTACCTCACGTTGTTCCTGGTAATTCCCGTGGCGACCATGCTCGCGTACTCCTTCGTGCCGCCGGCCGGGGGCACCCCCCTCTCCAACTTCTACGACATACTCAGGAACAGGTTCATGGGCTACGTCAGGACGCCGTTCCCGTGGGAGACCGCGTACACGATCATCGACGCTGGCGGAGTCCCCGAGCTGATAGTGACGGGGGTGAACTACGGGATCCTGCTCAACAGCCTGATAGTGGCTGCAATAGTCACGAGCGTCGCGACCGTCCTCGGGGTCGTGGTGGCCTTCGTGATCGCCAGGTACGACTTCCCAGGCAGGAACGTGCTCAGGGTCCTGGCCATGGTGCCCCTCTTCGTCACGCCATTCGTCAACGCCTTCGTGGTGAAGGAGCTCCTGAGCGATTACGGCCTCCTTTCAATGATAACGTACAAGCTCTTCGGCTTCAAAATCATGATCAAGGACCTCGCCGGCATAGCCGTGGCCCAAATAATAACGTTCTACCCAATAGTGTACCTCAACACGTACTCGAGCCTGATCAACATAGATCCCAGCATGGAGGAACAGGCCGAGAACCTGGGCGCCAGGGGCCTCAGGCTGTTCACGAGCGTGACCCTGCCCCTGGCCCTGCCCGGCATAGCCGCCGGCGCGGTATTGGTGTACATATTCAGCCTCGAGGACCTCGGCTCCCCGATAATATTCAACTATCCGAACGTGATGAGCTACCAGATATTCACTAACTTCCTCAGCCAGCAGGGCGTCATCTCGCCCCAGATGGCTGCGCTGGGCGTCGTGATGCTGCTCCTGGCGGTGATGGGCTTCATCATGGTAAGGAACTACGTGGGCATGAGGGCCTACGCGATGATAAGCAGGGGAGGGAGGCTCGTCCCGAGGGTGAGGAGGCCGGGCCCCCTGGGCCTCCTGGCCATCTACCTCTTCGTCTTCCCCCTGGTGATATTCACTGCCATGCCGCAGATCAGCGTGGTGCTGATGGCGCTCAACGTGCTGCCGCCGTTCGGCTTCCAGCTGAGGTTCTCCTCGGATCCCTCGTCCTACCTCTCAAACTTCGCCTCGATATTCATCGACCCGAATGTCGTCAACTGGCTCAAGAACACGCTCCTCTACGCCACGTCGTCGGTGCTGATAGCGGTCCTCCTGTCGGTGATGATCGGCTACAGCGCGGCCAGGATCAAGATCAGGTGGCTGTCCAACCTCCTCGACTCGATCGCGACCGTGCCGATAGCCATACCGGGGCTGGTCATAGCCCTCGGCTACCTCTTCTTCTTCGGCTACCTCGGCTCCGCAGTGCCGGCGCTCTCGTTCCTGAACCCGTTCTCGGTAACCACCTTCCAGGCGTGGTCCGTCCTCGTAATATCGTTCAGCGTGAGGAGGCTTCCCTACGTGGTCAGGTCGGTGTACGCGG
>JBEULI010000041.1:0-83623 GCA_041287395.1 Desulfurococcaceae archaeon
CAGTGAGGGCGGGCGAGGTCGTCGGGATAGCGGGCATCGTCGGCAACGGGCAGAGGGAGTTGCTCGAGGCGATAGTGGGCCTCAGGAAGGCGCACAGAGGCAAGGTGTTCATCGACAACGTTGAGATAACTAATAAGGGGATAGGCAAGGCCAGGGACCTCGGCGTCGGATTCATACCGGACCTCCCGCTGAAGTACGGGGTCGCCGCAGATGCCAGCATACTCGAAAACGTCGCAGCACTATTCCAAAGGAACGGCTTCATAGTGAGGTGGAGGGCCGTGAAGGGCGTGTCCAAGGAAATACTCAACAGCTACCAGGTCCTGGCAAAAGACGAGAGGGTCCCAGTGAAGGTCCTATCGGGCGGCAACATTATGAAGGTGCTGGTGGGAAGGGAGCTGACATTCGCTAAGAAGGCCCTCGTGGCCTATAACCCAACGCGCGGCCTCGACGAGGTCACGAGCATGTACGTGAGGAAGTTGCTGAAGGAGAAGGCCTCCAAGGAGGGAACGGCAATACTTTTCGCCTCCGAGGACCTCGACGAAGTCCTGCAGGTGAGCGACAAAGTGCTCGTGATGAACAGCGGAGAAATCGTAGGCCCATTCGATCCCGAAAGGGCTAGCAGAGACGAGATAGAAAGGGCTATGGTGATGTAATTGAGGCTAGTGGTGCTTAGGAGGAGGAAGGAGCTCAAGGGGGGGCGGGCCCTCATATCGGCAATGTCCGTGCTCGTTGGCATGTTGCTTTTCAGCGTTGTGCTGTGGGCCTTCGGCAAGAGCCCCGTTGAGACCTTCTCGACCATCATCATGTCCTTCGTATCGCCTGCACTGGTCATGGACTTCCTGATACTGACCATGTTGGGCTACGCGCTGGCGATATCTTTCAAGGCATCGATCTGGAACATCGGGGCCGAGGGACAGTTCTTCATCGCCATGATTCCCGTGGCGTACATCCTGCTAGTATTCTTTCCGCAGCCGGAGAGCTCCCCCTTGCCCTACATAGCGCTCTCGATCGCCGCCGCCGGAGCAATGGGAGGCCTCTGGGGCCTGATCGCCGGCGCGATCAAGGCGTACACGGGCCTCGACGAGGTCCCGGTGACCTTGATCCTCAACTACATCGCATACTACATAGTCGATTACCTGGTCCACGGCCCGCTGAGGGGTAAGCACGTCTTCGGCTACGTGAGAACCGACGACATCAACAGCTCCTATAGGATTAACGTAATGTGGCAACAGCCCCTGCAACAGTTCCCGCCGGGCCCCCTAGGGGCCCTCGAGGAGTGGGCCTACGGCATGGCCTACCAGCTGATGTACTATGCCTATTGGCTGGCCGCGGCCGTGGCCTTCGCGCTACTCGCATGGCTTCTATACTCAAGGACCATCGTGGGACTGAAGCTGAAGATCGTCGGCACCAACCCGGACTTCCTGATCGTGACTGGCTCGAGCGTGAGGAGGCAGTACATGACGGCGCTAACCATTTCGGGAGCAATGGCTGGCATAGCGGGCGCCCTCTTCATGCTGGGCTACTGGTACAGGATCCCCTATCCCATAGAGGCCCAGACGGCCGGCTACGGGTACCTCGCAATCTTGGTCGCGTGGCTAGCGATGATCGAGTTGCCCTTCATCCCGGTGACGGCGTACGTGGTGAGCGCCCTGAGGAACGCCGGGATAAGCCTCCAGATCGCAGGGCTCGGCGGCCTGGAGCAGACTTTGTTGGTGATAGGCATGGTGCTGCTGGCCTATTCGCTGTTAAGGTTCCTGGTCGAATACGAGGTTAGGATCGTGAGGTGATGGCCGTGACGAACGTGCTCGGCGACGTGGCCATAGGCCTCGCAGCCTCGTTCGCCACAACCTACCTCATAGCGCTCGGCCACAGCGTGTTCGAAAAGGCTGGCATGTTGGACCTGGCCATAGACGGGGTGTTCTTCATGTCCACCGGCGTCG
The DNA here is from genome assembly GCA_041287395.1 of Desulfurococcaceae archaeon. Lineage (GTDB taxonomy): Archaea > Thermoproteota > Thermoprotei_A > Sulfolobales > Desulfurococcaceae > JBEULI01. The sequence continues at coordinate 1,941 of JBEULI010000041.1, forward strand.
CCGTGGCAGGGGCATTGCTCAGCAACTCCCCCTTGGTCGGCTCGATAGCGGCAGCCGTTGCCGCCGGCCTCGTCGGGCTTCTGATGGCCATAGCCATGACGGCGCTCCCGATAAGCCACGGCGCCCTCGGCCTCTCGTTCATGTTCGTCGGCTACGGCATCGGAATAATGATAGGATACCCCGTGAGGCGCGCGGTCGGCAACATTTCAGCCTTCTCGTACCCTCCCACGGCCATATACTACGTAGCTGCCGTGGCAGCGGCGCTGGCCATTGGAATATTGATCGAGCTCATGTTGTCCAAGACCAAGCTCGGGGCCGCGATAAGGGCGTGCGGCGAGAGCCCGCACGCCGCAATGGCGCTGGGCGTCGACGTGATGAAGATCAGGGCGCTTGCGGGCTTCCTGGGATTCGCCATACTCGGCCTCGGGGCGTCGCTGTTCCCGCTACTCTGGTACCACTACTGGGACATCAAGAGCTACCTGCTGGGCTTCGGGTGGCTTGCCTTCACCGTGGCTCTCTCAGCGGGACGACATCCGCTAGTGCTCATGCCGTTGTCCCTGCTGTTCGGAGGCCTGTTCAACTACTACATCAGGCTGGGAGCGCTCTTCGGAATCTCCGCGGACCTGGCCAAGGCCATACCCTTCGCGTTCGCCCTCATAGCGATGCTGGCGTATAGCAAGACCAGCCTTGGCAGGACGCTCCTGCCCCCAGCCAGCCTGGGCAAGATATTCTACAGAGAGGAAAGGACGATCTAAAAAGCCGGTTTTCCAGCCCCTTTCTTTTTCACCTTTTCCTCATCCTCTCCTCGCACTACATGTAGGTGTAGCCTATCGGAGTCCTGGGCAACTCCTCAAAGCGCCTAGGCCTGTAGGCAGCAACGCACGCAATCGAGATCGCCGAGAGTGCCGTCGAGACGAGCGCTGTCGCCCCCAGGAACCACCACCCAGTGAACATCGTGGACCTCATCGAGAAGTTCACCGTGAACCACTGGCCGTAGCTGTAGCCGTATTGCGTGAGCGTCACCACCCTGGAGCTCATGGTCCCCTGCGCGAACTCTATGGCGCACGAGGGGTAGTACTCGGCATGGGCCCTCAGGGTGACCGGCACCGAGAGCCCCCCTACGATCACGTCATAGGTCCCGTCGAGCTCCAGCGATGCCCCGCAGGCGCTCGCATTGTAGAAGAACGAGTTGGGCAACCTGTTGAGCAAAATCCTCACGTAGTCCGCTGGGCTGTCCCTGTAAACGTCTACCGAGTGGTCGCGGACCGCTAGCGTGACCACGTCGCTGCTCCCCCCGACGTCCACGCTGAGGTAGTAGACGTCGCCGTGCGCGACCACTTGCGCCATCGAGTACGCCGCCGCAACGAGCGAAAGCGCCAGCAGGGCGACGAGGGCAGCCTTCGCTGCCCCGCTGAGGCTCTGCACTGCCGGCCTGTGGCCCAGCCCCTGCAGCTCGCGTATCAGCTCCTCGAGGCCCCCAGCTCTGTACTCGCCCTCCCTCCTCCGCTCGGCGAAGAAGGCTACAGCGAGACCGAGCACGAAGCCTCCCACGTGAGCGAAGTACGCAACCCCGCCCAGCCTCATCAGGCCGTAGAGCACTTGCTCGGCGAACCAGAGGAGCAGGAACGCCCATGCGGGCAACGCCACGCACAGGGGGAACAGCAGGATCAGGCCGCAGATCGATAGCCTCGACCTGGAGAACAGGAGGAAGTAGGCCCCGAGGACTCCGCTGATGGCTCCCGAGGCTCCAACGGCCGGCACCAGGAGCGAGTAGTAGCCGGCGAGGGGGACGGTCCCGGTGTAGAACGCTATTGCCGCGAGGCCTGAGAGGAAGTAGAGCGCCGCGTACTTGGCCCTGCCGAGGAAGCCCTCGACAGCCCTGCCGAACACGTACAGGAAGTACATGTTGAACGCTATGTGGAGTATGTCGGCGTGGACGAACATGCTCGCCAGCGCCCTGAAGGCCAGCTGGAGGGGGTCCTGGATGCCCGGGACGTACCCGAAGCGCTCTATGGCCCACTGGTCTGTTTGTAGCAGGAAGCTGTTGTAGCTCGTCATGACGTAGACTGCGACGTTGGCCGCTATCAGCGCCCACGTGACGTAGGGCCTCCTCCCGAGTGCCTCGGCTCCGTAGGGGACGAACACCATCGCCTACGCCTGGCCTTGCCGGGCTCTTGCATTGAGTATACGGCCGGGGAGCGGAAAAACCTGAGCCAGCGGCGCGGTAGAGAATGGGCCCCCGTCGAAGCCCCTTACTCCAGCCTGACGGTCTTGATCTCGAAGGGCCTGAAGCGCAACTTCCTCGTCCTCGCGAGCTCCCTGAGCTCGGGGATGTCGAGCTCGACGCCCCCGAGTTCCACGACGGCTGAGCCCCCATACGTTTCCCAGAGCCTGGCCACGAAGCCCTCGCGCGACTCGCCGCACTTTATGGTCTCGAGCAAGACGTTGGGCTCCCCTATCTCGAGGAAGCTCCTATTCGACGAGCCCCTTGACACCCGCAACGGCCTGTGGTACTCGAGGGCCCTCCTTGGAACCTCTGCCTCCCTCCAGTCGCCCCTGTGGGGGTAAATGGCATAGTCGGCCCGGACCTCGCCCACGTCCAGGTGCGGGTTGGGGAACAGCGGCGTCTTGACGAGCGTTATGCCGACGACGTTTCCGTCAACGCTGTGGCCGGGCCTCCCCTTGTTAAACACAGCGAACCCGTAGCTCGATGAGTACACGTCCAGCCACCTCCACACCGGGAACTCGAACTTCGCCTCCTCCCACGGGTTGCTCGGCGCTAGGCTTCTCTCGATGACCCCGTAGGGGATCTCGGCCATGGCCCTAGTGGGCCAGAAGCCCAGCTCGAAGGTCTTCCTGAACACCTTCAGCCTGTCGAGGACGTTCCCCCTCAACGAGTAGTCAACCCTGTTGGCGTGCCTCCACAGGCAGATCCTCTCCGTGAACTCTGAGTCCCTGTGCCTGTAGTCCACCTCGAGGCATGCCCTTAGGGGACCCCTTTCGACGAGCCTCGCGCCGGTTCGCTCGACCTCCCTGCAGAGCCTCCTATACCACGGCTCGAGGTCCCACCCATCCCACTCGGCCGGTATGTCCTCGCAGGCCACGATCGCGGACCTAGTGACGACCTCCACGTCCTCCTCGAGGTCAACGATGCTGCCGTCCGCCCTCACTAGGAGCCTCCCGTTGGAGATCGAGAGTCCGTCCGCCGGCAGCGGATTGGCTGCCTCGCCCTCGCCCTCGGCATAGCTGGCGAAGCCCAGGGGAGGGGCCTCCACGAGCGAGTGCACCTGCCCCATGATCTCCTGTTGGATTGCGCCGGCGACCTTGGCCGGGGCCACGTCGACCCTCCTCCAAGGCAAGGTGTTCACCACGAGGACCCCGTCTCCTCGGCTGAGCTCCCGGGAGATCCTGGCGATCTCGCCCTCAACCCTCGCAACGAGCCTCTCCAACCTCTCGACGTAGAGGTCGTAGACCTCCCTGATGACCGTCGCAGACGCCACGTCGTGGAAGCATGCCTCAAGTAGCTCGAGCCACAGATCCTTGTAATCGACGCACTTGCCAGCCATGAAGCTGACGACCTCGAGGTCCTTCAGGGCCTCCTCAGCGACTCTGATCAGCCTCTTGATCTTTGTCCCGGTCGAGTACGTCCCCCTGTGCGTCTCGAGGTATAGCTCGCCCCTCCACACCGGCAGGCTGAGGCCCTTGACATCCTCGTAGTACCTCCTCGGATCCGCCAGCAACAGCCGCGGGATGCCAGGAGCCCTGGAGTAGGCCCTGAGCCTCTCCATCATCATCCACGTGGGCCCCCCTCCCCCATCCCCCTGGCCAAACGCGATGAACGCTGGGACGTCCGAGCTCGTATGATCTTTCCAGGCGCGCACGACCTGCCTGGGCGACAGGTCGCTCCCGTAAGTGGCGTAGTTCACGGCTATGACGCGGCTGCCGTCCACCCCTTCCCACACGAACACCGAGTAGGGGAACCTGTTCGCCTTGTTCCAATAGAGCTTATGCGTGAAGAAGATCTTTATCCCCGACTTTGAGAGTATCTGGGGGAGGGAGGCGGCATAGCCGAAGGAGTCGGGCAGCCAGCCGACCTCGGTTGTCGCGCCGAACTCCTCCAGAAGCTTCCTCTGACCGTAGAGGAATTGCCTCACGAGCGACTCCCCGCCGACGACGTTGGTATCACTCTCGACCCACATGCCGCCCACGGGGACGACCACGCCCTTTGCCACAGCCTCCTTGACCTTCTCGTACAGCCCTGGCTCCTCCCTGAGCCACTCGATGAAGAGCGCGTTCGATAGAGCGAACTTCATCTCGTAGCTCCTGGCAAGCGATAGAACGTTCCACAGGGTCCTTGCGAGCTTCTGCCTCGTGATCTCGGGGGTCCAGAGCCACGCCACGTCTATGTGCGCGTGGCCGACGGCGTAAAGCGTGCCTATCGGCGGCGACGGCCCCTCGAGCACCTTCTCGAGCTCCCTGTCGAGCACCTCGAGGGCCCTCTCGGCCATGGCCGATAGCTCGTTGGGATCCATGGACCTCGACTTCGGATCGAGCCTGATATCGTAGTACTCCTTCCACCTAATGTAAAAAGGCGGCTTCACGATGCTGTACGTCGAAGCCGCCTCGAGCTGCTCCTCCGAGAGCCCCGCCACCTCGATCTCGTCCAGCGCCCTGTTCAGGGCGCCTATCAGGTAGCGGTCGTTCGTGTACTCCGCCAGGTCGGCCAGCAGGGACGCCCTGACGACGAACCTGAAGGATAGGGGCTCCTTCACGTATAAGTACGTCCCGCGCAGCTCGAAGACCCTCTCCCCGTAGGGCCCCCCAGCTGAGGGGGAGATCTCCAGGTTCACTGGACCCTTCGGCACGGGGACGAACCTGTTGTCGGGTCCCTCGCCAGGCGACTTGTAGATCGCGTAAACGAGGTCGTTCGCCCTAAGAGTCCCCTCCCCCTCCAGGTCGACGAAGACGTAGCCGTCGCCTCCCCGCACGTCCACGTGTCCGCAGTAGGCCCCCTCTCCGCAGGGCCTCACCTCGACCTTCGAGAACCCGAGGGTCGACGCCGCATCTATGTAGAATAGCTTGGCCCTTATGCCGGCAACGCTCCTTTCCAGCTGCAAGGCTGGCGCCTCCCACGCGCCCTCGAGGGCCGAGCTAAGAAAAAGCCTTTAATTAATCGTGCGCAGGATCCTTCAATAGCCTCGAGGATGCCGAGTTGCCGGAGGCGCTCTCAGTGCACAACCTGACCAAGGTATATGGTAACGTCGTGGGCGTCAGGAACCTCTCCTTTTCGGTTCGCGAGGGCGAGGTCTACGGGCTGGTGGGGCCGAACGGGAGCGGCAAGACCACGACCCTCAGGATCGTGGCAACCCTGCTCAAGCCCACGAGCGGCGACGTCTTCGTCTACGGCGTTGACGCTGTCAGGGAGCCCCTGAGGGCGCGGGGTCTCCTGGCGTACCTGCCCGAGGAGGCGGGCGCCTACAGGGATCTCACGGGCCTCGACTTCATTAGGTTCATGCTCTCGCTAAGGGCGAGGGGCGCCGAGCTGGAGAGAAGGATTGCGGACGCGATCGAGATCTCGAGGCTGGGCAAGAACCTCTCGAGGCCCGTGAGGACTTACAGCAAGGGAATGAAGAGGATACTGGCCCTCAGCGTTACATTGGCCTCCGGCGCGAAGTTGCTTGTGCTCGACGAGCCAACCAGCGGCCTGGACGTGGAGAACAGCGTCTACGTCAGGAGGCTCATAAGGAGCGCAGCGAGGGGCGGGGCAGCCGTGCTCATGAGCAGCCACAACATGCTCGAGGTCGAGACGACGTGCGATAGGGTCGGCATAATCTACCGGGGCTCCCTGATGGCCGAGGGAAGCCCGAGGGAACTGATGGAGTCGACGTCGTCCAGGAACCTCGAGGAGCTGTTCATGAAATTGATAGGTGGCGAGTACGGCCTTTAGCACCCTGCTGGCCAGGGAGGTAAAGGCCTACATAAGGAGCCCGGCGTTCATAGCAACGCTCGCGTTGATAGGCCTGTTTTACGCCTTCTTCAGCTACCTCGGGTCCTCGGCGGCGTCGAACGTCGCCAGCGCCCTCGAGGGCGGCCGCGTCCCGGTCTGCGCCGTCGTCGAGGGGACCTCGCCGGAGCTGCTCCGTGCGCTCGACATCATGAACTCGACGAGTAGATGGGATGTGGCCATCACGTCCAGCGACTCCGGCAACCCCCACTGCGACTTCACGATCTTCCTCCCAGGCAACTTGAGCTCGATTATGGCCTCCAACGGGCTCGTGACCCTCAATGCGACCGTGACGCAGGGCGACCTCAGCGCGCTTAAGCTGAGCGCCGTCGGGGGCCTCGTCAACAGGTTCGTCAACGACCTCAGGAGCGCGGTGGCGGCCTCCCTAGCGGGCAACGCAAGCAATGCAGCCGCAATCCTTAACTCAACCCTCAGCGTCAGCTTGACCGTGAATGTGAGGGGGCGCATAGTTAGCTACGGCGAGCTGAACGCGCTCTTCAGCTTCTCGGAAGTTGCTGGAATAGCCGTGGCCATGTTGATGGGCTTGAACGCTGGCTTCGTGGCCAGCTCCGTCGCCATGGAAAAGGCGGAGAAGGCGTTCGAGATGCTCCTCGCGCAACCCATCAGGAGGAGCACCATAGTGTTGGCCAAGCTCGCGGGGGCGTTCGTCGCATCTTTAATGGTCATGGCTGTGTACGCTGCTTCAATCATCGTTCCGGCACTCGCCAGCGGCCTCCCGCAGAGCGGGGGGGCCAGCCCCTCCGCGATCGGCCAGGCCCCCGACGTCGGCCAGCTCGTTGCGCTGGCGCCCTACGTTATCGTATCAATGGGCCTCGGCATCCTGTACAGCGGCTCGCTCGCCGCCCTCCTGGCGTCGATCGTCTCGGACGAGAGGTCCGCCGGCGTGCTCTCCGGCCCGCTCGTCATGGTGTTCATCGGAGCAGGGGTCGCGCAGCTATTCTTAGGCCCCAGCGGGGACCTGGTGGAGGCGATCGTGGCCGGCCTCACGGTCTCCCAGGTCCCCGGCGTGGCCGCCTACGCGATGCTGATGCGGGACCCATCCCCTCTGATTGCGTCGATCGCCGTGCTCGCCTCCACGACGTCCCTGGCGATGGCGCTCTCCTTCTGGATGTTTAACAGGGACGTAGTCATCACGGGCGTCAGGCTCCCGAAGCCGAGGCGCTGAGGTTTTTAAGGGGACTATGTATACATGTACACGGGCGATGCCCAGTTGTCTAGCGCCAAGGATGAGCTCAGGAAGCTGAGGGACGAGTTGGAGGGCCTCCTGGGGGACGTGGAGAGGCTCCTGGGCGAGGGCAAGGCGGAGGAGGCGCTGGCAAGGCTCAGGAAGGGGATAGATGACCTCACCAGGAGGCTCGAGGGCTTGGTCGAGGAGCTGGAGCGCGGCGGCATCGGAACCACCCAGCTGGCCGGGATCCTCAGGGAGGCCCTGCGAGGCGTGGAGAGGATGATAGAGATGTCCGTGGAGGCTGGAGCCAAGGCCGTCGAGGAGACCAAGAGGCTCGCCAGGTCCGCGTTCGAGGAGGTCGAGAGGGGGTTGGGAGAAATAGCAGCCGCTACAAAAAGGTTGGTCTCCGCCAGGATCCCCGAGGAGGACTTGAAGCTAATAGACGAGCTCGTGAGGCTGGGCGTGTTCAGGACCAGGAGTGAGGCTGTGAGCTACTTCGTCAGGAGGGGGATAGAGGCTAGCAGGGAGCTCATACAGAAGGCTGTGGAGGAGCTGAGGTCTGCCGAGGAAGTGCGCGAGAAGGTGAGGAAGGAGTTCATGAAACGCTGAGGCCGACAAAACCGTTTTAGTCCTCGGGGCAATTCCCGAGAGATTGAGGGGCGCGACTTGGAGGCTGGCGCTCGCTGGAGGTGTAAGTACTGCGGCTTCGAGGCGCCCCTTACCGCCTATCACTGGAGATGTCCGAGGTGCGGCAGGCCACTCGACATCGCGTACCAGAGGAGGTTCGAGCCTAAGGGCAGGGGCGTGGCCAGGTATTCCGGGATGTTGCCGCTATCGCCGCTCCGCAGCCTCGGCGAAGGTGGCACCCCATCCCTATGGCTTGAGATCGGCGGGGCGAAGGTGCTCTTCAAGCTTGATCACCTCAACCCCAGCGGGAGCTTCAAGGACAGGGGCACCAGCCTCGCGCTCTCGCTGGCCAAGTTGCTGGGCTATTCCGAGGTGGTCGATGACACCAGCGGCAACACCGGCATATCGATCTCACTCTACGCTAGGGCCTACGGCATGAGCGCCAACATAGTCATGCCCGCGACCGCCCCCGAGGGCAAGAAGAGGCTCGCGAGATCTCTTGGGGCCAAGGTGATCGAGGCCCCGGACAGGGGCGAGTGCCCAGCGATCGCGGAGGAGATGTCGAAGACCATGTACTACGTGGCCCACACCTGGAACTACCTCTACGTGCTGGGGGCCTCAACCATAGCTTACGAGGTCTTCGAGGAGGCCGGGGTGCCCGACATGGCAGTGGTGCCGGTGGGCTCCGGGGGCCTGCTCCTGGGCCTGGCAGAGGGCTTCAGGAGCCTGATAGAGCTCGGCCTCTCCAACAAGATGCCCAGATTGTTCGCGGTTCAGGGATACAGCGTCCAGCCGCTGGCCAAGGCCCTGAAGGGAATGGAGATCAAGGGCGAGGCCTCGGACCTCGCAGACGGGATAATGGTTCCTAACCCGCCGAGGCTCCAGGAAATAGCCAGGGCCGTCTCCGAGAGCAGGGGCGACGTAGTGCTCGTGGGCAACAGCGAGGTGCTGGCAGCGATGAGGGAGCTCCTCGACCTGGGCTTAGTAGTTGAGCCGACGTCTGCAGCCGCCTACGCGGCCCTGCAGAAGCTCAGGGCCGTCGCCAGCGGCAGGACCGTCCTAGTGGTGCTGACGGGCAGCGGCCTCAAGCTGGACCTCGGGAAGATCCTAGGCCCCTGAGCCTCGCGAGCTGGCACGGGTTTTTCAGCCCGGAACACGATCATTATATCGAGGCGAGGTGGTACTCCTGGGCACTGGCGTGTTCTCGATCAAGTACCAGGAGACGACCCTATACTTCGGCGAAGGAGCCTTAGAGAAGGCCAGGGGCTTCTTCACGGGTCTCACGAGGGTCGGCATAGTCACGGGGGCCAGGTCGGCCGAGCTCTCCGGGGCCCTGAGGGACGTGCTGAAAATCCTCGAGGAGCTGAACATATCGTACACGATCTTCAACGAGGTGACCCCGAACCCCTTCGCCAGCCAGGCCGAGAGGGCTGCCGAGAGGTTCTGGAGGGAGGGGGTCGACGCGATCGTTGCGATAGGCGGCGGAAGCGTGATAGACACTGCCAAGATAGCGTCTGTGATCGTAGTTTCCGGGAGGAGGGTCAAGGACCTGGTGGCAGGTTACAGGCCGAGGGGGTCGTTGCCACTCCTGGCGGTGAACCTGACGCATGGGACTGGGACCGAGGTCGACAGGTACGCCGTCGCGACGCTAGACGACACTCGGGAGAAGCACGGGCTATCCGTCAAGTACCCGGACACCAGCGTCGACGACCCGAGGTACACCTTGACCCTGAGCAGGGAACAGACCATCTACACGACGCTCGACGCCTTCTACCACGCCTACGAGGCCGCTACCTCGACCAGCACCAACCCCTTCGTCGAAACGCTATCGACCGCTGCGGCATCGATAATAGCCTCGACGTTGCCCCTGGCCGTCAAGGACCTAGGCAACCTGCAGCTCAGGTCGAGGCTCCTCTACGCATCGATGTTGGCCGGCATAAGCATCGACCTGGCCAGCACGCACATCAACCACGCCATAGAGCACGCCCTGAGCGGGCTGAAGCCCGAGCTACCGCACGGCGCCGGCCTGGCGATGTTAGGCCCAAGGGTCGTCTACTACACGCACAAGGCAAGGCCCGCCGAGTCCGCAAGCATAGTGAGGCACGTTAACCCCTACGTCAAGCCGATCGCCGAGGATGCCGAGAGGGCCATGAAGGCGGTTGCATCGTTCCAGGAGAGCGTGGGATTCAAGGAGAGGCTGAGCAACTACGGCTTCACGGAGCAGGACGTCGCGAAGGTCGTCGAGTACGCACTCAAGAGGCTCTCTTACATGACCGTCAGCACCCCGTTCCCAGTCGCCGAGGACGTCGTCAAGGACATATTCACGAGCGCGCTCTGAAGTTCCATTGCACAAATAAACAGCTTCACAGAACTTTTTTCCATCCTCATATTAAAGGCATCACCCCCATTTTGCTCGTGGATGCACATGCCCACGCGCGCCACGAAGGGCGGGCGCCTGTACAAGCTCGTGAGGTATAGCCCCTGGCTCGTGCACTTTAACACGGGAGCCTGTAACGGCTGTGACATAGAGGTTTTGGCAGCCCTCACGCCGAAGTACGATCCCGAGAGGTTCGGGATCAGGCTGGCGCCCAGCGTTAGGCACGGAGACATCCTCGTGGTGACCGGGGCCGTCACGAAGAAGGCTGCCGAGAGGCTGAGGAGGCTATACGAACAGATGCCGTGCCCAAAGTACGTGGTGGCCGTGGGAGCGTGCGCAATAGACGGCGGCGTATTCTCGGGCTCGTACTCAGTGGTCGGCGGGGCTGACAAGGTTGTCCCCGTCTCTATGTACGTGCCCGGCTGTCCCCCGAGGCCGGAGGCGATAATCGAAGGCCTTGCGAAGCTTCTGGAGAAGATCAAGTCGGGGGAGGCGGATGGCGGGTGTTGAGGAAGCCCTTGCAATGCTCGAGCGCCTATCCAGCACTACCACCACTATTAAGCCCGGGAGGCGCGTATTCGTCGTCGAGCCAGGCCGCGTTAGGGAGGCATTCGCGAGGCTGGCCGATCTGCTCGGATCCCACGGCTTCTACCTCTCCACGATCGCGGGGACGGATCTCAAGGACGAGGGAAAGATGAGAATTGATTACTACGTCGTCCTCCTGCCAAGTGAGACAACGATCGTCATAAGAACCCTAGTGGAGAGGGAGTCGCCGTCCGTGGACAGCATCGCAGACCTGGTCCCCGGGGCCCTGGCGGGCGAGCTCGAGACCTACGACATGCTCGGCATAGCGTTCAGGGGCAACCCCCACCTAAGGAGGGGCTTCCTGGTCCCGCAGGACGTTGCAGCGAAGGCCTTCCCGCTGAGGAAGGACGCAGGTGTGTGACTTGGGGGAGAAGAGGGTCATTGAGATCCCCATATCCGTCGAGCTCCCAGTGGGGCCGCAGCACCCAGCCATACATGAGCCTGTCCTCCTCAAGGCCTACGCCGATGGCGAGGAAATAGTCAGGGTGGAGATCGGCACTGGATACAACCACAGGGGGGTGGAGAAGCTGTGCGAGAGGAACAGCTTCTACAGGGACATATTCATAGTCGGCAGGATCTGCGGCATATGCAACGCGGTCCACACGAACTGCTACGTGAGGGCTCTCGAGGAGCTACTCGACGTGAGGCCGAACAGGAGGGCCCAGTACCTTAGGGTCCTCGCGTTGGAGCTCGAGAGGATCCACAGCCACATGCTCGTGAACGCAATCATGGCCGAGAACGTGGGCTTCGACAACCTGTTCATGAACATAATGTTGGACAGGGAGAAGGTCATGAAGGCAAAGGAAATACTGACCGGGAACAGGGTCATGGCCGACTACATGATGGTTGGCGGCGTCAGGAGGGACCTCGACGATCAGTCGCGCGATAGGATTAGGTCCCTCCTTAGGGCGCTCAGGCCGAGGGTGGAGTACTACAGGAAGGTGTTCGAGGAGGACGAGACGATCCTCAAGAGATTGGTGGGGGTGGGGAGGGCCAGGGCCGCCGACGTCCTCTCACACTCGCTTCTTGGGCCCATCGCCAGGGCCTCCGGCGTCAGGATCGACGTGAGGGCCAGCGAGAGGTACGACGCGTACAGCGAGCTCGACTTCAACGTCGTCGTGAGGGAGGAGGGCGACTCGTGGGCTAGGATGATGGTCAGGTGGGACGAGACGCTCGAGTCGATCGACATGGCGCTGGAAATCCTCGACAGGTTGCCCAGCGACGGCAACCCAGTGCCCGACGAGAGAAAGCTTCCGAGGAAGTTCCCGGCCGGCGAGGTCTACAGCAGGGCTGAGGCCCCGAGGGGCGAGCTAACATACTACGTCATGAGCGATGGCAAGAGCACCAACCCCTACAGGGTAAAGATCAGAACCCCGAGCTTCAACAACATAATTAATTCGGCCTTCCTTTACGTCGGGTACACCGTTGCCGACCTGCCTGTGATACTCACGTCGCTGGATCCATGCATATCGTGTATGGAAAGGGCCGTCGTCAGGGAGCCCGAGGAGGGGCGCACGTACCGCATCTCGCTGAGGCAGCTCACCGCGGGCGGGGGATCGCAGTGGCGAGGCTGAAGCTCGCGGGCCTCGCCTTTAGGAACCTGGTCAGCCGAGCGGCGACCCTCCAGTACCCGAGGGAGCCAGCCGACGTCGAGGAGGGGTTCAGGGGGGCCCACTACGTTGACCTCATGAAGTGCACGGGCTGCTCCCTCTGCGCGATCGAGTGCCCCGCGGACGCGATAAAGATGGCCAAGATCCCCGAGGGCGTTGCGACCTCGAAGGCCAACGTGCGGAGGCTTTATCCGCTAATAAATTACGGCAGATGTGTGTTTTGTTACAGGTGCGTGGCGGTGTGCCCCTTCAACGCGTTTGTGGTCACGAACAGGTTCGAGCTCTCCGGGCCCTCGAGGCCGGACTCCTCCGAGCAAACGCTGGCCACGGGGAGGGTGACGGGTTGATGATCGTCTATGACGTCCTGCTCGGGGTCGCCTGCGCGTACCTGGCGGCCATCGCCATACTTTTCGTCAGGGCCGTAAAGGGCCCGACGCTAGGCGATCAGGTCCTGGCCATCGACACCATGACCTACATCACTATTGCGCTCTTCATACTCCTCTCAATATATTTCAAGGAACCCATCCTTACCGTGGTCGCGATCCCGCTGGCGCTGTGGGTCTACGCCCTCGACATATACGTGGCCAAGTACCTCGAGAGGGGTGATCTCGGTGCTTGACCTCGCCGGTGCAGTGGTAATGGCCCTAAGGGCCGTGGGCTCCGCCCTGATGGTCCTTGGCGCCTTCGCAAGCATCGTGTCCGCGATAGGGTTCCACAGGTTCAAGAACTTCTACCTGAGGCTACATGCGGCGACCGTGGGCACGATCTGGGGCTCCGTGTACCCCATGTTCGGCGCCTCGCTCGTGGCACTCACGCTGGAAGACCTGGGCACGTCGAGGTGGTTCGTGGCGGGCGCGGGGGTCCTGACAGCGTTCATAGTCCTGGTGCTGGGCGCGGCGGGCTCGCACGCGCTTGCCAGGGGGGTCCACAGGGCCAGGCTGGCGAGGGTGCAACCGTGCGTGGACGACGCCCTGGATAGGACCCTGTGCGGGTGATGAACGTGATAGCAGAGACCTTGGTGTACGCATTGCTCGCCGCCAGCGGCCTCCTGTCCACGGTGGCTGTGTACCTGGCCGTGAGGGAGAGGGACCTGGTGAAGGCAGTAATATATAGCGCGCTTCAGAGCGGGCTCTACGCGATCATGTACTACCTCTTGATGGCCCCCGACATAGTGCTCGTGTACTTGCCCGTCGCCGTGGGCCTCGTGCCGGGCGTGATCATCGTCCTCATAAGCAAGACCGAGAGGTTCGAGGAGAAATGAGGGCGTACATCGAAATCCTGGTCCTGATCTCAGTGATCCTCGCCCTGAGCTTCCTCGCGCTGATCAGCGGAGCCTACGTGATACCTGGCGAATCGATCAGGGGGCTGGCCGCGTTCTACCTCTCCACGACGTTCAACGCCACGTACCCGTACACCGCCAACTCGCCGGAGGCGGTGACAGCGATCGTCTGGGACTACAGGGGCCTCGACACCCTGTACGAGACCGCCGTGTTCTACCTCGCCCTGATGGCCGGCCTGGCGCTGGCTCGCGGACTGCCCCTAAAGGTCCATCGGACGAGTAACCCGGGGCTCTCGGTGATCGTGAAGACCGCCGCTAGGCTGACGGCCCCCATGATACTCGCCGTGGGCATCTCAATCGGATTGCACGGCCACCTGACCCCGGGAGGCGGCTTCCAAGGCGGCGCGACGGTCGCCGTGATACCCCTGACCATGATAGTTGCCTTCTCGCTCGCCTTCATGGCCGAACGAGGCGTGAGCAGGGAGAAGCTGCTCGCCCTGAGGAGCGCGGGACTCGTTGGAATAGGCGTAACGTCGATCGCCGTGTTCCTTCTCGGCCTCATCGAGGGCGTCAATGCCTACGTGTTCCAGAGCATGCCAAAGCCAGGCTCCCCGATAGGCATGCCAGCTGAGATGTTCGGGGCCCTGACCAGCGGCGTTCTGTGGTTTTTTAACCTCTTCGAGCTGGCGGCTGTGGCCGCTGGCTTCTCGCTCGCCTTCGTAATACTCCTGGCACCCGGGGGCGGGGGCAAGTGATCGACCTGAACTCGTACCTGCTCAACGTGTTCCTCGCATCGCTGATAGCGAACGTGGCACTATGTCTTTACGGCGTCTTCTACAGGCCGCACTACACGAAGAAGGTGATCGCGCTCACCATGCTGTCCGACACGCTCAACACGTTCGCTATATTCATAGGCTACAGGAGGTGGGCCGGCGCCGCCAACCCGAGGCCGCCCATATTGACTGAGCCCCCCTCGCCGCAGTCGATCTCCGAGTTCGTGTCGAGGGCCGTGGATCCCCTCCCCCAGGCCCTCGTGCTCACCGCAGTCGTCATAGGCCTGGCCGTCACCCTCTTCCTGGTGTTCCTAGGAAGCCAGCTCTACCGGAACTACGGAACTCTCGACATGAGGAGGATCAGGAGGCTGAGAGGATGAAGGGCGCAAGGCTTGCGAGGGCCCTGGCCGTGGCGCTCCTGGCCTTCGCAACCTACCTAGCGTTCACCGGGAGCGCGACGGGCTACGACCTCGTCACCGGCGCGATCGCCGCCGCCGTAACCGGCTACCTCTTCTCGAATGTCACGATCTCGAACCCAAGAAAGATCCTCCAGCCGTCGAGGTGGTACTACCTGGCCAAGTACGCGGCGAGGTACTTCACCATAGACGAGACCAAGGCCCACGTCGACGTCATAAAGAGGATCCTCCACCCCAGGGTGCCGGTCAACCCGGCGATAGTCGAGGTGCCCTTCGAGGTGAGGAGCGACTACGCCGTAACGGCTACCGCGAATAGCATAACGAACACCCCTGGCACGGTCGTAGTCGAGGTCGACGAGGCCAGGAGGCGCTTCTACGTCCACTGGATCGACGCCAAGACGCTGGATCCGGCGAGGGCGAGGGAGGAGATCTCGAAGACCTTCGAGGAGTACTGCGCGAAAATCTTCGAGTGAGGCGAGCTCGATGGACGTGGCACAGCAAATCCTTGGCTCCACGCTTCCGATCATGAGCATCATCGCCTTCTCAGTCCCGCTGCTCGATCTCCTGACCAAGAGGAAGGACGTCTCGTGGATGGCAGCGCTCGCGGCCTCGCTCGTCGCCGCGGCCGGCTCGGTGGCCGCCTACGTCGATGTTGTCAGGACCGGCAGGCCAGTGCTGTACCTGTACGGAGGGTGGCCGCCCAGCGTCGGAATAGTTTACGAGATCGATCCGCTCAACGCCCTCCTGGGGCTGTTCACCGCGCTCGTGATGTTAACAATAGTCGCCTACTCCCGATGGTACTCGCGGCACCTGGACGAGCCGCAGTGGTATTACGCCCTGTTGATAGGGCTGGAGATCGGGCTCCTCGGCTGCTACTACACCGGCGACGCCTTCAACCTGTTCGTAATGATAGAGGTGCTGAGCATATCCGCCTACGGGCTAGTGGCATACCACAAGGAGAGGGCGGAGGCGGTCGAGGCGGCCGCGAAGTACGCGCTGATAGGCGCCGTCGCCACTGGCTTCTACTTCATCGCCGTCGTGCTGCTCTACGCGGGCTACGGCACCGTTAACATGGGGCTCCTGGCCTACCTGGCCGCGGGAAACCAGCAGAGGGCGCTGGCGTACATCGCGTTGCTGTCCGTGGCAATGGCCCTATGGGTCTTCACGTATAAGTCAGCGCTGTTCCCCAACCACTTCTGGCTCCCCGACGCCCATCCCGAGGCGCCCACGCCCGTGTCGGCCGCCCTCTCGGGGCTCCTCGTGAACGTCGGCGTGTACGCAACTGCGAGATTTCTCTACACCATCTTCGGGCCGACCAGCGCGCTGGCGGGCTTCAGGGAGGCGGTCCTGGCGGCCCTCTTCGTGCTCGGGGCCGCTGGAAGCATCGTTGGCGCCCTCATGATGATGCTCCAGAGCGATATCAAGAGGCTCCTAGCGTACAGCACCGTGAGCCACATGGGCATAGCCTACCTAGGCGTCGCCGCCGGCTTCCTCGGCGAGCAGGCCGCGCTCGCCGCGCTCACGGGCGCGGTAATTCACATGATCTCCCACGGCATATCTAAGGCCGCCCTATTCATGTCGAGCGGCATCTTCATAGATGCGGCGGGGACCAGGAACCTCGACGGAATGAGGGGCATCGGCAGGGAGCATCCGCTGGCCTCTGCCGCGATGCTCCTGGGCTTCCTCAACCTGGCCGGGCTGTTGCCCTTCCTCGGGTTCTTCTCCAAGCTACAAATAGCATATGGCTACATCGAGGGCGGCTTCGCACTCGGCGCCGTCGTCGTGATCATCGCATCCGCGCTTGCCGTGCCCGGCTACATGAGGGCCATTTATTCTGTGGCCTTTGCCGTAGGGGGGGCCAGGGAGGGGAAAGCCGCGTCGAGGGGCTCGTGGGTTGAGGCGATGCTCCTGGCGATGTGCGCGACGACGCTAGCGCTGGGCGCGGCCTTCGCGTTCGCTGGCAACGCGTTCAACTACGCGGCGTGGGCGCTGAGCCCAGGGGGCACTAAGGAGTACGTGGAGGCCGTGATCGACTCGCTGATGTCGAGCCTGGGAACCATACCGAGGTGAGGCGCGTGATCCTCGACAATCCAATAGACGTCGCCCTTGCGGCAACTGCGGCCTCAGCGCTGGCGTTCCTCGCCCTGGCAGCGCTCTACTTCGCGGTCAGGCCGTGGGGGGTCAGGAGGACGGAGGCATATCTCTCAGGAGAGGGGGAGCGCGTGGTCTCCAACCTCTCGCCCAGCGTCGGCGCGCTGTACTGGGGCTTCATAAGGAGGTTCGCGAGGGAGCTATACGAGGTCCTGCTGGGTAAGGTGCACACGGGGAGCCTCCACGACTGGTACCGCTTCATTTCCTCGTGGCTTGCCATCCTGCTCCTCCTCGCCGTCGTAGTGTGGGCGATCTCGGTCGCGCTCGGGTGGTTGTGAAATGGATCTCGCCCAGCTATTGGGACTCATCGTCGGTTCCCTCGTATTCCCAGGCGCGTTTTTCGTGCTGGCCCTAGCGCTGCTCACGCAGTACCTGATGAGGAAGCTGAGCGCGCGCTACCAGAGGAGGATGGGGCCAAGCTACGTCGGCCCGCTCGGGATCTTGCAACCCTTCTACGACCTGGCCAAGCTGCTAAGTGCCAAGGAGATAGTCGTTAGCAGGGATGCCATGCCAAGGGCCGCCGAGCTGTTCCTCCTGATCGGGCTGGCCACGGCATCGTCGTCGGCCATACTCCTCCCAATAGGCCCGTTCCACGTGGAAGGCCCCTACGACTTCCTGGTCTTCTTCTACATGTCGAGCGTTATGCCCGCGTTCATGCTAGTGCTGGCGTCCCTGGCACTGCCGGGCCCCTACACGAGCCTCGGCGTGTCGCGAATGCTCAGCATGATGAGCATAGGGGAGCCAGCGCTCTTCGCCGGCCTGCTCGTGCCAACCTTCATCTCCACGCTGCGCGGCATCCCTCTGTGCGTTGGCGAGGCATCGCGTTCCGTGGGCAGCCTGTGGCTGACGCCGGCAGGCGCTGCGATCCTCGCGCTATCGCTCGTGGGGGCCCTGGTCAGCCTGCAGGCCAAGGTCGTGGCCCAGCCGTTCGATGCCCCGGAGGCCGAGCAGGAGATAATTGCGGGCTTCGCAACTGAGTTCTCGGGGCCGCTCCTTGCCCTGGCCTCCCTGCTCCACGACGTCGAGCTGGCGGTGACGTCGCTGGCCATATCGCTCGTGATCCTCGGAGGCCCCTCGCCGTACCCCTGGAACTCGCCCCTCGGCGCGCTCGTCGCAATAGCCAAGTACGTCGCCGTCGTGTTCGCAGTGACGACGCTGAAGAATCTGATGGGACGCTACAGGATCGAGCAGGCGCTACTGCAGCTCTTCAAGTACGGGCTGGTCCCATCCATGGTGGCCGCGGGCCTTGCAACAGCCTATGCAATGATTGCTTAAAGACCGGCGAAGCGTAAAACCTCCTCGAGGCGCGGCCTCTTGGCCCTCATGGACGTGGTCCTCGGGCTGTTGGCCCTGGTGGCGCTCGCGTGCGCGCTTTACTTCGTACCCCTGGCCCTGGTTCGCAGGAGCAGGAAGGCGAGCGGGGGGCCGTTCTCCAGGGCCCCCTTCACTAGCGGGGTCCTACAGCCGGGCCAGCTGCACAGGTACGTGGCAAGCATGGCCGCCCTGTTATCGGTCCTGCTCTCCACTGAGGGAATGGTGCTGGTCGCGATCTTTACAGACCTTTCGACCCCGGTGGCAGCGTACCTGGCCCTCGGCGTGACGGCCGTAGCGCTCATGAGCCTCTCGCTCCTGGGGGCGTGAAGGCCGTGGAGGTCCGCGAGAAGGTCGTTAGGAGGAGCTTGTGGATTTTCCACTTCAACAGCGGAGGATGCAATGGCTGCGACATAGAGTTCGTGGCAGCGTTGACGCCGAAGTACGACGTGGAGAGGTTGGGCGCTGTCCTGGTGCCCTCGCCCAAGCACGCTGACGTGCTCGTCGTGACCGGCCCGGTGACCGCGCAGGTCGCCTCATCGCTGCGAATGATCTACGAGCAGATGCCCTCCCCGAAATACGTAATAGCCGTGGGCACCTGCGCCTGCAGCGGCGGGATCTTCAAGGGTGGCTACACAGTGCTCGGGGGGGCCGACAAGGTGATACCGGTGGACGTCTGCGTCCCGGGATGTCCCCCGAACCCGAAGGCGATCTACAGGGCCCTAGAGATGGTCAGGCGAGGTGAGGTAGACCGGGGGAGGGAAGGTGGGAAGGCACAAGGTTGAGTCCAAGGAGGTCGTCGGACCCGACGAGATCGTGGACAGGTTCTCGAAGGCCTCTCCCAGCCACCCGCACCTGATCTCGATAACCGGCGTACAATATGGGAAGGAGATCGAGATCATATACAGCCTCGACGACCTCAGGGGCTCGATCGTCCACGTGGCGACCCGCGTTCCGCTGGAGAGGCCGATCATCGACTCGGTTTCGAAGGAGCTCAGCTCGGCATCAATTTACGAACAGGAGGTCCACGACCTCTTCGGCGTCACATTCAAGGGAAACCCCTTGGGCACCTCCAAGCTGCTGCTCCCAGACTGCTTTCCGGAAGGCCTTCATCCGGGCCTGAAGGAGGTTTCCAGCGAGGGCGTTGAGAAGACGTTGGAGCGCACGTGCCTCGAGAGCGTTCCAAGCATATACGTGACGGGGGCCTCCAGGTACAGCGTCGAGTCGGCAGTGGTGCTGCCCTACGGCCCCTATCACCCAGCACTAAAGGAGCCCGAGCGCTTCGTCTTCGTCCTCGAGGGCGAGAAGATTATCGACGTCGTGCCGAGGATCGGCCACATCCATAGGGGCATAGAGAAGCTCGCCGAGGCTAGGACCCTGCTACAGGACCTGTTCCTCGTAGAGAGGATCTGCGGCATATGTAGCTTCTCCCACTCGTGGGCCTTCACGTTGGCCGTCGAAGAGCTCCTGGGAATGCATGCGCCGAGGAGGGCCGAGTACCTGAGGACGCTCGTCGCAGAGCTGGAGAGGATCCACAGCCACCTCCTCTGGATCGGCTTGATCGGCTATTGGACGGGCTTCGAAAGCGCCTTCATGTGGATCTGGGAGCTAAGGGAGAGGATCTTGAACGTGATAGACGCCATAACGGGCAACAGGGTGCACAAGTCGTTCATAACCTTCGGGGGCACTAGGCGCGACGTGCCAGATGACGTGCTCGCGAGCGCGTCGAAGACCCTTTCCGACTTCGAGAGGGACTACGAGAGGCTCCTGGACGAGATCATGTCCTACGAGCCCCTGGTCGAGAGGCTGAGGGGCATTGGACGCTACAGCGCTGAGCAGGCCGTAAGACTCGGCGCCGTGGGCCCAATGATCAGGGCAGCGGGCGTGCCATACGACATCAGGAAAGTTGACCCCTACGGAGCCTACGGCGAAGTTGGCTTCGAGGTCGTCACGGGCAAGGAGGGCGATGCCTACAGCCTGTTGGTGCTAAGGGCGAGGGAAGTCCTCGAGTCGGTGAGGATCGCTAGGGAGTGCGCCGAGAAGGCGCCGAGGGGCGAGAACCCGGTGCCTAAGGTCCCCTTCGTTGGAGTGGTAAAGGAGGGCGAGACGATCTCGAGGGTCGAGGCCCCCAGGGGCGAGCTTTTCTACTACCTGAGAGGCACCAACGCCAGGACGCCCCACAGGGTAAAAATCAGGACCCCCACGCTTGCCAACGTGGCCCTGACGGCCGCCATGCTCAGGGGGGCAACGCTATCCGACGTTCCCGTGGTACTGACGGCAATGGATCCCTGCTTCAGTTGCATGGACAGGGCAGTCGCCGTGGACGTTAGGACGGGCAAGAGCTACCCCCTCTCATTCGACGTAAGGAGGTGAGGAGGCCTGGGCCCGATCGAGTACGCGCTGTTCTCGGCTCCTGCTTTCATGGCCTTGGCCCTGCTCCTCGAGTGGTACGAGAGGAAACTGCTCGCCAGGGCCCAGCACAGGGTGGGGCCGCTGATGGCGGGCCCTGCGGGGCTGCTCCAGCCCTTCATTGACGTGCTCAAGCTCATGTTCAAGGAGGAGAACCTCCCCGAGGGGCCGACTTACATTGCGCGCTTCGCCGTGCTGCTCTACCTGCTCAGCTCGCTCCTCGGCCTCCTCGTGGTCCCCGTTTTTTCTCCCTCCACGCCCTTCGGATTCGACAAGGACTTCCTCGTGATCCCGCTCAGCTTCGCGCTCTCAGCGCTATCGCTCGTGGCAGCAGGGCTAGCGTTCGAGACCCCCTTCACCGTCGTCGGCACGGGAAGGTTGATCGTGCAATACGCGATGTACGAGTCGTTGCTCCTGGTCTCGTTGGCGCTGCCGTTCATAGAGCGGGACACTACAACGATTGAGGGCATCGTGCGCGCCCAGGCCGAGTACCCTGTCCTGGCCACCGAGCCGCTCGGCTTCGCCGTGGCGTTCGTGGCCCTCCTGGCCAAGCTCGAGAAGCCGCCCTTCGATCTGCCCCACGCGAAACAGGAAATAGCTGCCGGCTGGATGACAGAGTACTCGGGCCCGTCGCTCGCCATTCTCAGGCTCGGGAGGGACCTTGAGATGTTGTACGGCTGTTCCCTCATCGTTGCCGTGTTCCTCGGCGGAGGCCTTGGGCCCCTGTCGTCCGTTCCGGGCCTCTACTTCGCCTACTTCCTAGCCAAGCTGGCTGCAGTCGCTTTCGCGCTCGTGGTGGCACAGGCTGTCGCGGTGAGGTTCAGGGAGGTAGTCCTGGCCCAGGCCCTGTGGGAGAGGTGGATGTTGCTTTTGGCCCTCCAAGCATTAGTGGTGGTTCTGTTAAAGGTCGCAAGGGTGGTCCCCACTTGAGCTTCTACAGGCTTGTCAAGGAGGTGGTCAAGGGGATCTTTTCCAGGCCGGGCACGCTCCCGACCGAGGAAATGGAAAGCATATATTCGCCCTACGACCGCGGCTACCCGGTGCTAATACCGGAGAAGTGCAACGGCTGTTCCCTCTGCGCCCTCAACTGCCCGAGCGGCGCGATAACCATGGTGGTCGTCGGCACGAGAAACGTGGGGGGCAGGGTCGTCCAGGACAGGAAGCCGTCTTTTGACTACTCGAGGTGCATATACTGCGCACTATGCTCCGAGGTCTGCCAGTTCAAGGCAATCGAGATGAGGAGGGAGAAGGCAATATTCGTCTTCAAGAGGGCGGCGTGAGATGCTGGGAGAGGCGCTCTCGTTCGCGGGCGCCATCTTCATCGTCCTCGCGCTCCTCGACGTGGATCCCAGGAGGTGCACGTTCGAGGTCTTCGTCGGCAGCGCCCTGTTGAGCGCGTCCGTGGCCCTCTACGTGTCGCCGCTCGTCGGACTCGCCATGTTATTCCTGTTCTCCGGCGTCGTGACGGCGCTCCTCTACCTGGCTACCATGGTCCTGCCAAGGCCCAAGGTGAGGGCCTGGAGGAGGATCGCGACGGCCATCGTCGCGGGCTCGGCGCTGGCGACGCTGGTGACGCTGGTTGCCGTGATCAGGGCAGGAGGGATAACAATTGCAGCGCCCACGATGGGGAAGCTGGAGGTGCCGCACGAGGACTTCATGGCTGCCACGCTCCTGTTCGTCGCAGCAAACCTCGCAGTCCTGGCCTTCATGGGAGGCGAGGGGGGATGATAGAGGCGCTAGCACCCAGCCTGGTGATGTTGTTCGCGGGCATATTGACAATCGCGCTCTGGAGGAGCCTGCTGAAGCTCGTGCTCGGCATGCTGTCGATCGAGCTCTCTGTCCTGCTCGCGGCCGCCGTGCTCCTGAGCGACGTCCCAGCAGCGCAGTGGGCCCTGGTGGCCCTCGCCCTGATCCTGAGCTCCAGTGAGGCCGTCCTCGTGGCCTTCGTCATATCGCTCTCGAGGAGGTACAGGATCGAGGACCTCGACGAGCTCAGCTCGTTGAGGGGATGATGTCGTGGAGCTGGCGTTGGCTGTGGCGGTCCTGGCGAACTTCGTGGGCGCCGCCCTGGTGCTTGCCGCCGGCGGGCCCAGGAGGCTCGCGGAGGGAATAGCGGTCGCATCGGCGCTAGCGGGCACGGCGGCTTCCATCGCGCTCCTGGGGGGCGGGCACGAGCGCGTGGTCGTGGCGCCCTTCGTGTCGTTTGTGCTGGATCCGCTCTCGAGGCTATTCGCGTTCCTGGCGAACTTCATCGGCCTCCTCACGACGATCTACAGCGTCGACTACATGGCAGGGGACGAGGGATATAGGAGGTACTACGCCCTCTTCCTGACCTTCATAGGCTCAATGACCAACCTGGTGCTCGCGGGAGACGTGATCTACTTGTTCATGCACTGGGAGCTCGTTGGCGTCTGCAGCGCCCTTTTGATAAGCTATTGGTGGGAGCGCGCCGAGGCGAGGAGGGCCGGGATCAAGGCACTGGTCATGACGAGGGCCAGCGACGTCGGCCTAGCGGTGCTCGTCTCCGTGGCGCTAGCTAAGGGGACCACGGACATCCGCCAACTGGCCGACCCAGCCTTCCTAGGCCCATCGATGCAGATCGCCGCAATTGCCGTAGTGATAGCGGCCATGGGCAAGTCAGCCCAGTTCCCCTTCCACACGTGGTTGCCCGACGCCATGGAAGGGCCCACCCCCGTCAGCGCGCTCCTGCACGCAGCGACCATGGTGAAGGCCGGGGTATACCTCGTCGCGAGGTTCTCCGACGTCGTGAGGGCCAGCTGGGCCGCCACCACGACGATGCTGGCCTCGTCCCTGATCGCTGCGCTCCTCGCATCGCTCGCGGGCACCGTGGCAGCGGATTTCAAGAGGGTCCTGGCCTACAGCACGGTCTCGAGCCTCTCGCTGATGCTGCTAGCGCTCTCCCTCGGGGAATACGTTGCTGCGATCGCATACCTCGTCTCGCACGCCATGTTCAAGTCCCTGCTGTTCCTCTCGGCAGGCGACGTCGAGCACAGCGCCCACACTAGGGACATGAGGACCGTGCACGGCGTAGCGAAGCGGGGCTTCTTCCTCGAGGCTACGGCGTTCCTCGTCGGGGCCCTAAACGCGGCTGGCCTTCCGCCTCTCCTCTCGGGCCTGGCCAAGGAGGAGGCACTGGCCGGGCTAACCATCGCGGTCGGCCCTCTCGCCTCGACAGCCATAGCCGCTGCAATAGCCTTCCTCACCGCGTTGTTCGTCGTGAGGGCCGCGCTCATCCTGTTTTTCGTTGGCTATCCCAGGAGCGAGCTCGAGCCGCACGTCGGAAACGCGATGAAGTTCTCGGTCGCGGCCCTGCTGGCGGCCACCATCTCGCTCCCGCTCATGGCTGTGCTGTTGCCGCTTCCGGGCCTGCCACAGGCCAGCGTTGATCCGCCCCTGCTGGCGGCCACCGTGGCTGGCTGCCTCGCTTCACTGCTCCTGCTGGACCCTGAAGCACTCAAGGGCGCCAGGACCGCCCTAGAGACCTCCCTCGGTCTCGACGTCGCGTACACCTTCATTGGGAGGGCATTCGCCGAGAAGGCCTCAGCGCTAGCGTCCTCGTTACACAGGGGCAAGCCCTCCACGCTCCTGTTCTACTTCCTCGCCTTCCTACTCGCCATGATCCTGGCCGTGGTGATCGCCACGTGGTGAGCGTGGAACTCGAGCTCACGGCGGCCGCCGTGGCCAACGCGACCGTGATGGCAGTCCTCGGCCACCTGGCGAGAAGGGGCCTCACGTCGCATTGGGCCATTCAAGCTGCTGGCATTGCGTTCCTCGCGTTCCAGGCCGCGGTCTCGTTTTTGATGGGCGGGATGCCCGGCTTCATCGGCCTCGTCGCCTCGATCAGCGCTGCTGCCTCGCTCGCCTTCATCTCAACGATGTGGTGGGGCACGTGGGCTCTCGTCGCCTCGATCAGCGCAACGCTCCTCTCGTCGCTATCCCAGCTGGTCGTGCTCTCGGTAGGCTCCAGCGTGCCGAAGTTCCTGATATATTGGGAGGCCCTGAGCCTAACCCTCATGGCTTCCATGGGCGTGGCCAAGCGCCCCGAGGAAAGCGAGGCGGCACTCAAGTACGTCCTCGTGTGCTTCACGGGCTCCCTAATAGCGGCCGCGGGCTTCGTGATCGGGATGAACGATGTTGGCTCTACTTCCATGGAGGCCGTGCTGAGCGGTGCATCGCTGGGGGCTAAGGCAATCATATTGGCTGGCCTCTCAGCCGAGGCCGCGGTGTTCCCCCTGTACTTCTGGGCGGCCGACGCGTACACGGCCATGACCCCCGTGCTCAGCGCTCTGGCCATGGGCGGCGTCGCGCCGGCCACCGCTTACGTTGCCGGCCTCGTTGCCCACAGCGCAGGCCCAGCCCTCGGCGGGCTGGCGTCCGCGTTGGCGATCGCTGGCTCTCTGCTCAGCACCCTGGCAGCGTTCGTGCAGAACGACGTGAGGAGGCTCCTCGCATATAGTAGCATTGCCCACGAGGGCTACATGTTCTTTGCGTTTGCCAGCGGGCTCGCCCCCTACGGCGCCCTCCACGCGCTCGGCCATGCCCTCTCCAAGGTCCCCCTCGTGCTACTGGCGCTCGCGACCGCTGAGGACGGCCTGGGTTGGAGGGTCGAGGCATTCGGCACGGGTAACGCTATGGCAAGGTATGTCGCGATCGTGGGCGCGCTGGGCCTCATGGGGCTCCCGCCATCGCTCACGTTCCCGTCCGAGTTGTTGATATTCACGGCAACGTTCAGCGCGGGCGGCGCCACACGGGCGCTCTCCCTGGCCTTCATCGCCTGCGCCATACTCTCCGCCGGCTATGCCTTCAGGCTGATCTTCGCGCGTCCAACTCGAGGACGTGTGACAAGCCGTCCGAGCCCGAGGATTGCCTTGCTGGCCGCGCTTGTCACGTCATCGGCGGTCCTCACTCCCGCGTGGAGCCAGCTGCTGGCCTCATTCG
This sequence comes from Desulfurococcaceae archaeon, assembly GCA_041287395.1. Classification (GTDB taxonomy): domain Archaea; phylum Thermoproteota; class Thermoprotei_A; order Sulfolobales; family Desulfurococcaceae; genus JBEULI01. The sequence goes on from JBEULI010000041.1 coordinate 27,631, forward strand.
GCCTCTAAGGGACGGCGTTTCCCGAAGGCGTCCTCCATACTACGTTATTAAGCGCCCGGGTCACGAATAGCTAGGACTGGGATGAGGAGGAACCCGGGAAGGGAGCGATGACCGGGAGAATGCTTGAAGCGGGCTCTGACCACTGCGCGAGGCGCCGCCCGAGGGGGACCTAGCCGAGGACCCTGAGGAAGATGCCTAGGTCGTAGACGTTCGCGTACATCTCCCTGTCCTCGTCCCACTCCACGAAGCCCAGAACCCTTCCGTCGACGCGATCGACTACTGCCAAGAGCTTGAGAGGGGGCGGCTTCAGCTCCAGCACGCTCCCCGGGAATAGGTCCCTCCCGTAGAGGAATAGGCTGGCCGCGCGCTCGTCAACTACGACGGCTCCACGAGGGCCTCCGGCCGCCCTGAAGGCCTCCTCTGCCAGGGTGGTTGACGGCGCAGCCCTGCCCCTCGCAATCACCCCGATCCACTGGCCCTCCCAGACGCACCTGAGCCCGTCCAGCGTGCACCTTCCCCCGTGGATCAGGCAGAGATCGCCAAAGCACGTCAGGCCCAAGGGCCCTCCTCCCACGAACTGCGTTGGGTCGACGCCTATGCCAGCCAAGTATGACCTCAGCTCCTCGAGCGCCCACTGGGGCGCCCTCCCTACCCTGTACCTCACCCTCTTCTCCTTAGCAGGCATACGAAGTACCCAAAGAGGCCGGTCCTGTGCGGCCACAGCCTTACGCAGTTCTCAACCCCTTCAGCGAACTTGAGGCCCCTGAACTCCCTCAGGCCGCCCGAGGCCCCCGGCGGCAGCGCCACCTCCCGCGGGGCGCCTACCACCTCTGCAAGGCCCTCGCGCACTGCCCAGCTGACGACGTACTCATCCTCCTCGGGGGCCACGCTACACGTGACGTAGGCCAGCAACCCGCCCGGCTCGAGCGCCCTCAACAGCGAGGCGAGGAGCTCTATCTCCCTCGACACAAGCGCCGCCAGGCCCTCCTGGCTGGTCCTCTTTTTCCTCCCGGGGTCGACCGATATCCGGCCCTCACCGCTACAGGGGGCATCCAACAATATCCTCCTGAAGCGGCGGCCGACGCGCTCGTGGAGCTCCCTGGCATCCCCCCAGTACACGGCCACGTTGGCTAGCCCCATCCTTGCGACGTGGCCAACCAGGCTCTTCAGCCTGTAGAGCGCTATGTCGTTGGCGTGGACGATTCCCCTTGGCCACAGCAGCTGGGCCATGTGGGTCGCCTTACCTCCTGGCGCCGCGCACGCGTCCAGTACGTCGCCCTCGTAGCCGTGGAGCAGGAGCGGGGCCGGCAGGAGGCTTGAGGCGTCCCTGTGGACGTAGTAATAGCCCTTGAGGTACTCGTGCGTGGCCCCCAGGGACGGGGAGGCCGGGGACCTCATAACCCAAAAGGAGCCGGGGGACCACGGGATCTCGCGGAGCTCGAAGCCCTTCGATTCCAGCCGCTTAGCGAGGTCGACGGGCTCGACGCGAACGGTGTTGGTCCTTACGACTGGCCTCGGAGGCCTCTCGAACGCCTCCAGGAGCCTCAGCGCCTCCCCCTCGCCGAGCGCGTCGATGTACCTCTGGACCATGTACGGCATGTAGCCGAACTTCCTAGCCAGCTCCTCGGCCTCCCTGCTGGGCTCCACCCTAATGTCCTTGAGGATTTCCGGCGCCTCCGGCCTCCGCGCCACGGCTCGCGCCTTCAGCTGGCCTGAACCCTCGAGAGGAATTGTCCGACGAGCTCGCCGATCGTCGGCCCCTCCACGATCTTGATCCTGTAGGCTACCCTCACCGCTGGCTTCCCGAAGTCAATGAACTTCGTGAGATCGCTGGGCGTGCCCAGGACGACAACGTCGGCCGGGACCCTCCTCACTATCTCGGCCAGCTCCTCCAGCTGCTCCTTGGTGTAGCCAGTGCTCGGCAGCACCGGCCCGATGTGCGGGTACTCGTCGTAGATCTTCCTGAAGAATCCCGTGGCGTGCGGCCTGGGATCAACCACCTCGGCGCCGTACTTCCTCGCTGCCACGTAGCCGGCCCCGTACCTGGCCATCCCATGCGTCACCGTTGGCGAGTCCTCGATCACGAGGGCCCTCCTGCCCTCCAGGAGCTCCGGCCTGTCCACTACGACCTCGCTGAGGGCCACGCTGATCGATGCGCGCGGGTTGTGCCTCCTCACGTTTTCCTTGATCTTCTCAACTCCTCCTGGCGGCGCTTGATCCGCCTTGTTTATGATGACCGCGTCGCCCATCTTCAGGTTGACGAGGCCCGGAAACGCTCCAACTTCGAGGCCCGGCCTCATTGCGTCCGCCACGACCAACATGAAGTCCGGCCTGAAGAATGGCCAGTCGTTGTTGCCGCCGTCCCACAGTATCACGTCGGACTCGCCCTCCACGATCCTCAGGAGCCTTCCGTAGTCGATGCCTGCGTAGACCGTGAAGCCCATCCTTATGTATGGCTCGTACTCCTCCCTCTCCTCGACCGTGACGCCGTACTTGTCCAGGTCCTCGAATGTATTAAAGCGCTGAACCGGGTGATCGAGCCCGCCATAGACCATTGGATGCCTCACGACGCCGACCCTGAGGCCCCTCCCCTTCAGCTCCAGCGCCACCTCGCGGGAGACCGTGCTCTTGCCGACGCCCGTCTTGACGCCAGTGACGGCGATCACGGGCCTGGCGCTCCTGAGCATTGTGTCGCGGGGGCCGAGGATCCTGAAGGAGGCGCCGCTGGCCAGGACCTCGCTGAGGGCCTCCAGCACCTCCTGGCCCGTTAGGTCGCTGTAGCTGAGCACCACCTCGTCGACCCCCTCCTCGGCCACAATCCTCCTCAGCTCCGACATGGGGAGCACAGGCACGCCCTCGGGGTAGAGCCTGCCGGCAAGCTCGGGCGGATACCTCCTGGCCCTGAGGCCGGGTATCTGCGTCTGGACTATGGCCACTACCCTATACTCCTCGTTGTCCCTGAAGAACACGTTGAAGTTGTGGAAGTCCCTCCCGCCCGCCCCCAGAAGCACGACCTTCCTGGGGCTGGGCATGCCGCGCCACCGCGGTAGCTCTCAACCGCGTTCCCCGTAAAAATGCGTTTATACCTTCCCGACGTGTATTGTCTACGTCCCATCCAAGCCCTTCGCGAGCCAGCCAATGAGTGCTGCGCTTGGGAGGCCCAGGCCTGGACGAGCTTCCAGTACTAACAGAAAAAAGAGGAGACCCGGAGACTGATGAAAAAGCTGCACCGAGTTCTCCGCTGGGCCCGCTAAATCTTCATGTTCTGGAGGACTTTCTCCAGCCTCTCTAGCATGATCTTCCTCTCGATGCTGGCCACGAGCCTCCTGGTCGATATCACGGCGTCGGGGTTGACGCTTATGCTGTCTATGCCCATCCTGACCAGCGCCTCGGTGAACTCGGGGTAAACGCTCGGGGCCTGGCCGCATATGCTGACCGTGGCGCCCCTGCTGTGGGCCTTGTCGATCAGCATCTTGATCGCCATCAGCACCGCCGGCTCCCTCTCGTCGAAGTAGCCCATCTCAGCGAGTATGTTATTGTCCCTGTCAGCTCCCATAAGCAGCTGCGTCAGGTCGTTGCTGCCGATGCTGAAGCCGTCGACGTACTTTGTCATCTCGTCCGCCAGGAACACTATGCTTGGGACCTCGGCCATGGCCCAGACCTTGAAGTCCCTGCTCCTCCTCAGCCCTTCCTCCTCCATTATCTTGGTGACCCTCTCCAGCTCCCACACCGTCCTGACGAACGGGAACATCACCCAGACGTTGGTTAGGCCCATCTCCTGCCTTACCTTCTTTATTGCCCTGACCTCAAGCCTGAAGCCGGCCTCGTACTTCGGGTGTATGTACCTGCTGACTCCGCGCCAGCCTATCATCGGGTTCCTCTCCTCGGGCTCGAACTTCTCGCCTCCCTTGAGGCCCCTGAACTCGTTGGTCCTGAAGTCGCTGAACCTCACCACGACGGGCCTCGGATATATTGCCTGGGCAACCTTGGCTATGCCCTCGGCCAGCCTATTGATGAAGAAGTCCTCCTGCTTCGTCTCGAGCAGGTACATCGGGTGGTATCCTATCCAGTCCGTGAATATGAATTCTATCCTCATCAGGCCTATGCCGTCGAACGGCAGGTCCTTGTACTTCTCGATCGCGTCGGGCTCGCCGAGGTTCATGTAGATCTTGGTCGCGGTGATGGGGTACAGCGGCAACAGCTCCTCCCTGCTTATGCCTCCGATCGCCCCCACGACCTCGACCTTGGCCTCGGCCTTGGGCTTGACCAGCTCCTCGACTATGCCCTCGTACACCACGCCCCTGCTGCCGTCAACCGTGACCTCGGCGCCGGAGGGAATCGACTTGGTGGCGGTGCCGGTGCCGACGACGCACGGGATGCCGAGCTCCCTGCTGACTATTGCCGCGTGGCTGGTCATGCCGCCCTCGTCTGTGACTATTGCTGCCGCCTTCTTCATCAGCGGTACCCAGTCGGGGTCGGTCATCCTCGTAACCAGGATGTCGCCCTCCTTGAACTCCATAGCCTCCTTGCTGTGCGGGTCGAAGAGCACTCTGGCAACTCCAGCGCCGACGCCGGGGCTAGCCGCGAGGCCCCTGGCGAGGACCTTGGCCTCGGCCATCTTGACCGTCTTCCTGGCGGCCACCTCAGCAGGCTTCTTGGCCTCGGCCTCCTTCTCCTTAGCTTTCTTGACGCTCCACACGGTCTCAGGCCTCGCCTGGACGATGAACACGTTCTGCGGGAACGGCAGGTCCATGTCTATGGCCCACTCTATGTCCATGTGCCTCCCGTAGTGCTTGTAGATCAGGTTGGCGAGCTCGGCGAGCCTCCTGACCTCCTCGTCGCTGAGGGCCGGCGCATCGGGCTTAGCGAGTTTTGCCAGAGGCGCCTCGGAGGCCTGCCCCTCCTTGGCGATCCACGCGCCCTTCTCGTCGTTCCAGTGCAACTCGACGTTCTTACCGAGCGAGGGATCGAAGGTCACGGCGAAGGTCTTCTTGCTCAGCCTCCTCTCCTTGATCTCGAGCGTCCCCCTGTCGACAACGAACTCGTCGGGGGTGACCTTGCCCCCAACCACCGACTCTCCCAGGCCCCAGCTGCCCTCGATCACTATGACGCTCTCGTCGCCGGTCACGGGATGCAACGTGAACATGACGCCGGCTGCCCTGCTGTTGACCATCTTCTGGACCGCAACGCTCATGTAAGTCCTCTCGTGGGGTATGCCCTGCGCGACCCTGTAGAAGGTGGCCCTGGCCGTGAAGAGGCTGGCCCAGCACCTCTTGACGTAGTAGACAACGCTGTCCTCGCCGTAGACGTTGAGGTATGTGTCCTGCTGGCCGGCGAAGCTCGCCTCGGGCAGGTCCTCGGCAGTTGCGCTGCTCCTGACGGCCACCCTCAGCTTCGCCGGGTCCATGTTGAGCCTGGCGGCCAGCTGGCGGTAGGCCCTCCTTATCTCCTCCTCGACCTCCTTGGGCATCGGCTCGTCCAGGATCATCTGCCTGATCTTGGCGGTCGTCTCCTCGAGCTCCTTGGTGTTGTTGACGTCGAGCTGCCTGAGCATTGAATATATCTTCTCGCCTAAGCCCGTCTTATCGAGGAAGTACTTGAACGCGTACGCTGTTACGGCGAATCCCGGCGGCACGGGTATGCCAGCAGATATCATCTCGCCGAGGTTCGCGTTCTTGCCTCCGACAATGGGGGTGTCCTCCTTCCTCACCTCCTCGAACCAGAGGACGAACCTGGTCTCCTTTGCGGAAGCCATATCCCGCACCGCTCGGCTCGCGTTAATGGTTCGCACAGCTTTTATGCTTTACCGGCCAATCGGCTCGAGAAATGCCGCGCCTACGGCACGATGAGCGCCAGGAGGGCCTTCTGCACGTGCTTCCTGTTCTCTGCCTGGTCCCACACCACGCTCCACCTGCCGTCTATGACCTCGTCTACCACCTCCTCCCCCCTGCGCGCCGGCAGGCAGTGCATGAAGATGGCGTCCTCCCTGGCCTGCCTCATGAGTTCCGGCGTGACCCTATAAGGCGCCAGGTCCCTCACGCGCCTCTCGCGCTCTGCCTCCTGGCCCATGCTCACCCACACGTCGGTGTAGACCACGTCGGCCCCCCTCACGGCCTCGAAGGGATCCCTCACGATCTCGTAGCTGCCGCCGTTTGGCTCGGCGAACTCCTTGAAGAGCTTGACCACGCTGGGATGGGGCTCGTAGCCGGGCGGCGAGGCTATGACCAGCCTGCCGCCGAGAATTCCGACGGCCAGCAACAGGCTGTGGAGCACGTTGTCGCCTCCGTCGCCGACGAACACTACCTTGAGCCTGGCGAGGTCCCTGCCCTTCTTCTCCATGATCGTGTAGACGTCGGCGAGCCCCTGGCAGGGGTGGTGCAGGTCGCTGAGCGCGTTGATCACTGGCTTGTCGCTGTAACTTGCCAGCCTCTCGAGCTTCTCGTGCTCGCGCACCCTCGCCACCATTGCATCAACGTACCTTGAGAGGACTCTGGCGGTGTCCTCGATCGTCTCGCCCCTGCCCAGCTGCAGCTCGTCCCACCTCAGCACCAGCGGGTTGGCGCCCAGCTCCCTTATCCCGGTCTCGAAGCTCACGCGGGTCCTGGTGCTCGGCTTCTCGAAGATCATTGCGATGTGCCTGCCGCTGAGCACGGGGATGACCCTTTCACCGGCGTAGAAGCGCTCCTTGAACATTCTCGCAGTATCGAGAATGAACAGCAGCTCCTCTCTGGTGAACTCAGTTAACGTTAGGAAGTCCCTGCCCCTGAGGTTCCAGCCAACCAAGGCGAAGCCCCGGGCCCGAGGCGTTTTGGGCCCGCTTGAGACGGAGCACAATACGCTTTTAAACTTGGCTCGCTTCCCCTAGCTCAGCCCAAGGTGTACGCCATGAGCGAGCCCTGGTTCCTCGGAATGTTGGAGGGGAAGCACTGGCTGTCGAACGCCGATTACGACATAGACACGATATTCACAGTGCTGAAGGCTGCCAAGGAGCTCAAGGAGATGTTCCACAAGGGCGTCAGGAAGGTCAACTGGCTCGACGGCAAGACGCTCTACTTGATATTCTACAACAAGAGCCTCAGGACGAGGAACAGCTTCCAGACCGGGATGTACCAGCTGGGAGGCCAGGCGATCTACATATCGCCTGACCAGGTATATACGCCGACGCTGCCCGAGGACATGGTGCCCTACGCCACGGAGGCCATCAGCGACGTGGCGAGGGTGCTCAGCAGGTACGGGAGCGGAATAGCGATAAGGATTTACGGCGATGCTGCCAAGTGGATCATAGGCAGGGGCCACAGGATCATAGAGGAGTTCGCCAAGTGGAGCAAGGTGCCGGTACTGAACATGGAGGACGACATATGGCACCCGTTCCAGAGCCTCGCCGACGCCCTCGCAGCCTTCGAGGCCCTAGGGTTCCCCAAGGACCTCAAGGGCAAGAAGGTGGTCGTCAGCTACGCGTACAGCGGCGGCCTCAAGCCCCTTGCCGTGCCCCAGGACGTCGCGACCACCTTCGCCATGTTGGGCGCAGACGTATACGTCGCCCACCCGCCGGGCTTCGAGCTGCTCGACGACGTAATGGCCAAGGCCAAGAAGTACGCCGAGCACTGGGGCAGCGAGTTCAAGATCGTGCACAACATGGACGAGGCCTTCGAGGGAGCGGTCATCGTGTACCCGAAGGCCTGGAGCCCCAAGGGCTTCTTCCCGCCATTTAACTCGAAGGTCGACAAGGAGGGCGCCACCGCGTACCAGTCCAAGTTCAAGGACTGGATAGTGACCACTGAGAGGCTCGAGAGGGCTGGCAAGCCGTTCTACATGCACTGCGGCCCGGCCGACAGGGGACAGGAGGTCACCGACGACGTCCTCGACAAGTACGAGAAGAGCCTGTACTTTGAGGAGGCCGAGAACAGGCTACACGTCCAGAAAGCAGTAATGGCAATGGTAATGGGCAGCAGGAAGTGGTGAGTTTAGTCCCCGGGCTCGCGCCTCCCAATCCTTTTTGTTCGCTTCCTCTCCTGCCCCCCACCCCTCGGTCCGTCCGCATGCCTTGTTTCCGTGCCGCTCGCCGGGCCGGGGAACATCCTTGCTAGTGAGGGGCGTGGACTTCGGGCTATCGTTCCTCTTCTCGTATTCGACGCCGCTCTACGACTTCGAGGAGATCCCACGGGGGTTCTCGTTCACCAAGGCCCTGGGGGCGTGCGCAGGCCTGATCTGCAGGTACGATAGGAACTCGCTCGAGGCCATCTGCGACGTCCCGAGGGGGTGCACCGATCCGCAAAAGATCTTGGGCCTGGATCGCTCCCCGGCCTTCAGGGACCTCTGCGCCGCGCTCGGAGCGGATAAGTGCCCTTCGCAACACATAACGATCATCGGCCACGAGGGCGACAGGCTCCCAATATTCGTTGCCGCGTTCCTCTCGAGGTCCACGGACTACTTCACGAACGTCGTCAGGTGGGCCCGCGAGTTCATTAGAGGAGGAAGGCCCGAGAAGTATGGCTCGTTCCAGGTGAGGCAGCTCATCGACGCGTTCCCGGCGATCTACGGCATTCTCTCCTCACGACGGCACGACGCCCTCGAGGAGGCGGGCGAGCTCCTGGCTCTCAGGAACGTGGGCCACAAGGTCGTCGCCGCCTACCTGCTCCACGCCTACGGAATGACCGAGTACGCGCCGCTGGACAGGCACTACCTCGAGTTCCTCCCCGAGCTGCGGGGCAAGCTTAGACCTCCCGAGAAGGCCCAGTGCAGGCTGAGCGGGCTGAGGTGTAGCTCCTGTCCCAGGAGGCGCTCGTGCCTCCACGGCGTGCTCGTGGAGAGGCTGGGGCGCTTCAACGGGGTTCTGCAGTCGCTGGCCTACGTGGCCGGCAGGCTTTCGAGGAGTTCTAGGGGGCTGGCAGCGCTCCTGACAGCCGATAGGGAGTGGCTAGCGGATCGCCTGGAGGCGCTGATCGAGCGTTCCATCTCGATTTTCTTCAGCGGGACGCAGCCAGATCAGCTGGCCTGAGCCAGCGCTATCTCGATGGCACTGGCTTTACGAACCCCGATGGCACTGGCCGGGGTTGATTTATAGCTGGAGGCCTCGCCACTTTAGGGCGGGGAAGGGGCAAGGGGACGGCGAGGCCGGAAGTGGCCCGGTTGCCGGGACTCGATCCATTCAAGCTGGCAGAGGAGGTGAGGGAGAAGGCCGTAAGGCGGGAGGGCGGGAGCGAGCTGAGGAGGTACTACAGGTTCCGAGGAGCCAGGTGGTACGGGGGTATAGCCACTGGCGACGTCGTTGGGTGCAACCTTAGGTGCAAGTTCTGCTGGAGCTGGAGGTACAGCTTCTTCCCAGATCGTGGCGAGCTGTACTCGCCCGAGGAGGTGGCCAGGAGGCTGGCGAGCATTGCCAGGAGCAGGGGATACAAGTATGCCAGGCTGAGCGGCGGGGAGCCAACGATCTCGTTCGAGCACGCCGTGGAAGTTGCCAGGAGGCTCGAAAGGGAGAACCTAACCTTCATACTCGAGACCAACGGCCTCCTCATAGGCCTTTACAAGGACTACGCGCGCGAGCTGGCCGGGCTCAGGAACGTCGTCGTGAGGGTCTCGTTCAAGGGCACGACGCCGGGCGAGTTCTCGATGCTCACCGGCGCCCGCGAGGAGTTCTTCGAGTATCAGTTCAGGGCCCTCGAGAACATGTTGGAGGCGGGCATGGAACCCGGGCGCGACTTCTACGCAGCGGCGATGCTCAGCTTCTCGCCCGAGGAAAACGTGCGGAAGTTCGTCGAAAGGCTCAAGCGAATAGACCCTGCCCTGGGCAGGAATCTGGACGCAGAATACGTAATACTCTACCCCCACGTAGTCGACCTACTTAGGAGGAGCGGGCTGAGGCCGAGGATCTCCTACAGGCCGGACGGCGTGCCGGAGTCCATGATCTAGAGCAGGGTCCCGAGGGCCCTCGAGAGCTCTACCATGGCCTCGGTGAAGTTCGAGACGTTTACGTTGTCCGTGGAGAAGTCCCTGAGAGCCCTCGAGATCTTCACGATGAAGGACTTCTGGAAGCTCTTGAGGCCTGCCAGGAGCCTCTCGACCTCCGCGTCCGGCAGCACCGAGAAAGGGACGGCGAGCTTCGCCAGCATGAGTTTGTCCAGCGGGTGCTCGGGGTCTAGATCTCTTGCCTCCGATGCGCAGAACTCGGCGTAGGATTTGACCTCGGCCCAGAGGCCTCGGGAGGCCAGGAACCTCACCACCATCAAGTCCTTGAGCAACACCGAGAGAACGTAGGTGTACGCCGCCCACGCGCTCCCGTAGCGGCGCCTCAGGGCCTCGAGCCAGGGTCCCCCGTCCACGACGTACCACCCAATGCTTCCGTGGAGAAGGCTGTGCGCCGCCTCGTGATATGCCAGGGCCTTCAGCACGTCCTCTGAAGGGTTGCCCAACGCGTCGAGGCACACGTGTATCGTCGGCACGTTTTCGAAGGCCTCGTGGGAGAGCGGGTACTTGGCGTCGATCAACGCCAAGAGGTTCTCTTCGTCGAACGTGCACGTGCAATGTACCTTAACTCTCACAACAGCCTCGACGCCGATCCTCGAGAAGAACTCCTCGACGTAGTCCGCAACCTTCCTCGCCCTGGGATCGGCTGAGCACTTGGGCTCTGCCGTGAACTCGATCATGACACCACCGGCCGCTTTAGCGTCAGACGACTATATTGCAGGCATCTCTTGAGACATATGCGCCGTTATCGTACGTTCTTGGCAGAAACCTTTATATATACAGGGAGCCGCTGGCGAGGAGCGGGGCTAGCCCTTGGGCTGGAGGTCGAAGTACTCGTGGTTGCTCTCAAGGAGAGCGCAGAGGGTCTCCAAGTCGCCCACACGGAGCGCCGCAGCGCTCGTGGAGGGCGCAACTGATCTCATATCGTTCGCAGCGGGGGAGCCCGATCCCGACGTCCTGCCCAGGGAGCTCTTCGCGGACCTGGCGTCCGAGCTGTTCAGGGGCGTGGGGCAGATCCTCAACTACACCTCCGCGGAGGGCCTCAAGGAGCTGAGGGCGCACGTAGCAAAGCACATGGAGGAGTACGAGGGGGTGAGAACCAACCAGCAGAGAATAGTGATAACCGTCGGCGGCAGCGAGGCGCTCGACCTGTTGTCCAAGGCCCTAATCGATGAGGGCGACTTCGTCATTGTCGAGAACCCCACGTACGTCAACGCGCTGTTGCTCTTCAGGCAGTACGGCGCGAGGATCGTTGGCGTTCCCATCGACAACGATGGGCTCGTCGTGGATGAGCTCGAGGAAAGGCTCAGGGCCATGTCGAGGCTCGGCGTCAAGCCGAAGTTCCTGTACACCATGCCCACGGGCCACAACCCAGCCGGCGTGACGATGAACGAGGAGAGGAGGAAGAGGCTGATCGAGCTCGCCGAGGAATACGACTTCCTCATAGTCGAGGACGGAGCGTACAACAGGCTCTACTACGGCGAGGGCAGGCCAACCTCCCTGAGGGCGCTTGGCGGCGACCGCGTGGTATTTGTCGGGACGTTCAGCAAGGTCCTCGGCACGGGCCTGAGGGTCGGGTGGATCGAGGCCAACGAGGAGCTCGCGGACCTGGTCGGATCTATGAAGGGGCCCGCCGACATGTGCGCGCCAACGCCCTCACAGTACATGGTGCTCGAGGTGTTGAAGAGGGGGCTCTTCGGCGAGATTGCGAAGAGGGCAGTGGAGGCCTACAGGGCAAGGCGCAATGCCATGGTCAAGGCCCTCGACGAGGAGTTACCTGACTACGAGTTCACCAGGCCCAACGCTGGCATGTTCGTAATGCTGTGGCTGAGGAAGGGGCTAGGCGCGCAGGAAGTCGCCGAGAAGCTGGTGAGGGAAGCGAGGGTCGTCGCAGTCCCCGCCACCGGGTTCTTCGTCGAGCGCCCGGAGAAGGACGCGCTGAGGCTGAACTTCAGCAGGGTGCCGGAGGACAGGATATTCGAGGGGATCAGGAGGATCAAAAAGGTGTTGAAGGGAGGCTAAGCAGTCACTGCCTCCTGCTCCTAAATTCCGTGAGCATCGCTCTGTACTCGTCCATGGCAAGCGATAGGGCCTCGAGGAGCTTTGCCTTCGCGCCGCTGCTGTAGAGCTTTTCGATCATCCTTATCGTGACACCTCCAGGCGTTATCACGCTGTCCCTCAGGCTAGACGAGTTCTCGTGCCTCAGCAACGCTCCAACGCCCTCAAGCACCGAGGCGGTCGCCCTCCTGGCGACGTCGTAGGGCACGCCGAGCTTGAGCGCCGAGAGGAGGATCGCGTCGGCGAGCTCGGCGACCACGGCCGGAGTGGAGGCGGAGGCCAGGGTCAGCATGTCGAGCACCTCCTCCTCGACCCACACGACCTCGCCGAGGAGCGATAGGAGCCCCTCAACCCTCCGCTCCCTGCGAGGTGGCGCGACGCCTATGAATCCCTTGTTCACCTTCACCATTATGTTGGGCATGACCCTGTAGAGGCCCCCCGAAGTTCCAAGGGCCTTGCTCAGCCTCTCCAGGGGCACCAACGCCGCGGTGGAGAACACGACCTTGCCGCTGGCAACGTCCGAAAGGCCCCTCAGGACCTCCTCGACGTCGCCAGGCTTAACCGAGACGAACACCGCCGTTGAGTCCGAGCAGACGTCCCTAGCACTTCCCAGCACCCTCAGGCCCAGCGACCTAGCGCGCTCGAGTGCTCCGTTGGACTTGTCATAGACGAGGATCGAGCTTCCGTCGTAGCCTGCGTTGATGAGTCCGCGTGCTATGGCCTCGCCAAGGCGCCCGAAGCCCACTATGCCTACGGTTCCAAGGCGCGCACCAAGGCGCCTAAGCGGAGGAGAGCTTTAAAAGCGTTGCACTTTTGCCCATCAAGCCCTATCGAACTTGAAGGGGCTCACCACGTCCCCGTACTTGTGCAGGGCCTCCTCGAGCCTCCTCCTCTGCTTCGCGAGCTCCTCAAACAGCTCCTTGGGGGCGTCTGGGACCTTCTCGGCGTAGATCTTCCAGATCCTCTCGACCTTCGCTAAGTGATTCCTGGTCCTCAGGGCGAACTGCTTCTCGTAGTCAGCCTCGCCATACTCCTTGCCGAGCTCCCTCCTGAAGAGCTCCCTCAGGTCCTCGTAGATCGGTATCAGCCCCGTGGGCGTCTCGAGGGCCTCAACGTCGCCGTGGACCCTGAGCTCCATCCACCTGAGCCAGACCCTCTTGTCCAGCTTCTCGTTGAGGAACCTGCCCTGCTCGTCCCTGAGGAAGTAGTTGACGTTGAACACCTTGATTTCCTTGTCAAGCCTCTTAGCGAAGTCCAGGTGAAGCTTCAGGTAGAGCCCTGGCGATATCGACAGGAAGTCCAGCATGGCGAAGGGGTTGAACTCCATTTTCCCGACCTCGCCGAGCGTCGCCGCAGTTTTCTCGGACTCCAGCGCCGCTGCCATGGTCGTCATTCCGTGGACCCAGTCGTAGGCCTCCTCCACGGGGACCCTCGTGTTCGAGTCCCTGCCGCCGAAGATCATTGCCTCGACCTCGACGCCGGCGGGATCGTCGATCCTCGGGTCCAGGTTCGGCAGGTAACGTAGGCTGACCGTGAACCTCCCGTTCGGATGCGAGGGGAGAATTTCGCGGCCCTTCTCATCGACCATTCCCGGCCTCCAGCGCCCAGCGTAGTTGATTCCCTCCACTGGCTCCTCGGGCCTCCCCCTCCACCACGGGGTTCCGTCGTCCTGTAACAGGATGTTGGCGAAGATAACCTCCGTGGAGGGATCGGTCAGGATCTTGTAAATTATCGGATCGTCCTGCGGGTTGACGCCGTCGATTATCCCGAAGGACCCCACCTCGGGGTTTATGGCCCTGGCAATGCCGCCGAACTCCCCAACTATTGCGAGGTCATCGCTCACGAGCGTGTCAGCGACGAACGCCGTCGAGGTCTTGCCGCAGCCGGCGGGGAAGGCGCCTGTCATGTACGTGACCCTATTGCCCGGGCCCCTCACGCCAACTATGAACATGTGCTCGCAGAGGAAGCCCTCGCGGGCTCCCTTGTCTACGCACAGCCTCAGCGACAGCTTCTTCAGGCCGACCGTGTTGCCGGCGTACTGCGTGTTGGAGCTATAGACCGTCGAGCCCTCGAGGTCTATGTAGATTCTCCTCCTGGCCACGTCCGAGCTCCAGCCCCACTCGTTCCTGGGGCCGGTCGCGTGGACGAACTTCATCACGTGCCTGGGCCTCCACCTGGCCTCCCCCGTCAGGACGTGGTAGCATGGCCTGTACAGTATGTTCTCGCTGTGTACTACGTAGGCCGAGTCCGTCACTTGTATGCCCAGCATCGTGAGCGGCGAGCCCTCGGGCCCGAAGCAATAAATGCCAACGAACATCTCCCTCCCCCTCATCAGGCCCCTCATGATCCCCGTGACCTCGGCGAGCGCCCCTTCCCTCGGGGCGCTGTTCACCATGGGAACCGGGGCGCCCTCGACGAGCACCTTGGTGTTCTCCCTGTCCCTGGCCAGGTCCCAAATGCCATCGAAGTGCACGGTGTGCAGCGGGTTCTTGGTAGGCAATTCCTCCCTGTTCTCGAGAGCCCTCCTCCTAACGTATTCGAGGTCCTTGGGAGAGCCGGTCACTATGAAGATCCTGTCCGGCTCGAGGAGCCTTGCCACCTCGGCAAGCCAGCATTTGATCTCCTCGTCCTCGATCTTCCGGAGCTTCTCCCTCTGCTCGGCATCCATGAGCTTCTCAAGAGCTTCGTGGCAGGAGGCCATGGACGCCGCCGCATAGCTATATGTTGTATGCACTATTTTTTACCCCTCGCATCCGACCTCCTCCCCGCCATGAGGGGCGGGGCTTTCAGTTACAATTCCGTTGCCACGGAGGTCGTGCCGATCACGTTCATGTCCGCCAGGCTCTCCCCTGGGGTTCTACGAGAGTTGTGAAGGCATGCATTGCCAACTACTTGAGGGGCAAGAGCAATAGGAGAGCGCCTTAGAGGTTTTCAGAGCCTTAAAGCGAGGGCCCCAGAGCTATAACGCGCGAGGCTGAACCCAGCTCTCGCCGGGGGTGCGGCCTCAAGCCCTCAGCGGGAGCCCTTGCCCAAAAGGGCAAGAAGGGAGATCAGGAGCGAACGTCCCACGGCCTCGCCAACGGTGTAGTTGAAGGTGCCCGCGAGGAGTGCGGGGGGTGGGATTTGAACCCACGCAGGCCTACGCCATCGGGTCCTAAACCCGACCCCTTTGGCCTGGCTCGGGCACCCCCGCTCCAACGTGGTAAAGGGAGCTAGGGGTTTAATGCTTGTTCGCCCGACGCGCCCGCTGGATCCTCAGCTGCTCAGGTTGGCCCTCCTGAAGGCGAACCACCCCAGCAACGGGGGCACGGCGATCCAGAGCGCCGTCGAGGCCGCCACGAGAGGGGTGCTCACGACATTCGAGAGGGCGCTCGCAACTTCGCCGGCGGCGTGCACGTCATAATATTCCAGGACGTAGTAGTTGGCGAAGCGCATCGCACCTAACGGACTCATGTAGTCGAGCATGTATTGGTAGTCGGCGATCTTCGAGAGCCCGACGAAGCCCTCGAACGCCATTGCGAGGAACACGCTCAACACGCTGTAGCCCACAGTGAACAGGAGGAAGGCGGTTATCGAGGCCGCCAGATATCTTCCTCCCTTGGTGACCGCCGAGAGGGCGTAGCAGAGGCCATAGAAAGACAGCAGCGATGCCAGCACCCCAGCGAAGAGCGTCAGCTCGGCCCTCGCGTCGAGCGCCAGGCCAAGGAGCGCTAGGTTGGCTGCGTAATTCGTCGCGAACACGAGGGCGGTGCTCACCGTTGCGACTAGCGCCCCGGCGACGTACCTGGTCAAGTACAGGTCGAGTCTCGTGATAGGCCTCGCGAGAACGAACTCCAGGGAGCCCTGGGCCCTCGGCCTGGCCATGTAGACGTAGGCCAGGTACAGCATTGCTATGGGGAACAGCGAGCCGAATAAATTAATTCCGATCGATAGCGCAGCCGCCAGCGCAGCCCCGAGGACTCTTTCATCGGGCTGCGGAAGTACGTCGACCCAGAGGTCTCCTCTGCACGAGCCGTCCGAGCACTCGAGGCGCGCTAGCAGAAGCGAGGGCAGAAGCGAGGGGCTTGCGACTTTGACATCGGCGTTCACCTCGTAGAGGCCGGGCCTCGTCGCGGTCAATATCGTTGTGCCGTTGGCGAGGGCGATGGCCACGCTGGCGTTCCTCGGCTCACTAAGATAGAACATCACGGCTGCGTGGGTCACCACGTCGACGGCGCCCCTCCCAGTGACGCGTACGTAGAGGAGGACCTTGCCGCATCCAACGACCTCGTGCGTGCTGGTGTTCACGATCGGGGCGCCATTGGCGCACACCAGCTTCACATCCCCCGTGGGAACTCTCAACACGCTAACAGACGAGGAGCTGCCGAGCGGCCCGTAGACTGAGATGGTCAGGAGGTACGTCGCATTCTGCCTCAGGCTACCTGGGCTCAGCGGCCAGGAGGCCTCGAAGAAGCCAGTGGCGGTGAGCCTCTGAGATAGGATCGGCTTCTCGCCCGAGCCCCATGGGGAGGGCCATCCCTCCGCCGGGCTCGTCTCATTGACCTCGCTCAGCTCCACGACAACGTCCAGGGGAGTCGGCCTGCCGCTGGGGACGCCGATGGCGCCCGACACGTACAGCCGCCCCTTCGCGAGGTCCAGCGCCGCGATGGTGCCGACTACGTATAATGGGGAGCGTGAGCCTGAGAGCTGGCTGGCGGCTAGGTAGGTAAGCCCTGCGCCGGCCAGCGCGAACGCGACAAGCAGCACGACAACGGCGGGCCTGAGGAGCCCCCTCCTGAAGTCGTAAAGCACCGGGCCCAACATCAAGGCTTCTCGCCCTCCTTCCTTATCAGGTCGAAGAAGAATCTCTCGAGGCTCTCGCTCTCCCGCTTGACCTCCACTATTGTGTAGCCGGACCTCGCGAGCTCTGCCACCGCCTCCGACCCCCTGGCCGGCTCGGCTCGGAGCTTAAGGTAGCCGGCCTCCTCTGACACCTCACCATACTTTGACAGCAGGTCTCGCGCCCTGTCGTCGAGGGGGCTGACCCTTATCATGAGCGCGGATCCGGCGGACCTGACGATCTCCTCCATTGAGTACATCCCCACGATCCTGCCCCTGTGTATGAATACCACGCGATCCGCGAGCGCCTCGACCTCGCTCAATATGTGGGAAGAGAAGAGGACGGCCTTGCCCTGCCTCTTGAACTTCAGCGCAAGGTCCCTGAAGAACGCTATCCCAGCCGGATCGAGCCCGTTGAGGACCTCGTCGAAGATGAAGTTCGGAGGATCGTTGATCATGGAGACCGCAAGCGCGAACCTCTTCCTCATGCCCTGGGAGTACGTGCCTAGCTTCAAGTTCAGCGAGTCCCCGAGCCCGAGCTCCTCCAATAACTCCATCCCCATTCTCCTTGCCTCGTTGGCCGGTATCCCGTAATAGCCGGCCAAGTAGACGAAGTAGTCCAGCGCCCTCGCGTCCATGTCAAATATCGGCGCCTCGGGCACCCAGCCCACGAGCCTCGAGGCCTCCCTCTTCTCCCTGACCACGGAGTGCCCATCGATCAGCACGTCCCCCGCATCCGGCGGCAGCACTCCTACCGCTATTCTAATGGTCGTAGTCTTGCCCGCCCCGTTTAGCCCAACGTAGCCCACGACCTCGCCGTTCCTGATCTCAAACGAGATGTTGTCCAGGACCTTCCTCCTGCCGAAGCTCTTAGCAATTCCATCAATTAGAATAGCCAAAGCGCGGCCCCAGCGTCAGCCATGGTCGGCGGCTCTATTTAACTCGAAACGTTCGATGGCCTCTTCCAGGAGTTCTATTACGCGTTGCAACTCCTCCCTCGAGGCCCTTCTCCTCAGCCTCCTCAGGGACGGTAAGAGCTCAGGACAGCCGCTGGCCACTAGCCTGGCGGCTATCGCCACGAGCTTCATCCCCTCGCTGTTGAGGTAATCGCCGCTGAGGTATCCGTCCTCCTCGAGGGCCCTCTGCAGCACCCTGGCGGCCTCCTTGCAGCGCCTCTCATCTCGAGAGCTTGATCGCGTGGCCGTGGAGCAATCCCCCGCCCCTGATTGCCAGGCGATCTGACGAGCCCGGAATTCCCAGGAATAGGTAGCCCATGTGATAGCCGAGGAGCTCCAGCCTCCTCCCCAGCAGCTCCCCCAGTTCGGCCTCGCGAGCTCCTCTGGCGACCTCGGGCTCCCCGGGCTCAACCCTGAACAGCTCCGTAGCCCCGAGGTCCTCGCCCAGGGCTTTCGAGGCCTTCTCGATGCCCGAGAGTATGCTCATGGCCGCCGCCCCTAGGTCCTCGCGTGCCCGCTGGAAGGTCCTCCTGCCCGGTTGCTCGCTGAACCCCTCCACCTCCCCGAGCCTTGCCTCCAGCCTCCTAGCCTCAACAGCGCTCCTCGTGAGCTTGACGGCGGCCGCCAGGACGTGGGGCTGTTCCCCGATCCTCTCGACGAGCCTCCACAACCTCGTGCTGCCCACCTTGAGCTTGCCGCGGCCCACCGCGACCACGTAGACGGCGTACTCGACGCTGTTTCCCATCAGCCGATCGAGCTCCTCGCACTCCTTCGGCACGCGTCCCACAGAGGCGAAGCACATGTAATAGAGCGCGTGCTCGCTCCTCGCATGTTCCTGGCAGAACCCCAGCTCTCCCTTGGCTTCACTAGTGCAATACCGTCTCCCAAGGGGATCGCCTCTCTCGTCCAGCCTCCCGCTGTGCCACTGACAATAGGGGCCGGCGGGCCCCTCCAGCACTATGATGTCTCCCGGCCTCACGAGGACCAGCCCCTCCTGCCCCTCGGGCTGAGCCGCGATGCCGGCGAAGTGCGCCACGTACCTCCTCACGAAAACCTCCGGGGCGGGCGCGCCGAGGAAGCGCAGGATGCCTCCTGCCCCGATCCTCTCGAGGCCGGCGTCCTCGTGCTTCATGAAGAAGAACCTGGGTATCAAGCTCAGCTCACTTAGGGCAGGGCTCTGGCCTGAGTATGCCCCTATCGATCAAGACCTTCTCGAGGAGCGGTATCCCCTTATCGCTGCCAGGCGTGTTATCGACTTCTATTAGGATCCTCTTCCTCTTGTAGTAGTCGATGATCGGGTTAAACGTCTTGTAATATATGTTGTAGCGGTTCCTGATCACGTCCGGCTCGTCGTCGCTTCTCCTCACGAGCTGGGCCCCATCGTAATCGCACTTCAGATCCTCCTTCGGAGGGTTGTAGGTTAGGTTGTAGACCCTCCCGCAGACGGGGCACACGTACCTCCCGCTTAACCTCCTCACGGCCTCCTCGACATCTATGTAAATGTGTATTGCGGCGTCGATCTTCGCGAATGAATCCAAGGCCTCGGCCTGGCGCAGCGTTCGGGGGAAGCCATCCAGCATGAAGCCCCTCTGGACGTCCGGCTCCGAGAGCCTCCTCCTGACGACCTCGATGACTATCTCGTCGGGGACCAGCTCGCCCCTGTCGACGTATTGCTTGACTAGCCTCCCCAGCTCGCTCCCCCTCTCTATTTCCGCCCTGAAGATGTCCCCCGTGCTTATGTGGGGGATGCAGTACTTTTCCTTGAAGTAGCTCGCGTAGGTCCCCTTCCCCGCTCCCGGGGGCCCTATCAGCACGACCCTCAAGCCTTCCCCCTCGGATCCTCTATGCCGAGCCACTGGAGGAGCCTGAGGAAGGCCAGGGATTTAGCTATTGCGGGCCGGCCGGGCGGTCCAGGTCTCTTCATGTAGAACGCGTTGACCTCCCAGGCGGTCCCCCTAACGCCCCTGTCGATGAGCACCTTTCCAAGCCTCGCGAGATCCACCATGAGGCCGGCAATCGCTGGCTTGTCGTTGATCCTGGCCACCACGTATATTTCGTCGACGTAGTTGTTGAAGCTCAGGTACTCGATCTGCATTGCCACGAGCTTCCTGTCCCCCAGGGGCTCGAGGTAGCCCGTCGGCCTTATGTAGCTCGGCGCCTCGTAGCCGAGGATGTCGCTCACCATGCTGCTCTTGGTCCTCTTCTTCATGATGTTCCTCTCAGGCTCGGTGAGCGCGAGGAAGTCGGCGTTGCCGCCTATGTTGAACTGCACGACGTCGAGCACCCGCCTGTTCCTCTGATACATGTGTTCGAGGAGATCTGCGGTGAGCGGCGTTGCCCCCGTTGCGGCGTCATCGCCCAGCAGGATGGCATTGCTCTGCTCGTAGAGCTTGACGAACCCCTCGTCGCTAGCTAGCGGCGTCGGTATCTCGTTGACGAACACGGCCTTCCTGGCCTTCGAGGAGTAGATGGCCACCATGTAGGCGTATGTTTGGGACGCCGTCAGGCCGCCCTCCTCCGCCCTCCTGGCTATTTCCTCGGCATCTCCGATGGGCTCCGCGGGCTCGGTCGTCATGACGTTGAGGAAGACCTCAGCGCCGAAGCTCCTCCACTCGTCCATGATGCTTTCCATGGCCTTCCTCACCCCCTCCCTCTCCTCTCTTCCCCTCGCCCTGTACGGCAGGCCCCTCAGGCTCCCGAGGTGGACCCCCCTGTAGATGTTGATCTCCTTGAGCGAGCCCGGCACGTTAGGGCCGAACACCTTGCGAGCGACGTCGTAGGCGGTCTTCCCGACCTTGTCGTCGTCCACGTCGTACGTGGCTACCACATCTATGTCCTCGTAGGAATACGGTAGCCAGTTCCTCAGGGGGATTCCGTAGTCCGGTATTTCGTTGCGCTTGAGCCTCTCGAGGCCTACGAGGAAGTACGTGGCTGCGAGGCCGTGGCCTATGACTACTACCTTTATGCGTCCCATCACCTATCCCCCGAGCGCCTTCAATATCTCTCTTATGAACTCCATCCCGCGCCTGAACGCCTCGCGCCCCTTGTCCGTTGCCTCATACAGCGTCTCCCCTCCCTCCCTCACCCTCCTCAGCAGCCCCTCCCTCTCCATTCTGTAGACGACGGTGTACACGGTGATCGTTGGCACGTTGATCCCGAACCTCTCCCGTAGCGCCCTTCTGAAGTCGTATGCTTTGAGGGGCCTACCCTCGAGCTCGAGGGTCCTCATGACGTACAGCCACAAGTTCTCCACCGTGATCTTCCTCTTCAGCCTCTCGAGCGCACGAACCCTTTCCAAGACTGGCCCCAAATAAGTATATTTATGGGGACAAATATATTTGGCGGCTCAGGGGACCAGCCTGGTCCTGTCGCGCACGAATATCGTTGCCTCCCTTATGTTTTCGAGGCCCAACATGCTCATCGTCAGCCTCTCGAGGCCCAGGCCGAAGCCCCCGTGCGGGGGCATCCCGTACTTGAAGGCCTCGAGGTAGAAGGCGAAGTCCTCGGCCCTGAGGCCCTTCTCCCTCATGTTCTGTAGCAGCCTGTCGAGCCTGTGCTCCCTCTGGCCGCCGCTGGCTATCTCGAGCCCCCTGTAGTCCAGGTCGAACTTCCTCGTGCGGTGGCCGTCGTCCTCCCTCATGTAGTAGAAGCCCGTGGCGCTGCTGGGGAAGCCGACGATGAAGTAAAGGTCGTACCCCTTCTCGGCCATGAGCTCCCCTAGCTTCCTCTCGGCGGCGTCGCTGAGGTCCTCGCCCTCCGGCACCTCGATGCCCTCGCCCCTCAGCATGTCGACGGCCTCCTCGAACTTGAGCCTCCTGAAGGGCCTCGCGGGCTTCCTTAGCTCGATGCCCAGGACCTCGAGCTCGTCCCTGAGGTTGTCGGCCACGAAGGATATGGCGTGGTAGACCAGGTCCTCGAGCGTGTTCATGACGTCCTCGACGCCGTTTATGAACGCCTCCTCGACGTCGACGCCCCACGACTCGTTGAGGTGCCTCGAAGTGTTGAACTTCTCCGCCCTGAAGTAGGGCGTTATCTCGAACACCTTCGGTATGCTGGCGACGAGCATTTGCTTGTACAGCTGGGGGCTCTGGCTGAGGTAGGCAGCATTCTCGAAGTACTCGACCCTGAAGAGCGTTGCGCCGCCCTCCGCTCCCGCGGCGACGATCTTCGGTGTGTTTACCTCGAGGAAGCCCCTCTCAATCAGCCTCCTCCGCATGGCATCTATGAGGGAGGCCCTAATCCTGGCTATCGCCTTCTCGACCGGGTTCCTGAGGAGCAGCCAGCGGTACCTTATGCGGGTGTCGAGTAGGGCAGGGACCTTTCCCGCGGTGTCAACTGGGAGGGGCTCGATGGGCCTTGCGTGGACCTCCAGCGACTTTGCCACGTATTCCCGGCCGCGTTTGCTTACCTGGGCCTCCGCGGGCTCGCCCTCGAAGCAGAGGGCGGTGCCGACGTCGAGCCCCCTGGCCAGCTCGAAGAGCTCGGGCTCTCTGTCCCGCTTGAGCACCAATACATGGGGCCTGACCTCGTTGGAGCTCACCTCTACTATCGCGACTCCCCCGATCACCTTATGCCTTATGATCCAGCCGCAGATTCTCATGCCCTTACCCCTCCGCCGGTCACACCCTCTCGTGAAGGCCATGTTTAAATGCGTTATATTGTGCGGTTTGCCACGTTCCTTGGCCGGGATCTTGTACCGAGTCTTGATTTACGGCCAGTTTAAGTTTTTTAGCTCAAGTTAAGAAAAAGATAGGGAACGGGGGCCGCGCGCGTAGCGATTGGGCAATGGCCGAGGCTTAGCGAGAATTCGGCCTCGGCAGTGCTGAATCGCTACCCGCGGCCCCCGCCCCCCTAAAATCCTCGGCCCCCACTAGTGCTTGTCGGATGGGGGCGAGCCTGCATTTTGAGGGGGAACGAAAGGCGTAAGCACCGGCCGCTAACCGAGTTCCTGAGGCCCGCCGAGGCAGGAGAAGCCCAGCGCTCCTCCCAGGCCAGCGGGGCGCAGGACAGGGAGGTGCAGGAAAGGCCGAGGGAGGCCGGGAGGAGCGTGCCGAGCGACATCGACGAGCTCCTCTCAATGATGTCCTCAGCCGGCGTGGCCAGCAGGAGGGCGAAGGAGGCGGAGGAGAGGCGACAGACCCCGATCGAGGCGGTGTTGAAGGCGCTCGAGGGGCTTGCCAGGAGCCCCGGCGTTAGGAGGATCGAGTGCGGCCAGGACCTGTCCTGCAGCGATGGCAGGAGGGTGGGCGAATCGTTCGTCGATGAGTTAGGAATACCGAGGTACAGGGGCTTCCTCAACACCACGAGGATACCGATCTACCTGGACTGGATACTCGAGAGGGGGAAGCTGAGGAAATTGACCAAGAAGGCATACGTCGTGGAGACCGACAGGGGGGCCTTGGCCGTGGTCCCGCCGGATTACCTCTGCGAGCTCCAGCACAGGTATGGAGTGCTCATAGAGGGCCTGGAGGGCTGCGAGGAGAGGCTCAGGCTGGACAGGCGACAGGAGAGGAAGTAATTTTAAAAAAAGACGCGGAAGGGACTTGCGCCCGTCAAAGCGCTAGTGCTCCGGTAACAGGTACGAGCTGCTCCTCATCAACGACTCGCTGACGTACTTGAACCTCCTGCGCTTCTTAATGCCTCTGAACTCCCACTTCATGTCCGTCGTTCCTAGGCTGCCGTCCGGGAACTCGATCACGAGGCCCTTTAGCACCAGGTTGTAGACTGCCTTGCGCACCCTGTCCTCGCCGGCCAGCCCAGAGAACTCGCTGACGAGCTCCTCGAAGAACACCGGGCGTCCCTTGTTCTTTATCGCCTCGAGCACCATGTCCGGCAGCTCGTCGTCCCTAGGGGCTAGGGCAACGACCACTTCGTCGTCCTCGTAGACTATTTTACGGTCCTTGACCAAACCTCCCACCCAACTTACTAGTATGATATTTTCCGATATATAAAGGTGTTCCTCGTACTGATTTCAGCCAGCATGATATTTATCAATGTCCCTGGGTCATTATCACGTCTATATCAGACCTCTTCATTTCAGGCTCGCTTATAAAGGCTTTGTCTCGTAGACCTTAGCGGCGGCGCGCATGCCGATCGATCCCCTCCTCGCGGGCAGGGGCGAGCGGGTCCTGGTGCTCGGGAACGAGGCCATAGCGAGGGGCGCGCTGGAGGCCGGGCTGTGCTTCGCCGCCTCCTATCCGGGCACGCCGGCCAGCGAGGTGCTGGAATCCCTGGCCAGGGTCGCGGACGAGCTGGGCGTGTACGTCGAGTGGAGCGTCAACGAGAAGGCGGCGTTCGAGGCTGCCTACGGCGCGGCGATCGCCGGCGTGAGGAGCATGGCATCAATGAAGCATGTGGGACTCAACGTCGCCGCCGACGCGCTCATGAGCTCCGCGTACTCGGGCGTCAGGGAGGGCTTCGTCGTGGTGTCGGCCGACGACCCTGGGCAGCACAGCAGCCAGAACGAGCAGGACAACAGGTGGTACGGTCTGCTGGCGCACGTCCCAGTGCTGGAGCCCAGCTCTCCGCGCGACGCCTACGGGCTCACCAAGCTCGCGTTCGATCTGAGCTCATCACATGAGCTGCCAGTGATCTTGAGGAGCGTCACGAGGGTATCGCACACGCTGCAGCCGGTGCTCCTGGAGGGCGACGCAAGAGTTGCGAGGAAGTGCAGGGGAGAATTCGTCAACGACCCGGAGAGGTGGGTCCTCGTGCCCTCCCACGCCAGGAGGCGCAAGGCAAAACTGGTGGAGGCCTGGGAACGCCTCACGAAGTCCACTGACGAGCGCCTCGTGGATGTCGTGAACCCGGGCAAGGAAGTGGCCGTTGTGTCCTCTGGCATAGCCTTCTCGTACGTCGAGGAGGCGCTCGAGATCCTGGGGGTGGCGGAGAAGGTCACGTTAGTCAAGCCGAACCTGGTGGTCCCCCTCCCGGAGCCCAGGATCCTCGAGGCGCTTGCCAACGCCTCGTCAGTGCTCGTCGTGGAGGAGACCGATCCAGTGCTCGAGATCCAGCTCAAGGACTTGCTGGCCAAGGCAGGCCTCGGCAACGTGAGGGTGGTTGGAAAGGGGCCGGTGCCGCACTTGGGGGAGCTCAGCCTCGAGATCGTCTACGGCGTTCTCTCCAAGTTCCTGGACGTTGGGAGGCCTCCTCCCTGGGTGGGGGCGGGCGAGGCGCACAAGTCGTTGCAGCTTCCGCCGAGGCCGCCCGTCCTCTGCCCCGGCTGCCCTCATAGGAACACCTTCTACGTCCTAAAGGTCGCGGCCAACAAGGCAGGGCTCAAGAACGTAGTGTACTCGGGCGACATAGGATGCTACTCGCTCGGCTACCAGAGGCCCTTCGGCACCCAGTCCGTCGTCCTCGAGATGGGCGGCGGCGTGGGCGCCGCCCACGGCCTCAGCAAGGTCGTAGATTCGCCAGTCCTAGCGGTGTTCGGCGACTCCACGTTCTACCACGCGACGCTTCCGGGGCTGGTTAACGCCGTCTACAACGGCGGGAAGATCCTGCCGGTGGTCCTGGACAACTCGACTACTGCCATGACCGGGCACCAGCCCCATCCAGGCGTCGGGGTCACGGCAACTGGCCGCCCCACCGCCTCGGTCAGGGCGGAGGAGCTGCTCACGGCGATGGGGTACAGGACGATCGTCGTGAACCCCATGGAGGTCAAGAAGGCCATAGAGGCAGTTGCTGAGGCCCTGAGGTCGTTCGCGAAGGGCGAGAGGGTGGCCATAGTCTCGAGGATGAGGTGCTCCCTCGAGGTCGCGCGCGAGGCCAGGAGGAGGGGCGTCGTGCTGCCGACGTATAAGGTCCTGGAGGACAAGTGCACCAACTGCATGGCCTGCGTGAACCTGCTGGCATGTCCTGCGATCATCGTGGAGGACGGCAAGAAGCCCTACATAAGCCAGGACCTCTGCCTCGGCTGCGGCCTATGTGCGCAGGTGTGCCCCTACAACGCCATAGTGGTTTCGAGGGAGGGCAGCGGGAACTGGAGGGAGCTCTGGGGTGCGTGAGATGCGCTTGCTAAACGTCGCGGTCGTGGGAGTTGGCGGGCAGGGGGTCCTGACGCTGGGGAGGATGCTCGGGCTAGCGCTCCTCGAGGCCGGGCTCGACGTGACCATCGCGGAGACGCACGGCCTAAGCCAGCGGGGCGGCTCGCTGATCGTGCACGTGAGGGCGGGCAAAGGCTCGGCGCCCCTGATACCGAAGGGGGGCGCACAGGTCATGCTGGCCCTCGAGGCGATCGAGGCCGCCAGGTACGCCGATTACCTCGCCAGGGGCGGGGAGGCGTTCGTGAACGAGTACGTGCAGCCGCCGCCCCTCTCCAGGTCCCCTGGCCTTGCCGAGATAGCCAGGTCCCTGAAGTCTCTGGAGGCGGAGATCAACTTCTTCAACGCCAACGAGGTCTCCAGGGCAGCCGCCGGCTCAACTCTCTACTCGAACGCGGCCCTGTTGGGCTACGCGATCGCGCGCTCGAAGCACCTCGGCAGCGTCCTCAGCCTCGAGATAGTCGAAAGCGCCCTCTCGCGCGGCTTCTCGGGAAGGACCCTCGAGCTCAACATAAGAGCCCTGAGGGCTGGTGCACGTGGCGGGCTGTGAGGAGGCCCTGAGAAGGCTGGACGAGGCCATCGATGCCCTCGACAAAGCCGACGCGATGCTGGCGAGGCTGTCCCCGGGCAAACCAGCGGAGCCAGGCGTGATTTACTCGATTTACCAGGCGCTGGTGGTGGCCAGGGAGGCGGTGGTCAGGGCGAGGGAAGATGTTTACTCAGCATGT
The DNA here is from genome assembly GCA_041287395.1 of Desulfurococcaceae archaeon. Lineage (GTDB taxonomy): Archaea > Thermoproteota > Thermoprotei_A > Sulfolobales > Desulfurococcaceae > JBEULI01. The sequence goes on from JBEULI010000041.1 coordinate 54,199, forward strand.
GCGGGCCCTCCTTGACTCTGCCCCGGGCCTGCGAGCCCGTACAGGAACTCGACGTCGGTTGCCCTGAACTCCCGGCCGAGCGAGCAATACGGCGACAGGAAGATCGCCCTTGCGACGTGTGCTTGCCCCACGAAAGTCCTCCTCCCTAGGAACGCCGTGCCGGCGAAGAGCCGTGCCACGCGGGCATGTGCCAGGATCGCGGTACCGGCGGCGAGGAAGAAGAGCTGGAGGGGGTGAACCCCTCCAGCCGCTATGAAAGTTCCGCAGCTGGCCCTGACGATCACCAGGGCCCCTCCCGACGGAATGGCCACGCAAAGCCCTCCCTCGAGGCGCTCCACCAGGCCGTTGCCCTCGAGCAAGGCCCTCGACGACGAGATCCTCCTGAAATCCATCCTTCCCGTGATTATGACGTCCTCGGCACGTACCTCGCCGTCGGACACAGCGACGTTGGCCCCCAGCACCTCGCGCGCCAAGCCTCTCACGCGAACTTTATAGACCGGCCGACGGCTTGATAATCACCGCAGGTGAGGGGCGTTGGTCGATCGCGTGAAGACCGGAGTGCCTGGCTTCGACGAGATAGTGGGCGGCGGCATACCCAAGAGGAACGTGGTGTTGCTGAGCGGCGGCCCCGGGACCGGCAAGACCATATTCGGGCTGCAGTACCTGTGGAACGGCCTACAGGCAGGCGAGCCCGGCGTCTACGTGGCCCTCGAGGAGCACCCGGTGCAGGTGAGGGTGAACATGAAGCAGTTCGGGTGGGATCCGAAGCAGTACGAGCAGGACGGCAAGTTCGCCGTCGTTGACGCTTTCACGGGCGGCATAGGGGAGGCAGCAAAGAGGGAGAGGTACGTGGTGAGGGACACGTCCAATGTCGACGAGCTCATAGACGTCCTTAGGCAAGCGATAAAGGACGTGGACGCGCAGAGGGTGGTAGTTGACAGCGTTTCGACGCTCTACCTCACTAAGCCCGTCGCGGCCAGGGGGATAGTCCTCGCATTGAAGAAGGTGCTGTCGGGCACTGGCACCACGTCGATACTTGTTTCTCAGGTCTCGGTCACCGAGAGGGGCTTCGGAGGCCCCGGCGTCGAGCACGCCGCGGATGGAATCGTGAGGATGGACCTCGACGAGGTCCAGGGGGAACTGGTCAGGAGCATCATAGTTTGGAAGATGCGCGGCACTGGGCACAGCATGAAGCGCCATCCCTTCGACATAACTGACAAGGGCATAGTCGTCTACCCGGACAGGGTCGTGAAGCTCTAGCCGGCCTTTCTCCCGCGACCTCCTCCCTCCGTAACGTTGATAAACCGCACACGGACCGGCCATAAAGCATTGGGAAGAAGCGTGGGACTGCCGGAGCATGCTTTCGGGATCTACAGGAACGCGTGCCCTAATTGCGGCGGGGCAATAGACGATTTGCACCTGCGCTATGGGGCCCCGTGTAGTAGGTGCCTAAGGAACGAAAGGGTCCTGCATGAGGCTAAGAAGTTCGCGGGAGATCGCAGGGAGCTGCTCGAATTCTACTACCGGAACCTCAAGAAGGACAAGAAGGGGGGAAGGCTGAGGGAGCTGCTCGAGGAGGAGGAGAGGGTTGAGGAGTTCGTCGAGTTCTTCCGCGAGGCTACTAATGGGCTGATCCCGTCCAGCGCGCAGAAGCTGTGGGCCAGGAGGGCCCTGCGCGGTGAGTCGTTCAGTATCATAGCTCCGACCGGCATGGGCAAGACCCTCTTCTCGTTGGTGCTGGCCCTCTTCTTCCTGAGAAAGCTCAAGGAGGACGGGAGGAAGAGCCTCCTGGTGTTTCCGACCACTGCCCTTCTGCTCCAGGCCAGCGAGAGGCTGGCGAGCATGGCGGCGAGGCCGCCCGGCGTCCCCAAGCCCTGTAGCCAGGAGGAGTGGGGGGAGGGATGCCTCAGGATCATAGCCATGCACGGCAGGCTGACGAAGAAGCTCAGGGAGTTCTACGCGAAGGCCCTCGAGGAGGGCAACTTCGACGTGTTGATGTGCACTAGCGCGTTCATGCACAGACACGCGGAGCTGCTGTCGAAGTGGCGCTACGGGCTCGTCGTGATGGACGACGTGGACTCCGTGCTCAGGAGCGCCAAGGCTGTGAGGGCCCTCATGAAGGTCCTCGGCGTAGGCGAGCAACAGGTTGAGGAGGCCCTCAAGCTCCTCAGGGCTAGGAAGGCTGGGGAGCTCCCGGAGGACCTGAGGAAGTTCGCCGAGGAGGTCAGGAGGCGTGTCACGCTGATCATAAACAGCGCCACCGGCAGGCCGAGGGGCCTCTACCCCCAGCTCTTCAGGGTGTTCTTCAACTTCACCGTGGGCACGAGGCCCGAGTCCCTAAGGAACGTCGTGGACGCCTACGTGGACATGGAAGGCGATGGCGTCGCCCAGGTCGTCGACCTGGTTAAGCGGCTCGGCCCGGGCGGCCTGGTGTTCGTCACGCCCGATCGGGGGGTCGGGGAGGCGAAGCGCATAGCGGATGCGCTTAGGGAGAACGGCGTCAGGGCCGAGGCGGTGCACGCCAGGAAGCTGTACAAGAGAATCATAGACGCGTTCTCCAGCGGGGAGTTGGACGTGTTGGTGGGGGTCGCGACCTACTATGGTTCGTTGGTCAGGGGCTTGGACCTCCCCCACAGGGTTAGGTACGTGATTTTCGTCGGGGTCCCGAGGCACAAGTTCAGCCTGAAGCTCGAGAGGGTCCAGGCGTTCGACCTGGTCAGGCTCCTCTCGATCCTCTCGCTCCTGAAGGACGCCCTGGCGAGGGAGGAGCTCGAGGAGCTGAACCGCCTAGCGGCCAGGCTGAGCAACAGGCTCAGGAGGCTCGGCCCCGGGGCTCTGAGGAGGGTCCAGGAGGAGTTCGATGAGATGCTCGCCGGCGAGCAGGTCGAGGAGACGCCGTTGCTCAGGGACCTGAGGAGGGCCCACGAGCTCGTGCGCAAGTTGCTGGGCAGGGGCGAGGTCGTGGAGGCCCTCAAGCGCGTGGGCGACGTGGCCGTCGTGAGGGAGGGCAACGAGTACTATTTAATGATCCCCGACGCAGCGACCTACGTGCAGGCCAGCGGGAGGTGCTCGAGGCTTTACCCCGGCGGCCTGACGAGGGGGCTCTCGATTGTGATCGCCGACGACGCGAGGTTGCTGAACGGGCTCGCGAGGAGGATGAGATGGGCCTACGAGACGTTCGAGTTCGCCGAGCTCGAGAAGGTGAACCTCGCCGAGCTCCTCAGGGAGATCGACTCGGACAGGGAGAGGGTCAGGAACATATTGGAGGGGAAGGAGCCCCCAAAGGAGGTTGGCGAGCTAGTTAGGACGGCCCTGCTGATCGTCGAGTCGCCGAACAAGGCGAGGACCATCGCCAATTTCTTCGGCAGGCCCTCGGCGAGGATCCTCGACGGGGTGAAGGTTTACGACGTGGCCAGCGGAAACCTGGTGTTGACGATAGTCGCGAGCGGCGGCCACGTCGTCGATGTGGTGACGGATTACGAGAGGGAGGGCGATGATGGGGTCAACGTCTATGGAGTCCTGAGGCTCGGGAGTCCGAAGTCCCCACTCTACCTGCCGGTCTTCACGTTCATAAAGAAGTGCGCCGACGGGAGGCAGGTCGCGGCCGATGGGGAGGGCATATGCGAGGAGGGCAGGGGCGCCGGGGGCGTGGTCCAGGACAAGGGCAAGGTGATCGAGGCGCTGAGGAGGCTTGCCCGGGACGTCGACGTGGTCCTCATAGGCACGGATCCCGACACCGAGGGCGAGAAGATCGGTTGGGATCTCATGGTCCTCCTCAGGCCCTACGCGAGGGAGGTCCAGAGAATAGAGTTCCACGAGGTGACAAGGAGGGCCATAATGGAGGCCCTCAGGAAGCCCAGGGACTTCGACGAGAAGTTGGTGGAGGCACAGCTAGTTAGAAGGATCGAAGACAGGTGGCTGGGCTTCGTCCTCTCCGAGTACGTCCAGAAGTACGCTTGGCACAGGTACTGTGTCGAGAGCCCGAAGCGCGGGGGGAAGGCCCTCGACTGTTGCATCCCGAACAAGGCTTGGAGCGCTGGCAGGGTCCAGACGCCGGTGCTGAGGATGATCGTCGAGAGGCACGAGGAAGCCAACAGGATCGAGAACGCCAAGTACGCGATAAGGGCGAGGATGGAGGACGGCGACGAGATCTTAATAGTCCTCGACTACGACGACCTGGGCAAGTTGCCGCAGGCAAAGGACTTCCTGGGCTCCAAGGAGGAGCTCGCCAAGCTCACGAGGCACCTCAAGAAAGCTAAGCCCGTCGTGAAGGTCGTTGGCGCTGCCGTCGAGGAGAGGGTTTTAGCGCCCCCTCCCCCGTACACTACTGACGCGTTGCTCGAGGACGCGAACAGGCTCCTCGGCCTCACGGCAACGAGGACCATGGAGCTCGCGCAAAACCTATTTGAGCTCGGACTCATAACCTACCACAGGACTGATAGCACCAGGATCAGCGAGGTCGGTATGGCGATCGCGAGGCAGTACCTCGAGGAGAGGTACGGGGAGAAGTACAAGGAGGTGTTCGAGCCAAAGGCCTGGGGCGAGGGCGGAGCCCACGAGGGCATAAGGCCCACAAGGCCGATAGACGCGGACAGGCTTAGGACCCTCGTCAGGGAGGGCGTGCTCGAGTTCGCAACGCCGCTCAGGGACGAGCACTACAGGCTCTACGACCTGATCTTCAGGAGGTTCATTGCAAGCCAGATGGCCAAGGCCAGGGCCAGGGTCCAGAGGCTTTTCGTGAGCGTGGAGGGCTCGGTGAGCAAGGAGGTGGAGAGAATAGTGGACGCCGAGAGCCCGAGCTTCCTGGACTTCTACGTGCCTATAGGGCTGAGGAGGGCTAGGGAGGTAAAGGTCCCGCAGGAGGGGCTCGTGCTGGAGGTCGTCGACGTGTGGAGGCTCAGGAGAGGGCTCCTGAAAGTCCACGAGGTCATCAGGTGGATGAAGGAGAATGGGATCGGGAGGCCCAGCACGTACGCTAAGATGGTGCAGGTCAACATAGACAGGGGCTACGTTTGGCACGGCAGGAGGGGAACGCTGAAGCCCACTCGCAAGGGGAAGGTGGTCTGCGAGTTCCTGAGCTCGCACTTCGACAAGTACGTTAGCGTCGAGAGGACCAGGAGGCTGGAGGAGAAGATGAGGATGGTTGAGGAGGGCAAGGCCGATTACCTCGCGCTGTTGGGCGAGCTGGAACGGGAGCTGGAGGAGCTCAGGGGAAAGGGCAGCGAGCTCGAGAAGGGGTGGCTCGAGGCTTGTGGGAACCTCCGGGCATAGAAGTCGAGATGGTGGAGCTCGAGGGAGGGGGGAGGAGGAACATATGCATCGCGCACATCAACGTCTACGAGGAGAGCACCAAGGCAAACCTGGACAGGTTCAGGCTTAACGCGGCCTTCCTAGCCGAGAACGGCGTGTCCGCCGTCGTGTTGCCGCATATGCATCCCTACGGCCCAGTCCTGAAGCACAGGAAGGGGCTGACCAAGAGGGACGTGAGAGCTCGCCTGGCCCTCTCCAGGGATTCGAGGTACTTCAGGGGGCTGAGGGCCATAGCCAGCGCGAACGGCATGGACATAGTGTTGCCGGGCTTCATAGAGGCCGTCTCGAACAGGCTGTACGTGTCCAGCGGGTTCTTCAGCAGCTCCTCCGAGGAGCTCTTCGAAGTTCAGAGGAAGGTGTTCCTCAGCGAGGAGGAGAAGGCGCTGGGATTCAGGAGCGGGAGCAAGCCGAGGATCTTCACCTCGGGGGATCTCAACTTCACGGTCTTCCTCGACGACGAGCTGCTGAGGCCAGAGCTCTTCAGGTACGCTAGCCTGGCTGGCTCGACGCTTTTCATAGTTGGCGAGCCAATGGTCAATCCGCCAAAGAACTACGTACAGGTGGCAATTGGAATCTCGGCAGCCCTCCACGTCTGGATGATCCTGCCCGGCGGCATTTACATTACCAAGGAGGGCGACGTATACGTAGCCCCGACGATCATCTTGAGTCCAGGCGGCGACGTGGCCTACAGGTACGGCGGCACGGCCGAGAGGCTGATACTGGTTAATGCGCCCTCGAGCGCCCGAAGGGCCCTGGACCTCGAGGAGCTAAACATATATCTAAAGTTGTACAGGGAGCTCTACAGAGCGCTCCCGCGCTCGGTGGGCGAAGTTGGAAGAGAAGTTGATCCCGATAAGGCTGAGGGGGCTCGCCGACCTCGTTAGGCTGGCCGCTTCCATAGCAGCCCAGCAGTTCGCTCCCTATATGATCAAGTTCAGGCACAGGGACAAGACCTATCTCGGCATAGTGGGGGTGCTCAGGGACTACTACAAGTATTACGGCCTTCCCGTGTTCTACTACTGCGAGGTCGACGGAAGGGAGGCAAGCGTTGCGGACGAGTCAAATTACATCGTGGCCTACACTGGGGAGGAGAGATACGAGTTCGCCAAGACGCCTAAGCCCGGCATCTCGATACCGCTCATAGGGCTCGCCAGCAAGCCCCCCTTCATACCTGACGACATCTAGGGCCTCTTGGCGGCCTCCTGCGCAGCCTTCAGCCGCCTGTGGACGTTCACGAGCCTTTTCAAGATCTCGCTCCTGAACTCCCTGACCTTGCGCCCCGGCGGCGTGTTGGCGACCACTAACACTATATAATAGTTTTTATCGCTCTGCTCCTCGAGGAAGGCCCTCGCATTGCCGTCGACGTCCCTCAGCACCTCCTTGATCGCCCTCAGCACCTCCTCCGGGTCGTAGTCGATGGGGAACTCGTACCTCACCTGCACCTTGGTGCCCTCCACAGCCTCCTCCTCTTCGAGGATGATTGCGTTCGAGAACAGCGACGAATTCGATATCTTGGCCAGCTCGCCGTTCTCGAGCAACACCTTGGTGTACATCAGCCCTACCTCAACGACCACGCCCTTGATCGCCGGCACGAACGTGTCCATGCTGAACACCTTGTACGCCGGAAACGCCACCTGGCTGACCACGACGCTACCTCCGGCTATCCTGACCTTCTTTCCCGGGTGAACGAATCCCGTGCCGAGCATCATGAGCCCAGCAAAGAGGTTGGCGAGCACGGGCTGGATCGCTAGGCCCACTATTAGGCCCGAGAATGTTGCGCCCGCCAGCAGGCTCTCGCCGCTGACGCCGAGTATGGCCAGGACGACGACCCCCAGGACGATGTAGCCCACGATCAATACGACGTTCCTGACCAGGAGGGCCTCCCTACCCAGCCTCAAGACCTTCCACATGGCGGCCCTGGCAAACGTCTCGACAATAGCTATGCCAAGCATGACGGCAACGATTGCCTGTATGGCGGTGTAGTATTCGTTGTAGACACTCCGGAACGGCTCGGGCAACAGGGAGCGCAGTACATGTACTGTGACGCCGGCCACTATCGTCAACAGGATCACGAGGGCGTACCTCCTCATGGGGCGCACCCAGCAAGAGATAGGGCCTCCGAGGGTAGTAATTTTAAATAGCGCTTGAGCCCTCTAAAGCCCCGGTGGCTCAAGATGAGCAAGACGTACAAGACCCTCGGCGATCTGAAGGTCGGCGACTACTTGGTGTTAGACAACGAGCCCTGCAGGATAGTCGAATACAGCAAGGCCAAGACTGGGAAACACGGCAGCGCCAAGGCGCACATAGTGGCGATGGGCCTCTTCAGCGGAGCCAAGAAGACGATCGTGGCGCCGGTCGACCAACAGGTCGAGGTGCCGATCATAGAGAAGCGTGTTGGAACGATAATAGCGGATCTCGGCGACAAGGTCCAGATCATGGACACGGAGACCTACGAGACCTTCGAGGTCGAGAAGGAGCTAGTGAATGAAAAAGTCAGGGAGAAGCTGGCACAGGGCGTTGATGTGGAATATTGGAACGTGATGGGCAGGAGAATGGTCGTTAGGTTGAGGTAAGGCCCCCTATAGGGGGCCCACCATACATATATATAATACTGTCAGGTATAAATCCCCTTTGCGCATATGATGTTGGCGGGGGATTAGCATCGCGCAAGATCACGTCAGGTTCGCGTTCCTCTGCCGCGATAGGCCGGTACGGGCGGGGCTAAAGGTAGCCATAGTTGGCGCTGGCCCCGCCGGCCTCTCGGCTGCGGGCTTCCTCGCGTGTAGGGGCTATGACATAACCATCTACGATAAGCTGCCGCTGCCCGGGGGCCTGGCCACGTTTGCAATACCGCCCTGGAGAGTTCCCAAGGAGAGGATCCTCGGGGGCTTCGAGGAGCTCAGGGACAAGTTCGGCGTCCAGTTCGTGGGCCGGGTCAAGGTTTTCGCGGGCAAGCCTGTTCACGAGGAGGGCGACGAGTTCGCGGAGAAGGCTATCGAGCTCGAGGAGCTGGTCAACGGCTACGATTCCGTGCTGATAGCCACCGGCACCTGGTCTTCTAAGCTGCCCAACGTGCCTGGCGTGAACGCCGAGGGCGTCACGTCCGCCCTACAATACGTCTACAGGTTCAGGCTCAAGGAGCTGGGGCTGGCCCCCGAGCCACCCTCGCCGGGCAGGAAGGTGATAGTAATTGGGGGAGGCTATAGCGCGGTGGACGCAGCGGAGCAGGCGCACCTCTCCGGCGCGGAAGTGGTGCTGGCCTACCGCAGGACCCTGAGGGAGGCGCCGGCAGGCTTCTTCGAGATGGAGAGGCTGAAGGGTCTTGGGATCGAGATCCTCGAGCTAGTATCGCCAATCGAGGTGGTGGTCGAGGGCAACAGGGCGAGGGGCCTGAAGCTTCAGAGGATGAAGCTGGGCCCGCCGGACGAGAGCGGAAGGCCCAGGCCCGTTCCCGTCCCTGGCTCGGAATTCGTCTTGGAGGGCGACACCATAGTGTTCGCGACCGGGGAGGCCCCCACCCCTCCGCTGCCGGGCGACGAGGCGATCCAGGGCAAGGTCGGCGTGAGGCTCAGCCGTAATGGGACCATAGCCGTCAACAAGCTCATGCAGACCGGCAATCCCAAGGTCTTCGCCGCCGGCGACGTTGTGCAGGGCCCAAGCAAGCTCGGGCCGGCGGTCAGGAGCGGCCTCTACGCGGCAAGGTACATGGACGCGTGGCTCCAGGCAAGGCTCATTAAGGCGCCCCTGACCGCGAGGTGAGGGACGTGGAGGACGGCAAAGACCTGCCGAGGTACCTCAGGGTCATAGACCTCGACTCCTGCATAGGCTGCGGCGTCTGCGAGGCCGTCTGCGACTTCATACACGACGGGAGGCCCCTCATCAAGGTCTACAGGACCAGCATCGGGCTCGAGATACCGATCTCGTGCATGCACTGCGCGAGGGCCCCCTGCATGGAGGCGTGCCCAACGGGGGCGATGAGCAGGGACGACAGCGGCGCGATCTACGTGGTGGCGAGCAAGTGCATAGGGTGCATGGCATGCCTCTACGCCTGCCCCTTCGGCATCCCGGAGCTCGACCGCGTGGCCAAGGTCTCCGCGAAGTGCGACCTGTGCAGGAAACTGAGGGGCGAGGGGCTCGGGCCGGCGTGCGCGGCCATGTGCCCAGCCGGCGCCATATTCTACGGCGAGGACGCAGCGGTGTTCGACTCATTAAAGCTCAGGAGGGCCGAGGAAATGGCGAGGGCTCGCTACGAGGCCCTCAGAGCCTAGCGCGGCGTGCCAGTCATGTGGGGCGGCATAGCGCCGCTCGCTATGACGATCGGCACATTAGCGATCTTCGCAGCCGACGCAGCTAGGCTGAGGGGCAGGCAATACGTTAGGGCGGCTGGCTACGGCGTCGTGGCACTCGCAGTAGCGACTTCCTTCGCTGCCAACTTAATAGATTCCGTGTCGTTCGTGCTCGCAATAGCGTCGGCCTTCCTAGCGGCGGCCATCGGCGCATACTCACAATTGTACATCGAGGCAGAGGGATATTCGCGGTCCATTGAACTATTCGTGGACGCATACGCGACCCTGTTGCTCCTCGCGTTCGCATCGCCCAGTCTCATGGCGTTGTTGAGCTGTTGGGCGGCGGCAGAGGTCGTGGCGTTCGTGCTCGTGAGGGCCGGCGAGGAGCGGGCGACGGAGGGCCCTCTAACGTCGTCTAGGGGCTTCGTCCTCACGTCGACGATGACGTTCGAGGCAACGATGTTCACGTTGATGTTCGTCCTGGCAGCGACCTTCGTCTCCGCCTCTGGCCTCTCGGCAGCCCTCAGACCGTTCAGCGCTCCAGCTCCGCGCGTGCGCGTGCCCGCGTACCTCATGCCCCTCCTCTTCGCAGCATTCGTCACGAAGGCCGCACTCTTCCCGTTGCACTTCTGGCTGCCCGGCGCCCACGCCAGCGCCCCTGCTCCAGCCTCGGCACTCCTCAGCGGGGCATCAACGGTCCTGGGCCTCTACGGCCTGTATAGGCTCACCGAGATCGTCGACTTCTCGGGCTACGCCGTCCCGGCCTCCGCCCTGCTGATCGCTATGGGAACAGCCTCGGTGGTGCTCGCGGGGATCAAGCAGCCGTATTTGAGGGACGGAAAGCAGATGCTCGCCTACGGCACGATCGCCACGAACGGCTTCTCGGCTGCTTTGCTGGCAGCGTACTTGGTTAACCAGGACATGTCCTCGCTTGCCGCGTTCGTTTCATCACTCCTGTTGCAGATGTCGTACAAGACTACGCTTTTCTGCTACGTCGGACTTCTGGAGCTAGAGTACGGGACGCGCTACGTCCACGGCCTCAAGGGAGCAGCGGAATTGATGCCGGTGTCGTCCATCGGCGGCGCCCTGTCAGCGTTTGCGTTGCTCGGGGTGCCCGGCACAGTGGGCTTCGTGTCGAAGGCATTGGCGCTGTACGTGGCGCTGGCCAGCGCTCTCGCGACGCCGTGGCTCGGCGGCGCGCTGCTGGCGGTTGTGGCGACGTACTTGATTTACTCGGCACAGCTGGCGTTGTCCTTCATTGGCACGCTAACGCCAGGCACGCGGCCCCTAGAGCCCATCGCTGCCGCGGGCGCCGGCTTACAGGACCCGGTGCTGGCCCTTGGGCTCTCGAGCATCCTGTTCACGTTCCTCGTGCCCCTGTGGGCACTTAGCACGGGGTTAGTGCTGGCGTTTGTGATGCCGGCCCCGCTCTCGGCTTTATTGGCGCTACTGACGACGTGGGCCTTCTCCAGAAGAAGGGCACAGAGGGGAATGCCGTGACCTATCCGTTTCTCGCGTCCCGCGCCCTCCTGGCGCTCCCGCCGTTGGGAGCATTGCTAGTCGACGCGCGTCCGCGGATCAGCAAGGTCCTGAGAACAGCCGGCTACATCGGCTCCGCAGCCATCGCGCTGGCCTCGGGAGACCTCCTCTGGTTCCAGCCATTCTTCGTGATCCTGGCCGCCACTGTCACCGTGTTCGTCAGCCTCCACAGCGAGGGGTACTACAGGGCCGTCTACGGTAAGGCCTCCTTCTTTCAGACCATTTTAGACCTCCTGATGACGATGCTATTGTGGTTCTTCACCTCGTCAAGCCTCGGGGAGTTCATCGCGGCGTGGATGTTCCTCGACATCGTAGCAGTGGTCATGATCCTCATGGAGAGGGGGGCTGAGAACTACAGGGTGGCCGCCACCTACGTGGTGGCGTGCACGTTGCCGAGCGACGTGTCGGTCCTGTCGCTCTGGGCCCTGGAGGGGGTCAGGGCTGGGCTCGAGAACGCCTTCGCAAAGCCCCTCGCGCAATTGGCGTCCTCGCCAATCCATGTGGGGACGGCCCTCAGCCTCCTGTCGATCTTCGGCTTTACCGCCAAGCTGGCCCTGTTCCCGTTGCACTTCTGGCTTCCCATCGTCCATCCCGAGGCGCCGAGCCATGGCTCGGCGCTCCTGAGCGGTCTCGTGATAAAGATGGGCGCCTACGGCGTGTTGGTCGCCAGCCAGCTGCTCGTGCTCAGCCCAATTGCGCTGTACGCGTTGCTGGCGCAGGGCTTCATAACCTCCGCCTACGGCTACTTCGCATCGGCGTCCCAGGACGACTTCAAGAGGTTGCTGGCCTACAGCTCCGTGGGACATACGGGCATGATTGCCGCGTCGCTGTCGATCGGCCTCCTACTAGATCGCTGCTTCGTCCTCCTGGCCCTGGCCTTCGTGATATACCACGGCGTTGTGAAGTCGCTGGCGTTCCTCAGCGCAGCACTCATGGAGCAGGTCGCCAACACCCACGAGATAAGCAAGCTCGGGCACATCGGCTACGCCGTTCCATGGACCAGGATCGTGGCCCTCACAATGGTGTTGAACTTCGCCGGGATTCCGCCCGCCGGCGGCTTCCTGGCCAAGGGATGGGCGATACTCGAGTCCGTGACAGGGCTCGGCCGGACTTCGCCCCCCATAGCCCTCGCATTCATAACGCTTGTGGGACTTTCGTCGGCGTTGTCAGCGATATACAGCGCGAGGATCGCTAGCGCCTATTTCTCGGTCGTGCCCAAGGTCTTAGGGAGCGCGTTCCCGATCCCGGCAGAGGAAAAGGCATCGGAATATGCGCTCTGCGCAGCGTCGGTTGCCTTGCCCCTGGCCATCTTCGCGGACATGGCCCCAGCTATCCTGGTGACGCTCGCAGTGGTCCCCCTTCCGCTCGCGCTTGCGTCCTTGGCGCTGAGAGCGAAGCCTGCGAAGCCATGGCTAGGGGGTGTCGAGGCGTGAGCTACGGGAGGTCGTCCGTGCTCAAGTGGCTGGAGGACGCAGTAAAGCAGTCAGCCAGCAGGCTTAGGCGCGGAGGGGTCCGTGAGATCGTTGGAATTGCACAGTGGCTCACTGGCCTGGGCGACAGGCTATTTGCGTCTGCCTCCTTCGCATCCTCCAGGGCTGCCAGGATCGCTGAGAGGCTACAGATAACCATGATAGAGTCGATGATCATCGCATCCCTCTGGTTTGGCGCCCTGTTGTTGCTACTGGTATTGCTCGTCGCACGGTGATGCGCGTGGAGTTCATCCCAGCCGTGTTTGCTGCTGCCGCCCCCTTGATCGCGATCGTGTACGACGGGCTGGAGAGGAAGCTTAGGGCAGCATTGCAGAGCAGGATCGGCCCTCCCCTCCTCCAGACGCTATATGACGTTGCCAAGCTAGTCGGCAAGAGCTCGGCCCATCCGCCCGCGGCGCGGGCCATAGCGTTCCTGCTATCCACGTCCGTGGTCCTCCAGGCAATAGCGCTATACTATGTCCTGTCCCTCGTGGGTTCCGGCGACCTCCTCGGCGGAGCCCCTGTGGTGATCGTGCTAATGCTCGCGTCGCAGTCCGCGCTATCGATAGTCCCCTTCCTGGTCCCGAGCCCCTTTGCCCAAATAGGCGGGGCCAGGGAGGTCTTGCTATCGCTGGTTAATGAGACGGCGCTCGTGGCATCGCTCTCGATCTTCGCGTTCGCGCACAGCTCTACGGCCACGTGGTGGGCCGCGAGATCGCTTGCGTTGTCGACGGCCTTAGCGGCGATTGCCCTGTCAACATATGCCATGGGCGGCAGGGCCCCCTTCGATCTGCCTGAGGCCGAGCCCGAGCTCGCGTCGGGAATACTTGTCGAGTTCGGCGGATGGACGCTGGCGCTGGCGTTGTGCGCCAACTTCACGAGGAGACTCCTCCTCGAGCTCGTCGCCGCGTCGGCAGCTCTATTGGCATGGGTAGGGCCTGGCCCCACGACGACCATCGCGGTGCTCGTCGCCTCGCCGGCCGTCAGGGCGCTCTACGCCACTTCCTCAGCAATCCTCGGCAGGACCAGGATCGACGTGGGCATTGCCTCGCTCTCCAGGGCCTACCTCATCCTCTTGGCCCTATCCGTAGCCGGCCTCTTCCTGGGTGTCCTACATGGGTGAAGATCCGCTCGGCCTGTACAGGTCGTTGGCCGAGTCATCCAACGGCACGATCTCGATCGAGGGGGATACGGTTCACATAGTAGTTCCCGCGAGCGCCATGCCGCGTATCGTGTCCGAGCTCTTCAAGCTGGGCCACTCCTATAGGACGTGCGTGGCGATCGATGAGAGGCCCCTCAACGGCCACTTCTCCCTGATCCACATCCTGACCAATGACCGACGCGGAACCTACGTCGCGATCAAGGCGTACCTCGACGGCGATAGGCCCGTCGCTCCCAGCGTGGTGGGCGACGTGCCCGCAGCCGATTGGTGCGAGATGGAGGCCAGGGACCTCGTCGGCATAGAGTTCGAGGGAAGGCAGAGCTACAGGCTGGTCCTCCCGCCCGGCTGGCCCGAGGGCGTCTACCCGCTTAGGAAGGACGTGCCACACGACTACAGGCCCCAGGTCCTCGCGAGGGCCGAGGCCGTGTCAGGGCCGGGCTCAGTCCCGGTGGGACCCTATCATCCGGCCCTCCACGAGCCCGAGTACTTCGAGCTGGTCGTCGAGGGGGAAAGGGTGATCGACGTCAGGTATAGGGGCTTCCACGTCCACAGGGGCATAGAGAAGCTGGCCGAGTCGAGGATGAATTACCAGCAGGTGAACTTCCTGGCCGAGAGGATTTGCGGCATATGCGGCTTCGAGCACAGCGTGTGCTATGCGCTGGCGGTCGAGAAGGCGGCCAAGCTCGAGGTTCCCGAGAGGGCGCAGTACGTGAGGAGCGTGGTCCTGGAGATCGAGAGGATACACAGCCACTTGTTGTGGCTGGGGGTGATGCTGCACACCCTCGGCTACGACACTGGCTTCATGCACGCGTGGAGGATCAGGGAGGAGATCATGGTGTTAGCGGAGCTCCTGACCGGCAGCAGGAAGACCTACGGAATAAACATGGTCGGCGGCGTGAGGAGGGACATCGACGACGATAAGAAGGGGAGGGTCCTCGAGGTCCTCGGCAGGCTGAGGAAGGAGTTCTCGGAGTTCGTGGACGTGGCGCTGGGCGTCCCGCAAGTGAGGAGGAGGCTCACGGGAACTGGCGTCCTCCCGCGCGAGGATGCCGTGAAGCTCTCGGTTGAAGGGCCCGTTGCGAGGGCCTCTGGGATAAACAAGGACGCCAGAAGGGATATGCCGTACGCTGCCTACGCCCACGCGAGCTTCAAGGTGCCGGTCTACACGGAGGGCGACAACATGGCGCGCACGCTGGTCAGGATCGACGAGGTTTTCGAGTCGATCTCCATAGTTGAACAGCTACTCGACTCGATGCCAAGGGGCCCGATCAGGCTCGAAAGCTTCGAAGTGCCCGAAGGGAGGGTGGGGATCCAGGTGGTCGAGGCCCCGAGGGGGGGCGACATTCACTTCGTGATGACTGGCAGGGGCAGGCCCTACAGGTGGCGCGTGAGGGCGCCAACGTATAGTAACATACCGGCGCTCAGGGTTATGCTGAAGGATCAGCCGCTGGCCGACGCTCCGCTGACGATCGTAAGCATAGACCCATGTTTTTCTTGTACGGATCGCATGGTAGTCGTCGAGGGGGGCGGGGGGCGCACAGGGCGCTGGTACAGGCTGGGAGCGGGGTGGATGTGATGAGCAAGGCCCTCAAGTTCCTCGGAGTGTTCCAGGTGGCCATCGAGGCCGGCAGGGTCACCCGCAGGTACCCGCTGGAGGGCCCGCTGGTCACGCCCAGCTTCAGGGGCAAGGTATCGTTCGATCCGACCAAGTGCATAGGATGCGGCGCGTGTGCAAACGCATGCCCATCTAACGCCGTTGTGGTGGTTATCGATGAAAGGAGCTCGAGGCTCACGTACTTCGCCGGCAGGTGCATCTTCTGCTGGAGGTGCGTGGAGGTCTGCCCCACGGGCGCTGCACAGGGCACCCGCGACTTCGAGCTCGCAACCGACGACCTGAGCGACCTGTACACGGTCATAGTGCACATGAGGGCCGCGTGTAGCGAATGCGGGGCCCCCTTTGCTACGGCCAGAATGCTCAGGCGCGTCATGGCCGTAGCCCCCATGGCCGAGAGCTACGCGACGCTGTGCCCCGAGTGCAGGAGGAAGGCGTTGCTGGACGCCCTAGCGAGGGGCCGGGGTGGGGCCGTTGGCTAAGGTCTCCAGGAGGAGCATATGGGTCTTCCACCTGAACACCGGCGGCTGTAATGCGTGCGACATAGAGGTGCTCGACGCGCTCACGCCATTCCACGACGCCGAGAGGTTTGGCGTGAAGCTCGTGGCCTCGCCAAGGCATGCGGACGTAGTGCTGATGACCGGGCCAATCACGATCGAGAGCCTCCCAAAGGTCATCAACGCCATAGAGGCCATGCCCAGGCCCCGCGTATTGGTGGCGCTTGGCTCGTGTGGCGTGGGCGGCGGCATATGGCACGACACGTATTCGACGCTTGGCGGGGTCGAGGCGCTCAAGAAGATCTTGAGGGAGCGTGGCGTGGAAGTTGACGCCCTCTACTACGTCCCGGGCTGTCCGGTGAGGCCGGAGGCGGTCCTATACGCCGTGGCCCTGATAAGGAGGCAGGTCCCGAAGAAGGCACGGGGAACGATCGCTAATGCGTTGCCCTGATGTCGAGGTCCTGCTCTGCACTTATCACGAGTTCAGGGGGCCCTATCCAAGGCACTTCTCCTCGGACTATGTGACGTGCTCTCGGCTCGCCAGGATGGCCCCCCACGAGGTCGAGCGCGCGTTCGGCGAGGGGATCCTTGGAGACCTCGAAAGGGAGGGCGAGGTCTTGATAACCGACGGGGAGGTGATTGCGAAGCTCCTCGGGCGTAGGCCGGAGCGTAACGAGTACGTGGTCCTCAGGGCTTGCTAGGTCTCGATCACCCGGCGAGGTACTTGGCAAGCGCCATTAAGTACCGGTCGACGTCCGCTACTTGTGCGGCAGCCCTCGCGAATGATTCCTCGAGGGCGCTCGGCCACAGGGTGGTCAGAGCGCCCAGGGCCGCGGACGTCAGGGCAAGCATGGCCGTGGACGCCAGGGCCAGGCGATGTCCGGCCAGCTCGACGCGCCTCCGAGCGGGGGGCGCGATCAGCAGGATGTAGAATAGCTTCGCGTATGCGACGAAGCCAATGGCGCTGGCGAGGACCATCGTTAGCGCGGCGGCCGGGCTCTGCTCGAAGAGGGCCTCGTAGGCTAATAGCTTGCCGAGGAAGCCGGGGAGAGGCGGAACCCCAGCCAGCGACAACGTCGACAGCGCAAGGGAGAGGGAGAGCGTCGGATGCGCTTTCCCGGCCCCCGCTAGCTCGGCAAGGCGCCTGGTTCCCCCAGCCCTTATCGACAGCCCGACGGCCATGAATAGCGTCGACTTAGCAAGCGAGTGGGCCACAACGTAATATAGGAGAGCCTCAGGGCCCAGAGGCCCGGGGACCCCGGCGACCATGAACATTATCCCCATGTTCATGATCGTTGAATAAGCGACGAGCCTCTTGACGTCGTCCTGGAAGTTCATGAGCAGCGAGCCCAAGATGGCGGAGGCGCCCCCCATGACCATTATGACAGACGCAAGAGCCTGCCGAAGGCCCACCACGGAAGGGATGGTCGAGCCCCCCACCGTCAAGTAGAAAACCTTGTAGAGGGCGACCACGCCGGCGTTGACGACGAGCCCGCTCAACATCGCGGACACCGGCGAGGGGGCAGCGGGATGGGCATCGGGCAACCAGAAGTGGTTGGGGAAGACCCCGCTCTTGATGCTGAATGCCCAGAGGGCCAGCGCCAGCGCCACTCCTAGCTGTAGGGCCGGGTTCACCGGCGGCGGGCCGGTGATCGAGCTTCCCCCGCGCCCCCTCAGCTTTAAGGCTAGGTCGGCCAGGTTCAGCGTGCCGAACACGTTGTAGATCACGGCAGTGGCTAGGAAGAAGAGCGTGGTTCCCATGGCGCCCATGAACGCGTACTTGAGGCCCGAAACTATGGCATAGGCCCTGTCCCTGTAGTACATCACGAGGCCGTACGACGACACGGCCACGACCTCGATCATCACGAAGAGGTTGAATATGTCGCCCGTGAGGATAACGCCGAGGAGCCCTGATTCGCAACCGAGGACGAGCGCCACATACCATGTGTACCCGTCATCGCCCAGGTAGTCGTAGCTATAGGCGGCGATCGCTGTGAACACGAGGGCGGTCGTCGCGCACAGCACGGAGCCCACTCTGTCGACGACGTAGGTAACGCCTATCGGTGGGGGCCAGCCCCCGAGCCCTAAGACCAGGGGTTCGTCGCTTGAGAACGAGCAGATGACAACGTAGGCGCTTAGGGCGAGGACAATTGCATGTATGAAGAAGTGGTAGGCGGCGAGGATCTTCCTATTCCTGGAGGCAGCCCCGACCAGGGGTGCCAGGAACGCGCCTAGGACAGGGACGAACACGAGGAGCGCTGGCGCGTTCGCGTACACGGGCTCCACCTCACTCGAAGATCTTCCTGGCGTACTTCTCGAACTCAGCGCTAATGAATTCGCGGGCCTTTGCAGGATCCGCCGACTCAACGTATATCCAATTGACGTAGAAGCCTTCATCGTCCTCGTCGACGACCACGGTACCAGGGGTGTTCGTTATCGCCAGCGCCACCATGAGCCTGGAGTAGCCGCTGGAGACGCTGAGCGGGACCTTGACTATGCCCGGCCTCAGCCTCATGTTGAAGATCCTCTTCACTACGTCCACGTGTGACTTAAACTCGATTAAGGTCATGTATTTAATGAAAAAGTATAGGGCCAGCGCGTATCTTTGCGGCTGTAGGAGCTTCCTCTCGTCGACAACGATCAGGCGCCCTGTTGAGATGCCAAGGGCAGCTGACACGATTGCCCCCGTGGCCAGGTCGTAGGGCGTCGCGCTCCCGGTGAACACGATGTAGATCGCAAATGCCACCAAAGCTACCGCTACCTCCCTCAACATCACTCGACACCTGCCTCCCTCTTCGTGGCCTCGACGAGCAATTTCGCGTCAGTGGTTCCGCAGAGCCTGTAAGCTTGAATTATCCCGAAGGCTATGAGGGCGTTGACAGCCATGCCTATGACCACGCCTGTGAGGACCAGGGCCTGCGGTAATGGGTCGACGGCGTGCCGCGATAAGTACGCCACGTAGCCCTGCGAGTACTCGGTG
Source organism: Desulfurococcaceae archaeon (assembly GCA_041287395.1). GTDB lineage: Archaea > Thermoproteota > Thermoprotei_A > Sulfolobales > Desulfurococcaceae > JBEULI01. The sequence continues at coordinate 73,054 of JBEULI010000041.1, forward strand.
TATATGGGCGGGACGGATGGGTGGACGAACCTATAGCCGATTAATATGTAGAGGACGAAGCTCGTGTCCGAGAGTATCGTGAGGCTTATGAGCTTCTTGGTCAGGCTCCTCCTGCCGACGATTCCGTAGATGGACAGCAGAGCGCAGAGGGCCATCGACACTAGGACTGCCGAATACGCCAACTCATCGAGCCCCAAGGTCTTCACCCCTGCGGACGCGCCCAATGTAGTGCTCCTCTCCGATCGACATGTAGAGTACCACGGCCGCGAAGCCTGAGGCAACCGCTACGTATTCGAAAGCGTTGTAGAGCACCAGGCTACCGCTCGTCAGCTGGCCGAAAACCTCGTATGGGTAGAACGGCTGGTTGTTCATGAACGCCAACCCCCTGACCAGGGGGAGCGCAGCAGTCAGGCCTATGAAGGAGAGCGCGAGGCCCCTGGCGATCACCAGGCGCGTGGCGCTGATGCCCCTCGCCATTAGCTCGTAGACCGAGAACACCGGGACCAGGAGGAAGGGGGCCACGGCCATCGCCGAGCCGCCCTGGAAGCCTCCGCCTGGCGTTAGGTGCCCGTGCAACGCTATCGAGGCCGAGACGCTGGCTATCATTATGGCCAGCAGCTTAGTCGACGTCCTGGCGATCTTGGTCATGCCGATCCCCGCGACCCTGGGAAGGCCGTCCGGCAACCTGAAGATCGCGAGGCCCCCTACGACTGCCAAGTAGAAGACCGCGGTCTCGTACAGGGTGTCTATGCCCCTGTAGTCCCAGACTATGGCCGTCACCGCCTCCGGGCTCCTCGCGCTGTAGTTGCCGGCGAGCGTGTTCTCGACGTAGAAGAGCCCCAGAGGCTTGATGTCCTTCGGCGCGCTCAAGCGCTGAGCCAGCGCCAGCGACAGCAGCAGGGCGGCCGCGAGGAGCAACGCGAGCCCCAGGGCTCTGGCTTTCACGGCGCTCACGCCTCATACCTCTCGGTCTTGCTGACCACTATTACGAGGAGCGCTGAGTACAGGCCCACGGATATGGCCACGTAGGCCAGGACTATGTCCGGAGCGGCGAGCGCCTGCAGGATCACGCAAAAGGCCACGCTCTGCAGCGCCGAGAAACCGATGGCCTTTAGCAGGTCCTTCTCCGTCACCGCCATGTACGTCGCTGCCAGGCCCAGGAGGCTCGACATTAGCAGCACTACGGCCGTCAGCAACAACTCCCATCGCCCTCGAGCGCGTCCACGTACGGCTTCCACTCAACCGCCTTGGACTTGTGGGCTGCGTAGGCAAGCACGTGGCTTCCCACGGGCGCCACCAACAGCAATATGATGCCCGAGGCGAACGCCCCTCCAGCCAGCGCGAGCCTGCCGGGCAGCTCCGGCAGCCCCAGCGCCATGAGCGATATGCCGAAGAGCGGCACTGCGGCCCCGTATACGGTCCCTATCGTGGCAGCGTGGAGCCTCACGTAGAAGTTGGGGAACCTCAACATTCCAATTGAGGCCAGCAAGTCGAAGACCCCGCCGATCGTGAAGAGCGCGGCGCCAGCCCAGAAGAGGATCTCGTGGATCAAGCTCCCACCTCCTTCGCCGCAAGGTGCTTGGACACGTAGACGTCGAGGAGGTAAGCCCATAGCGCGAGCAGGATCGAGGGCGCGATCATTATCGGCGACCGGTAGTACAGGGCCAGGGCCGCTAGGAACACCGCTAGATCGTATGCGATGCAGTCGACCGCCAGCACCACGTCCGGCACCGTGGGGCCCCTCAACGCCCTCACGGCGTAGATTATCACGGCAACCATGTAGAGCGGCATCCCAATAGTAAGGACTGTCGAGAGGGCCTCGATCAACGTAACCCCCGCTAACACTACCCGGCCAACAAGTAAAAATGCGTAGCGCAGAGGGGAGGTCTCCAGCAGCCTCGGGGCCTGGACGCGCGATCCTTGCATGTTCGCTCGCTGCGCAGCGAGAACCCGTGTTTGGGCTCATCCCTCCTGAGCCGCTCATTCATCTTGGCCACGAGCCTTCCGGCGACCATTCCCCCTGCCAGCGGATCCCCGTAGTGAGCTAGATTTTCTCGGTAACGCATGGACCGTATCATGCCTGCGCGCGGATCCTCCCAATGACCTTCCATCCCAGGAGGGCTCTTAGCGGACGTGTGACCGGATGCGCGCGACGTGCCGGCCGACCCCGCCGGAAATCTCCCCTGTGCCTCCTTGTTTCTCACAGGCCGTCCACGCCCACTTCAACGATCTTCGGGATCTCAGCTCTTGGCTAGCTGCTCGAGCTCCCTCGGAGGTCCTCTTCAGCGCCCCTTCCCCTACTCTCGCGAGGCTCTTTGTCGCGGGCCATGAACTTCGGGTACGAGACAATCCTCGACGTCGTTCTAAGCCTTCCCCCAAGAGGAGCAGTTATTGGGCGCCCGCAAATTTTAAATGAAGCCCTTCTACTGTGTTAAGCATCAACGACTCTCGTGGAATGGGCCGCGTGAAAAGCGCCAACAGGGCTCTTTCTCGCTACCTATTTAGATGTATGTCCATCTTCCAAAACAAAAACGCGCAACGTGACTCTCGGCGCCTCCTCCTATCCGTTTCGCTGGGTTCCCGCGCCAAATCGCGTCCCGCCCTTCCGCCGGCGATGGCCGGCGGGCCCTTAGGCGTAGCCAAAGGCCTTGAAGCACGCGATCTTGACCCCGCCCAGCACGAACAGGCTGGCCACGAGGGAGTACGCGACTCCCACGGCCACGTCGAGCGGGCCTATCGGGCTGACTATGAAGCCTGCAAGCGACATCAGGGTCGCCGCTATCGAGTCAACGATTATTGCAGCCAGCATAACGTTCGAGGGCCTCGAATTCCAGAACCACCCGATCTCCCTGAAGTTCAGCAAGTTGAGCAGGCCAGTGAGCAACAGGACGTAGAACACGAACGTCTGGAGGCTCCTGCCGCTGAGCCCTAGCACGCTGAGCGCCACGTGGAGATTGACGAATAGGAGCACGACGCTCGATAGCCCTATAAGCGTGGAGATCCCCACGAGCTTCTTCACGTTCCACCTCTCGGGCCTCTTGCTGGGGGGCAGGGGGTCGACGCTTATTGATAGCGTCACGAAGTCGTACATGAACAGCATGAGGATCATGTGCGTCGGCGACACGACCGGGATCCCGAGCAGTATGGTCGCCAGCGACACGAAGTACACGATCTCGAAGGTCTTGACGATCTTGTTGAGCGCCCAGACCACTATCCTCCTGTATATGACCCTGCCCAACCATATGAGGTCTACTATGTTGCTCAGGCCCGGCCGCGTCAGCGCCACCCCCGCGGCGGACTTGGCGACGTCCGTGGCGTTGTAGACGGCCACGCCGAGGTCAGCCTTCTTGAGCGCTGGCGCGTCGTTGACCCCGTCCCCAGTCATGCCGACCATGTGGCCGCTCCTCTGGAGCGCCACCACGACGTCGTACTTGTGCTCTGGACTCACCTCGGCTATGGCGTCGAGCCTATCGATCGCCTTCCCCACCTCCTCCTCGATCTCCTTCACGCTCTCGACGTGGTCGCCGATGCCGACCGCCTTCGAGACCGCCCTCGCCACGTGCACGTTGTCGCCGGTCAGCATGATCGGCCTCACGCCCATCTCCTTGATCATTGAGATGAACTTCGGCGAGTCGTCCCTGGGCTTGTCGTAGATCCCGAGGACGCCGATCACCCTGGGCCCGGAGCCCTCGTCAACTGCAACGGCCAGGGCCCTCTGCCCCTCCTCGGCGAGCTCCTCGAGGATCTCGTCGAGCTTACGCCTGTCGAGTGAGCCGTCCAGCTCCGCGAGGACCTGCGGAGCCCCCTTAATGGCTTTGACCCTCTTGCCGTTGATCTCGACGACGGCCTCCGCCCTCTTGGTCTCCGGGCTGAAGGGGGTGAACTCGATCGCCTTGAAATTCCCCCTGTCGAGGCCGAGCTCGCGGGCCTTAGAGTTTATGGCGTTGTCTATGGGATCTGCCGTGACCTCCTCCGAGGCTGCGAGTGCGTATAGCAGGAGCGCCCTCTCGTCGTAGCCCTCGCGGAGCGGGATCACGCTCTTGACCACGAGCCTGTTCTCTGTTATGGTGCCAGTCTTGTCAAGGCATATGACGTCCATCATGGATGCGGCCTCTATGGACTCGAGCCTCCTGACGAGGACTCCCTTCCTCGCCAGATCGGCCGCCCCGAGCGCGAGCGTTATGGTAGTCATCGCGGGCAGGGCTATGGGTATGGAGGCTATCAATAGCGTCAGGGAGAACGGCAGGACGTCGGCAATCACGTCGGCCCTCTCAACTAGTAGCTTGAGCACGACCGCTGCTATGAACACTGCGTCGACGACCAGGAGCCACCTCGTTATGCTCCCGGTTATGTTCTCTATGATCAACCTCGGCTTGCTCACCTGGACGAGCTCCACGGTCCTCCCGAACCTCGTCCTGGCCCCCGTCGCGGTGACCACCGCTATGCCGATGCCCCTCGTTACGAGGGTCCCCGCGAACACCGGGTCGCCGGCCTTTTTATCGACGGGCAACGACTCGCCCGTTAGCGCGGACTCATCGACCATCAACGCCCCGCTCACGAGCTTTGCGTCGGCCGGAACCACGTCGCCGATCTCAAGCTTTATGACGTCGTCGGGCACGATCTCCTCGGCGGGAACGACCTTCCACGAGCCGTCCCTCAACGCCTTGACGTTCACCCTCAGCTTCGACTTGAGCAGCTCCACGGCCTTCGAGGCCCTTTCCTCGTGCACGGTCCCAATGATCGCGTTAACGAGCAGCAGGGACACCATGACCGCCATGTCGATGTACCGGTGGAGGAAGAACGATATGACGGCGGCGATCTCAATGGTTATCGGCGTGAAGCCCACGAACTTCTTCAGGAAGGATATGAGGACGCTCTCCTTTTTCTCTTCGACCTTGTTCGGGCCGAACTTCCTGAGCCTCTCCTCGACCTCCTTGGACGTGAGCCCCCTGAGCTCCGGTGAAGTCGCGCCAATCGATCCTGCCTGCAACGGCTGCACCCGGAGAACCACTAAAAACCGGTAAGGTATTATTTTTTAGGCGAGGCCTTCGGCTAGCAGCTGGCCCCGATCCTCGGCCGGGAATGGACGCCATGGCGTCTCGTTAAGCTGGCACACTCGAGCGCCTTGGCTCGTGATCTAGCGGCTGGGAATGGTTTAGACGACGCCTAGCGGACGCCCTCCTCGTTCCGGGGCCTGGATAACGATATCGCAACCAACAGCACGCCCACGACGACTAGCAGGATGCCTAGGGCCGCGCCCAACGCCCAGCCCGGCCAGGAGGGCCACCCAACTAGCCTGGCAAAGAGTCCCAGCGCTTCAAAGAGGCCGTGGGCCAGGAGGGCTAGGCCCACGATCAGCACCACGAGGCCGAGCGCTAGTGCCACCAGCGCCTCGCCCCCGCGGATCTGAGGCTGAGCCCCTCCGAGGACGCTGCCCCTGCATTCTCCGTCCTTGGCCGGTATCAGCAGGCAGGCCAGCAAGTAGACAACGACGATCGGCGGGAACACGAGCGCGAGCGCCACGAGCGCGAGCCTCAACACGTTGGGATCGACGCCTAGGTATTCCCCCATGCCCCCGCAGAGCCCGCAAACCACCTTGTTCGTCCTCGAGCGGCAGAGCGGCCTGTAGCCTTCCAACGCCATCACCCCGGGCCAGCCGAGTGCCAGGCCGCGGAACGCTTTAAACCTTGGCCCGCCTCGCGTGGCATAATAGCCCTCAGCGTTACCTGAGGTGCACCACGTCCCCTGAGTTGACGCTGACCGTGACGCCCTCGGGCAACTCTACTAACAGCGAGCCGTCGTCGCCCAGCCCCCTGGCAATGCCCTCGAGCTCGCCCTCCCGCAGGATCACCTTGACTCGCCTGCCAATGGTCGACGACAGGGCCGCCCAGCCCTCGAGCACCTCGCGACCCCTTCCCTCTGCGAGGAGGCCATAAACTTCGTCGAACTCCTCCAGGAAGCCCTTCAACACGAGCGTCCTTGGAACGGGCACGCCGATCGCCTCCCTCAGCGAAGTCGCGAGCCCCTTCAGCTCGCTCGGCACCTCGTTGTTAACGTTGACGCCGACGCCCAACAGCACGTAGCGCACGCGACCCGACTCGGCTGAGGCCTCGGCCAGGATCCCAGCGAGCTTCTTGCCGCCGTAAAGGACGTCGTTGGGCCACTTGAGCTCTGCCTCGATGCCCAGCGCGCGCCTGATCGACCTCGCCAGGGCCAGGCCCGCCCCGAGCGTGAGGAGCTGGGGCGCCCCCAGCTCGGGCCTGAGCACGAGGGTCATCCACAGCCCTCCCTCGCCGGAGTGCCAGTGCCTGCCCAGCCTCCCCCTCCCCCTCGCCTGGACGCCGGCGATCACAACGGTGCCCTCCCGCGCGCCGGCCTCGGCGAGCTCCCGGGCCAGGTCCTGCGTCGACTCGCAGTACTTCACGAAGCGCGCCTCATAGGGTATCCTGGTCCTCAGCCCCCCGAGGACTTCGGACAGCCTTTCCATGTCATCGAATGACGCCAGCCTGTACCCGGGCCCCGGGACGCGCTCGATCAGGTAGCCCAGGGCCCTCAGCCCCTCGGCTGCCGCCTCGACGTCTCCTGGCGCGAGGCCCAGGGCCCTCGCAGCCTCGCCGACCATGACCTCGCCGCCCCTGGAGATCATCAGCTCGAGGAGGGCCCTCTCGGCGGTCCCCCTCAGCAAAATCAGCTGCCCCCGGCCACCCTTCTCCCGCCCACGTACGTCTCGAGGACCCTCGTCCTCCTGAGCTCCCCTGGCCCAGCCTCGAGGGGGTCCCTGTCGACGACCACTGCATCAGCCCAGCAGCCGACCTCGAGGCAGCCGGCGCGCGGGTCCCCGATCGCGTCCGCCGAGCCCCTCGTGTAGAACGCGAGCGCCTCCTCCACGCTCAGCGACTCGTCCGCCGTGTACTTGTAGAGCTCGGCCCCCTCCGCCATGCCGCGCTCGACCGCTGCGTACACGGTTTCCCAGGGATTCAGCGGCTCGACCGGCGCATCGGTGGAGAGCGCCAGCCTCACGCTCCTTGAAAGGGTCCTGAAGGCGTAGGTCAGCCCCGCCCTCTTCGGCCCCACCCTTTTGACCACCCACCAGTCGCTCAGCACGAAGTGGGGCTGCACCACGCCGAAGACGTTGAGGCGCCTCAGGGCGTCCAGCTGATCAGGCCTGACGACCGAGAGGTGCTCGATCCTGTGGGCCCCCCTGGCCGCGGAGAGGCCCTTGATCACCTCGTCGAGCGCGGCATCGCCTATGGCGTGGATCGCCACGACGTAGCCGAGCGACTCGGCCCTCCTCACGAGGGAAGCGACCTCGTCGGACGACTTAAGCCTCAGGCCCCTGGTCGCCGGCTCGTCGCTGTAGGGCTCGCTTAGGAACGCCGTCCTGGCTCCCAGCGATCCGTCGGCAAACGCCTTGACCCCGACCACCCTGACCCTGCTGCCCAGCTCCAGGGGTCCCCGGAGCCCCAGCGACTCCACCGTCGAGAACGCTTCCTCGTCGAGGTACGCGGCGACCCTGATCGGCAGGTCGAGCCCGGCCAACGCCACGAGCGCCTCGAGGCGCACGGCCATGGAGCCAACGGACGTGACGCCGAGCCCTGCCGCGTGCAGCGCAGCGTCCTGGATCAGCTTAGCGTGCCCGTCGACGCCCAGGCCCTCCCAGAAGAGCTCCAGCGCCTTCGACACCCCCTCCTCGACCACGAGGCCGGTGGGCTGCCCGCCCTCGTCCCTTGCCGCCCAACTGGAGATCCTGTGCCAGAGCATCGAGAGGGCTGCGCTGTTCAGCACCGCTGCGTGGCCGCAGACCCTGATGGCGATTGCCGGGGAGTCGGGAACTGCCTCGTCGAGGTCCCTCCTCGTGGGATGCCTCCCCTCCGCGAAGTTCTCCTGGTCCCAGCCCCTCCCGATCGCCCAGCCCGAGATCCTCGGCGCCCTCGACATCCTCTCCTTCAGCTCGGCAATGGACCTCGTCCCCCTGAGATCTGCGACGTTCAGGGACAGGCCCATCGACTCGAGGTGGACGTGGGCGTCGACGAAGCCGGGCATGGCCACGGCGTCGCCAAGCTCGACGACCTCCGCGGAGAGCCTGGAGGCCATGGAGAGGGCCTTGTCCCTGTCGCCGGCGTAGACGATCCTCTCCCCCAGCGCCACGATCCCCTCAACCTTCCTCGAGGGCGCGAACGAGGTGTAGACCTTTCCCACTAGGGCCAGCGCCTTAGCCATGTCCGGTCCGGGAATGAAAAGGGGGCCGCGGGGAAAAACTGTTCGCTATCGGCGGCCGGCCCCGCTTAGGATGCCCCTAGGCCCCTTGAGGAGGAGGTAGGCGAGCCAGCAGACCAAGATCGCGAGGAGCAGGCTGAAGCCCAGCGCCACGGCGTCGCCGCTAACTTCCATGAACGGCTCGCCCGAGAGGTAGCTGAAGACGGAGTCGACGAAGAACATCAGCGTCGCGCTCCACAGGACTAGCGATAGGGGTCCCAGCCTGTACTGGTCCTCCTTCGGCCCCCTGTACCACAATATAGTAGTTATCAGCGCAGCGTAGCCGAGCACGAGGAGCCACAAGGCCCGACCCCTAGATCGCTCCGGTAATCCTCTTCGGGGGTCTCGCGGCCTCGACTAACTTCTCGCTCCTCGTCGCAAGGTACACCATGCCTCCCCAAAGGGCGCTCACGGCAACGCTCATCGCAACTCCAGCAGTAGCCATTTCGTGGAGCATCACCGGTATGTCGGCCGGGTTGCTCATCGCCGTCAGGAACGGGGGCCAGGGAACCACCTCGCCGTGCCACATGTGTTCTAGGGCCAGGACGCCGGCGCCGCCCAACAGCATGTTTGATAGCCAGTTGAGCCTGAGCCTCTCGGCGGCCCCTCTGAGGACTTTTTCAATCGCCTTCACCACTATTCCGAGACCCAGCGGGACCAGGAAACACGCCAACGAATATGCACCTCCTAGCCCAGGGATGTGCACCGGCCTAGGACATATAAGCCTTGCCGTTCCCCGTCCCGGATCACCGCAGGCCCTCGGAGGGCCGATCAGCACGCGCCCCGCGCAACGCCCTGCGCGGAGGCCGCGGACGTCCCCCGGCCGAGGAAAATCCACGAAAGCCTCGACGTCGCAACCGAGAGCAAGCGGCTAGGCCTTTACTTGTAGATCCTGCCCTTCAGCGACTTGACCCAATCAACCCTCGCCCGCTCGGCGAAGAGCTTCGTGAGCGCCACGGCGTTTGCCATGTCGTTCAGGTCGACGACCTCGACGGGGCTGTGGATGTACCTCGCTGGTATCGAGATCACCCCAGCTGGCACCCCCTCCCTGTTGAGGGCTATCACGGAGGCATCGGTGGTCCCGCCCGCGGCAACCTCCAGCTGGTATGGGATCTTGTTTTCCTCGGCCAGCCTGACCAGGAAGTCGACGATGGCCGGGTGCGCTATGAGGCCCGAGGCGCTGCGGCCATCGGCAACCTTTATGGCGGGGCCCTTCCCGAGGCTCGTGTACCACTCGCTCTTGGGAACGCCGGGCACGTCGCTCGCTATCGTGACGTCGAGCGCTAGCGCGGCGTCGGGGGCGATCGCGAACGCCGACGTCCTGGCGCCCTTGAGCCCCACCTCCTCCTGTACCGTGGCAACCGCGTACACGTCGACCTCGTTGGACTCTATGGCGTTGAAGGCCTCGATCATCACCGCGAGCCCGGTCCTGTCGTCGAAGGCCTTGCCCGTGGCGCGATCCCCGGCCAGCCTCTCAACTGACCTGTCGAAGACCGCGACGTCGCCGACCCTAATGCCCAGCCTCTCGACCTCCTCGCGCGATGACGCGCCGACGTCGACGAAGAGCTCCCTCATCTCCGGCACCTTCTGGGCCTCCTCCGGCTTGGCTATGTGGGGGGGCTTGAGCCCCACCACGCCCCTGTACGTCCTGCCGTCGCGCGTGATCACCAGGACCCTCTGGTAGATGAGGGCCCTCTCGGGGAGCCCGCCGATCGGCGTCACCCTCAGGAACCCGTCGTCCTCCACGTGGGACACGAAGAGCCCGATCTCGTCCATGTGCGCTGCCAACATCACCTTGGCCTCGCCCGAGCCCTCCTTGACGGCCACGACGTTGCCAAGCGAGTCGGTGTACAGCCTGTCTGCGCGCCTCCCGAGCTCCTCGACCACGAGCTGGGCCAGCTGCGACTCGCGGCCGCTGGGCGCGCTGACCTCGCACAGCCTCTTGAGCAGCGAGAAGATCCTCCCCTTGAGCTCCTCTTGCGCCATGAAGTCCACCCGCGAACTTTCAATTCTTTTCGTTGAGTAAATATTTTTCTTTTTCCTTTCTTTCAATTCTTCCTTTCAATTCTTTTCGTCGAATTCGGGGCCAGATGGCAAAGACCCGGAGGGCTAGGGCCAAGGCCTAACTTTCAATTCTTTTTGTTGTGTTCTTGAGAAGAGAATATACTGCGGTGTCTATCAACCGTACCCACTTTCAATTCTTTTTGTTGTGTTCGAGAGACATAGGACAATGGGCGGAGTACAGGAAGCAACTGCTCTTTCAATTCTTTTTGTTGTGTTCGTTGAAATCGTGGGGATACATTACGACGGTAGC
>JBEULI010000042.1:0-2574 GCA_041287395.1 Desulfurococcaceae archaeon
TCAGCGTCCCCATAACCGTCGGGACCTGGTATATAAAGGACTTCTACGGGTTCGGGTATAAGGGCGCTACCGGCGATCCCACTGTAAATGTCTATATAAGGGTGGAGTCCCCCACAAATCCGAACATATTCAGCTTCGCCAGGCTGATACTCTATTATGCCAATGGAACTTATGCCGGCACGATAGACCTCACGAATACAACAACTTACGGGCCCTACACATTGAGCCCCGGCCAGGCATTCCAGCTAGACCTCCACATAAATGCCACTAGCACCGGTACGGCGAGCTTCAAACTAGGTTTCTACGTGACGCAGAGCTCGACGCCGGAGCAACCTAGGTAGCGGCGGGCAATGCGTGGTCCGATTGCCAACCAGTTTTTTGTTTCTTCGTCGTGCCGTGCTCGTCGCCGTGCTGATCCTCTTGGCCGGTAAGATACTGTTCCTGCCCGTGGCCTTTCTCGTGGACAGGGATCATTTTTACATAGCCCTCGCGAGCTACACGGGCTTCCGTGGCGCCCTCGTCCTCTCCTGCTGGGATCGCTTTAGGACTGCCTGCGTCCTTTCTAACGCCATCCCTCCTGGCCACTCCCCGTCTTACTACGTTCTCGCGTCAGCCCCTTGGTGGGCCTTGGCCGTCGTTTTGGCCGTGTTGGTCTTGGGCGCCGCCTCCCTCGGCTGGCCGCCCAGGCCTTCAAGATCCTCGGCGCTTGGAGTGCTGCTCGCCCTGCTCCTCGCGTTCAACTTCCTCGCCATAGGCTCTAGCTTCGTTGATCAGGGAAGCCCCCGCATCTCGATCCCCCTCGTGGGTCTGAGGGAGAGCTCATTCGATGTGGGCAGAGGGCTGTACACCGCGACATTTGATGTGGGGGTCTATGAAATGAGAAGCGCGTCGTGTTCCCTGGGAGACGGCACTCCCCTCGACACGAGCCTTAATGGGAGCGTCGTTGAGGCGCGCATCCCCGAGGGCTACTTCGGGAAGCTCTACGAGAACATCACCATGAGTCCTGAGGCGATGCCCTCGCCCCCAGCATCCATTCACCAGGGCCTCATCATCTCCTGCACCATACAATTGGACGAAGGCATGCTCGAGCACGCGGAGGTCTTGTCATTTAACTGGGTCGAGCCCCTCGTGGAGGCCAACGGTAGCGTGATTACGATAAGGAACGGCAACCCCGTCCCCCTGAACCTGACAGTGGTGATCCAGAAGTCCACGCAGATCGTCTCCGTCGAGAACGTTACCCTAGGACCGATGGGCGCGTGGAGCAGGGACTTGTCCCGGCAACTCCCCCAAGGCGACTACGACGTCAGAGTGTACTACGTCTTCCTCGGAGTGCCGAGAGGCGTGAGCGTCCATGTCAGGATACCCTAGCCACGAGAGATCTGAGAGGGCGAGGAGGATCCTGTTGATCTCCACGGCCTTACTAGTAGTACTCTCCAGCGTCCTCACCGTAGCGCTCATGGCCCTGCCCATAGCGGTATTCAGAGGCTTCCTACTGGACGGCTACATAAGCCTCCTGGGATACGATCTCAGCGTGGCCCACGCGAGGGCTGAGGTGCCCCCGCTGGAGAGCGTCGCCATGATATCGAGAGTGGTGCTCCTAATTGTGGCGGTGGCGCTCCTCTCCCTGGCTCTAGCGCTAGTGGAGGGGGGAGATGGGGCGCCGGGAATGGCCCCCCTCGTGTCCCTGATGGCGAGCCTGGCGCAAGTCTCCTTGACGTACTCGCTTCTGAGGGTGGTCATAAGAGACGTCATGCCAGCGCTACCCACGAACGGCTATGCCGCTCACAGCTCCGCGGGGTTCGTCACGATCTACCCCCCAGAAACTCGCTACGGCCTCCCCTACGATCTTTTCACCAAACAAAGCCACCTGCTGATAGCGCTGCTTGTCGCCCTACTCATAGCGTTAGTGCTATACGCGGGACGCCTTTACCTACAGCTCTCAAGGGCCGGTGGGGGCGTGGGGAGGGGCGGCTAGGCCGTGAGACCGTGCCTCCTCCTTCTCACGGGAGCGCTCCTGGGGGCGCTGGCCCTGGTGGCCAGCGCGGCTGTCTTCACTTACAGGTCCCTCGGCGGGAGCGTCGACGTGAGCCCGTATAGGGTCTACTATCTGGAAGAACCTTTATACAACATAACGTGCGTTGGCCTGAGCCTGCTGGGAAGGGAAACCCTGTACTACGATAATTTCTCGAACATAACGAGCGATTGGATCATGATCAACGGGACTGGATCCCCTCGAGGACTGGTAGGCATGACAGGCTACTGGAGCCTCGTCCAAGGCTACAGCGGGAACGGGTTGAGGGGGTTTCCTATAAATTGGCAGCTGAGGGAGCAGAAGACATATAAAAATAAAGACTATAATCCAGACATCTGGTTCATCCCCCAATCAACGAATGCTCTTAGAATAGACAGCTATGTCGCGGGCGCCAGTTCTTTAGGTAACGGGTACCTATTCGCGGTGCTGCCGGTAGACCTGATAAACAACACCGTCATGAGAAACAGATTTGATGCGTACTTCTCTTACCCTTATGCAACCCGCGTTATTGGGGTTATAGACATCGTCAACATGGCCGTCAA
>JBEULI010000043.1:0-4687 GCA_041287395.1 Desulfurococcaceae archaeon
CGAGCACGTTCTCGCAGAGGATATCGCAGATGAACGGCGCTGCGCCTGGAGGGAACTTGACAACGTGTCCACGCCAATTAACCGCGAGGTGGTCGCCGATGAACCGGAAGCCGAGCGACTTAGCGCAGTCGACGCAGTGCACAAGCCACGGCCAGCTAATCGGTATCGGCGCGCCACTACGGTCAACCACGTAGCCCCTGCGATCAACGCCTCTAATCAAGCCATCGTGGTAGGCGTAAACTATCGCTGCGTAGGCCTCAGGCTTGAGGGCTAGCTCGCCTCCTCGGCACCTAGCGACAAGATCCCCTCTATCGATTAGGCCACGCTTCATGAGGTAGTACTTGAAGCCCAGGCTAAGCCAGTTCCTGAACAGCCTCCTGCTTCTCAGGAGGACCCTTAACCGCCTCAACGTTTCCAGGCGCAACTCGACCATCTAAACATCGCCTAAATTGTTTACCAGCACATATTTAAGGATCTTCACAAGTCCATGAACTGGATCCAGCCCGAAGGCTCGAGGCTTAAGGAAGTTCTCGAGGCATTAAGTTTAGGCGCGGCCTCGAGACAGTTTATATCAGCAATGCGCTCTTGACGCGCTTTGTGGAGGCGTCTGGTGCCCGAGAGTTGCTGGCCCAAGGATGACGTGCCCGGAGAGCCCAGCTCCTCTGACCTCAGTCTTCTAGCCTCGAAATACGTGTTAAAGTCCGCCTGGTCCAGGAAGCGCCTCCAATGCTATAGGAAGCCTGATGAAGGTGCCGAAAAAACCATAAACGTCTGGATATACCCTGCAATCACCTGTGTGTGGAACAATCCTTAAAGTACCTAGCCTCTTTTTTTTCAAATGGTTACCCTCCTTATGGGTTTAAAAAGAGGGAGACGTCACGTAGCAAGCTCTTTAAGCTCTCGTGGCGGCGAAATCCTTTGGGTCAAGATCGAGGTCGCCACAAATATTGCTATTCCCGCTGGAAGTATTAGCGGTCCTGGCATGTAGAAGGCGGCCCAAACATCCCCGGTCTCGTTGTAAAAGTGTATTCCAAGAGCTATCCAGGCCGCTATATTAAAGGCCGCTTGGGCTATGGCACCGATTCTGTTGGCTTTCCTCCAATATAGACCGAAGATGAAAGGTATGGTCTGAACGAATAACATCATGTACCACGCCATCTGCGTCAGGAAGTAAATGTGTGGGAGGTAGAGGGCTATCCAGAGGGCGCCAAGCGTCGAGAGCACCACGAGGATCCTGATCATGAGTACTAGTTTGCGCTCGTCGAGGTTTATCCTCAAATAGGGCACTATGTTCCTCAATATCATTGATGGCGGTATTAGTGCTGCCGAGTCGGCTGAGCTCATGATCGTGGCGAGCAGGCCGACAACGAATAGCGCAAACGCCCACGTAGGAGCCGTTTGCAACACCACGTAGGGCATCGCCATGGCTGGATCTGAGAGCTCGGGATTTAACACCTTGGCTATCAATCCATACAAGGCTCCTCCAGTCAGCCCTATTATCCAATAGGAGATGCCCGCGGCAATTGCAGCCCTCGCCGCGATCCTCTCGTTCCTGGCCGAGAGGGACCTCTGAACCAGGTCCTGGCAGGCTATCGAGCCGAGGGGCTGGTTTATCCAGGAGGCTATGTAATAGAGTAGTCCGAACATGCCCACGTAGCCTAGGTATTCATAATTGCTTCCAGGCAATATCGAAAACGCGTCCGAAGGCAGAGAGCGCGCGAGCGCCTGGGGCCCTCCTATGTAGCTGAAAGCGTAGAAAAGGCCGACCCACATCGCGACCCAGAAGATGAAGACCCTGAGGAAGTCCAGGAGTGCCACTGCAAACATGCCACCAAGTACAGTATAAATAATTGTAATTATGGTCGCTAGGTATATGCCGACATCTGCGGAGATGCCGAGGAGCTGGAACACGACACTATATGCCAGGAGGAGTCCGCCGAGCCAGCCTATGTATCCTAACGTTTGAACTAGTGCCGAGAGAATTTCCATCTCGGGCCCGTACCTATATTTAAAGAAGTCCGAAACGGTGATGTACTTCAATTTACGTAGTTTGGCCGCGAAGAATAGGCCGAAGAGCACCACCGCCAATGCCGAGGCTATGGGATCCATTATCACTCCTTTCAGGCCGTAAAGGTAGCTCATCTGTGCCCCGCCGAGCGAGGTCCCCGAGCAGAACCATGTGGCGAGGATCGTTCCGAACGTGACCCAGAAGCCTAGCGTCCTGCCGGCTACTATAAAGTCACTTATGGTCTTGATCCTGGCATAGTATTTGTATCCCACGTAAAGTGTTAGAACTGCGTATAGGGCTATCCCTACCCATGCATAGAGTATTTTTTCCTCCACGTCCCCCCACCACATTATATCGTTATATATAAAAATTTAAAATTTTTGGGCTTATGTTGTATAAAAAGGACGTAGAGTGGGACGCCATGAGCAAGGTCAAGGTCATAAGCCTGAGTGAGGCCTCTCCCGAAGAGCTAAGAAAATTGCTCGCGAGATCGGCTGTCGAGGTCGAGGAGATCAAGGATAAGGTCGTTAACATGCTGTTGGACGTAAAGAGGAGGGGGGATCAGGCAATATTGGAATTTTATGAGAAGTTCTACGGCAAGAAGGTGATCAGTGAGTTGAGGATAAGCAAGGAGGAGTTTGACGCCGCGTGGAGCAAGGTCTCCGAGGAATACATTGAAGCTGTCAAGTTCGCCGCCAACAATATCAGGCGATTCCACGAGGTCCAGAAGCCCAGGGAAGCGTGGTTCATAGAGATCGACAGGGGGATCTGGGCCGGCCAGATAGTAAGGCCTTTAGAGAGCGTTGGGGTGTACGTGCCCGGGGGTAGAGCTTCTTATCCATCGACAGCCCTCATGACGATCATACCAGCACAGGTCGCGGGCGTTAAAGAAATCGTCGTGACCACGCCTCCTCGCGAGGATGGAAGCGTCGATCCTCACATACTCGTGACCCTCGACGTGTTAGGGGTGAGGAACGCGTTCAAAGTAGGAGGCGTCCATGCAGTTGCGGCCCTGGCGTTTGGCACTCAAACGATCCCCAAGGTGGAGAAAATAGTGGGGCCGGGGGGCCTGTGGTTCACGGCTGCCAAGCACGTGATAAGGAGCTACGCTGACGTCGACATCGACTTCATCGCCGGACCCTCCGAGATCCTGGTGCTCGCGGATGACACGGCCGACCCGCTTTTCGTTGCCTATGACATAATATCCCAGCTGGAACACGACCCTGCCGCAGCTGGAGTGCTTGTAACGACGAGTAAATCGCTAGCTATGAAGGTGAAAGAGATATTGGAGTCTGTTATTACAACCTTGCCGCGAAGCGAAATAATAGCTAAGGCCCTGGACTCTAATGGCGCAATAGTTCTGGCAAAGGATCTCGACGAGGCCATAGACTTCGTCAACAAGTATGCTCCCGAGCACCTCGAGATACTCGTCAGTAGCGACAACCTCTTCAAAGTCCTTGCAAAGATAATGAACGCTGGCTCAATATTCCTGGGGCCATATTCCACAGTTCCGCTGGGAGACTACCTCATAGGCCCGAACCACGTGCTTCCAACGAGCGGATGGGCGAAACGGCGTGGCGGCTTGGGGGTGCTTGACTTCGTGAAGGTGATTGACGTGACCTACGTTGTTGATCGCGAGGCCCTTATAAAATACAATAAGTACTTGAAGATATTGACAGAGGCTGAGGGCCTACCGAATCATTATAATGCGCTAAAGACAAGATTAGAAAGTATGTGAGAAACGCGGCATAAACTACAACATTTATTTTTCCGGGGGCGGCGACTACGAGTACCTCCTGTTGTTGGACAGGTGCTACGAGCGCGGGCTGGGGATCACCCTTGCGTACAAGTGATGAGCCCTGCCGTTCCCTGGCCGAGGCGATCGAGGGGCGAGGAGGTCCTCGGGCTCGCGAGGACGGCGGCGAGGAATGTAGGGCGCGAGGTTGGCGCTGCAGGGGTTGAGTGACGTTCTCATTTTCATGGGCTAGGGGCGTGGAAAGCGACATCCTATGACGGAAAAATTTAGACGCGGATATGGGCAGGTATGTTTAAGCAATAGTCGATTTTATTCTATTTGGCAGATTCTAACATCTCCATCACTCGAGTAGCAGGCGCTTCAAGAACCAGTAGTTTTTGTGACTCCCTCCTCAACGTTGCGCGGAGGCCTTTGCCTCAGAGCCCCTACGACGCCTTTCGCCACCTCCCTGTGCTTGTTGCCCGTGGAACTTGCCCAGGAAGCGGCACATCGTGATGTAGAACATCTTTGAGGCTCTTCCCCGCCAGCGAATGTAGAATCTGAGCAGCAGCGGCATCTTGTGGGGGATGCGTACCCGGGGCTCTCTTCTCATGGAGTTTCTAAGTGATTTTACTACAGCTTGGTCCCTTAGTTTAAAGCCATTGATTATTCCATCAATTAATCCCCGTAGCACATGCTTGTTCCTCTTTAACATGGATAAGGCTAGGGCCTGCGCCATTAACATGGGCGTCTTCAGATGCCACGCCCCATCGCACATGATCCTCACGCTTATCTCGCTCCTCAAATCCCAGTGCTCAAAAATCGGATCGTTCAGGCTCCTCACGGTAGCTGACCTGTAGTGCCTTCCAACAACCAGCGGCACATATGCCAACTTGAAGCCGCAACGCCATAGCCTAATCCCCAGCTCATAGACATCGCCGTAC
>JBEULI010000044.1:0-3699 GCA_041287395.1 Desulfurococcaceae archaeon
CTTTCAATTCTTCTCGTTGAATTCGCCAAAAAACGTTAGTAAGGGCATAGCTGAGCTTGTGCAACAATACTTTCAATTCTTCTCGTTGAATTCCGAGTTTCGTCCTTGCTTTGCTTCATCTAATTCCTCCCCTAGGACGGGTTAAAAAGCCTTTCGATCTCGCCTCGGAGGAGATCTGATCTAATGGGCGATCCAGGCCCCACTCCTTGAACTCTTCCTCTGAGTTCCCAAGCCGGATTGGGAATGCTGCAACGAGAGGGGACAACTAAGTCAAGTGCATTGAAACACGGTCAATCAATTCGGTTGAGTTTGCCAAAGGGAGGCGGTGCCTCGGGGCGATCGGCATTTCCCTGGCTGGCATGGGAAAACCTTTTTGCCTAGCCAGCGGAGAAGCGCGGGCCTGCGCCTCTTCGTCCGACCTCGTGCTTGGCGGGAAAGCGGAGACGGAGTTCTGGGGGTCGGAGCAAATCCCCACACCATTTAAATGGGTAAAGACGATGCGCGATTCCGATATGTTCTGGAATTCGACGAGAAGAATTGAAAGCATTTGTACCTGAAGCGCCGGGGGGTTCGCGCCCTCGTGGGCGCTCGAGGACGCCTCAGATGTTCGGCGGGCCTGGCAGGCGTTACCACGGCTGCGGCGAGCGCTCGCTGGGCGAGGCCATCCTTGATTGCTGCAAGGCGATGGGCTGCTTTTTATCCGCGGGAGCCCTCATATGCGGGGGCCAGGGGAGCGGGATCGCCTTGCAGCCGAGCAGGGCGATGAGGTTCTTCACCTGGAGGGGCGGGCTGGCGTCGCTCGCGATCGCGAACGCCGTGCTGCTCCTAATGTCGATCTACAGGAACTACTACGACGTCCAGTACTTCCTCCAGTGGTACGGGGCGGCGACCTCGAGGGGGGTCCTGTCGATATACGGGGCCTCCACGAAGGCGGCGTACATGCCTCCCCCAATTCTCCTCTACATCTCCATGAGGTACCTGGTCGTGGGGGTCCTGGGGCTCGACGACGGGCCCAGGACGGTTGGCATCGTGATCGAGAAGCTCCCGTTCATCCTTTGCTTCAACGCGATCTTCCTCTTCATGAGGAGGAGGTACGGCCTCATGCCGGCCCTCTACTGGCTCGCGTCGCTCGCGGCCTACAACAGCGCGTTCGGCCCCCAGTTCGACGTGTTCGCCGCCCTCCTCTCCCTGATCTCGTTGAGCGAGCTCGAAAAGGGCAGGCCGGGGAGGTCGATGCTGTTCGCGGCGCTGGCGGCCTCGTTCAAGCAGGTCTTCGCCCTCCTGGCCCTGCCCGCGTTCCTCCTGGAGCTCAGGAGGAGGGGGGTCGCGAGGGCCCTGGCCGACGCGGCGCTCTACGTCGCCCTCCCCCTGCTCGCTATCTCGCTCCCCTTCCTGCTCGCCGATCCCGCGAACTACGTCGGCAAGGCGATCCTGTTCCACGGGGGCAGGTACCCCCAGGAGCTGAGCCCGTGGGCCCTCCCGATCTACGCGCTCTCGTTCAACGTGGCCGCCCTCCCCGACTGGATCTCCTGGGCCTGGGCAATCCCGTTCGCGGCCTTCGTCGCCCACGAGGCCCTCAAGATCTATAGGGAGGCGGGGGGCGGGGGCCTCGACCCCCTGAGGCGCTACGCGTCGCTGGCCACGGGGCTGGTCCTGCTCAACAAGGTGGGGAACCCGAACTACCTCATGTGGCCCACCCCCTTCCTCGCCATAGCCTGCGGCAGGAGGCACGACGACGAGGGCTGGAGGAGGTTCAGGAACGTGTACGTGTTCGCCCCCGTGCTCTCGGGGCTGCTCTACCCGTTCTTCACGATTTACGTGGCGGCGGTGGCGGGGGGCGACGTGTTCATGGGCGAGGACCTGAACAGGATACCTGCCGAGGCAGTGGTCGAGCTGAACTTCGGCGCCGGCTCTGTCCTCTACAGGCTCCTCACCGTCCTAAGGTCTTCCATGGGCCTCTACTCGCTGTTCTACATGATCTACAGCTACGCCCCGATCACGTACTCGATCTTCACGATTGCCTACTCCGCCTGCCTCGCCTACGTGCTGGCCAAGGTGGAGTGGGGTTGGCGCTGACCATAGTCGGAATTGGCATGAGGTCCTCGCACCTGACTAGGGAGGCGATCGAGGCGATCGGGAGGGCCGAGAAGGCATACGTGGACGCCTACACGGGGCTCTACGAGGACCTCGACGCAGTCCTGTCCCTGCTGCCGAGGGGCTGCGAGGCGGTCATGGCGAGGAGGAGGGACCTGGAGGGGGAGGGGATGCTGAGGGTGATCGAGGAGGCTAGGTCGAGGGAGGTGGTGGTCCTCGTGCCGGGGGATCCGATGGTCGCGACCACCCACGACGCCCTCAGGGCCGAGGCGCTGAGGAGGGGCGTCGAGGTGAGGCTGGTGAACGGGCTCAGCGTCCTCCAGCTAGCCTTCAGCAGGGCGGGCCTGTCCTCCTACAGGATCGGGAGGGCGGTGACGCTGGTCCGCGAGGACCTGGGAGGGCCTGGGCCAGCGATAGAGGCGATCTACGACAACATGGCAAGGGGCCTCCACACGCTCCTGCTCCTAGACCTGAGGATCGAGGAGGGGGTCTTCATGGACGTCGAGGAGGCAGTGGAGCTGATCGAGGGGCACGACGAGAGGGGGTGCGTTGCCAGGGCGGTCGCGGTGGGCGCGGCGAGGCTCGGCTGGAGCGACGAGAGGATGGCAGCGGACTGGCTCGGCAACCTGCCGTCCCGCCCCCTCCCCCCTCCTCCCCACGCGATAGTCGTCCTCGCCAGGCCGGGCCCAGTCGAGCTCGAGTCCCTCGAGCTGGTCGCGGGGCTCCCGCGCGAGGTCGCGGAGGAGGTGAGGGCCTCCAGGGAGTACCCGCCGGGGTGCAGGGGCCTCGGCGAAAGGTTTTAAGGACCGCCGCGGTTTCATGGCAGGGGCCCGTAGTCTAGCCCGGTTAGGACGCCGCCCTCACACGGCGGAGGTCCGGGGTTCAAATCCCCGCGGGCCCATGCCCTGCGCGTTGGCGCCCTCCGCTGCCCCAGGCCTACGAGGAGGGACACGCGCCCTCCTCCGCCGAAGTCCGGCGGGCAGCCGGCGCCCCAAAGCAGTATTAAGAGGCCGCGGCCAGAGGCTGTTGCGGGGAGGCAGGGGTGCGCTCCGAGGGCGAGGAGGAGAAGTACATGTTGGCGGTGCTCCCCCCGGAGCTGGCCGAGGAAGAGCTCGAGCTACTGATGCCGGCGCTGCTCCCGGCTGGCGGGGACGAGCCCCAGGGAGAGGAGGGGCGTGTGACGCTGTAGCCCCGCGAGCGCGCCAGGTGGGATTTTTCCCACGCCAGCCAGGGAAATGCCGATCCCCCGAAGTGTTGCCTCACTTTGGCAAATGCAATCGAACTGATTGACCGTGTTTCGATGCACTTGACTTAGTCGGCCAACTCCATTGTATATTCCCAATCGGGCCGGGGAAATCCGAGGAAGGGCTGAAGGGATGGGGCCTGGATCGCCCATTAGATCAGATCTCCCCTGAGGCGAGATCGAAACGCTTTTTAACCGGTCCTTCAGGAGGAATTGAATGGAACGAAACAAGGACGAAGCACGGAACACAACGAAAAGAATTGAAAGATTCATCTTCACTGCGCGAGCGACGTCAGCGATGCAGAAGTTAACGTTGAACACAACGAAAAGAATTGAAAGCGCAGCCGCCCGCTCACTGTCAT
>JBEULI010000045.1:0-4100 GCA_041287395.1 Desulfurococcaceae archaeon
GTAGCATCGTCAAGAACAACCCTAACCCTACTAGAACCACAAGAAACAGCAGAAACAAGGTACTTAAGACCTTCAATTAGCGTTTCGCTATTCCTTATAAACGCTCCCGTCCAACTAATCCATGCTACGCTTTCATACCAATTCCATATCATAGCAATGCCCCTCATCGCAAGTGTGTGCGCGGCTATGAGATACGACAACTGCCACCCTGAAACAATAGAGTTCCAATCAGTATGCTTACATAGAGCTATTGCTAGGTATGTTGTTATTGCTTCCGTGTATCTGAAGGCTTTCTCCCTGTCCCAGCCCTCCGCGAGCTTCTCCTCCTCAACCTTCTTGCCGGCCTCCCTCACGAGCTTGACCAGCTTGACCAGCGTTAGGAGCTGTCGTGGGTTGAAGAGTTTAAGCCATTTACATGCACCAGTTGACGTACATACCATTAATTGCCTTTTTTCATAATCGGGAACCAATTCCGTTGGTATATCTGGATCTCCCCACATCCGCCTCAGCTTCTCGAGCGCTTTCCAGAGCTTTTCGTTGTCTTGGTCTGTGGCTGGTTCGAACTCTAGGCCTCTCCCAGCCACGTCGGCCTTGACCTTGACGAGGAGTTTTGGCCTCGCCGGGCTCTGGAGGAGCTGGTCGAGATCGATTTCGCCCCTCAGGTAGGCCTCCAGGTTGCGGTTCCACTCCTTGAGCGCGTGCTTGACGTACCACTCGCTCTCCTCCTTGGGCTTCTCGACGCTGTGCCTCCCGGTCCTCAGGGAGATGTAGCGGATCTGGTTTCCGCAGTACAGGCACGTAGCGGCCTCGCGCCTAGCGTCTATGTTGGGCTTCCTAACCGAGTACCTCCTGCCGCCCACCTCCACGTAGCCCTCCTTCGCGTTCACCCTCGCCCTCAGCTCCCTCGCCCTGAGCTCCCTGTTGAGGTCCACGACCTTGATGGAGCCGTCCCAATCCATCCAGGCCAGCCGCTGGAACGAGCTGCTTTTCGCGCCCTCCTCCTCTTCCTCCTCGCCCCCGCCCCTCCTCACCCTGGCCAGCCACCAGTTGCCTATGAGGGGCGTGTACCTGCCGCAGTGGGGGCACCTGACCTCCCACGTCCCGATGTAGACGGCGACGTCTTGGTCGTAGAGCTCCTTGACGTCGGGGTCCTCCCTCAGCCGCTCGGCTACCCAGCTGCCCCAGCGCTCCACGTCCCTTACCAGCTGCTGGGCGAGGCCGCTTTCGGCAGCCCACTTGGGGTACTCGAGCACTGCCTTGAGGAAGACGTACGCTGTTGGCAGCAGCTCGACGGCCACCACCTCGCCGAAGCCCAGCCTCACCGCCTCCAGGGGGATCGAGCCGAAGCCGGCGAAGGGGTCGAGCACCCTCATCCGCTTGAAGAGCTCGCGCCACTCGGGGGGCGGCGCCGGGTTCTCGCGGTGCGGGACGTTCTCCACCTCGCCCTTCGCGTTGGTGCGCACTCTAAGCAGGTTCTTGGTGAACACGTTTACATTTGAGTCGGCGGGCAGCGCTGCCGCCGCCAGCACGGCCCTCGCGCTCGCGAGGGGCTTCCGAGTCCACCAGAAGACCATTTCCCAGTGCTCGGGCCTCCCGCCGCCGCCCTTCTCCTTGGCGGAGGCCTGGCTGACCAGCCTGGCCGGGAAGCGGGGGGATTCGGCGAGGCAGCGATCAGCTGGAGCTCCCAAGGCAGTTGCAACCTCTCGCCTGCCGCAAAACTAAGTCGTAGCGCCAACATAAAACGCTTCCCAAAGCCCGGGAGGGGCGGGCCGCGTCGGCATTGCGTCCCGGCGGGGGCTCCCCCGCTCGCCAAGGCGAGGATCTCCCCGGGCCAGCGGCGCATTAATGCTCGGCGGCCCCCATCGGAATTGCCCGGGAGGGGGCTTGGCTAAGGGGGCCGGGCTGCCCAGGTCGCGGGGCGCCTACGTCCTCGTCGTCGAGGTGCTCGAGGACGTGGTGGTCGAGGCGAGGTCGAGGCGGTTCCGGGTCCCCAGGGGCGCCTACGCCTACGTCGGCTCGGCCATGGGGCCAGGGGGGCTGGCGGCGAGGCTCTCCAGGCACTTCGGGGCTAGGCGAAGGCCCTTCTGGCACATAGACTACCTGCTGGCCTCCGGGCGCGCCAGGCCGGTTGGGGCGTTCGTCGTCGAGTCCGAGGAAAGGGGGCTCGAGGGGGCCATAGCGCTGGCCATGGCCTCCGGGCTCGAGTGCGTCGAGGGCTTCGGCAGCAGCGACGCGAGGGGCCACGGAAGCCACCTATGCCTCTGCGGCGTGGATGCCGCGGAGTGCAGGGACAGGATCGCGCGCGTGCTCGGGGGCCTGGGGCTGGGGGCCTCGTGGATCCCCGCCGATCGGAAAGGCATATAAGGGCTGCAGCCCTGGGAGGTCCGCGTAGAGCAGGAGTTGGAACGTAATGGAGGAGTCGGAGCAGGGGGCGGGAGCCCCCACGAACATAAAAGATCTGAAGCCGAACATGGAGGGCGTAACCGTCGAGGGAAGGGTCCTCGAGGCCTCTCCCCCGAGGGTCATAGAGACTAAGAAGGGCAGGAGGACCATAAGCAACGCGATCATAGGAGACGGCACCGGGAGGGTGGAGACCACCCTCTGGGGCGAGAAGGCCGGCACCCTGAAGGAGGGCCAGGTCGTCAGGATCAGCGGCGCCTGGACCACGACATTCCGCGGCAAGGTCCAGCTGAACGTGGGCAAGTCCAGCAACGTCGAGGTCCTGCCGGACGACAGGGCGCCGAGGGCCGAGGAGATACCCGAGGAAACGCCGGCGGCGCCCGAGGGAGCCGGCCCAGCGGCCGGCAGGGGGCCGCCGAGGAGGTTCGGCAGGGGGCGCAGGTATGAGCGGTGAGCCCGAGCAAGAGGACCAGGAGGCCATGGAGATCTACTCGAGGATAAGGGGGCTTAAGCCGAAGAGGGCTGGCACCTACCTGGGCAACGAGGGCGAGAAGTACTACGTGGCGCTGAGCGAGGAGAAGGTCTACGAGCTATCGCCGCTCGCATACTACGTCTGACTGCTCTGCGACGGCGAGCACACCGTCGACCAGCTGATAGACATCGTCGTGGGCGAGATAGGGGCCGAGAGGTCCGAGGCCCTTCCCCCCGTCGTGCTCACCGTAGACGCGCTCGCGTCCGAGAACCTGGTAACCTACCAGTGAAGGGCCGCCGGCCCGGAGCACGCACAAGCGCTTTTTCCGTCCCGGCGGGCGCAGGGCGGCATCGGGCGCGCCCGCCAAGCGACTGGCAGCCTTCTTCTCTCCATAAATGTTCTAGGCTTAGCGAGCTTCGCGATTAAGGACGTAGGAAAAAAGCTTCATCGACTTCTGTTGTAGAGGCAGTTTGAAAAGCCTCTCGTAGTTGTCGAGGCCCTCGAGACTTTAACCGGGGCTACGGCAGCTCCAGGACTTGTGCCAATCAAAGAACTTTGGCGTGGCCAGCCTACACGACACGACTTTGCATAGCTATGACAAAAGATTTTTCCTTGGTTCCTAACCTCGTGCTCATCAACTTGCGCCTCCTATAGCCACCTCCTAAGCGTTTCACAAATGATTCCTGAGCAAAAACGTTTATATCCTGACAACATTCATATACTCTGACATGGAGGCAGAAGAGATGTCTACAACCCCAGAAGCTGATGTTATTCAGAAAATTCAAAGGGAATGGATAGAAAACGCAAGAAGTCTGGCGGGGCAAAGTGCTAAGCGGGCCCTCGACGTATTCTCAAGATTGATGTTCATAGAACCTGGTCAATTCATTTTAGAGTTTCTGCAAAACGCTGAAGACGCAAGGTTTGAACTTCGTGAGAGAGGAGGGTTCTTTAGAGTTAAACTCTTTGGTGATAAAGTGATTATAGAACATAACGGTAAGCCTTTTGACGAGAAAGACGTTCGGAATTTGTGCTCTATTTCCAGATCTAAGAAGCCTAGCATGGGTTATAAGGGGTACATCGGTATTGGTTGGAAATCCGTATTTAAAGTATCAAGCAATGTTGAGGTGTATTCTAACAAATACTGTTTTAAGTTTTCAAAGTCTTATTGGCTTGAGAATAGAAGGGAATTGAAGGAAAAGTACGGGCTTGAACCAGAGGAATTACCGTG
>JBEULI010000046.1:0-2531 GCA_041287395.1 Desulfurococcaceae archaeon
CTCATAGACGACACGAAGTCGCTCATAGTGATAGCCAGGCACGCGAGGGGCCTGGGGGCGGCCAGGAGGGAGGAGGCCTAGGCCGCTGCCTCGGCCAGCTCCTCGGCCCTCTCGGCAGCCCTCAGGAGCTGGGCGCCGGCCACCGCCAGGCCCCCCTGGAGCCTCCTGAGCCCGACGCTCGACGCGAAGTAGAGGAGCGCGCCGAGGGCCCTCCCCGCGACGGGCGGCGCCCTCGAGGTCAGGAACGAGCTGAGCCCCCTGATCTTCTGCAGAGGGTCGTAGACGGCGATCGCCACCAGCTCTAGGTTCCTGCCCCTTGGCAGGATCTCGGAGCTCGAGAGGCCCCTGGCCCTCCTCAGGCTACCGGAGGGTATGAAGGGCAACGGGAAGACGAAGGCCCTGTAGGGCCTCAGCCTCTCCACGAGCTCGATGTTCGCCTCCACGTCCTCCGGCCCCTCGCCAGGCAGGCCGACGATCATCGTGGCGCAGACCCACCAGCCGGAGTCGTTGAGGACCGAGATCGCCTCCTCGACCACCCTCGGCCAGTCCTCGTGCTTGAACGGCAGGGGCTTGCCGTATGCTACCTGCCTCAGGAGCCTGGGGCTCGCGCTCTCTATCCCCATCTGTATTATCGAGGGGTTGCCCTCGCCGAGGCCGAGGAGCTCCCCGGCCCTCCTCACGAGGCCGGGATCCTGCATCACCGTGGAGGCCGTGGCGAAGTCCACCGACACCTCCTCGACGCCGGGCGCCCTCAGCACCGCCTCGAGGAGCCTGAGGACCTTGTCGCCGCCCGGCCTCAGGCCCGTGGAGCCGTACCTGAGGAAGTCCTCGGAGTGCAGGGAGATCTTGGCCTCGCCGCCGGCGACGTTCACGGCGACCTCCCTCAGGATCTTCTCGATCGGTATGATCCTGTAGGCCCTGAGGGTCGGGTTGCAGAACCTGCAGCCCCTGCCGCAGCCCCTCGAGATCTCCACCAGGCCCCTCGATGGGGTCCTGATGATCGGGATCCTGTCAACGGGGGCCGGGGGCCCCGAGACGAGGCGCGGGAGGTCCCCGCCGCTCACCGCTGCCCTGAACAGCTCGGGCGCCACCAGCTCGCCCTCGCCGTCGACGAGCACGTCTATGCCGAGCGTGTCCTGAAGGCAGGAGTCCACGATCTCCCAGACCCCCTGGCCCCCCACGATGACCTTGAGGCGGCCCCTGTGCCTCCTGATCGCCGGGTGCCCGAGGAGCTTCATGGTTGCCCACGACATGTACGACTGGAGCCTCGCCTCGACCCCCATCAGCTTCAGCACAGCCCTGAGCAGCATGGTCCCGTAGTTGATGCCGAGGGGGTCCAGCACCCCTATCCCCACGGCCCTCGTGTCGGGGCCCACTGCCTCGTCCAGCCTCCTGGGGTCGACTATTGCCACGTCATCCCTGCCGAACCCGGCCTCGAGCAGCGAGGCCTCGACCTTGCAGAGCCCGTACTGGCTGGTCAGCATCCGCCCGCGCTCCCCGCTCCTCGTGGGGAACAACAGCCTCCCGAGGAACCGAGGAAACACGTCCATCGGGAGGCCCGAGGCAAATCCGAGGTAGGTCCTGTGATACGTGCTAACGAGGCCCTCGTCCCCCGTGAGCACGACCCTGAAGCCCCTGAACATCGGGGCCCCCGCGGGGGACGGGAAGATCCTAAGGGGTCCATGCCCTATATAAGCGCGCCTACCGGGTTCCAGGGGTTTCGAGCTCCTCGCGGCGTTGCTGGGCGTGACATTGTGCCGGAGATCGGACGCCCCGATGGGGAGGTTTCCAGCGGAATGGTGGAGCGCCGGCAGGGGCTGCATAGGGGTTCGACGGCTGCGCCAACCCTCGCGTTGTGGCACAAGCTCGTTCCATGGCTTCCGTTCCCTTACCCCTTCGCAAGTTCTTCAAATAGTCCCGCCACCGTTTTCGAATACGCGCTCGACATCCCTCAATGTCCCATGGGCGGGTCCTGCCTCCTGGGCCTGCTCCTTGGGAGATTTCCAAGCGCGATGAACAGATCCACGTCGCTGTCCTTCCCGGCCTCGCAACGCGCGACGGAGCCGAAGACGACAAATGACATTAGATCGTCCCCGAGCCCCTCAGAGCTACGTCGAGCAACTTTCCGAGGAGCGTTTTGTGGGGCTCGCGAAGCTCTCCGCCCGGGCTCGGCCCCGCTCCTTGAATAGGGTTTTTCTTAATGACGAGTTTCTGGATCGAAATTCCTTGATATGGTTTGCCTCTTCCCACTAGGACGGGCTGGCTTTGCATAACTCGACGAAAGGGGTCAAAGTTCCGTAGCGTTTAAGATTACAAGGCTTCAATCCAAATATTCCCCTATTTTTTCTAATTGCTCTTTACTTATGACTATTTTCGCGAATTGCGAGGCTGGATCTTTCACTAAGATTGTTCTTGGATTGTTTGGGATGTCCCTCACAACTATGAGCCAGTAACGCCCTCTGTGTTCTACTGCTTTTCGCGTTTCATTTTCAGTGAGCTCAATGTCCCCTAATTCTCTTCTACCTTTAACT
>JBEULI010000047.1:0-2639 GCA_041287395.1 Desulfurococcaceae archaeon
GGCCAAGCTTAAGGACTTCATGGAGAGCGGACAGTACGAGAGGGGCAAACAGAGGGTCACCTCGGGCTGTTCGGTAGTTCTCCTCGGCAACGTCGAGGTCGAGGAGAGGGAGGGGGCCTACGTCCCCGTGGAGGACATGACGTACATACTCCCAAAGCCCATGAGGGACACGGCCCTTATAGATAGGATAAGAGGCGTTATACCGGGCTGGGAACTGCCGAAGATAGGTAGGGCCAAGCACCACCTCTCGCAAGGCTTCGGCGTAGCGCTGGACTACTTCTCAGAGGCTCTACACGCAATGAGGAAGGAGACGCTTGTAGGCGAGGTTGGTAACTACGTAGAGCTGGTGGGCAACGTGACGATAAGAGATGAAAAGGCCATAAAGAGGATGCTAAGCGCCTTCATAAAACTCCTCTTCCCCCATATGGAATTCGACAAAGGCGAGCTCAAGACGGTTACCGAATACGTGGTGGAGCTCAGGCAGAGGGTTAGGGACTGGCTACATAAGATATCGCCAGGCGAGTTCCCGAAGGAACAAATATCATTTGTAGTCAAAGGTTAACAACACAAAGCGATGAGGACCCTCGCCTCCAGGTTGGGGTGAAGACCGATTGTTGAACTGCCGAGCATATTGCAGATGCCTATCCACGTGTGGATAGGGAGCCGGAGAGAAAGAGGGAGATACGGCACGTCGAGAAGGCGAGGCCTACAAACCGCTACGGGCAATACGGGACAGAGCCAGGAAAGGTACCGCTCCTAGAGCCAGGTTGATGAATTAAAGGCACGGTTTGGGGAAGGCTGGAAGGAGGAAGGGCAACAACCCCCACTCCTCCACAGCCCCACTCCAGAGAACCGGGCGGCTCATAGGTTAATTCCTATTTCTATTTATTGATAACTGAGTGAAGAAAGCTTTTAAAAGGATAACGCCTACTCACTGAGATGACTTACTCAGGTACTGAAACTAACCCATTATCATTATTTACCGTAGGGTTGTTGCTCGTAATCGATTCATTAATCAACCACAGCTTACTGCTTAAAGTCATTGCCTACCCCTTCCTCATGATCACGTCGATTCTCGGCGTCCCACCACAGTACAACATGCTCTTAATGGTTCTACCAATCCTACCATACCTAGAATTCCTATTGGGCCTCGCGTTGATGCTGCCGTTGGTTGGGTACCTCATTAAGTCCGTGAGGGAGTGGTACTCGTACATGGATTATTAATCCCGGCCCACCATGCCCAGTGCCCCCTAAAAAGGTAGGGCTTAGTAAGCACCTACCATGTGAATAAACCCAAACCAATAAAGCCAGTGAAGTAAAGATTAGCCTAATTGATCCGATGAGGGGCGGGAGCCGCAAGATGGGGAAAACGACGGAGCGGCGAGGAGGCAATCCATGGAGCTCCGCGGGCTGCCTTTCGCTCCTCGCTCCCCTTGCGGAGAAAGCACCTTCGGCAGCGAAATGCATACTAATGAAACCAAGCAATTAAAATTTTATAAGTCCCAAGAATATTTATAATTCATATGAAGTCCTTGGACGAATGGATTGGGAGACCGCCAAGCGGGGATGTGCTGTTTTCAGCCCTTAAGAGGGCCGCTGATGTAATTAGAACTGCCGTGGATTATAGGGTTTTGCTTGTCTTTCTTTTTTACAAGGCGGTAAGCGATAAGTGGGACGCGATTGTAAAGGAAAACAGGGAGGGGCTGAGCGAGGAGCAGGCGTATAAGGTGGCCAACAGAAGGTACATAAAGCTTTACGATGAGGAAAAGGGGGCCCTCCTTACCTGGGATGAAGCCGTAAAGCACGGAAACCCCGCAGAAAAGATAGAGGAGTACCTGAGGAGGATAGCAGTAATTAACTCCTCAGAAGGCCAGGGGTTTGAAATGGGGGAGTTCTCGGACCTTTTAAATCAGCTCGGCATATCGGCGCTTTCAAGGAACCAGGACCTGAGGCCAATAGTCACCGAGCTGATAGAGATCTTTAACGGGCTTGACCTTACGCGCGTCGACTATGACGTCCTTGGCGACGGCTATCAGTGGATCCTTGCGAACTTTGCCCCCACAAAGGCAAAGGAGGGAGAGACGTACACGCCAAGGGAGGTCATAAGGCTTATGGTAAGGCTCATGGACCCCGAGGACGGGAGCAAGGTTGTTGACCCCGCCTGCGGCTCAGCGGCCATGCTCATAGAGGCATACAGGCACGTCAAGGAGAAGATAAGGGACAGGCCAAGCCTCCTGCTCTACGGCCAGGAGAGGAACCCGGCGATGGCCGCAATAGCTAAGATGAACGTTATGCTTCACAACGTTGAGTCCGATATAAAGATATACAACGGGGACAGCTTGATAAACCCAAGGTTCCTGCAAGAAAACGACCCAATGGACTACTCCATAGCTAACCCTCCTTGGAACCAGGACGGCTACGACGAATCAAAGCTAAGCAAGGCTGGGCTTAAGGCAATTTACAAATACGGCTATACGCCAGGAAACTCAGCTGACTGGGCCTGGGCCCAGCTATTGATTCATTCAGCGAAAAAGAAGGCCGTTATGGTTATAGATCAGGGGATGCTGTTCAGGGGAGGGAAGGAGGGCGAGATAAGGACTAAGGTGCTGAAGGACGACCTGGTTGAGGCCGTCATAGCG
>JBEULI010000005.1:0-83820 GCA_041287395.1 Desulfurococcaceae archaeon
CCGGGACGACCACGACGCCGATCAACATCACGCAGTTCTACGTGAACGTCATGAAGTTCTCGGACGGCCAGCCGGTCCTGAACGTGAGCGTTGGCCCCTTCACCACCGTGGGAGGTAACATCTCCTACGCCACGGTCAGCCACACTATAGCGCCCTTCCTCGACGGCTTCGTGTTCGTCCACCAGTACATCAGCAGCGCTGACGTCACTAACAGGGATTTGGCAGCCCACTTCGTTGCCCTCAACGGCACCTACGTGGACATCCCAGTGCCCTCAACGCCGGGCGAGAACGAAAGCGTCGGGCTCACGTACACCGTCTACAACACGTTCACGAAGAAAACCAATGTTGTGATGGTGCCCTTCGGCTATGCAGCTGTTGGTAACCAGTTGCTCGTGCCCGTCTACTCCTATGGAACTAATGCCGTAAAGCTCCTCACGATCTACGGCAACCTGAGCGCCAGCTACGTGGCGGTCGGCGTGGGTTCCAGCAGATCTTATCCCTCAATAGCCGTCGGGAGCTCCACCGTTGCCGTCGCCTACAACGTCACCAACGGGCTCGTGCTTAAGGTCCTGGACGCGAAAAGCCTCAGCGTCGTTAAGAGCCTGTCGCTCGACGTGGCGGCTGGGACCAGCGGCCTTTACAACGATGCTCCAATAGTGACATACACGAACGGCTACTACGTCGTTGCGTGGGGAGCGGGCAACCCGTCAGCCCTCTACGCCACGAGCGTTGACGAGATGGGGGATGCCGAGTTCGCGAAGAGCCCGATAGTGACGAGCGGCCTCAACGCGACGGCGCTTGGCATGTCCACGGCTGGAGCCACGGTCGCCACGTTGTACATGCTATCCAACTCGACGAGCCTTAACACCGACCTCGGCCTCTCGATATGCCAGCTGGGCATCGACATACCGACGCAGACCTTCATAGCCTACCTCCCCGATCCCCTTGGGGACGACTACGGCTATGGCAACATAACGTACCCAACCAACTCGGTGTTCCAGCCGGGTGTCTTCGACATAACGGGCTTCCAGGTATCCGCTGATTCGAACAACGTGTACTTCAAGGTAACGTTCAGGAACCTGGGCGGCAACCCGTGGAACGGGCCCGCGGGGTTCTCGCTGCAGTACGTGCACATATACGTGAAGACCACGCTCAGCCTGCCGCTTAACACCACTAGCTGGGGCCTTAACATAACTATCAAGCCGGGCTGGAACTACGCAATACTGCTGGCGCCGGGATGGGGAGGGGTGCCCGTGCCCCAGGGCGAGGCATCGGCTATATATGACTACAGCGGCGCCCTTGTGGCAAACATCTCCACCTTCAGAGTGTCGCTGGACCCGATCAACAACACAATAGTGGCCGCCATCCCGTTTGGCCTGCTGAAGGACATGTCCAACGTGGCCAAGTGGTCGTTCCTGGTCGCCGTGGCCGGCTACGACGGCTATGGGCCATGGAGGGTTAGGCAGGTAGTGCCCGGCAACGCCACCGAGTGGAACTTCGGAGGCGGAGATCCCGCGGCGATTGCCGCGGGCGTGCAACCGCTCGCCATAGACATACTTGAGCCCAGCGCAGACCTGCAAAGGTCAATGTTGTCCTCGTATAGCGTGAGCCCGCCGGCCAACGCCACAGTATATATGGTCACGCTCTCGGGCGCTGTGCTCACTCCGACTCCAACTCCCACGCCAACACCGACTCCCACGCCGACTCCAACTCCCGCTCCGACCCCTACGCCAACGCCGACTACTACCCCGACCACGACACCGACCACGACGCCAACGCCGACACCAACTCCCACGCCAACACCGACGCCCAGCCCCACCACTACCCCAACCACGACACCGACCACGCCGATCACTAGCCCAACAACACCGGCCACTACGCCAACGCTGAAGAAGCTAGGCGAGGTCAGCGATCCTGTTGGGGATGACAACGGCACGGGAACCATCCTCTACCCGAAGGCGGACGTCTTCAAGCCAGGGGTCTTCGACATAGTCAAGTTCGCAGTCTACGACGACGGCTCCTTCCTGTACTTCAAGGTAACGTTCAGGAACCTGGGCGGCAACCCGTGGAACGGGCCCGCGGGGTTCTCGCTGCAGTACGTGCACATATACGTCCTGACAACGGACAAGAGCCTGCCCAGGAACTCGACCACCTACGGGCTCAACGTCACCATATGGCACGGCTGGAACTACGCAATACTGCTGGCGCCGGGATGGCCGGGAGCGCCGGTTCCACAGGGACAGGTGTCTGCCATATACGACGCTGCGGGGACGTTGGTGGCTGAGGCCCAAAACATGACCAACGTGTTCAAAGTGTATGTAGACCCTGCCGACAACAACACAATAGTTGCAGCCGTGAGCAAGTCGCTACTCAAGGACTCAGACCGCGCCGCCTCCTGGGTCTACGTAGTTGCCGTGACGAGCTACGATGGATTCTCCCCCACGAAGGTCAGGGCCATACAGCCGGGCGAGCCAGATCAGTGGGTCCTGGGAGGAGGCGATCCTAAGGCGATCTTGGCCGGGGTGCAGCCCCTGATAATAGACCTCGTGGCCCCCACCGCTCAGGATCAATACGCCATGCTAAGGAGCTACGATCCGAGCACGGGCAGGCTCGCGAGCGTTAGCGGCATATTCCTCAACGGCACGCTGTACACGCCGCCGGCCCCGGCCACCGTGACCCTCACAACGACTGCCATGAGCACCTACACGAGCTACAGCACCCTCACAATGACCTCCGTAGTCACGGGCTACGTCACCTCAACATACACCATGACCAGCACCTACACGAGCTACAGCACCACGACAGAGACCTCGTACGTGACCAACTACGCGC
Organism: Desulfurococcaceae archaeon; assembly: GCA_041287395.1. Classification (GTDB taxonomy): domain Archaea; phylum Thermoproteota; class Thermoprotei_A; order Sulfolobales; family Desulfurococcaceae; genus JBEULI01. The sequence goes on from JBEULI010000005.1 coordinate 2,833, forward strand.
CGGCCTACGCCACCGGTGGGGCCCTGGCGGCCATCGCCGTTGCCCTCGGGGCTGCGGCCGCGCTCAGGAGGAGGCGCTAGGACCTCTTCCCCGTGCTTTTTTATAACGCCCCTAATCCAAGTCTCTAACGTCGTTAGAGCGAGCCACTCGGTCGAGGGCTGCCGTGATGATGCCGACATAGGCTGAGCCAGTGATGTCGGGTCGATAGGCTGAGCCCAAGGTTTATAAGGTACGCCACAGCTCACGACTCATGCGAGGGCCCGTAGCTCAGCCTGGTGGAGCGGCGGGCTCTTAACCCGTAGGTCCCGGGTTCGAATCCCGGCGGGCCCGCCTCGCCTTCGGTGCTCCGGAAGATGCTTGAGAGGATAGTTGGCGACCTGTACCTAGTGCCCGGCTACCCTTTCATCTTCATACGGGGCACCGGGACGCTTCTGCTCTCCGACACGCACTTCGGCTTCGAGGAGGCAGCTGCCCGCGGCCTGGATTACAGCCTAAGGGGGAAGAGCGGTTACGCCGGCATCTTCCTCCCCCGGATCCAGTTCAAGAGGGTCGTCCAGATGCTTGGCGAGGTCGTGCCCCAGCTCAGGCCCGCGAGGATTATCGTCAACGGCGACCTGAAGCACGCGTTCGACAGGCTGTTGAGGCAGGAGAAGGAGGAAGTGGAGGGCTTCGCCAGGAAGGTCAGGGAGCTGGGCGTCGAGGAGCTGGTGGTGATCAGGGGGAACCACGACAACTTCGTCGCAGGCCTCCTCGAAAGGCTCGACGTACCGATGTACACATCAATTGAGACGTCGGTCGACGGGCTGAGGACTTTGATAACGCACGGCCACGCCGAGGCGGACACGTCCGGCTACGACCTGGTGATCATGGGCCACGAGCACCCCAGCGCGAGGTGCTTCGGCTCCAGGAGCCCTGCGCTGCTCGTGGTCCCCCTGAGAACCGGCGGGGAGCTGGTCGTCCTACCGGCATCGGGCCCCTATCACCCGGGCACGAGCGCCTCCGACAGCCCTGCCGACTACCTCTCCCCGCTATTGAGAAAAAACGCCGTCCTGCCCAACATGAAAATATACACATGGATACCCCTAGAGGGCCCCATTGCCCAGGCCCCCATCAGCTACGAGGGGCCCGTGACTATTAGGGAGCACGAGGCATTCGGGAGGAGGACCGCTATCGTGGTCTTCGACGACTTCCCCACATATAGGGCAGTATGCGTTGAGTAACCTACCGTGGGCCCGGTAAAGTTTAAAAATTGCCATCCTTAAAATTGCGTGGGGATGTGTAAGTTGGGCGTGGCTCGCCGTAGCCTGTTGTTCGCCCTTCCCTTCATCGCACTAGTAGTAATTTCAATGATCGTTGCCCAGCCGGCCGTCGCCGCCGGCGTCCCGGTGACGACGATCGAGTGGAAGGGCTACACAGCTCAGGACGCTGGCATCCTGGCCGTCGCTAAGGGCGATCAGGACGTGTGGTCGTTTGCCACGAGCCTGAGGATTTACGACTCGATACCGCCGGACCTGAGGCAGAACCTGAACCTCATAAAGTCGGTCAGCACGTTTAACGTCCTGGGCCTGAACCCTGCGTCTAACGTTATAGACCCTAGCGCGCCCGGCGTAGTACAGCTCAAGGGGATCTCATACCCAGGGCAGGTGATCCCTGGCCTCATAATGTGGGATCCGCCCACGAACTGGGTCAACATAACTGACATAAAGGACTGGAAAAACGTTCACTTCAACATCTTCGGCGTCCGCGAGATCAGGTTCGCCCTCAACTACTTGATCGACAGGCAGCTGCTGGTCTCCAGCTACCTCGGCGGCAGCGGAGCGCCTGCCTACGGCGCGATCTTGCCCAGCCTGCCGCTGGCCCCGAGGGCTAATTCCGAGATCTACAGCGCCTACGGGCTGACGCCGTCCGGCGACCCGGCTAAGGCCGTCCAGATGTTCAACGCAGCAATAGCGAGCGTCAATGCGACGCTCAACAAGTACGGGATGGCCCTATACTACAAGCCCGCCACCGACTCGCCGGCGGGTAAGTGGCTCTACTTCAAGAAACCCGACGGGACCGAGGAGCAGGTCACGGTCTACATCGTGATAAGGATCGAGGACGAGAGGCTCTACATCGGCAGGCAGGTCTCCAGCTGGATCCAGCAGTACTGGGGCGTCAAGACGGTTAACATCGAGAGGACTAGGGCCGTCGTCAGCCCAATAATCTACGGAAGGAACATGGTGACCACCTCTGACTACGGCGGAGGCGTGAGGGTCGTCTGGAGCATCTACACCGAGGGATGGGTCATGACCGCTGAGGAGTTCGCCGAGGCGGAGAGATACGACGTGGCATTCTTCTACGCTCCGCTGCTTGGCTACAACCCCAACACCATGAGAACCACTTACTGGTACTACTACAACGACACGCTGTACAAGCTCGGCCAGGAGCTTTACTTCGGCTCCTTCACGCCGCAGCAGGACGCCGAGCTGATACAGAAGATCTTGCTGTGCCAGAAGCTAGGGCTCGAGGAGTCCATTAGGGTGTTCCTGACCGAGAACTGGCAGTTCTACGCTACGAATAGCCAGAGGGTTGTGTCCATAGTCCCCGGCGCCGTGACGGGCGTGGCAACGCCGTGGGCCCTGAGGACGGCCATGACCGTTGACGGCACCCTCAGGATCGCGACCTTCGCGTCCGCAGGCGCGCTCTTCATGAGCCCCTGGAACCCCGTCCTGGGGCTCACCGACATCTACGGCGCAATGATGGCGAGGATGGTCCAGGACATGTTGACGTGGCCCGATCCAAGGACCGGCGTCCCCGATCCCGTGAGGCTGGCCGGCTATAAGGTTGAAAGGGGCAGCTTCAGCATACCGAGCGATGCGTACGTCTTCGACGGAGTGCAGTGGAAGTGGGTCAACATTAGGAATGCCTCCAGCTACTTCATAAGCAACTTCGGCTACGACTCGAGTGTCTTCGATTCGATGCCAGTGAAGGTCACGATCAACTATATGCTTGGCAAGAACCACGACGGCTCGCCGCTGACAATTGCTGACGTGTTGTACTGGTACGCGTTCTACTGGAAGTGGTCCCTCGACACAAGCAAGGTCACCGGCAAGCCCGATCCATACTATTACGACTCCATAGGCACGTACTACTCGTCGATGATGGGCCTAATATACGGAATAAGGGTTGTCAATGACACTGCCATCGAGATATATACCACGTATGACGACGTCATGGACATATTAATACCCTACGTCGTGGGCGTGTGGCCGAGCATCCCGTGGCACGTGATGGCCGCGTCCGAGCTACTCATAGCTAACGGCGTGAAGGACCCGGACACCGGCCTGCCGCTGCAGTGGGAGGACGTGCAGGGAGTCTATAAGGGCCTCGACATGATCAACCCGAGGCATGCGTCGCTCATAATGCAGCAACTGATGTCAATGAAGCAGCAGGGCTACGTATCGCCCTACATCAAGTTCCCGGGCCTCTCGATATCCATGTCAGAGGTCAACGCTAGGTATGATGCAGCGGTTAACTACATAGCCTCGACGAGCATCGCGTTCATAAGCAACGGCCCCTACAAGGTCGTGTACTACGATCCTCTAGCGTTCTACCTGAGGATGGAGTACTTCAAGGATTACGTCTACCCGCCCGGCTACTGGGCCAACAAGTTCCAGCTGATAGTCCCGATCCTCGTGTCGTCCAGCGCGCCGCCGGTAGTATTATCGGCGCTCAACCAGACCGGTGCCGTTAGGCTGGACCTGAAGCTGATGATGATCTCGCCGACCACGCAGGAGCTCCCGCCGACGGGTTTCGCTGCGACCGCCACGCTCTACACCGTGGCTGTTAACGCCACGACGGGACAGACCTACGCCGTGCCCCTAGGACGAATTCCATCGAGCGACGTGGCCGTGTATAACAACGGCACAGTACTGATCACCCTAAGTCCGGCCACCGTTAAGTCGCTGATCAACCGATCCGGCTACTACTGGCTGACGATCGTGGTCACGAACCCGAGCAGCTCGGTGGCCATCGTGAGATCCTTCCAGATACAGTTCGTCGTGACGCCGCCGACCAGCCCGACGCCCACGCCGAGCCCGACGCCCACTCCAACGCCCACCACGACTCCCACCACCGCCCCGCCTACCACGACTCCGACAACCGCAAGTCCCGGTGCGCCAACCGTAGCCACATCACTGATCAGCGCCACTCCGATCTCGATAACCTACAGCGCGCCGCCATCGACGATCCAGGTAACTGCCCCGACCGCCGCACCACCTTCGCCGACTACCATGTACGCCGTAATAGCTGTGGCCCTAGTGATCGTCATAGCGGGCCTGGCCCTAGGCTTCGTGAGGCGTAAGTAATTTTTTCTAAGGCCTTCATAATCCTTTCGCATACTTATCGTTCATACGCGGTAGGCTTTTAGTGCATGCTTATATACCGGGCCAGCCCAGGCTATAGCGGTGTTGCCGTTGCCCGCGATCTCGAGGCTGGTAGCAAGGACCTTGGTGAACTTCGCAATAGTCATAGTGGCCATAGCCTTCGTGCTTTCGCTGATCTTCGCGATCCAGGCCCAGAAGTACCTCGAGGGGTTGGCAATCGACATATACAACGTCCAGGCTAGGACCCTTACGGAACAGCTCGCGCGCGCGGGCTACAACCAGACCTACATAAACATGAAATTGCAGGAGCTCAACCAAACTATCTACAGGAACCTTGGGCTCTCGATGCCGTGGGAGCAGAGGGTCCTGCTGTACACTACGTGGCTCCTATTGTTCAACTTCAATGCCTTCCAGGCCAGGCAGATATACCCCACGGGCACGGGCTCCGCTGCCATGGTCGTCTACGGGGCCCTGAAGAACACCGTAATACTGTTCACGACGGCAACGGTCGTGGAGCTGCTCATAGCCATACTCGTGGGACTTGCGACGGGGAAGAGGGCGGGAGGGATCTTAGACAAGGCAATTGTTGGCTTCGCGCTCCTGACCTCGAGCGTGCCGATGTGGTGGATGGGTCTAGTATTCCTCTTCGCGTTCTCGTACAAGCTCGGGATATTCCCCATGGCCTCGAAGGACGTCTTCATAGCTCTGGCGAACCTCGAGGCGCAAAGGGCTAGCCTGGGGCCCATGTACTACCTGGACGTGTTAGCCACGTGGGTGAGGTACATGACGCTGCCCCTGATCACCATAGTCTTCGTCACGTTTGGCGCGAGCACGTACACGGTCAGGAGCATCGTCATCGGGACGCTGAGGGAGGACTTCGTGGTCGTGGCCAGGGCTAAGGGGCTCCCAGAGCGCTCGGTGCTCTACAAGCATGTGCTCAGGGCGGCATCGCCGCCAATAGTCACGATGGTTGCCCTGAGCGTGATAGGCTCCCTCGGCGGCGCAATAATATCTGAGACCGTGTTCCAGTGGCCCGGCATGGGCTACACCTTCTGGATAGCGATCTCGTCCGGCGACACCGGCGTCCTGGTGGTCAACACGTGGATCACGGTGCTGTTGTTCATAGTGGTGGTATTCGTGCTCGACTTCGTGTACATGCTACTGGATCCCAGGATAAGGGCAGGCGGGTGATGGGCGTGTCCAAGCGGCCGCGTAGGAGGTCGCCCGTCCTCGAGTTCCTCAGGGAGCTGGTGTCGCAGAAGATTGGCATCGCGGGGCTGGCTCTGTTGGCCGTGCTGCTGGGCATGGTGGCCTTGTACCCAGTGATAGCGAATCCCGCCGACGTCGCCAACTGGGATAACGGCGAATACTGGAAGAATGCCATGACTCCTCCGTTGGCTCCTCCTACGTGGATCACGTTGTTCTCGCCCGGATACCCTGTCACCCAGATCTTGGGCAGCAACCAGTGCCGCATCACCTTCGAGCAGTACAACATAGCTAACTACACGCAGTACGTCGAGTGGAAGCTCAAGGTCATGCCCGAGCTAGCGCAGCTCCCAAGCGACCAGCTGAACCTGGTCCTCGAGACGCTATGGCAAAGCGACCTCCAGAGCATAAGCACGGTCACGTTTTACAACGCCACGTATTCATTCGAGTTCTCGGCGAGCTCGCCTCCGACCGACCTGTTGCTCAAGGTCATCTTCAATATAGCGCCCAAGGTCCCGGCAGATGCGCTCGTGGGCATCGGATTTTACTTCGCCCGGCCGGATGGAACGATGTTATCGCTGATTCCGGGGTACCAGCCGCCGAGCAATCCATACGATATAAACCAGTACCTCAATCCTCAGTCCAGCGATTGGGCCATCGACCTCCAGGCCCTGGGTATTCCGTTTACTGTGTTGCAGAACAACTACGTGTTCAATGGAACGTGGCTGTTCTCTATGAAGGAGTATGGGAGGTCGCTGGCAACGATGCAACAGGGCCTCGCCATTTCGCAAGTGCTTTCGCCGGTGCTCAACAAGGCCAATAAGACAATTGCCGCAGGACAGTCCGTGGACTTGATATCGGCCCTCTTCGAGAAAGGCGACAGGAGCTACCTCACGCCGTCTGCCACCATGCTCACGGGCAAATACTCGATAAGCCTTGTCCTGCTAATTATTGAGAGGCCCGGCGGCAGCGGCAAAGTGTCCGTGGACCCCGTTAAAGCCGTAGTGGCGGGCGCCTACGGGCTCATGGGAACCGACTACATGGGCAGGGACCTGTGGTCGGCGCTAGTCTATGGCATCAGGTGGGCCCTCATCATAGGCCTGCTCACGGCCTTTGCCTCAACGCTGATAGGAGTTTTCTACGGAATGATCTCAGCCTATAGAGGCGGGACACTAGACGCAGTCATGCAGAGGACGGCCCAGATATTCTATTCGATACCAGTGCTTCCGCTGCTTATCTGGCTCTCATACTTCGTTGGGCAGAGCATCTGGAACGTCGTTTGGATGCTGGTGGTGTTTGGATGGGTTGGGACGCAGTTCGTCGTGAGGTCGATGGTGCTCCAGATCAAGGAGCAGCCATACATAGAGGCGGCAAAAGCCCTAGGATCTGGCGATGCCAGGATCCTTGTAAAACATGTGTTCCCGCAATTGCTCTCGTACAGCTTCGCCTCAATGGCGCTCAGCGTTCCCGCAGCCATACTGACCGAGGCCGGCATAAGCTTCCTCGGGCTCGGCGATCCCCGCATAGTGACGTGGGGCAAGATACTTAACGAGGCCGAAAGACATAGCGCCTTCCTCGTCGGGGCCTGGTGGTGGGTCATACCTCCAGGGCTGATGATCGCGATCACCGCGCTGACGTTCGTGATGATAGGCATGGGCATAGAGAGGGTCATAGAGCCCAGGCTCAGGACGTAGCGATCCCCAAGGCCTTGCCTAACAACAGGCCGTCCTTGTCCCTCACTATTTTCGCCGTGACCCTCCCCCGGCAGGGCCCCCTGATCGCGACCCACCAGGCGGGCCTCGTGGGGGCCAACGCCAGGCATTCGCCCCTAAGCCACCCCCTTCCCACGATCGTGGCCTCCACTTCATCCCCCCTCCTCAGCGGCGCCTCGACCCTCCGGGCATACCTCATCCCCCACTCCTCCATTGACCACCTGAGCCTGACGCCCCACTCCCTCTCCCACCTCTCGATTTGCCTCCAGAAGGATTTCCACGACACCGGCCTGACGCCCGGCATCCTCCTCCCGTACTTGTGGACCACGTACTTCTGGATCGTGAAGGGGGGAACTCTGCCGGCGACGGACCTGTAGGCCCATTCCGCTATCCTCCTCAGGTCTTCGTCATTTACCCCGGGAAGCCACACGGAGGTCACGTGGATGTCCATGCCGAGATCCCTTGCCGCGTACTCGATCGCGTCGATCGCCCTGCTGAGGTCGTACCACCTGACGCCGTAGAGCTGGCGGGCCTTCTCGGGGTCTAGCGTCTCAATGCTGAAGTTCACCCTGTCGAGGCCGGACTCCCAGAGCCTCTCGATGACACGCCTCGTCAGCAGGGCCCCGTGGGTCTCGAGCGCCACCCTCGCCGCGCCGGCTTCCTTCAGCTTCCTAACAAGCGCCGGAAGCTCGGGATACGTCAGGGGATCGCCAATGGTGTCTATTAGTGCCTCAACCCCCGCGCCCTTGACCCTGACCGCTTCCCTCACCCCCCTGACAACGACCCCCAGATCAACCACGTACTCGGCCCATCTCCTGGCGGAGAACGGGCCCGCGTCGACGCTGCAGAATCCGCAGCTCTGGGGACAAATGGTCGTGGGCCTCACCTGCACTACGTTTGTGCCCCTGTCGATCACGCCAAATGCTATGTAGCCGAATGGGGGCGCGCCCTCCTCGACCCTGTAGACCATCCTGCCGTCTCGAAACCTTCCGATCGGCCTCAGGAGATCCTCGGGCCTCATGGCCTACGTTGGAGATGGCCGACAACGTATTTAACCTAGCTCCCCCTTCCCTGGCATTTGGCCGGTGCTGGGGATTGTCCGAGCTATTAAGGGTAGAGAACCTGAGGACTTACTTCTACACCGCGAAGGGGATCGTGAAAGCAGTTGACGATGTGTCGGTTAGCCTCGGAAAGGGGGAAGTACTCGGCATTGCAGGTGAGAGCGGCTGCGGGAAGAGCACCTTTGCCTACTCCCTCATCAGGCTCGTTCCCCCGCCCGGCAGGATCGTTAGCGGCAAGATATACTTCGAAGGCGCCGACGTGCTTTCGATGGACGAGGAGGAGTTCAGGAGGAAGGTGAGGTGGAAGGGGATATCCATGATCTTCCAGGGGGCAATGAACGCCCTCAACCCCGTCTTCACAGTCGGCGATCAGATAGCCGAGGTCCTGACGCTACACCAGGGCATGAACAAGAGGGAGGCACTCGAGATGGCGAAGAACCTCCTGAAGATGGTCGGCATAGATGAGAGGCGCGCGCGCAGCTACCCCCACGAGCTCAGCGGCGGCATGAAGCAGAGGGTGGTCATAGCCATGGCCCTGGCGCTGCGCCCGCCGCTGGTCATAGCCGATGAGCCCACCACGGCCCTAGACGTCGTAGTCCAGGCCCAGATCATGAATCTCTTGAAGAAGTTGCAGAGGGAGCTGAAGATGTCGATCATACTCATCACGCACGACCTCAGCCTGATTGCGGAGATCGCTGATAAGGTCGCAGTGATGTACGCGGGCAAGATCGTGGAGTTCGGCTCCTCTGAGCACATATACAACAACCCGAAGCACCCCTACACCCAGGGGCTGTTGAACAGCATCCCGAGGCTGAGGGGCGAGATAAAGAAGCTCACATATATACCGGGGGTCCCGCCCGACCTCTCCTCGCCCCCGCCGGGCTGCAGGTTCCACCCCAGGTGTCCCTACGCGATGGAGAGATGTTCCAGGGAGGAGCCGCCGATGGTCGAGGTGGAGCCGGGCCACTACGTGGCGTGCTGGCTATACGCGAAGAGGTGAAGACGTATGGCGAGCGGCCAGGCATCCCCGGACTCGATCCTCTTCGCGAAGGATCTGAAGGTCTGGTTCCCGCTCAGGAGATCCGTCGGCGAGGTCCTCAGGAGAGCTCCCCCGCGCTACGTGAGGGCCGTCGATGGCATATCGTTCGACATCAAGGAGGGCGAGGTGTTCACGCTGGCTGGCGAGAGCGGCTGCGGCAAGACGACGACGGGCAAGGCCCTGCTGAGGCTCTACAGGCCCCTGGGGGGCGTCGTCGGATATAGGCCCTCCAAGAGGCTCCTGGAGCAATTCGCCGAGCACGGGTACACTCCGAAGTACGTGAGCGAGCACGGCCACATAGACCTGGGCGCCGTCCCAGAGAGACTTCTGAAGTACGTGAGGCGCGACATTCAGATCGTGTGGCAGGACCCCTACGGCAGCCTCAACCCGAGGCTCACGATCTTCGAGATCCTCGAGGAGCCGTTGATCATCCAGGGGATAGGCGAGTCGAAGCACGAGAGGGAGGAGATGGTCGCTAAGGCGCTGGAGTCCGTCAAGCTAACGCCGCCTGAGGACTTCATGTACAGGTACCCCCACATGTTGTCCGGCGGCCAGAGGCAGAGGGTGGTCATAGCAAGGGCGCTGATCCTGCAGCCGAGGTTCGTCGTGGCCGACGAGCCGGTCTCCATGCTAGACGTCTCGATCAGGGCCGAGATACTGGAGCTCATGGAAGAGCTCAAGCAGAGGCTGGGCCTCACGTACCTCTTCATAACCCACGACCTGGCGGTGGCGAGGTACATATCGAACAGAATAGCGATAATGTACCTTGGCAAGATCGTGGAGCTGGGGGATGCGAGGCGCGTCATAGAGAACCCGTTGCACCCCTACGCGAAGGCGCTCGTGGCGGCAATACCCGAGCCTGACCCCTCGAACAGGCTCAAGCTGAGGGAGGTGCCGATCAAGGGCGAGGTGCCAAGCGCCATCTCAATCCCGCCGGGCTGCAGGTTCCACCCCAGGTGTCCCTACGCGATGGAGAGATGTTCCAGGGAGGAGCCGCCGATGGTCGAGGTGGAGCCGGGCCACTACGTGGCGTGCTGGCTATACGCGAAGAGGTGAGGCGAGATCGTGAGGCCAGAGGGCAGGACTGGGATCATCGGCTGGGGGACGTACATCCCGAGGTGGAGGCTACCGCTCAAGGAGATCGTTGAGCTGTGGGGGATGAACCCCGAGCAGCCGAGGGACCTGAACGTGGAGGAGAAGAGCGTCGCCGGGCCCGACGAGGACTCGATCACCATGGGATGGGAGGCCGCGCTGAACGCCCTCAAGAGGGCCGGGATCAGGCCGAGCGACATAGGCGCCGTTTGGTTCGGCACCGAGAGCAAGCCCTACGCGGTCAAGCCCTCGGCAACTTTGATAGCCGAGGCGCTAGGAATCGTGCCGAAGACCATGGCAACCGACCTGGAGTTCGCGTGCAGGGCAGCGAGCGAGGCAATAAGGATCAGCATAGCCTCCGTCGCCTCGGGAATCATAAAGTATTCGCTGGTCGTGGGCTCAGACACCGCCCAGGCCAACCCGGGCGACGTGCTCGAGCTGACCGCGTCATCGGCTGCCACAGCGCTAGTGGTCGGGCCAGCCGAGGAGGCGGCCGCCGTTTTCGAGGCGAGCTACACCTACGTCACCGATACCCCCGACTTCTGGCGCAGGGGCCTGTCGCCCTACCCGATGCACGGCGAGGCCTTCACCGGGGAGCCTGCGTACTTCCACCACATAGTGAATGCCGTGAAGGGCCTCATGGAGGAGGCGGGGCTGAGGCCGAGCGACTTCGACTACGCGATCTTCCACCAGCCCAACGGCAGGTTCCCCCTCCAGGCGGCCAGAATGCTCGGGATACCGCAGGAAAAGGTGCTGCCCGGCCTCATAACGCCGAAGATCGGGAACAGCTACAACTCGTCGGCCCTCATAGGGCTTGCCAACGTCCTTGAGCAGGCCAGGCCCGGCCAGAGGATCCTGCTGGCGCCCTTCGGCAGCGGCGCCGGCAGCGACGCGTTCAGCCTGGTAGTCACCGAGAAGGCCGTCGAGAGGAGGGATAGGGCCCCCAAGGTCTCAGACTACCTCTCTAGGAGGACCCGCATAGGGTATTCCGAGTACTCCAGGTACAGGTCGCTGATAAGGGTGATCTAGCTTGAGGAGCCGCACCGGCTTCATCCCAAGGTATTGGAGGGAGCGGAGGGCCCACTACAGGCTTGAGGCCACCCGGTGTAACGACTGCGGAAGGGTCGCCTACCCGCCCTCGAACGTCTGCAGGTTCTGCGGCTCCAGGAACGTGAGCAGGGTCGATCTAGTGGACGAGGAGGCGAGGCTGATAACGTGGACCGCGATATACGCTGCGCCGGAGGGGTTCGAGCGGCAGAGGCCATTGCTAATAGGCATCCTCGAAACGCTCAGGAGCGGCGCCCGGCTCCTCGCGAGGCTAGTCGACGTCAGGCCCGAGGAGCTCAGGAGCGGCATGATCATGGAGCCGGTCCTGCGGAGGATCGGGGAGGCAGGCGAGCACGGCCTCCTATACTATGGCATAGCCTACAGGCCTTCGCTCAGGGGCCAAAGCCAAGGAGCCTGACGACGACCTCGTACTGCGCCCTGGCCACGTCCCTTTCCTTCGGATCGACCTCGACTTTCTCCCATGGCAGCTCGCGACCTGCGTCGTGGCCCCTGAAGACGTAGGAGATGTCCAGGGAGGCCTCCCTGAGCGCCCTTCTCCACCCTCCCAGACCGCCCCCCGCGCCCGCCCACAGGACTATGGCGTCGGTCAGGTCGCGATCGGCCATGGCCAGCGCGGCCTGCACCACTGCCCACCTGATGTCAAGGGGCCTGCTCTCGACTAGCCCCCCAAGCTCCTCAACGTAGAACGAGAGCTCGCTCCTCAGCCTCTTGGGGGACTCCATCCCGATCCACTGAAAAGGCGTCCTCGGCTTCGGCACGAGCGGGTTGAGGCTCACGCTGAGCCTGGCGCCATGCCTCCTGGCCACCCTCGAGAGCCCCCTGAGCACTTCGACGTTGATCTTCGCCTCGTCGAGGGAGGAGCCCCTGAGGCCGTAGAGGAGGTACAACTTCACGTTGAACCCTGCCCCGAGGGCCTCCTCCACCTTTTCGCGGACCAGGTCCAGCATGCCGGGGTACTTGAAGTAGGCCCTCTGGAGCAGGGGAGAGAACGTCTCGGGCGCCAGGCTCAGCGTCCTCTGCCCGAGGGAGCCCAGGAGCTCGAGGAGCTCTCCCGAGATCTTCTCCAGCCTAATGCTAGGCACTGACGCCTCGAGCCCCGCCGACGCGAGCTCGCCGAGCAGCCTGACGTCGTCTGCAACCGCCGGGAACGACAGCGCATATATGACAATCCTACGGTAGGGCACGTGCCTGAGGCCCCGCTCGACGATCTCCCTCAGCCTGCCGAGCGATCTCCTCCTGTACGGCTGGAAGAGCCTCGTCTCCATGCAGAAGCTGCACCTGAATGGGCAGCCCCTACTCACCTCCAGCTTCAGCCCCCTCCCGAAGGCAGGCTCGACCTCGTCGTTGTAGATCTGCGCGATGGGGTAGGGGGCCGAGTCGAGGTCGCGGACGTACTCCCTCCTTGCTCCATCCTTGAGGCCGGGGACGTAGATGTAGTCCAAGCTGGCCAGCTCCTCCAGGAAAGATCTCTTGTCGTCCTGCCTTTCCGCGTAGATCTCTAGCACACGCCCGAGCGTTGCCTCGATCTCCCCGATGACGAAGGCGTCGGCTATGCCAGAGAAGGGGATGGGATTGGAGATCGCCACCGGCCCCCCGATCACCAGGACCTGCCTCCTCAGCTCCCTCCTGGGCTCCACGCCGGATGCCCTGAGCACCCTGACCAGGTTCACGATGTCCGGCTCATAGTGAAGGCTCGACAGCAGGAGGCCGAAGTCCTTGAGGGGCGTCCCGGTCTCCAGGCTCCTGGCCGGCTCCTCCTCACCCCTCAGGCGCCTCGCGTGGAACCTCTCCAGGTATACGAAGTCCAGCGAGTTCGCCACGGAATACACCAGGTCGTGCGCCAGCGTGGAGACCATGGCCTCATAGGTGCTCGGGTAGATGTACGCCGCCCTTACCTCGACCCTGGAGGGGTTCTTGAGCACCACGTTGTGCTCCAGCGCCGCCACCTTCAGCGTTGAAGGCGCTGGGCGACTATAAAACGGGCTAAGGCGATGTGTACATACTAGACTATACTTATTTTTCACATATTTACCACTGTTTCGAATAAGTTTAAAAACCGTAACAATATATACCATACATATGGTGAATGCTCTTGGACAAGTTCGAGAGGTTCGCCAGCGCGCTGTCAAGATCCATGAGGGCCTCCGAGGTCCGCGACCTCCTGAGCGTCATAAAGAGGAGGGGGGACGTGATAAGCCTTGCCGGAGGCATACCAGATCCGTCACTCTTCCCGAAGAGGGAGCTCGCAGAGATAGCGAGGAAAGTCATAGAGGAGAGGGGGGACGTGGCGCTGCAGTACGGCGAGACCAAGGGCGAGCTGGAGGCCAGGAGGGCCCTGGTCGACCTTATGCAGAGGTGGAGGGGCTTCAGGGCAGGCGAGGAGGACGTCGTGATAACCACAGGCAGCCAGCAGGGCCTGGACCTCCTGGCCAGGACCCTCCTCGACCCGGGCGACGTCGTGATCACGGAGAACCCCACGTACCTGGCCGCCCTCGGCGCCTTCAGGGCCGCCGGGGCCCACGTGGTCGGGATCAGGATGGACTCCCAGGGCATGAGGACCGACGAGCTCGAGGCCGCGTTGAGGAGGCTGAGGGAGGAGGGGAGGAAGGTCAAGTTCATCTACGTCATACCGGTCGCCCAGAATCCGGCGGGCACCACCATGTCTCGCGACAGGAAGAGGCACCTCCTCGAGCTGGCCGAGCAGTTCGACGTGCTCGTCGTAGAGGACGACCCCTACAGCTACCTGGTCTACGACCAGGTGGACGTCGCCTCGCTGAGGTCGATGGACGACGGCAGGGTCCTCTACATGAGCACGGTCAGCAAGATCCTGTCGCCGGGGCTGAGGGTGGGGTGGCTGGTGTCGCCTGAAGATCTCTCGAGGCGCTTCGAGCTCGTCAAGCAGTACCTGGACCTCCACAGCCCGACGCTCAACCAGTACATAGTTGCCGAGGCGATAAGGTCGGGCTTAATCGAGAAGGTCGTCGAGAAGGCCGTCCCGAGGTACAAGGGGAAGAGGGACGTGATGGTCGAGTCCCTCGAGGAGGAGTTCGGCGAGGGGGCGAGGTTCGTGAGGCCCGTGGGAGGCCTCTTCGTCATGGCCTACGTGGACGAGGGCTTCGACGCGGGCAAGATGTTGGGCACGGCGGTCGAGAAGTACGGGGTCGCCTACGTGCCGGGGGCGAGCTTCCACACCGACGGGAGCGGCAGGAACAGCATGAGGCTCAACTTCAGCTACCCGAGCGAGGGGCAGATAAGGGAGGGGATCGCGAGGCTTGCGAGGCTCGTGAAGTCCTCGACGAGCACTTAAATTGAGCGAAGCAACCCCGGCGAGGACCCCGGCAAGTACAAACTTTTTTCTCCTTCGAACAGAGAAATTGCCGGTGTGCCGAGTGAGGAGGTCATCGCTACTCGCGCTACTCCTAGCGCTGGCCCTGGCGCCGCTCGCGAGGGCGCAGGGCGTGGCCGCCGCCCCCAGCCTCCCGATAACGATCGACGGGGATCCCAGCGACTGGGGCGCGTTCGCCTGCCCCCAGAACCTCACGTGGTACTACGTGAACGTCAACGGGTTCAACCAGTGGATCTGGTGCGATCCTGAGGGGGACGAGAGGACCGACTTCACTGGCCTCGATTCCAAGGTTCCGGATCCCAGGGTCGACCTCTTCCAGTTCAGGCTCACCGCGGACGAGAACTTCCTCTACGGGCTAGTCACGGTCAAGAGCATGGACTTCATCTACCTGGGAGAAAACGGCGCGACCTTCGTTGCAATCACCTTCAACGTCAACGGGGCCGGCTACGAGGTTTATTTCGCCGGAATGTCCGATACAAATGTGAGCAGTAATGCCAAGTGGCTCTACCAGCTCGTCATAAACCTAGCGGACAGCCGCTTCACAGGCCAAGGTAAGACTCAGACCACGTGGCCCCTCAACGAGAGCAACTGGGGGGCTATCTGGTACCTGGTGAACAGCAGCTGGAGTTTCGTCACCGACCCCAGCGGGACCGCACAGATGGGGGTCAACACGGCCAAGAACGCCATCGAGTTCAGGATCCCGTGGACCCTCATAGGAGGGCCGCCGAAAGATACCTCGTTCTTCCTGCGCATAGAGCTGATAACTGCCAGGGGCTGGAGCAATTATGCCAAAGATGGTGGAGGCACATGGGATATTGGTGGCAGCGACGCCCTGGACGCCATGACCGATGTGTCGGGCAACACGTGGTATGAAGTCAGTGACGGGGTAGTGGACTACTACGCGGACGTCTACTTCAACACCAGCCCGCCGTACCAGCCAATACCCGAGGCCCCGCTGGTGGCCGCGGTCGTTGCCGCCGTGGCGATCCCGCTGGCGCTGTTCTTGAACAGGAGGCGCGCCCGCTAGCCTCTTTTTTCCGGGACGCCCTGGGCCTGCTCACTCCCCTAGCTCCACCACGTAGCCGAGGCCCCCGGGCGGGAGGAGTCCCAGGGCCTCCTCGGGATCCCTGACCCTCACGACCCTGACGAGCTCCCTCGCCGTTCCACAGTGCTTCCACAACTTCTCTCCGCCCCTGGCCTCCACGTCGTCCAGGACCACAACCTCGGCCCTGCCCGAGGCTGGCAGGGGTATGCGGCCAGGCCTCGCGAGGGCCGAGATCACGAGCCTCGAGTACCTGATCCCGGCGAGGGCCGAGAGCGCCCACCCCTCCTGGGCCTCAACCACGGCGACGACGTCGTACGACCCAGCCAAGTCCCCCGCCTTGGGCGTGGCCCTCAGCCCCAGGCGCCTAGCCGGCCCGATCCCCCTGGCGCAGTAGACGGTGGGCTCCATGCCCGAGTCCCTCATCGCAAGGGCCGCGAGGAGCCCGACGAGGTTGCAGCCGATCACGAGGACGTTCCCGTAGGCCTCGCCGGCTATGTCCAGCGCGTGTTGCACGAACGGCAACAGGGCGTAGTGCGGCTCGGCCCTGTCGGGGAGCCAGAAGACGAGGTCGCCGGGCACGCCCGCGTAGGTCGAGAGGCAGCCATCGACGTCGAGGCCCACGAGCCTGCCAGAGAGAAGGTGCTTGGTCACCACCAGCCTCCCCGAGAGCTCGGGGCCTTGCGACTCTATGACCTTGGCCACGCACGACGAGCCGATCCTCCTCGGGACCTCCACAGGCTCGAGGCCCGAGTATAGCAACCTCTCGGGGAAGCCCACGTAGACGTAGAGCGGCTTCACGAGCATCCATCCCCTCTCGACGGGCACGGCGGGCCTCTCGAAAACCCTGAACGTCCGCCCGTCGAACGCCACGTACCTCTCGCGCAAGGGCCTTCGCCGGGCCTTCCCGCTTTAACCTTAACCAGCCGCTAAAAACGCTTGGGGCCCCCTTGGCGATCGAGGGCGCTCCAGTGCATTGGCTGAGCAAGGAGGCGAGGAGGAGGATAATAGAGCTCATGCTCTCCTCGAGGAGCGTGTCGGAGCTCTCGGCGCTGCTCGGGGTCTCGAGGACCGCCATAAGGAAGTACGTGTCCGGCGAGACCCACCCGAGCGACGAAGTCATGGCGAGGGCCCTGGGCGCGCTCGCCCCCTACGAGGCCGAGGCCGCCCTGAGGATAATGATGGAGGACCTGGCCGGGGCGCTGGAGAGGCTCCACGAGGTGCTCCCGGATAACCTTAAGGCCGAGCTGAGGAAGATCGTTACGGGAGCCCTGCGACTTGAGGAGGCCGCTGCTGGCCACAGGTAAGCTGGTCGAGAACTACGAGCCCCTATTCGCCTACTACGAGCTGGCGCGCGCCGCCGGCCTGCCCCAGTCATCCTACACGCTGACGGCCGAGGACTTCGACGAGCTGGGCAGGCTCGTGGGAGCGGGGAGGGGGCTCCACGAGCTGGTGCCCGCCCTCGCAGAGAGGTTCAGGGCCAGGCTGGACTGCTCGCTAGCGAGCGAGGCCTACAGGAGGTCGCTCGGGATCCAGCTGGGCGCCGAGGGGGCATGCGCAGAGCTGGCCAAGCTCTACGCGCTCTGGCTCGTCGAGGCCTCCGAGACGCTGGGGATGTTGAGCATTAAAGAGCTCTACCGCCGTTCATAGCCGCGAGGGCAGCGCCTTGAAGGGGACCCCCTACGGCAAGAGGGTCAGGCTGGCTGTCTCCCTCCTCAGCGACGTCCTCAAGGACCTGGAGAACCTCGACAGGGCGAAGGTCGTCGAGATGCTCAGGAGGGAGTACGCGAGGCTCAGGCTGAGCCCCATAATGGGCTCCGCATCCCCGCAGGACATCTACGACAAGGAGATGGCAACGCTCTACGTCGTGGCCAAGTACGGCCTCAGGCTCGACGAGGACCACCCCGAGCTGTTCGACAGGGTCTTCTACATCGAGGAGGCCCTCGAGAAGGCGCTCGAGCACATGCTCGAGGGGAGGTCGGGCGAGGGGGCCGAGATCCTGAGGAGGCTGTCGCCGTCCGGCACCGTGGACGGGAACGTAGTGGCCAGGCTCCTCAGGATCCCCATGACCAAGTACCTCCTCGGGTTCTCCAGCGAGGAGGAGTTCGCCAAGGCCCTGAAGGCCGTTGAGCGCGCCGTTCCCGAGGAGGCGAGGACGGTCGGCAACTTCGCCAGGTTCTTCGTCGCGTTCAAGCTCGCGGAGTCCATAGCCAGGGGCGAGGTGAGGAACAGGACCTACAAGGAGGCGCTCAAGAGGGCGCTGGCCTTCAGGATCGGCTTCCCGAAGTCGACGCCCAGCGACAGGTACGTGGCCTCGATAGCGACGAGGGTCTTCGGCGTTCCAAAGGAGCTGTGCGACGAGCTATTGGGCGAGGGGGCTAGCCGTACCCAGCAAGGGCCTCAGGGCCAGCGCGGGAGTGGCCCCTGAGCCTCTCGATCACCAGGTCGTGCAGCCTGGCCAGCATCTTGCGCATGTCCTCCATGAGCACCACGTCGCTGTAGCCGTGCACCACTATGGAGTGCGCGAAGGGGCTGGGCACGTCCACGGGCCCGAACACCCTCACCTCTATCTCCCCGGCCCTCACCTTCGACAACACGTCCTCGGCCTCGTCGACGTGCATGAAGTCCTCCAATATTTCCCTGTAGGTCTCCTTGAGCACGGGGAAGTCCCTTATGTCCTCGACAGCTCTCAGCAGCTCCTCGGCATTGACCTGTAGCCTCTGGACGCTCCTCTCGACGTCCCTGTACCTCCTCAGCAACATGAAAGACCTCGTCGCCACGTGCCTGAACCTCCTCTTGAGGAGCTCGGTCCTCCTGAGGACCCTCATGAGCACCTCCCTCAAGTTCACCGACGTGAGCCTCATGAACAGCCCCCTCCAATCGGCGCTGGGGTGGCCCGGCAGGGTGAGCATGAAGCCGTTGTCCGTCACGGTTATCTTCACGTTGTAGCCGACCTCCGAGCTGACGAGGTAGGCGTAGGCCCTCGAGAGGGCGTCGTTGGCCCTCCTCCCGAATAGCGAGTGGACTATGACGTTCCTCCTATGGGGCTCGTCGAAGACCTCTATCAGTATTAGCTTGTCCGACGGCACGAGGCCGCCCGTGTACTCCATCTGCTCCTTGATGTAATCGTATATGGCCTCCGCCGCGTGCTTCTGGAGCCTATATGCCCTCCTCATCCTATCGACGGCCTTATCGCGATCCACCGTGGTGACGAGCTCTGCGACCCACCTCCTGAACTGCCCGACGAGCTTGGCCGAGTCGTACGCCAGCGGCAACATCTCGCTGAACCAGCTGGGGACCGTGGGCCTGGCCCCGTCGGCCGGCCTCACCAAGACCTTGAACCCCCTCGCCTCCACGAACTCGTACACTCGACCTCCTAGCACGAAGAGGTCGCCCCTCTCCAGGTATTCCACGAAGGCCTCCTCGAGGTCGCCGACGTACCTCCCGTCAACGGTGAACACGTGCGCCTTTGCCTCGTCGGGTATGACCCCAACGTTTTGGTAGTATATCATCCTGGTGCTCCTTTTCCTTCCGAAGACGCCATCCCGTTCGTCGAGCCATATCTTCGAGTAGACTCTGTTGTGCTCGCTGAAGTCCCCGAGCTCCCCGGCCAGGTACCTCACCACGCTCATGAAGTCCTCCCACGAAAGCTCGTGGAAGCTGTAGGACCTCCTCACGAGCTCGTAGGCGTCCTTAAGGCTCCACTTGGACTCGAGGGCCATGCCGACTACGTGTTGGGCTAGGACGTCCAGCGGGTTCTTCGGTATCCTGATGTTGTCTATCTTCCTGTCCATCGCTGCCCTGGCCAGGACCGCGCATTCCACCAGGTCGTCCCTATCGACTGCTATGAGCCTTCCCTTGCTGACCTCCTCTATGTGGTGGCCAGCCCTGCCCACCCTCTGTAGGAGCCTCGTCACGCTCTTGGGGCTGCTCAACAGGACCACGAGGTCTATGTGTCCTATGTCGATGCCGAGCTCCAGCGACGTCGAGCTGACCACTGCCCTGAGCTGGCCCTGTTTAAGCTTGTCCTCGATCTCCAGCCTCACGTCCCTGCTCAGGCTGCTATGGTGCGCCTCGACCTCGTCGGCGTCTATGATCCCCCCCTTCTCCATGGACTTCCTCAGCTTGAACACCACCCTCTCGGTGGCGCTCCTCGTGTTCGTGAACACGAGCGTGGTCCTGTGTCCCTTTATCATGTCTATGAGGCTCCTGTAGATCATCTCGTTCGTATATTCCGCGGGCGCGTGCACTATGTCCTCTATGGGCACGAGGACCCTAATGTCCATTGGCTTGGAGAACCTCGCATCCACTATGTCGCAGTCCCTCGGCTCGTCGCCCTCGTAGCCCACGAGAAACAGCGCGACCTCCTCGAGGGGCGATATCGTTGCGCTGAGGCCAATTCTCTGCAACCTCCTCCTGGCCAGGTGCTCGAGCCTCTCGATGCTCAACGAGAGGTGGCTGCCCCTCTTCGACGAGGCCATCTCGTGGATCTCGTCCACTACCACGATCCTCGCGTTGGCCAGCCTCTCCCTGAACCTCGGCGCGTTGAGGGCTATTGCGAGGCTCTCCGGGGTTGTTATGAGTATGTGCGGCGGATCCCTCGTCATCCTTTGTTTCTCGCTAGGCTTCGTGTCGCTAGTCCTGACCGCCACCTTGATCTCGGGGAGCTCGATGCCCATCTCCCTCGCCTTTTGCCTAATCCCCTCGACGGGCTCGATGAGGTTCTTCCTCATGTCGTTGTTCAGGGCCCTCAACGGGCTCACGTACACGACCACGACGCCCTCGGGGAGTCTCCCGAGCCGCTCGTACTCCTCGTAGAGGTTGTCGATTATCCCAAGGAACACTGCAAGCGTTTTCCCGGTGCCGGTCGGGGACGACACCAGCACGTTCCTGCCGCCCTTGACGAGGGGTATGGCCATCCTCTGCGCCGGCGTCATGGATCCGTAGCGTTCCCTGAACCACGCAGCCACGTAGGGCCTCAGCTGGCCTAACACCTCCTCGTCTCTCGGCCCCTCAGTAACCACTCTGGGCGCCATTTGTAGGGCTCCCGCCACCGATGTCTCATGCCCAGGTCGGTTAAAACGCGTGGGGGCAACAACTTGAATAGCCGCGGGGTGGACGACTATATTAGGGGTGAGCAGCGCGTGGTAAGGGTCACGTGGCACGGGCACGCGTGCATCTCGGTCACGAGGTCCGACGGCTTCACGATCGTGTTCGACCCCCACGACGGCGCCAGCATAGGGTTGCCCAGGCCCAACGTCTCCGGCGACCTGGTGCTAGTCTCGCACGAACACTTCGACCACAACGCCGTGGATGTCGTGCTGAAGAGGGGAGGGAAAGCGCTGAGGATGTACGTCGGAAAGACCGATGTTGGGGGCGTCGAGGTCGAGGGCCTCATGACGTTTCACGACAAGCAGAGGGGCTCCAGGAGGGGGAGGAACGTCGTCTACGTGGTCTCGATCGAGGGCGTCAGGATAGCGCACATGGGGGACCTGGGCCACGTGCCAGACGACGAGGTGCTGAGCAGGATAAGCGGCGTTGATCTAATCGCAATACCCGTCGGCGGGACGTTCACCGTCGAACCGGCCGAGGCCTGGGAGGTCGTGGATAAGGCCAAGCCGAAGAACGTGCTCCCCATCCACTACTGGGTGAGGGGCTCGAACCTCCCCCTCAAGCCCGTGGACGAGTTCCTCAAGCTCGTCAGGGGCTACGAGATCGTGAGGCTGGACAAGGAGTACTTCGATCTGCCGGGGCCCACCAACTCCGTCCTGGTCCCCAGGCCGCCCTCGGCGTGAGAGGCCTTGCGAAGGGGGTCAAGCGGGGGAGGCCCCCATGCCGAGTCCGTGAGCTCTGAGCTCGAGGAGCTCGGGAAGGCGTCGCAGGAGTTCCTCTCGAAGCGCTACGGCCTGGGGGGCCTCGAGATCTCGATCCGCATCAACAGAGCGTGCCTTGCGTGGAACGTGGCAAGGGACCTCGTGAGGAGGGCAAGGGCGCCGCGGGGGTGAGAGAACGTCATATGCCTGGGAGCCCAAGTGGGAGGTCGTGAGGATATCCTCCTTCGGCATTGAGCTCGAGGTCTGCGTGGACAGGATAACTGGAATGTATGCGTGCCCCATATGCGGCAACGCCATGAAGATCTGCAAGGGCATCGCGAAGGGGAAGCAGGAGGAGCCCTTCACGTTCTTTTACAGCGTCGATGACCTGATCGTACATCTCAGGGACTACCACGCCAAGGGCGCGCACAAGGGAGAGGAGGGCGCCCGTGGGAAGCGATAGGATAGTGCTCTACGGCAATCCCACGCTCGACGTAGTGATCCTAGGAGGGCGTGCCATAACTAGGATGGGGGGCGGCGTCTACTATGGCCTCATGGGGCTCGAAGGAGTGGCCGAGGTCGAGGTCAGGAGCGCGTGCTCGCCTGCCGTGTTCCTCGACCAGGCCTTCCAGGCACGCGTCACCTGCCCGGAGCTCTCTAGCCACGTAGACGCCTTCAGGCTCGTTTACTCGGGAACCCGGAGACAGCTCGAAGTCCTTTCGATCGGCAACGCCCTGACCTCTAGGTGCGTGCATGAGGGGGTAGCGGACGCCGTCGTCATGAACCCCGTGATAGGCGAAGTTGGGGCAGACCTCGTGGCGATCGCGAGGCTTAGGGCGAAGCTCCTGGTGGCCGACGCGCAAGGCTTCGTGAGGATCAGGAGCACTGGGCCCTTGAGGCTGGGAGGGGAAGGCTCCCTCGAGATCCTCGGGCTCTTCGACGTAGTTCACATGGACTACGAGGAGGCCATGGCCGCCACGGGGACCTCCCGCCTCGATGACGCCTTGAAGGTTTTAGGCCGCCTCCGGACGTCCTTCGTAGTTACCAACGGTGTGGAGCCCGCCTTCCTGATAATGGGGTCGAAAGTCGCGAGCTTAGAGCATGGGGCAGATCCAGTCGATGATCCCACGGGGGCCGGCGACTATCTCACCTCTAGGCTCGCAGTACGCTACATGGAGCTGTGGGACATCGTCGAAGCAACGTACAGGGCCCTAGAGGATACCGAGGAGTGGTTGCGCAGAAGGCCTCATCGGCCCCTTACCGATAGCACTGCCGTACGCCGCCCGACACGCCTTATGTGATATGGCAGCTGAGCTGCGATGTTGCCATAGCAAAAATCGACGGACGGCTGCGAGGGGCCTCGAGACGCCGTGAGTGTGATTGCGTGCAACGTACAGCAGTGCTACCGAGGGGCCTCGGCCATAATTTTTGTTTTGCAACGCCGCTTATATACTTACACAGGAGGCGTCCCGCGACCGTCACCCAGGACGCTAGCACTCCAACATGGCCAAGAATGCAATAGAGCTGGGAGGGCGGACTAAACGAGGGGCGCCCCCACGGATCTTATGGGAGGCCCGCTGGGGGTTCCCGGGCTAAGTTATTATCACGGCCTCCGCGTCTCGAAACCCATCCTCGTCCAGGCCTGCCCCGAGCGCCGCCTCTGCCGAGACCCTCTTGGGGCTGAAGCCCAGCCTGCTCGTTATGGCATCCATCAACTCGTCCTCCGTAGGAGCCCTACCTATGAACATCACCCTTCCGTTTATGACCACTTTAGGCAAATCCATTGCCTCGAGCCTGAGGTCGCTCCCAACCCAATAGTTATGGGGTATCACATCGACCCATATGCCCGCATCAAGCAGCCGTTCAGCAACAAGCCATGTCGTGAGCAGCGCCTTGTCGCTCTCCTCGTCGAAGCCCAGGTGCAGCTCCACCTGCACCCTTGCTATGACCTCGGCCTCCAGCTCCTCGTCCAAGCCCCCTGCACCGCTGGCCCCTCCACTGTGCTGTGCTTTTAAGGCCTAGGGGGCTTGCCTATCCTTCTTGACCGGGTGTATGGCGTCCTTTGGCGCCCTCTCGAAAATCTCCAGGTACTTCCTGAGGACCTTCGGCACCACAACAACCCCGTCGGGCTCCTGGTAGTTCTCCAGGATCGCCGTGATGGCCCTCGTGGAGGCTATCGCTGTTGAGTTCAGCATGTGCACGTACTCCTTGACCATTCCCTTCCTCCTGAGCATCCTTATGTCAAGCCTATATGCCTGCCAGTCGGTGACGTTGCTGCAACTAACCATTTCCCTGTAGAGGCCCTGTGCCGGCATCCAGACTTCGAGATCGTATTTCTTGGCTGCTGGCGCTCCCAAATCGCCGCTGGCTATGTTCACGACCCTATATGGGAGGCCCAGCCCCTGGAACAGCTCCTCGGCGTTCCTGATCATCTCCTCCATCAGGGCCCAGCTTTCCTCGGGCTTCGAATACACGAACTGCTCCACCTTGTGGAATTGGTGCACCCTGAAGATCCCCTTGAGATCCCTGCTGCCAGCGCCGGCCTCCTTCCTAAAGCACGGGCTGACGCCGGCGTACTTGAGGGGCAACTCCTCCTCAGGAATGACCTCGCCGGCGTGTAACGCCGCAAGGGAGTGCTCAGCCGTGGCTATGAGATATAGGTCCTCGCCGTCCACTTTATATATGGCATCCTTGAATGTCGCATAGTCTATCACTCCCTGAATGTACTTGAACCTGAGCATGTACGGCGGCAACACCAGCCTGTAGCCCTTGGACGTGAGCCTGTCAATGGCATACGCCAGGAGGGCCAGGTCCAGGAACACCATGTCGTCGAACAAATAGTAGAACCTGCTCCCCGCGACCTCGCCGGCCTTGAGCGTGTTGCCTAGGCCCAACACGCCCTCCAACATGTCCGCGTGGCCCACTGGCCTCCAGCTTATGAGCTCGTAGTCGACCTTGAAGCCGTACCTCTCGGTCTGGGCCTTGAATGCCTCGAGAAATCCCTCCCAGACCCTGGGCCTCCCCCAGAACCTGATCGGCACGTTGTAGCTGTCGTCGGGGCCCACGGGCACGTCGTCGTGCACCAGGTTGGGCAGGGCGAGTAGGGCGCGCTCCCTTGCCTCTTCGACCTCCTTCAGCTTCCTCTCCAGCTCCTCGAGCTCCTCTAACAGCTTTCGCGCCTCCTCGAGCTTCTTCTCGCGCTCCTCGCCGCTCAGCTTGGCGACCTCCCTGCTAACAACATTATGGGCGTGCCTGACCTCCTGGACCCTGGCGAGGAGCCTCCTCCACTCGAGGTCGAGCCTGTAGGCCTCATCAACTATTGAGACGTCCATGAATCTCTTTGCAACGTGCTTCTTCAGCTCCTCCGGACTCTCGCGAAGCATTCTGAGGACGCTCCAGCTCATATGTAGTTCCCCCTTTTGCCCGGAACGGGCTGAAACTTATAACAATTAATTAACACATGTTCTACGACGTTCCAGCGACGCTCGCCCTAATCGACATTCAATAACGGGCCGAGGAGGGGTCGCCTTAGCCGTTCGTCCAAAACAGGAACGCGATGGTTGCGCTAACGAGTTAAAGCATGTCGCCTCGAGGTCTTACCTATGGATACTCGAACCTCTGCTCGCTCTGCTGCCTCAGGTACTCCTCGACTATGTCATAGCCAAATTTCTCTATGAACATCTTCCTGCCCTTCTCAGTCATCATGGACGGATTCCACGGCGGCTCGAAGACGAGCTCTATTATCGGTTGCAGGTTGAGCCTCCTCCTGATGTTCTCCTCGATCATCATTGGAACGACGTTGGCGAGCGGGCAAAACGGGGTGGTGAGCGTGACCTTTATCTTCACCTTGTCGCCCTCGACCTCAATGCCATATACTAGGCCTAGGTTGTACACGTCTATGCCTATTTCGGGATCTATTACGTCCTCGAGGACCTCGATCACCTTCTTCTTTAGCTCCTCGGCGCTCATGTCATCACCTATAAAAATGTTATAGGGGAAAGCCTTTATAAACCGAAGATGCGCCTCAAGAGGCCCTTCCTGCGCGTTTCCCTCTCCCCGAGAGGCAATCCGTAGGCATTCATGTGGAACTCGGCCATGTAGTCCCGTCCTGAGAGCGCCACCCTCTCCGCAACGCTGACGAGCGCCTCGAGCTCCTCATCCGTCGCGTAGTCGATCGGCATGCCCTTCATGCCTGCTCCCTCCCACCTCTCGTAGAGGCGTTGCATGATCTCCTTGACGCGTTCGTTTGAGTAGAACGCGTACTTGATCCCCCGATCCTGGCTGGAATCAATAAGGCCAAGCACCTTCCTCTTGAGCTCTTGCTCCGCGGACAAGCCCCTTCACTCGATCAGATCTTCGAACCTAAGCCTATAAATGTCGATGCTCTTGAACTGGTCAAACGCCCAGCCGAGCCTCTCGAGGAGTACCATTATCGCTGCCTGTGGTGGTATCACCCCTACCTCGGTGACTATGGCGTCGATGTAGTCGGGAGGCGTGACGTCGAACGCCGGGTTGAGAACCCTGACGTTCTTGTTTCGCTCCATCCACTCCTTCGGCACCACCTCGGAGGGATCCCTGAACTCTATTGGGACCAGCTCTCCAACGAGCGTTATCGGCGAGAACTTATACGTCTCGGCCGCGACGAACACCCTGACTCTTGCCTCGTGAGCTATCAACGCCACCTGGCTAGTACCGATCTTGTTAACCACTGCACCGTTGCTCGTTACAGTATCAGCCCCTATTATCACCTGATCCACTTCGCGGATCACGCCCCTCACGGCGCTGTCGGGGATTTGGACCACCGGCACGCCGTTCTCGATGAGCTGCCTAGTCGTGATCCTCCCCTGGTAAAACGGCCTCGTCTCGGTGCTGTAGACCTTGACCACCTTGCCCCTCCTGTAGGCCTCGACAATGACGCTGACGGCGGCAGTGCTGTGGCAGTGCGTGAGGATCACCGAGTTGTCGGGGACCCTCCTGCTACCGTACTCTGCTATCTTCTTCACCGCCTCCAGGCTCTCGCTTATGAACCTGTCCGCAGCCGAAACCACTGCAGCCCTCAGGTCGTCCACGGATCCCTCGGCCCTGAGCAGTGCCCCCATGACGTACATCACCGCGTTGGGGAGGCTGACAGCCGTGGGCCTCGTGTTCGTTATGACGTCAGCTGCCCTTCCCATGTACTTCTTAAACGCCGTCGGGTCGCTCGGCCCCGCATACTCGAGCGCCGCGATCTTGAGCGCCTCTGCCGCGGCCCTGGCGATTTTCCCGGCCCCCCTGATCCTCATAGTCTTTATGCCATCGGCTATCTCGAGCACTTTCTGCGGCAGCTGGACCTGGGCCATCTATCCCTTCACCCCGAGGAGTTCTTCGATTGGCACGATCTTCGGCGGGTACGTTCCCATGACCTGTTTGTAGACGAATGGAATCGCCTGCGGGGCCACTATGCCCAGCTCCGTCGCAATCGCGTCTATGTATTGGGGGGGCGTGACGTCGTAGATCGGCGCCCTTGCCACGTACCTCTCCGGCAGCGATGCCTTGACGCTCTCGCTCATCAGCAACCTCCAGTCGCCCTCGGGCAGCCTGACCAATTCTCCGTAGACCGTCTCGTTGTATAGCTTCATCGTCGGGGCGATGGCCATGACCCTGACCCGCGCCTCGTGGGCGGCTAGCGCCAGCTGGCTCGTCCCGACCTTGCTGATCACCGCGCCGTTGACTGCCAGGGCCTCGACTCCCACGACCACCTTGTCGACGTTCTTCATGAAGAACCTAGCGGAGGAATCGACCGAGAGGTACGTCTCCACGCCGAGCTCGTTCAGGTACTCACATAGCGCTAGGCCCTCCATGCCCGGCCTCGACTCCAGCACGTGGACTTTGAACTTCACCCCACTTTCGACCAACAACCTGAAGAGCCTCCTCAGGGTCAGGCTGTTGCTGTTAGTCATTATGTAGTCCCCATCCTCAATCCTCTTAGAAGCTACCTCGGCCGCTTTCCAAATGGACTCATCATAGTCCTTCTCCAGCTTTGCAATGAACTCGCACATCCCCTCCCTTCCTTGCTCGACCAGGTGTTCGGCGACCTTCCTGACCAAGTTCAGAGCAGCCGCCGCAGCCGGCCTCTCGAGGAGTATCTTCCTATGCGCATCAAGCAAGGCACGCCTTATTGCGGCCTCGTCGCCCGAGCAGCTGGCCTTCAACGACTCCAGAACGTTGAAGGCGTACTCGCTCCCCGTGGGCCTTTTGGCAAAGCCATGCTCGAGGAGGCCTTGCACCTCCAACGTTAATCCCTTTGCGCACTTGGGATAGAAACTTCCGTGACGCTCCGCTTTAACTTTTACCCGCAACGACGTCAGCCAACTTCTCAATGGCCTCCCGGTACTCGTCCTCGTCTAGCAGGCTCTGGAGCTCGACCGAGGCAAGGGGGCTCCCGAGGACTTCCAATGCCGTGCCGGTCCTGAGCGCCCAAGGCCTTCCGCCCGATAGAACTTCGACCGCCCTCGAGTACCTAGATCCCTCGTACACGAGCGCCCTTCCCGGTGCCACCACGATCGCATACCCTACGTTGGCGGAGGCCGGCGTGGGCGCCGATACGTCGTTGTAGCCCTCAATCACGAACGCGTCAAAGCCCTGCCTCTCGAGTTCCAGGAGGGCCTCGTCCACTGCTGAGTAAGTTTCCGGCGAGTTCAGGATGTCCCATAGCCATGCGGGGCTCCTAAGCTGCGGCTCCCGTTCCCCGAACGCCTCCAACAGCCTTCTCACGATTGCGCCCAGCTTCGGCGAGAGCCTTGCCGCATTCTCGCCTATGACAAAGTACTTGGCCCTCGGAGCTCCACCTTCGAGCTTCGCGAGCCTGCAAAGTACTGCCGTGTGCAATATGTCGTCGACGGCGTCGACGTAGGAACGAGCCGATCTGAAGCTCAACGGATCTGGAGGGAGGGATAGCACGTCAAGCGGGTTAACTAGTAGAAGCTTCTCCAGCAGCCCGAGCTCCCTCGAGATCACGAAAGCGTCGTGGCCCACTAGCACGCCCAGCTCTAGCGAGGCCCTCAGGGAGTCGACCTGGCGCCACCCGTCGTGGCCCGCGACGGGCTTCGCATACCCGACCCTCATGCCGCGACTTCTCAACTCTCTGGCCAGGTGGAGCACCACCGTAGTTTTGCCGGACTCATGCGGTAGTAGGCCAACTACCAGCGCCCTCAACCGAACCCCCGCCGAGACCGGTACGATTAAATATCCCAGGCCCTCTCATGGTTTTATCAAAACATCGTAGGCGTGTAAGCCTTGGAGGCACGCATGCTTACCGCCTCGCTAGCGCTCTTGGCGCTTCTCGTGGGAGCGGTCTCCATAGGCTTGGCACCCGCAGATGCCCAGAGCCTGGCCTCGGTGAGACTGATCTTAGTTTACATCCCCGGCCTCGACGTAAATATCATTAAAAGCTATTCCCCCTATCTAGCCAACAACAGCGTTGTCCTCCACGTGGTGCCCGAACCCCCCTACAGCACGTATGCTCACTTGCTCAAGATCGTCACTGGTGCCGTGAACCTCACGAAGCTCGTGCCCCTCAACGAGACGACGTGCGTGGCCAACGGAGCTTACGTGCCCTGCCTGGCCCTGGTGAACCAGGAGCTAATTAGCAGCGAGTGGGGGGCAAACGAAACCGTGTTCATCAACGTGCCATACGTAGCCCCCTCCAACAGTACGATGGCCATGAACATCTACATGAATATTAGCAACGCGTACATACCGCCAGACATACTAACGATCCCAGTAAACGGGAGCGCGTGGTGGCCAGTCCTGAACACGAGCGTGGAGATCAAGGGAGTATACCCGACCTTTACGCTGAACCTGACGAAGTACAATGGGGTCGGTAGCTTCAACGGCCAAACGCTCGACACAGGCCCCATCCCGGTCAACATTCAGGCCGGGAACCTGACGCCGGGCCTTTACTATCTCACCTTTAGGCTGATAGATTACAACGGAACGCACGCGAAGATATTGTTCCCGGGCTCGCTGATTTCAAGCGGCTGGCAAAGCGGCTACTACGGAAGCTACCACAGCTACGTGTTCCTGCCGCACCTAATACCCGACCGAATACTTAGGGAGCTACCCCAAGAAGCATTGGTATGGTTGCTGAACCAGACAGCGCTGATGATTAGGGGAACATATACGGACGCGACAGTCTATAACAGCGGATATGTGTACCTGGCCTACGTCCCGCTCTTCGAGGAGTACGAGTACCTATCCAAGTACGCCAACTCCACGACGTTGGGCTTGCTGAAGTCCGTGCTAGCGTGGGGCACAGAGGCCCTGGTCAACGCAACGCTAACCAACCTGGGAGGTACCTCAACGATAATGTTCCTTAATCCGTTCACCAAGGAGGGCGGCTCGTCACTCTCGCTGCCAGGCGAGATCTTGCCCGGCGTCTACGACCTCTCCAAGGCCGCCGCCTACATCAACGACCTCATCAATAGGGGTGTGGGCTTCAGCGTCGAAGACGGCTTGCTCTACGTTAAAGATCCCTCCATCCTAGGGTACGGCGAGGGGCAGCTCATGATCGTCAGGCCCGCTGGATTCACCAACATAAGCGCACTCGCGAATAAGACGATTAGACTGGGCTATATTGAGGACTTCGTCAGGTCCTACACACACGTCCTCTATCCAAGCCCACTCGACGCCTTGACCACTGTCAGCTACCTCGAGTCGTTAACGAACAACCTGAGCGGACGAGTCCTCGAGCTCCAGAACAACGTCACTGTATTAAATAACACTCTCACGTCCCTGATGAGCAGCTGCGGCGCGTGCAACGCGACGCTGATGAACATTACCCACCAGCTGGACAGCGTTAATGCCATGCTGTCCGAGTCAAGGGAATACAGGGATCAAGCCCTGGCGCTCCTGGTAACCGGGTTCGCAGCCTCGGCCGCCCTAAGCGCTATCCTCTACCTTCACCTCTCCTCCGGCATCGTTAGAAGGGGGGAGAGAGGCTGAGGGTTCCGGCCCCTAACAATAAGTAGATTTTTGTGGACGTCGCTAGCAAGGCCAAGGAATATAGCAAGGCGTCGCCTAGCCGATCTCCAGATTTGAAGAGCTTCGCTGCTACCCTCCTTCGGCTGATCGGAAATGCTATGGAGACTCCGGCCACCGTGAGCGCGTCGGCTAGCACGTGGGAAACCCAGCCGAGATAAAACGAAAGCGCTGCCCCAAGCGCGCTAGGCAGCGGCCCCCTTCCTAGGAGAAACGCATACAATATCGTTAGCACAAGCGTCGGCATGACCAGGTTGTGTAAGAGCTTCCTGTGCATGAGGCCGATGTCCAGATCGGGCACCAGGGCCCCGAGAGCTCCAAAGACCCCAAGGATCAGGCAATCGATTGTCGTGCTACCGACGATGAAGCCCACCGCAAATCCCATTGCCTCGTGGGCACGCCGCCTCAATGACCTTTACCCAGCTTGAAGGCGTGGGGAAGCAACTCGGAGAGCCTGGCCTCGACCGTCTTCCCGGTCTTGACACTGTGCATGACTATTAAGGCGTCCTCGTTGAACTCCGCGATCACCTGCCTACAGGCCCCGCAGGGAGGAATGGGTTCGTCGAGGTCCGTGACCACCGAAACGACCACCGGCCTCCTCTCGCCGTGAGCAACCATAGAAGCTATGGCAGATCTCTCGGCGCATATCGTCAGGCCGTAGCTGCTGTTCTCTACGTTGACCCCCACGTACACGTTGCCTTTGTCGGTTATGACCGCCGATGCCACCCTTATGTTGCTGTAGGGGGCGTAAGCGTTGGCCAACACCTTCTTCGCCTCCTCGATGGCCCTACGCGCGACGTCGCCGTGCGCCAAGGGACCTCACCCCCCGCGGGCTACCTTGCGCAGGTATATGTTAAAGGTTTCACCGTCTATGTCCCACTCGGCCCCATAGTGCTCCTCGCCCTTTTCGAACGTGCTCACGACAGACACGCTAACGCTCCTGGTCTCCCTGGCTATGTAGTCGGCGACCCTCTCAACCAATGGAATCAACTCCCTCGGGGGAGCCACTACCACTTCCACGAAGTCGTTGAAGTCCAATCCCATCTGCTTCCTCATGACCTGTATGCGCCTCACGATCTCCCTGGCCAGCCCCTCAGCGCGCTCCTCCTCGCTCAGCGCCGTGTCCAGGGCTATTCCTCCCCACTCCAAGCTCTCGATGACGTAGCCAGGCGCCGTGACAGGCTTCACGGAGACGTCTTCGGCCGTTATCCTGATCTTCTCGCCGTCTAACACGGCCTCGTGGTAGCCCTGCCTGATCACGTCGTCGGCCACTAACGCGTTGTTCCTGGCTATGTACTCAATGACTTCCCTAGCCCTCGCCCTAAACTTCGGGCCAATTGATTTCGCGACGGGCTCGGCTACGTAGCTGACGAGCTTCCTCACTTCCTCAAGTCCCCTGACCTCTACCTCCTTCACGTTGCATGCGATCTTTACTAGGTCTGCAAGCCTCTCGATCGCTCGCCCGACCTCTTCCTTATCGGTGAACACCATGAGCTTTCGCAGCGGCTGCCTGAGCTTTAGGCCGGCCTTCATCCTGGCTGAGGCCGCAGCCTCGTAAATCATCCTGAGCACCTCCATGTCCTTCTCGAGCTCTGGCTCGTCGTGGCCCTCAAGTGTGCCCGGCCACGGCAACAGGTGCACCGAGGGCGCCCCCTCGACCTCCCTGAACACTATTTGGTAGACGTACTCGGCAAAGTGCGGAACCACCAGCGAGGCCAGCCTGAGCCATGTCAGCAGAGCCCTGTAGAGCGCTGCGTAGGACGCGATCTTCTGCGGCGTGTTCTCCTCGACCCACACCTTGGACCTTATCATGCGTATGTACCAATGGCTCACGTCCTCTACGATGAAGCTCCTCAGGATCCTGGTGGCCGTTGCCACGTCGAACGATTCCATGGCTTTCTCGAACTCCCTCACGAGCTTGTTCGTCCTGCTCAGGATCCACCTGTCCTCGGGCCCCAAATGAGGTGCCACGCTGCTCAGGCCCTGGGACCTCGGATCGTAGCCGTCGAGGTTCATGTAAGATGAAGCGAACACGAAGACGTTCCACGCTATGCTGAGATCTCGCCTTGCTTCCTCGAGGGACCTCCAGGAGAACCTCGCGTCCTCCCACACGGTGTTGCTCGCCAGCCACAGCCTCAGCGGGTCCCTCCCAACCTTCCGTATGGCCTCATCGAGGCCGACGTAGTTGCCGAGGCTCTTGTGCATTTCGCGGCCCAGCTCGTCCAACATG
Source organism: Desulfurococcaceae archaeon (assembly GCA_041287395.1). Lineage (GTDB taxonomy): Archaea > Thermoproteota > Thermoprotei_A > Sulfolobales > Desulfurococcaceae > JBEULI01. The sequence continues at coordinate 35,824 of JBEULI010000005.1, forward strand.
AACCCGTGTATGAGAACTGTCCTGTAGGGGGCCCTATCGTTCAGTATCACGCCGCTCTTGAGCAGCGAGAAGAACCAGCCGCGGATTTGATCGTGTCCCTCCACGACTAGGTCCAGGGGCTCGTCCCTGGCCGCCTCGGCCGTCCTAGCCGCATAGAATGCTATGCCGCTGTCGAGCCACACGTCCGCTACGTCGGGCACCCTCACCATTTGCTCCCCGCATATTGGGCACTTGAACTTGACCTCGTCGATCCACGGCCTATGGAGCTCCGGCGGGTCTGTGCCTGCTAGCTCCCTGAGCTCCCTCCTGCTGCCTACAACGACCACGTGCCCCCTGCTACATCTCCATATGGGCAATGGAACGCCCCAGTACCTCTGCCTCGACACGACCCAGTCCTTCACGTTCTCCAAGATCGATAGCATCCTCGCGAGGCCCCAGCTCGGGATCCACCTGACGGATTTGGCCTCCTCGATCAGCTTCTCGCGCAGCTTGCTGACCTTTATCACCCACTGCTGCGTCGATCTCATGATCACCGGCGTCTTGCACCTCCAGCACACCGGGTACTTGTGCAGCAGCTTTCCCCTGCCGGCAAGGGCGCCGGCGCGCTCCAGGTCGTTGATTATCAGCTCGTTTGCCTCGCGCACGTAGAGGCCGGCGTACTTCCCAGCCTCCTCGTTGAACGTCCCATCCTCGTTGACAGGGTTCAGCACCTCGCTTATGCCCTCCTGTTGCGCGACTTCGAAGTCCTCGAAGCCGTGCGCGGGCGCGCCGTGCACTATGCCCGTGCCCTCCTCGACGTTCACGTATCTTGCCGCTCCAACGATCTTGTGGTACTTCTTCAGCTTGGCCTGCAACGGCACCAGCGCTTCCAGCGGATGCTCATAAGCCATCCCAACCAGCTCCGCTCCAATGAATGTCCTCACGACGTCGTACTTGGTCATGCCCAGCTCCTTTGCGACCCTATCCAGGGACCTTCTCGCCACGATCCACCTCTCGCCGTTGACCGCCACCTCGACGTACTCCTCGTCGGGGTTGATCATGAGGAACGTGTTAGCGATCAGGGTCCAAGGCGTTGTCGTCCACGCAATCGCGTAGGCGCCGATCGCCGGCAGCCTGAACTTCACGTATATGCTCGGGTCCTCAAGGTCCTTGTACTCGACCTCGTACTCGGCCAAGGTTGTCTGGCACCTGGGGCACCAGTACACGACCCTCTGCTCGAGCGCCAACAGGCCCCTCTCGTGGGCCCTCTTTATGAGGGTCCACGCGGCCTCCACGTACTCGTCGACGAGCGTGTAGTACGGGTTCCTCCAGTCCATGAGCACCCCCAGCTCCTCGAACCACTTGGTCATGGACTTGGAGTTCTCCAGGGCCAGCCTCCGGCACGCGTTGATGAAGTTCGCTACGCCGATCACCTGTTCTATGTCCTTCTTGTTCCTGATCCCCTGGCTCTTCTCGACTGCCACCTCGATGGGGAGCCCGTGGCAGTCGAACCCGGGACGATCGAACACCCTGAAGCCGCGGGCCCTCTTGTACCTCAGTATAACGTCCTTGAGCACCTTATTCCACGCAGTTCCTATGTGGGGTATGTCGCTGGAGGGATACGGGGGGCCGTCGACGAAGTTGAAGGAATGCCTTGCCCCCCTTTCCGCGCCCTTAACGAGGCTGTAGACGTCTATCTCCTTCCAATAATTTCTTGTCCACTCCTCAACGGAGTGCGGATCGTAAGCTCCGCTGAGCCTTCCCACGCGCGCCGCACTCAATGAGGTCACTCCGACGCCATTTCAAAGCTCACACGAAATCCTCCAGCTTATAAATAATCCCACTAGCGATGGGGGCTGAGGGGGCTTGCTCCGGGAAGTCGTGTTAAACATTGTGGCGAAGTATAAGCCGACGAAGTCGTTGCTGCATAACATAGCATACCTAGAGGCCGGCCAATACTCCGTTGACTGGAAAATAACCGTCACCGGCGTCTACAGCGAGAGCCTCCAGGAGGCAGTCGACAAGCTCATAGAGGAGGGGGCGGTTAAGATTTGTCCCAACGGGCGGCTGACGCTGGACGCGTGCCCCGAGGACCTGGGCGACTACTCCAGCGTGGTCCTGGAGGCCGTGAAGGCGTACGTGTCGAGCAATGCGCCCTCCCGCGGACATCCTGGGGGAATGGAGACGTACGATATTAGGCGCGCCAGCGATTAGAATAGGTGGCTATGATGATGGTTAAAAGCGCCGAGACGCGGTGACGTGCGCCAGGCTTCTGAGCCGGCCTCACGCCCCCTTCCTTTTAAGAAAAGGCCCTTGCATTTCGGCTGGGAAGCCCGGGGCGACGACGAAGATGGCAGAGTTCAGGATCGAGAGGGCTGACGACTACCTTGGGAAGCCCGTGTACGATCCGTACGGAAGGCTCGTGGGACACGTGATAAGCCTCTTCAGCGACGCACATGGCAACGTGCTGGCGCTAGAGGTGTGCTTCGCTGACCGCGAGTACAGGCAGGTGCCCTCCGAGATGTTCTCCCTCGAGGGCGGCCTCATCGTAATGGCCCCCGAGTGGCTTCACGCCGCGAGGACGGCCAAGGACAGGCTGGAAAGGCTAAAGAGGAGGTTCGCAGCGCTGGAGGACCTGAACAACCGCAAGGACGTGCCCAAGCACGCGTACGAGGCCTTCAGGAAACAGCTGGAGGGGGAGCTGGCTAGGACCAAGGAGGAAGTGGGCAAGGTGAAGGAGCTGCTGAGGGCGCGCATCCACGAGCTCGAGGACATGTTGGCGGAACTGGAGAGGGCCGAGACCAACCTCAAGATGGGCTACGTCTCCGGGGAGATCTCCGAGAAGGCTTACAAGGCTGCACACGAACACATAAGGAGGCACGCGGAGATACTCAACAACGAGAAGGAGGAAGTGCGCAAGTACTTGGAGTCGCTCGAGGCGCTCGAGGCGCAGCCGGCCCAGATAATGTCCAAGGCCCCCCAGCCGATCAGCAGCCAACAGCAGCCGGTGCCAGTTGTAATATTAGATAAAGGTTAACGATCCTATGTATTTCGCTATTAATACTGTGGCCGGCCTTTAAAAACTTTTTTAATTCCTATCTCCCCGAGGAGGTCGTGAGGCCATGTCAGCTAGCGATTACCTAGGAAGGGGTAGCGCCTGGTCCAGGTTCCTGGGTTTCTTCAAGCCCAAGGATCCTTATGCGAGGAACATCTATGACGCAATTGCCATGATCGACAAGATGATGGGGGTCTTGGACGGCACTAGGAAGGAGCTCGAGATAACCTTGGAGGACTATGGTAAGCGCGCCGAAATGGCGTCGAGGGACGGTAAGAAAGAGTTCAGGGAGATCTTCGACGAGGAGATGAACCACATATCCGGGCTCCTGAGGCTCTTGTCGAAGGTCTACTACGAGCTTGCGAAGATCAAGCTCAGGCTGAAGACGATCACGATAATTGAGGAGCCCATGAAGCTCATGCCCGAGATCGTGAACGAGCTACACGCCCTCAGGCCCGAGGTCGAGAGAATAGCGCCGGAGCTGAGCAGCATGTTAGCCGAGGTGGAGAGGAAGGTTGAATCAATAATGGTCGTCTCGGACCTAAGGTCCCTCGCCAAAGTGTACAGCGGAGAGAGCGCGCCTAGCCAGAGGCCGGCGGGCGAAGCCGAGAGGGCGAAGTGGGCCAGCGACGCTTCCCCAGCGCCACTGCCGCCGCTGCCCCCGACCATCTCCCCCTCAAAGTCCGATGTCGAGAAAACGGGCACGCAACAACGTGCCATGGTCGTGGCAGCCCAAGCAGAGGCTCAGCCCGCGAGGAGTCCGGCGCCACCTCACGTCATAGATCAATGGATATACAACGAGATAATGGAGAGGGGCGGGGTGCTGGACGTCGAATACGTTGCACAGAGGTACGGGCTAGCGAAGGATGAGGTGCTCAAGTCCGTTGCAAGGCTAGAGGAAAGGGGCCTTGTAAAGGTAAGGAGGCACGCGCGATAAATAGGGGAGGCCGTTGAGCCTCCACTACCTTCTCGAGAAGGGCACTGAGTACGCTAGAATAGCGGTCGAGGCGGACAAGAAGGGGGATTACGAAACCGCCATCAAGTACTATAAATCGGCAGTCGACCTGTTCAGCAAGTATCTGAACCTCTACCCCGACAGCTCCCTCGCCGACTTCTACCGCGATCTCGTGGCAAAGTACAAGGCAAGGATCGCGCTATTGGAAAAGCAAATGGAAAAGGTGGCCTCGGGAGGTGCCGCGCGAACAGGCGACGACGATGTCGAGATCCTGTACCCGGACAAGCGCGCAAACAAGAAGAAGTTCGACGACCTCGTCGACCTCGAGGAGACGAAGAGGGCCCTGAGGAGGGCGATCATATATCCCGTGAGGACGCCCCACCTCTACCCACTCGGTTGGCCAAAGGGCATATTGCTCTTCGGCCCGCCGGGGTGCGGCAAGACCGAGCTCTCAATAGCCCTCGCCAACGAAATAGGTGCCGCGCTAATCAGCGTTAGCCCGGCAACCATAATGAGCAAATGGCTAGGCGAGGCAGAGAAGAACGTGGCCAAGGTTTTCAACAAGGCCAGGGAATTGGCAGCGAAGATGCCCGTGATAATTTTCATAGACGAGGTCGATGGGCTCTTCCAGGAGTTCAGCGATGAGGTTGGAGGCGAGAAGAGGATGAGGAATCAGTTCCTCATGGAGATGGACGGGCTCAAGGAAAAGGAGAACAGCAGGTTGCCCCTGTTCGTGGTAGGGGCTACCAACAAGCCATGGAAGCTCGACATAGGGTTCATAAGGAGGTTCGAGAAGAGGATATACGTCCCGCCGCCGGACCGCGAAACCCGCAAGAACCTGTTCAAGCATTACATAGAGAAGCTCCAGGGCGTGTATAAGGTCGAGGGGATAGACTACGAAAGGCTAGCGGACCTCACCGAGGGCTATAGCTCTGCTGACATAGCGTCAATCGTGAAGGAGGTCCAAAATAACATCGCCGAGGAATTCAACGAGCAAAAGAATGGGAACAGCGAGCCGAGGCCTATAAGGATGGAGGACTTCGCTGAGGTCATAAGCAAGAGGAAGCCGAGCATAAGCCCGAAGCTCCTGGAAGCCTACAAGATATGGCATGAACAGTTTGGAGCCGTGTGACCTTTTTAGGCACGATCTCCTTCAGTGCACACAAAGCTATTAGGCGGCCTAGGAACACTCATCGCTGGGCAGTGAGGAAAGTCATGCCGAAGCGATCGATGAGCGGCTCTGGGGTAGCTGAGCCGCCACGCGCTCATTTGGTATGTATCTCAACGATATCGCCGTCGAGTACCTCGTGATCAAGCCCCACCCTCTCGCCGGGGTACTTGGCTGACCTGCCCCACACGCGCGCGTAGCTGAAGTTTTCGACGAGCTCGCTATGTATGTTGCGAGCGACGTCGAACACCGTTGAACCCCTCCTCAGAACTAGCGGCTTGGGCGAAGGAGGGCCATTGGGAGGCTTCGTGTAAACCCGCACTATCTCCAGCTCCTCGAAGATCAGCCGCGCTATGAGGTCCAGCCCCTCGCGCGTTAGCGCCGAGACCGGGATGGCCCTGAGTCCCGTGCGTCTCGACAGCTCCTCGGCCTTGCGCCTAGCGTCGGGCCCGAGGTCCGCCTTGTTTATTGTTATGATCGCTGGCTTGTAAACGTTCCTCTCGAATATCGCCGCCTCCACGTCGTCGAGTGTGACCTCCCCGTACAGCTTGACGTGGGCATTGTATATGTTATAGCTCTCGAGCAGTCTCCTCACGTCGTCTGGCGTGGCACCGATCATTTTGCCCAGGACTGTCACCTTCACCCCTGCCTTCCCGGCCCTGTACCTCTCTAGGACCACTCTGCCGCGTGGCTTGGATATGGTCAGCCCGTTCTCCTCGAGCAGGTCCACGACGGTTTTGTAGTCGGACATCACGTCCCTAGTGGCGTCCAAGACCACTATCGCCAGGTCGGCGTTCTTGGCGAGGCCTATGACCTTGCCGTTAAGCTTGCTACCCGGGGCCAGAGGCGGCGCGTCGATAAGCTGGAAGTATATGTCCTCGTACCTCAGCGAACCAACGACCGGTTGCGTGGTGGCAAAGGGATAGTTCGCGACCTTGGTCTTCGCCCCAGTGAGGGCTCGAACAAGGGAGCTCTTGCCGCATTGGGGCAACCCAAGGAATATGGCCTGGCCCGCCCCCTCCTTCTTGATTGAGAATGGCGACTGCCCCCCAACCCTTCTTCGGCGCCGCTCCTCCAGCTCTTCTCTCAACTCAGCGAGTTTTCTAGTAGCCCATTCCCTGAGGTTCTCGGTGCCCTTGTGCTTGGGCACCGAGGAGAGGAATTCCTCGAGTGCCTTGATCTTCTCCTCGGTGGTCCTCGCGTCCAAGTACTTGAGCCACTTAGCCTTGGCCTCCGCCGGCAGGTTCGTTACCACGGCCTCTCACCACGAAGTCGAGGAGGCTCCTACCCCTTCCGAGGTACCACGACGGCGCTATCTTCTTAAGCGTGGCCCATTTCCTCCTAACTAATATGGGAGGCCTCTCTAGGGCGGCAAAGGCCCTCAGCCATTCCAACGTCCTAGGATCCGTTGGATAGCCGCTGCCGAAGTCGCCGTAGTGCATTCGAAGCGCGCTCGCTACCCTGTCTCGCTCCACCTTGGCAACGACGCTGGCTGCCGAGACCGGCAAGTACTTCGCATCCGCATCGGCCTCTACGAGCACCTCGCCAAGCACCGCCCCGAGCGCCCTGGCGCACGAGCTCCTTATCATTACATCAGCGCCCTTGACCTCGTCCACGTAGACGTTCACCGCGCCGAGACCCCTTGCCCTTGCGTAGGCCCCCACGGCGCGCAAAATCGATTCAATCGCCCTAGCCGTGGCCAGGTTCACGTTTAGGGCGTCCAGGGACCACGGAGCGACGTAGACTGCTGTAACCATTAGCGATCTGTTGACTATTTCCCTGTACAGGTCCGCTCGCCTCCTTGGAGAGAGCTCCTTGCTGTCCCTGAGGCCGAGTTCCCTAAGCGCGTCGAGCTCGGCATCGCCGAGGAGCACGCCTGCGACCACCATGTCTCCGACGAGGGGTCCCCTGCCCGCCTCGTCAACGCCCAGGTGCGCTACGCGCACGCGTCGATCACCTCAACGCATGCTCTCCTGACAATGTTCAAGAGTGGTGCGAACTTCCCCTCCTCATCGCATGATATCACTAGGCTCGGGGGATATTTTGCTAATATCCTGAGCATCCCCTCTTCAGGCCTCTCCCTGTCAACTACGATTATCTTGGCTGCACTCGCCAGCAAATCCCCTGCTAGCCCTCCCTCAGCGACGACTAACACGAGGTCCCTGAGGCCTCTTCCCGTTATCACGGATTTGCAGCCGCAACCCGTGCCGCTTATCAGGACGAGAACGTGCATGGCCGGCCAGTTCCCCCACGCTATCCGATCGCCTTCACGCACTACGTTTTAAACCCCGAGCAGGGAATAACCCTTTGAGATCCAATTTCTCGGAGGTGACGACATGGCACAGCATCAAAGGCTTTTCGGAACTGACGGCGTCAGGGGGATAGTCGGTCGCGAGCTGACGCCCGACTTCGTCCTCAGGCTTGCCTCAGCCATCGGGGCATTCTTCGGAGAGGGCACGCGAATTCTCATCGGGAGGGACGTCAGGGCTGGAGGGCAGATGATCGAGAGGATCGTGAGCGCGGCCCTGCTGGCGTCAGGCGCCAGGGTGTACGAGGCTGGGCTGGTCCCAACACCTGCGCTGCAATACGCGGTTAAGAGCGAGAGCTTCGATGGAGGGGTGATGATCACGGCCAGCCATAACCCGCCGGAGTACAATGGGATCAAGGTCATAGGGCCCGACGGCATAGAGATCGATAGGGCGAGCGAAGAGGAGATAGAGAGAATATTTGCCGAGGAGAAGTACTCATTCGTTGATTGGAGGAAGCTCACCTACGAAGTCTCGCGCTACGAGGGCGTGATCGAGAAATACGTGAAAGGCGTGATCGAGCACGTGGACACGGAGATCGTGAGGTCGAGGGGGTTCAAGGTCCTCGTGGACCCGGCCAACAGCGTCGGCTCGCTCACGACTCCATTGATAGCGAGGATGTTGGGAATTAAGGTGATCACGGTCAACGGGGACTTGAATCCCCTCTTCAGCGGCCGAGCTCCAGAGCCCACGCCGGAGAACTTGGAACAGACGTCGAGGGTCGTAGCGGCCAGCGACGTGGTTTTTGGAGTAGCGCACGACGGAGATGCCGATCGAGCGATAATAATAGACGACCGCGGGAGAGTCCAGTGGGGAGATAGAACGGCCATACTGCTCGCCAGGTATCTGAAGGAGTTCAGGGGCGAGCGTGGGACCAGGATATACACCGCCGTGTCTTCGACAAACCTCGTGGAGAAGCTCCTAAGGCCCTTGGGAATCGAGGTGGTGTGGACGAAGGTCGGTAGCGTGGGCATAGCAAGGGCCATGAAAGCGGACGCAGGCACGCTGTGCGGCTTCGAGGAGAACGGGGGCTTCATGTATCCGCCCTTCCAATACGTCAGGGACGGTGGCATGACCTTCGCGCTCTTCGCTGAGATGTTGGCAAGGATGGGCAAGAAGCCCTCGGAGCTCTACGAGGAACTTCCAAGGACGTACGTGTTAAAGGAGAGGATTAGGATGGGCAGGGACGAAGCGCAGAGGGCAGTTGAGGCGGTGAAGGAGGCATTCAAGGGATATAAAATGATCAGCGTGGATGGCGTGAGAGTTGAGGGAGAAGACTTCTGGCTCCTCGTGAGGCCCAGCGGCACGGAGCCCCTACTGAGGGTCATGATAGAGGCAGGGGACGAGGACATGGCCAGGAAGTTGTGGGAGACCGTGAAGTCCGTGATCGGTGTGAGCGGATGAGGTATTGGGCCCTCGACCTGTTAAGGTGCCTTAACTGCAAGAGCTTCCCGCTCGAGATCGTCGTCCTGGAGTCCGAGGAGGAGGAAGTCGACACCACGAACCTGCGGTTTCCGCTCTGCAAGAACTACTGCGGTTATCTGAAAAAGCCCATCGTGAGTGGCGCGAGTTACCCCTGCGAGAAGTGCCTGAGGGTTAACGTGAAGACCGCCGTCCTCTACTGTCCGAAGTGCAACTATTGGTATCCGGTGCGGAACGGCATAGTCTACATGCTTCCCGACAAAAGGAGGCGCGCCGAATCGGACCTGGAGTTCCTCGCCAAGTACAGGGACAGGTTGCCGCCGGAAGTTGTGGAGCGCGGCAAGCCCTTCAACCTGGCTGGCCAGGGGCAAGCCCCCCAGAAGGAGAGGTAAGCTATTAAGGCGCACTAGCCCTCCAGAGAGTGCGAGGCGCGGGAATTTGGGCGAAGTAGTTGCGAGCATTGATAGATGGAACAGATGGGTGAAGATGCAACAGGCCGCGCTGGACAGCTTCAAGAAGGCGGAGGAGAACTACAAGAGCGCCGATAGGCTCGAGCTGCTGTTTCTGAACAGGATGGCCTTTCAACATATCATAAGGACTGCCGATGGGTTCGCGCACTGGCTCGAGGATCCCTTGATAACGAGCCACATGCCGCGCGAGATGCTAGTCGAGCTCTGGGAGAAAGTGAAGGAAATACTTTACGACCTGATCAGGCTTGACATGGAGCATACGGCGAAGTTCAGCGAGCACCTGAAGAAGCTTGCCGACGAAGGGAAGCTGAACCCGTTATTGAGCTACTCGGTTAAGAGCGAGAAGGAGTCCAGGCGTCTCACCGTTCAAATCTAGGGCTTCCGGCCCCATCTCACCCAATATTTTCCAAAACCTTCAACTTCCGGCTAGCGTAAGACCTCTCTTGCCTCGAGGCGTGTGCCCAAAATGGGCAGGTATCCCAGGGTAGAGCTCGTGGGCTTCGACAGCATGGGCGTGCGCGGAATGGCCACACATATCGTGGCCGGGGGCCTCGAGATAACCATAGACCCCGGCGCTAACCTAGCGCCGCGCCGTTTCGGGCTGCCGCCCCACAGGCTTGAGCTGCAGGCTCTGGACGAGGCCCTCGCGAGAATTAGAGCCATGGTCAGTAGATCGGATTACGTGGTCATAAGCCATTACCATAGGGACCATTATCTCTACAGGAACGAGGAAGTCGAGCTATATAGGGGGAAGACCGTGCTCGCCAAGGCGCCCGACAAGACCGTCAGTTTCAGCCAGAGGCTGAGAGCAAGGGACCTATACTCGAGGAAGCCTTTGCGCGAGGGCGCGAGGGTCCTCTGGGCCGACAGCTCGTCCCTGGAAATCGATGATGGCGTTCGCCTGGAGTTCTCCAGGCCCGTTCCCCACGGCCCGAGGGGGAGCAGGCTAGGTAATGTGATCATGACCTTCCTCGAGATCGACGGCTATAGAATAGTCCACGCCAGCGACGTGCAGGGGCCTGCCAACGATGAGGCTCTCAGCACGGTCCTTGCGTGGTCTCCCGATCTTCTGATAATCAGCGGCCCCCCGACGTACTTGGAAGGGGGGAGGGGCGTCGACGTGGAGGCAGGCATGAGGGGTCTCTCGTCGTTGATCTCGGGGATGAAGGAGGGCTCCACCTTAATCGTGGATCACCACCTCCTCAGGGATCTCAGATCGCTGTCGATCATCGATGACCTCCGCAGGAAGGGAGCAAGTAGGGGCATTAAAGTGCTCACGGCGGCCGAGTTCATGGGCCTCGAGAACACGCCTCTGGAGGCCATGAGGCGTCAGCTATGGGCCCGAGGTACATAGTGATCGAACACGCCGAGAGCGAGCTGACGCCTTGGCTCCTCCTGGAGTACATGAACTGCGTTAGAATCGTCGGGAGGGAGCGCCTGATCATATCTAATGTCAGCGATAGACACGCCAGGGTGATATCCAAGATCGCCACGACGCTCAGGGAGAGCGTAGTTGACCTGGCTAGAAGGGGCGTTCTGGCGGAGGAGAGGTTAGTGGTCCTTGACCCGCTCGCGGAAAAGCGCCTGGAACCCAACGAGTTGTTGAACGCGGAGGCCGTCGTCATCGGCGGCATATTGGGTTCCGATCCGCCGCGCGGAAGGACGAGGAAGTTCATCACGAGCAGGCTGCCGAAGGCCATTGCCAGGAACATAGGCGAAGGACAAATGAGCATCGACGGCGCTACCTACGTCGTCTGGCACTTGCTTAATCACGGCAGCTATGAAGGGCTCCAGTTCGTTGACGGAGTAGTCATAGCTGAGGGTCCCCTCAGCGTGCGCCTCCCGTACAGGTATCCCGTTGTTAATGGGGCGCCGCTCGTGGCTCCAGGACTCCGCGAGTACCTGCTCAGGGGCGCCCTGCCGCTAGAGCTACGCAGGCTCCTGGGGATGGATTGAAGATGTCCGCGCTAGAGAGGCTTCCTAAGGTGAACATGGACATACTCGACGTCTACAAGGCGGGCAAGAACTACTCCGACATCCTCAGGGGCTGCATAATAGACAACGTCTACAGGATCGAGAGCTATTGGGCAATTAAGTTGTGGTGTCCCTCCCAGAGGTACTGGATCAAGGTGGAGCCCTCGGTAAGGTTTCACATATCCACGCACGAGCCCGAGAAAAGGGGCATCGACAAGATCGCCGCCCAACTTCGTAGGATCAGGGGGAGCAGAATCGTTGAAGTCGCCATGTTGGGCTGGGAGCGCGTGCTCAGGCTGAACGCTAGGGCCGGGGACAGGTCCTTCGGCGTTGTTTGCGAGTTGTTGCCGCGGGGGATTCTAGCCCTCCTTGACGAGAGGGAGACGGTGCTTGTGTCGAGCTCGCACCTTAAGGTGAAGGACAGGGAGGTAAGGGCGGGCCTCAAGTACGTGCCGCCTCCTCCCTCGGGGCTCTCGCCGTTTCTCGAGGAGGAACTCCTCGTTCAACGGCTCTTGTCGGAAGGAAGCTTAGTGAGGGGGATCACGCGCGGATGGGGCCTCCCGGGCTACGTGGCCGAGGAAATAATGTACAGGGCCGGCCTCCTGGAGCAGAGGGGCGAGAGACCCGACAAAATCGAAAGGAGCGACCTCGCGGGCCTGGTCAGCTCGTATAAGTCGATCGTTGAGGAGGCCGGGGGAAGGCTTGGCTACCTCGTAGGGCGTGGAGGAAAGCGCCTCGCGTTCACGGCGTATAAGCCCCTCCTCTTCCTCGAGGTCTACGAGCTGGAGGTCGCCGAGGGGGACTCCGTTGAGCTCGTGGACCTCTACTACGCTGACTATGAGCGAGCCAGGGCCCTTGAGGCGCTGCGCAAATCCCTCGAGGAAAGAATTGAGGGGCTACGCAAGAGCGTCGAGGAACAGAACGCCCTAATTGAGACCTACAGGCGTGAGGCCTCACGGGTCGAGGACGAGCTCAGGGCGATCTACGAGAACTACGAGCTGGTTGAGCGCATCCTCGCATGTGCTCAGAAGCATCACGAGGTCCACGGCTGGAAGGGCATGGAAGAGGCCTGCAATGGCGTTTCCGGATACGAGGTCGATGGGGGCATAGTTTACGTCGAAGTTGGTGGCAGCCGCATATCGCTGGCGCTTAACCGCTCGCTCGCCGAGAACGTTATCGAGAAACAACGCACCCTAGGAGGGCTGAGGAAGAAGGTCGAGAGGGCCGAGGACGCCGTCAAGCGCCTCCTCGAGGAGTTGCAGAAGGCCCAGAACGAATACTCCGAGGTCTCGGTGCCCGCCATTAGGCCAAGGCAATGGTATGAGAGGTATCGATGGACGATAACTCGAGGCGGCTTCCTCGTAATAGGTGGCAAGGACTCGTCGCAGAACGAGGCAGTGGTCAGGAGGTACTTGGGAGATCGCGATGTGTTCCTGCACGCTGATATCCAGGGCGCCCCGGCCGTCGTGTTGATGACCAAGGGCGACGTGCCTGGCGAAGGCGACATCAGGGACGCTGCAGTAATCGCGGCGTGTTATTCTCGCGCGTGGAAGCGCGGCTACGGCTTCGCGGACGTGTTCTGGGTCTGGGGCTCGCAGGTCTCCAAGAGCCCGCCGAGCGGCGAATACCTGCCGCGAGGAGCATTCATGGTTTACGGTAAGAGAAACTACGTCAGGGTGCCCCTCGAGCTGGCGATAGGCGTGGAGCGGACCGAAGATGCGGTTTATGGAGAATACTATAGGGCGATCGTCGGTAGTGAGGAGCTGGTCTCAGCCAGGTCTGTTAAGTACGTCGTGATAGCCCCTGGCGACCTGGAGCCGGACGAGGTCTCTCAACGCATATACAAGGCCGTCGTGGAGGGCGATGCGAGACGATACGTCGACCTGGCCGAGATACGCGGGCTGATCCCGGGCCCCTCGAGGATCGTCAGGCCAAAAAAGTGAGGGGGCGTGCGACCGCCCAAAAGTTAAAAGGATATTAGTGCTAGGCCGCGATTAGTAAGACCCTCGCAAAAGCCGGGGCGAGGCCCGTGAGCGCGAGAAACATAGAAGTTGAAGTGGGAAGGTTTCCGAGTCCCTCGAAAATGCTCATCGAGCTTGTCGAGAGGAAGGGGCTGGGGCATCCCGACTACATAGCCGACTCGGCCAGCGAGGCTGCATCGCGAGCCCTTTCGGCCTACTACCTCAAGAACTACGGAACCATTTTCCACCACAACCTGGACAAGACCCTCCTGGTTGGCGGCCAAGCGACGCCGAAGTTCAAGGGCGGCTACGTGATAGAGCCCATATACATCATAGTCGCCGGGAGGGCTACAACCGAGATAAGGACGGAGGCCGGCTTTGAGAGCGTGCCTTTCGGGACGCTGATAGTGGATGCGGTGAAGAACTGGCTAAGGGAGAACATGAGGTTTCTCGACGCGGAAAGGCACGTCGTCGTGGACTACATGGTGAGGAAGGGGAGCGCTGACCTCGTCTCAGTTTTCGAGGCGGGCAAGAAGTCCGTACCGCTCGCAAACGATACCAGCATAGGGGTTTCCTACGCGCCGCTGACCCCCCTGGAGCAGCTCGTCTTAAACGCTGAGAGGATGCTGAACGACAAGGAATATAAGAAAAGAAATCCCGCGGTGGGCGAGGACGTCAAGGTCATGGGCCTCAGGAGGGAAAAGAAGATAATCCTCACCGTTGCTGTCGCGTTCATAGATCGCTTCATAATGGACAAGGGGGAGTACCTGAACTACAAGGAAACGGTGAAAAACGATTTACTAGAGCTCGCCTCGAGGATCGTCCCGGACTACGACGTTGAAGTGCACGTGAACACGGCTGACATGCCCGAGCGCGATGTTTTGTACCTGACCGTGACCGGGACTAGCGCTGAACACGGGGACGACGGCGCCACGGGCAGGGGCAACAGAGTGAACGGCCTTATAGCACCTATGCGTCCCCTAAGCATGGAGGCCACCGCCGGAAAGAACCCGGTCAACCACGTCGGCAAGATCTACAACGTGCTATCGAAGATCCTCGCAGAGAGAATCTACAAGACTTTGGACAACGTCTCGGATGTGTATGTGGAAACGCTCAGCCAGATCGGGAGGCCAATAGATCATCCACTCATCGTGAGCGTCAAGCTAGTGCCGAATGAGTCAAAGGAGCTGCCATCCCACGTGATCAACGAGATCAAGGGCATAGTCAACGAGGAGCTAGACAACGTAACTAGGCTGACCCAATTGATAGTTGAGGGGAAGGTCGATCTCTATTGACTGTTGCCGGCCATTCCCCAGGCATTCTTCCTTCTCTCCTGGTACTCCTTAACCATCCTGACCAGCTTTAGGTACTGTTCCCTCTCCCTTTTCTTGTCGAGCTCCCTCCAGCGCCTGGAGATTTCCTCCATAACAGACGAGCTCACTATGGCGAACATGTTCCATAGAACTCTTTCCGGCGTTACCCGCACGACCGGGACTGGCAACTCGACCGGCGCGTCCGCCGAGACCAACACTGCCGTCCTAGAGTCGAGCAATTCCGTTGCCAACTGACCAATGGCCTTTAGGTCGTTCGTGTAGATCGCGAACGCCCGGCCGATCCTGTGGAACGCCTCCCTCGGGTTCTCCCTGGACGCGTCGAGCACCGGCACTACTATGTACTCCCCAGTCGCAACTTGCGAAAGCGCCTCGAGGGCCTCACGCAACTGTGCCCTCAACCTCGCGATCTCCTCCTCCATCCTCGACAACGCGTCCTGAGCCTCGTCTAGCTTCAGTTTAACCATGTACAGGTGCCTTTCCCGCTCGTCGTTCGAGGCCCTCTGCAAGCGCTTGAGATTCCTGAGCTCGGCCTCGAGTTCACTTATTAGCTCGTCCCTCTTGCGTATCTCCTCCTCCAACGAGCGGATCCTCGCCTCGAGCTCCGCTATCCTTTCCTGTTGCTTTGGTCGGGAATAGCCGTTGGTCGTCCTTGCCTCCTTCACCACCCCAGAGGCCCTCCTCCTGGGCCCTTCGAGCGCCTTCGATCTAACATATTCCTCAACGGCTTCGCTCACGCTCTTGCCCGAGAGCACCATCCTTAAGATTTCCCCCTTGTCGATCTTCGCCTCGTTTTGTCCAACGATCTTGTCTATCTCACTCACCTTGGTTGATATTTCGTTGAGCATTTTCATCGCGCTTGCGAGGGCGTCGCGCTCGTGCGAGTTCTCGGGCCTCGGAGCGTTCGCTGCCTCCAGGGCCTTCATCGCGAGCCGCTGCTTCTCGTCGACCTCAAGGTCGCGCTCAGGCAACCACAGGAGCACGCGTAGCGCGGTTGCTACTTTCTTCACGAGCTCCGGAGGATGTGCCACGTCGGTAGCAATCGCGACCGGCTTTCCGGCATTAACTATTTCACTTATTATGAGGTTCCTGTCGACGTCCTTGAACGTCTTGAGCTTCAGGATCCTTCCCTCGAGATCCACTATTGCGAGCCCCACGGACATCCCAGGGTCTATTCCCACGATTATTGGGGTTCTCCTGGGCTCCCTGTTGACGAGTGCCTTGGGCCTCCTGACGTCCTCGATCCTTATCCTAACGTTGCCCAGGTCCCTGGCCCTCACGACCTCCTCGACCACATTGCGCGGTGCGTATACCACGAAGAGGCTTCTCTCGAGGCCCCCCTCGCTCTTCCTGAAGTACAAGTCGAACTCGAGGCCCCGCTCCTCCAACAACCTCTTGACCTCGCGCGTGACCTCGAGGACTGCAGCCCGAACCCCGCGCTTGTACCTGTTGAGGCTCATTCCCCCCTGCGCTGGGCTCCTCGCCTTGGAAATTATCACCTTCGTTGCCAATCCCACGTCCAAGAGCTCTACGCCCATGCCAGAGAGGGCCGCCCGCGCGCATATGTAGGCGGATAGCGTTGGGTCAGGCTTTCCCTTCAGGTCCATGCCGAGCCTAAGGGCAACCTCCCTTAGGCTGCCAGGCGTCCCAGGAAGCCCTGTGACCTGGACGAGCTTGCAGTTCGGCGGCAGGAGCTCGACGAACTTCGCCAGGCTCTTCACCGAGAGGCCGAGCTCTCCTACGTTGTCCACTGCGACGTAATCCGCCCCGTGTTCCCACGCGAGCCTCACGACCCTGGCGAGGTCCACTTCGTCGTACTCGTAGATTTTGCCGTCGTCCTTCACGATGACTGCCGCATAGCTGGCCCTGCCCCCCTCTGGCGAAGAGCCAGGCCTTATATCTATGCCAAGCGCCACGCGGCCGCCCATCATCCACCCGGCACTCGTGACCCTATTAGAGACACAAACTTATATGGAATCACACCTAGCTTCGCGGAACGCCCTCACGATCGTTTCTTCGTCAGCCGTAACCCCGTAGACCTTCTTGAAGAACTTGAGCACGTATTTCACGTCCCTCTCCAACAGCTCCTTCGCGCGGACGTCGAACGCGTCCACGTTCTGCGGCCAATCTATGATATATGGCGTCTCGTTATCCGCCCTGACGATCACGTTGTATTCGCTTAGGTCGCCATGCACTATGCCCGCTTTGTTGAAGGCCGTGCAAAGCTGGCGCAACAGCTCGCCTAATACCCTCGCGGCATCGCGCAGCGGAGGCCTCTCGTAGAGCATGATCCCATCGATGTATTCCATGACTATCGCGTGCCTATTGTAATCGTGAGGGCGGGGGACCGAGAGGCCCAGCGAGTGCAGTTTCTTGAGCGCGTCGTATTCCCTGGCGGCCGCGGCCTTAGATAGCTCCAGCCACGTGCGAGCCTCGTCGCCCCAGTCCCTCTTCACCCTGACCCTCCTGAAGCTCGTCCTGCCCAACCTCATGAACTTGACAGCAAGCCTCTCGCCGCGCGGGCCGAGCGCCTCGAAGATGTCGCTCTCCTTTCCCACCCCCACTCTGTCCCCAATGGCGCTCAGGACGCCGCTATCAACGAAGTGCTTAAGGGCCAGGACGTCTAGGCCCCTATACGTTAGCGTGAATAGCCTGCCCCTTGCCGTGAGGTACGTCCTCACCAGCTTTAGCTTGGCCAACTTGACGAGGGACAGATAAAGGGTGTCCCCCCTCACGCCGGAAGCCCGCTCCAGGACGCCCAGATCGGCGACGCCCCCGTTGCTCTCCAGCGCCCGTAGTAAGGCGAAATCCCGTTCTACGAGGGTTCTAAAAGTCCTCCCTATGTTCACGATCGCCTCACTTCACTTGAGGAACTTGGACTCGTATTCCCTGAGGTACTTCACGCTTGCACTCACGTCCACGAAGAGCTCCCTCGCCTTCTTGACGTCGTCGGGAGTGACCTCGTTCCTGCCGCCCTCCTCAGCAATTATCCTCGCGGGCTCCAGCAGCTGGACCGCGTACCTCAGGCTGGTCTCGGAGCCTATCCTGACGAGCTCCTCGAGCGCCTCCTTGGACAGCTCTATGTCCTCCTCCGATGCCTTTATCCTGATTATCTCCCTCATCTCCTCCGGCGTATACGGCCTTGTCCTTATGATCAGGAGCCTGTCGAGGATGTCCAGCGGTATCCCGTGCGGCGACTCTATGTCAGTACCCCTTATCCTGGACATGCCGCGGTTAGTTGCCATTATTATTATCGGCGAGAACTCGCTTTCCATGATCCTGCTCAGGAAGCTGAACGCCTCTATGTCCAGCATGTGGACGTCATCTATGAACAGCACTCCGGGCAACAGCTCGGCCTTCTTCTCATCGACCCATTTCTTCACCATGTCGTCGACCTCCTTCCTAACCTCCGGCGGCACCTCCCTCTCGAGGCCCAGGACGAAGAACGATATTGTTGCCCTTTGGGATGCTAGGTATAGGTCCAGGTCATTCAGCGTTAGTACCCTCACTATCTCCTTCTCCTTCTTAACAGGCCCCTTCGGCACCTCCACGAGCCTCTTGGCCTCTATGTCGTAGGTCTTGGCGCGCTCAAACTGCTTCGCCTTTCCCTCCCTGAAGACCCTCCCGGTCTCGGCGTCTATCCATATGACGTCTCCCACCCTGATCCCCATCTCGATTATTTGCTGGGTTATCTCTTCGCCCACGGTCAGCGTAGCTTCGTCGTCAGCAGTAGCCAGAGTGATCCTGGCCTCCCTCGGAATGGTCAGGTACGGCACTAGCGGATGTCTAGTTCGCCTCACCCGCAGATCCTTGACCACGCCCTCGTAAACTGGCCTTTTTTCTCGTATCCGCACGCCGAGGGCCTTCCTGACGACCTCCATGAGGACCTCCGCCTTCTTCCTCTCCGTGCTGTAGATCTCGCTACCGCTGATCGCAACGAACGGCGTGTCCTCCCCGAGTTCTCTAGCAATTGCCACAGCCAAAGCCGTCTTGCCAGTGCCAGGGGGGCCCACAAACAATATGCCCCTGCCGGAGATCCTGCCGGCCTTGATCATTTGCACGACTATGCCGGCCGCCTCCCTTGCCTCGGTCTGGCCCACGAGCCCGTCTGCCACGAATATCGCTTTACCGCGCTCGTCGAGCCCGAGGCCCCTTATGTGGCTATGCGCAGATACCCTCAGCCTCCTCACGGGCTCAATCCTGATCTCGCTCATCCAACCACCGTGCAAAGCGTCGGCCTTTTCCTCTGATCTTAAGCTGGGGGTTAAATCCAGAACAACTAAGGGGGCATGGAACGAATATTAGGAGCTCCACAGCTAAAACCCCTGTGGATCCCAGCCAACGGTGTGAGTATGTCGTCCAAGCAGCCTGCCACGGGAAAGACCAAGGAGCTCAAGATCGTTACCAGGAGCGTGGCCACCCTAGCCGACGTGGAGAGGAGCCCAAGGCTGATCAGGCTACTTTACGTGATAAGCTTAGCCGAGCGAGGGATTAGCGAGAAAGCGTTGAGCTACCTTATACGCGAGCTGAAGGCACAGGGCTACGACATGAAATACGATTTCATGATGATTGGCGATGTTCCCATGAGCCGCGAGCTGCAGAACGACATCCTGTTGCTCAGGTACGTGGGCCTGGCTGAAAACAATATCAAGAGGAAGCTCGTAATCACGAGCGCCGGGAGGGAATTCCTCTCGAAGGTGGAAGGCACGATCCCCCAGGAGGAGCGCGAGCTCCTGAGGAAGCTCTACGAGGCCGTAAGGCCGAAGATAGCGCCGATCGACGCCGAGGTCGAGATAAGGGCTAGTGCAAGGGGGACGGGCCCCAGGAGGGGGGCCCGTGGCTGAAGAGCGGGCCATGTCACCGGACACTCAGTTTTTAAGTAGTCGGGACTCTATTACCAGCTAGACATATGACGCGCGCGGGTGCCCGGTGTGGCTAAGAACGTGAGACCGCCAACCCCCATGAAGGTGTTGCGCAGCTCAGTTAACCAGGTGGTACTCGTCAAGTTAAAGGATGGAACCGAATACATAGGGAACCTCGAAATGGTCGATAACACAATGAACGTCGTGCTCGACGACTGCGAGGAGGTCACGAACGACGGCAAGCCCGTGGCCAGGTACGGCAAGGCACTGATAAGGGGCAGCCACGTGGTTTTCATAAGCGTTAACTTCGGCCAGGTGGCCCCAGAGAGGGCAAGGCTCTGATGCGAAGGCGTCGACTAACGCAGCCGTTACTCGGCAAGAGGCCTAGGGCTTACGCTGCTGGCCCGGCACGTTCGTGCGTATTCCTCAGCCAAGTTCCTCCTGACAACGCGACCTCTCGGCTCGAGCTCCCTGAACGCTATCCCCTCGTAGGCTTCTATGACGACGGAAGGATCTAGCCAGCAGTCGGGCGACATGAACGCCTTCACACACGTTTCAGCGAGGAACGTCTCCTCGTCCCAACAATATTCGAGGGGCACACTAGGCAGCAGGGTCCCCTGGTGGAAACCCCTCCTAGCCACAAGGCCGTGAAGGCCAATTACGACCTTCGAGGGAAGCTCAGTCCTCTTCGCAACGGGAATGGGTTTGGGTACGGACAGTACCGTGACCTCGATCACTACCGTGTCGAGCTCCCACGGCTCTAGCCTCGGGAACCTGGGGTCGTTTATCGCGGCCTCAATCGCCGAGTCTATCACGGAATCGATCAAGCTCTTAACCGGGGCAAGGAACCCTATGCAGCCCCTTAGCGAATATCGGCCCTCCCCCTCGATCCTCTCTATCGTGGTAAACGTCATTCCCGGCCTCCTGAACCTCTCCCTGACCTCCCTCGGCGGCTCGTACCTGCTGCCGTTCAATACTATTTCCTCGATCGCCCTCCTCGCAATGGATACTAAGAGCGCTCCATCCTCGTCGCTCAACTCACGCGGCTCAACCACCTCAGGCAAAGTCATCGCCCCCTGGAGAATGAAACGATCCCTCCCTATATTCCTGTGCCCGGACGAGTTAGGTCTGTGGGCTTCTGGCATTTCTCTCATATATCGACCGCGCTTTCGATAGCTCGTTCTCTATGCCACGCCAGTGGCCTCCTATCCAGTATACCTGGCCGCAACGCGTACACATCCAGAAGTCCGAGTATAGCTCGTAAACCCTTCTGGGCACTTTATCCTTTACAGCCTCCTTACTCACCTTCCTGAGCTCCCCGTTACACAAGGGACACCTCGAGCGCTCGAGATCCACGGAGAGCCTTATCCCGGCAGTTGCTGCGAGGTGCGCCAGCCTCTCTGCCATGTCGTCCTGCCAGAGATATATCGAGGTTAGGCCCCTCTTCAGAGCCCTGCGATGGAGGCCTCTGTCCCTTGTGACCACTATCCTTCCGTCCCGCTCCGCTATTCTGAGTATTTCCCAGTCGGCTAGGTCCTTGCGGTATACGGTGTCGTAGCCCAGTAGCCTGAGCCACCTCGCAACTCCTCCTAACATTGCGTCGACCACGAACTTTGGCTCGCCTGACATGGCGTTTCAACATAGCTCCTAGGGTCCCTTTCCTTAAAACGCGTGCCCGCACGAAGGACGAATAGGTGCTAGGGCTTGGGCCTCTCAGGAGTGATGCAACTATTCAGCGGTCTCAGCGCGTCCGGCACCGCCGGAGCTGGCACAATAATATTCGCGATCGGCTTCGGCATAATACTAGCCATGGCCATAGGAATACTGGTACTAGGGCTCGTTAGGTTCATTAAGAGCTTGCCGAACATGAGCCTCAGCGGGTTCCTCAAGTTCATGCTCGTACTCGCCGTAGTGTTAATGGTGATAGGAATAATAGTCCCATGATGTAGAAAGCGCCTTAGTTTTTTGGAGCCTTCTCATGGCCTCCTTGGGAAGACTGTGAAGCCTGCGTAGCGTGGGCTCGAGAGCTCCTCCTCTATTTCCAGCAATCTATTGTATTTGGCCGTCCTCTCGCCCCGAGCTGGGGCTCCCGTTTTGATGAGGCCGGCCGCTAGGCCTACCGCTAGATCTGCAATGGTCGAGTCCTCGGTCTCGCCGCTCCTGTGGCTAATTATCGTGCGCATGCCGTGCTCCTTCGCCATCTTGACTACCTCCACGGCCTCCGTGAGCGTTCCCACCTGGTTCACCTTCACCAGGACCGCGGTCGCCGCGCCCTTCTCTATCCCCGCCCTCAGCCTTTCGGGGTTTGTCACGAACAAGTCGTCGCCGACGATCAGCACCTTGTTCCCCAGCCTCCTCGTGATTTCCGCGAATCCTTCGAAGTCCTCCTCGTGTAGCGGGTCTTCTATGCTCACTATGGGGAAGTCGGCCACCAGCCCTTCGTAGAGCTCCAGCATCTTTTCCCTGCTGAGCTCCTGGCTCTCGACGACGTATACCCCCTTGTCCTGCCTGTAGAACTGGCTACTCGCCGCATCGATCGCGAGCGCCACCTGGCCGCCGGCCTCGTAGCCCGCCGACTTTATGGCCTCCACGAGGAGGCCGAGGGCGTCCCTGATCTTCTCGAGGGGCGGCGCGTAGCCCCCCTCGTCGCCCACGTTGATCGCCGAGGGGCCATACCTCTCCTTGAGGATCCTCTTCAGCTCGGCATAGATCTCGCACGCAGCCCTGAGGGCTTCGCTGAAAGTCTTGAAGCCCGCCGGAACTATCATGAACTCCTGGAAGTCCAGCCTATTGCCGGCGTGGACGCCCCCATTTATGATGTTGAGCATGGGAGTTGGCAACAGATCTGCCGATAAGCCGCCCAGGTAAAAGTACAAGGGCGTCCCCATGGTCGAGGCCGCAGCCTTGGCCACCGCGAGACTCGTGGCAACGATGGCGTTGCCCCCTATCCTCGCCTTGTTGGGCGTCCCGTCCATTTCTATCATCTTCCTGTCGATGTCACGCTGCTTGCGCGAATCCATGCCGACTAGCGCCGGAGCTAGCAGCCTGTTGACGTTATCAACTGCCTTAGAGACCCCCTTCCCCTTGAACTCCTTGCCGCCGTCCCTGAGCTCCAGGGCCTCGTGCTTGCCGGTGGAGGCCCCGCTGGGAGCGGCCGCTACTCCGACGCCTCCTCCCTCGGTCGTGACCTTAACCTGGACGGTCGGATTGCCGCGGCTATCGAGTATCGGCCGCGCGCGCACGCTCTTTATAAGGTAGAAGTCATCATTCCTGCTACCCGATAACGGCCAGATCAAGGGGCATTCACCGGTGCAGAACCTATGGGCCCCTGGACGCTTATAAAAGTGCTAACTGTGTTCCTCCTGGCTACCTTGTTAGTCATTTCTCAGGCGCTAGCCAATAAAATAAAAAACGATTCCATGTTCGTGTTGTACCCCCTGGCGCTGATGTTGATGGCGATCTTAGCAGACTACGCGCGCGACGGCGCTCTCACGGACGTTGTAGCGGCCGGCCTCACGTTGATAGCATTCGCCTTCTGGTCGACGAGGCGTCATCGTGCGGCCTGGCAGGGCATTTTATTACCCCTGGCCCTGGGACTCTACCTTATCGTTAGGCCCTAAGTGGTTGGCTATGGGCGGGGCCCAACACAGATGTCCCAGGTGCGGAAGCACGGACGTGGTCGTCGAGAAGACGTGGCAGCTAGTCGCTCCAATACCCGACTCGAAGGGGAACATCACGATAACCGTCATGGGCGTCATGAAGTGCAACGCCTGCGGACATAGGTGGAGGGGTGTCGTGACGAAGCTCAAGGTCGGGAGCTCGCTGGCGATCGGCGACAAGGAACTTGGGGGGGAGGAGCCCAGAAAGGGGACCGAGATCGTGCTGGACATCGACGAAATCCTCAAGGAGGGGGAGGAGTGAAGGGGCTGGATTGGACGACGGTCGCCCTCACCGCCCTGGCGCTACTACTCGTCCTCACGGCATATTCGAACCTTAGCAACCACCCGGTGCTCGCGGTTGTGGAGGGCTACAGCATGTTCCCGACGCTCATGGAAGGGGACATAGTGGTCGTCGTGCAGAAGCCCGCCGAACAAATACACGTGGGCGACATAATAATTTACAGGACCTCGGGCGGCTTCATAATACACAGAGTCGTCGGAGTGAAAGTCATAGATGGAAAATACTTCTTCGTCACCAAGGGCGACAATAACGAGATCCCGGACTTCACGTACTTCGAATTCGCTAACGGGAGCCTGGCCGGCATAAGCTACGAAAGAGTGGTGGGCGTCGTGCTCTCCCCCTTCGGCATTCCAATCAGGATTCCATACCTGGGCTACCTTTCGATATGGATCAGGAGCGTTGTAAAATGACTTACTCCCTAGAGCTGGATCATGCCACCCTCAATCGCTGCTATGAGTTCCTTGACCCACTTTCCCGTCGAGGCTAGCCCCTTCAGCGTCCTCAGGTACTCATTGAAGCTCATCGAACCCTCTCGCTTAGACCATATCGAATAGCCTTCCCTTAGAGCGTTCAGGGCCAACGAATGGTATTTGCAGAGGTTATCGGAGTGCGACTCCCTCCCGCAGATGATGCATGATCTCCTTGGCTTCAGTAAGTTCATGCGTATGCCTAACATAGCCCCTACCTCGCCTTCGACTTGCCCAAATCTCCTCAGAAGCATTCCAAGGACTTCCTTCGCCTCAGCAACGACCTGCTCCCTCCTCTTCCTCCCGCCCCGTATTTCCTCCATTAAGTTCTCGAACTTCCTAGTGAGGTCGACCCTCACGAGCTCGGGGAAGTAGCTCGATATCGTGTCGATCACGCCGAGACCCAGCTCGGTGGCCTCTACGCCCTCCCTAGTGCTCTTGACGTACTCGCGCTTGAAGAGCGTCTCAATTATGCGAGCCCTCGTCGACTCCGTGCCTATTCCCACTTCTTCCATCCACTTGAGGATGTCGATCCTGCTATAGCGCTTGGCGGGTCTCGTGTAGGTGCGCTCGACGCGTACCCTGACAACCTCGAGTCTGTCGCCCACGGCCAGCTTCGGCATCTCTTTTTCCTTTACTTCGACAAATGGGTAGTAGCTCAGCCACCCGAGCTCGCGAATCCTTCGACCCTCCACGTAGGCCCTCAAGCTAACGGAGCCTTCAAGATTTAGCGTTATCTTATGTCCTTCGATCACAGCATCCCGAGAAAAGGTCGCGAGGAACCTCCTCACTATTAGATCGTAAATCATGGCGTGCTCCTTCTTAAGCGCGCGCGGCATATTGCCCGTCGGATATATTGCAGGGTGTGCAGGATCCTCCTTCTTCCCCTCCGAGGGCCTCAGGAACCCGCCCGTCTCCCTGAGGAGCTGATCTACGAGTTTCCTATACTCCGTCTGCTCGGCAAGCCTTCTAAGAATCGCCGCGTAACCTATTGTCGGGGGCAACTTCTGGCTGTTCGTCCTCGGATAACTTATCAACGCGTCCAGGTAGAGGTCCTCGGCGATCTCCTGGGTTCTGAACGGGCTGAACCCGTATATCCTCGCCGCCTCGGACTGGAGGTCGCCCAAGTTAAAGGGTGGCGGCGGCTTAAGCCTCTCGACTCGCCTGTCCACGGCCGTGACCTTGAAAAATTTCGCGCGCTCAATGGCCCTAGCGATCTCGAGCGCCTCAGACCTCGTCTCGCGCCTTCCCCCCTCCAGGCTTATCCTGAGAACCGAGTCTCCGGCTCTTACTTCCACCTCGACCTCGTAGAGGGGGAGCGGTACGAACGTGTTGCGCTGCAACGTGTTGTCGGCCACGTACTTCAGCGTCGGAGTCTGGACACGGCCAGCGCTCAGCGTCACCCTCCTGCCAGTGGCCTTCTCGACGCTTCGCATCAGCGCCCTGCTGACGTTTATTCCCCAGAGCCAGTCGAGCTCGTGCCTGCAGAGGCCCGCCTCAATCATGGGATAGTCGAGAGGCTCTAGTGAGCCGAATGCCCTACGAAGATCCTCGTGGGCAAGTGTTGAGAATTTGGCTCTTAAAGCCCTTCTCTCGTCCCCTAGGAACTTTATTATCAAGTACCCTATCACGCTTCCCTCTACGTCGTAGTCGCAGGCGTTAACGTAGTAATCTGCGCCCCTGCACTCCTTGGCAAGGAGCTCTAGGAACTTCCTTGCATGAGAGGCCCCACTCTCGACCTCGTATATGGGCCTCCACTCGTACGTGAACACCGGATATCCGCTTCCGACCGAGGAAAGCCCGTAGAGGTGGCCAGCAGCGCTCAACACTATGATCGTTTGGCCGGTGCCCCCGCCGACATAGTAGGGCACTCCCTTGTACCTGAGGGTCTTAGGACTTCGTAATATCGATGCCGCTATCTTGGAGGCGGCCTTCGGCTTCTCGGCAATCACAACGACGCGTCCGCGGAGCTCCCACAGGCTAACCATTCTCGGCGCTGTCAACCCGGCCGCCCCTGTGCACGTCGGCGACCCTCCTCAATGATTTCAAGGTGGGATAGAAAACTGGAGCCTCCCGGCTGCCGCCTAGGGCACTGGGATCGGCGCGCAGAGCACTAACAGGGCCGCGTAGAGAGCTATGCACGTCCAACACTTCCTGTTACTATATTGATTCGCGGGCCCGGGATGCGGAAAGGCGCCGAACAACATCTTCATCAAGAGGGCTATCAGGAACATTGTCGCATAGTACGTGAAGTTGGGATCGCGGATGGCGTAGAGATATGCCGACACTCCAAGCAACAGCGCAAGGACCGTGTAACCGACCTTCTCGTACGTCCTCGAAGTCGTGACGCTCCTCACCACGTGGCCACCGTCGAGCTGGCCCAGCGGGAGGAGGTTGAGAAAGGTCACGTATAGCAATACGTATGATGCCCATGCCAGGGGATGTAATATTATATAGCCCTGGGCGCCTTTCTTGGAAAGCCACACTAACAGGGTGAACGCCAGCGGTGCCACAGTTATGGCCGAGCCCTGCGGAACCTCCTTTACCACGGGAGAGATCATAAGGCCGACGAGCCCTGGAACCAATGCAGCGATGAAACCAAAGAGGGGACCCGCCACCCCCACCAGCGCCAGTTCGCGCCTGTTCGGGGGAAGCGATCTCATCCTTATCACTGCCCCTAGAGTGCCCAGGAAGCCCAGCTGTATGGGCGGCGCTGGTATAAAGTATGGGCCATCTATGACTACGCTACTCCTGGAGGCCATTAGCATGTGGCCGAGCTCGTGAACAGCTAGCGCTAACATGAACGCTACCGTGTATGCCAGCCCCATCATTGAGTAGAACAGCACACTAGAGGGTTGGCCGGGAAAGAAGTTGTAAAAGCTAGACGAAAGCCCGTAACCACTGATGAATACCGTGAAAACGGTCACTCCGGTCAAAATCCATAGCCACCTGCTCCTGTTGCTTGGGACGTTGAATAGCCTGACGACCGGTCTATCGGATGCCACCTGGACCGTCATGATATTCAGACGCTTCATGAAGAGCTTGTACAACTTTCTGAACTCGTCCTCGCCGAGGGGCCTATCGAGGAGGACTTCGCAGAGATTGCCGAGGGGGCCTATCCACGTCGTCCTAAGTCCTACTACTTGCACGCCAGCTTTCGAGAAGAGATCTAAGATATCTTTTAACTCCGTCTGTGAGAAGTTCGCGCACTGGAACGAGCTCGTACCTTCCATCAGACGTTCTCCTCCTCACTGACATAGGGAGCGCCCCCTCTAATAATTCAGCAATGGCTATTGCCACCGGGTCCAGTATTCCGATGTTGTTGACGTCGACAAGCGGAGGAGCGCCCAGGGCGAGCTGCAGAGCCCTCGCGCCCACTACTCTCGCTAGCTCGAAGCGCGTTATCCTCTTGCCGAACACTTCCCTCGTCTCCAACGAATTCCCCCAGCCAAGTCAGCCAAGTATAGCTCGTAGGAAGCTGAGGGGGCCTAAAAACCTAGGGCAGAATACCAAAAACTAGTCGAACTCGAACTTAGAGGGGCCCTTGCCCTCTTCCTCCTCTTTCTCTTTCTTCTCCTCCTTCTTCTTGAGTGGGCTCGCGGCTATGATGTCGTCTATCTTCAGTATCGCCGTCGCCGCCTCGGTGGCAGTCTTTATCATGCTAGCCTTCACGAGGACCGGCTCTATGACGTCGATGCTCCTCATGTCCTCCTCGACTTTGCCCTCGATCACGTTAATGCCCGCATATGTCTTGCCCTCACTGTGAAGCTGCCTCAGCTTCATGAGAGTCTCCAGCGGGTCCTGGCCACTGGTCTCGGCCAGGATCAGCGGTATCTCCTCGAGCGCGGATGCAAAGGCCTCGATCGCCAGCTGCTCCTTACCCCCGATCTTCGCGGCGTACTCCCTGAGCCTTATCGCGAGCTCGATCTCCGTGGCCCCTCCGCCCGGAACCACCTTGGGCGTCCTCAGCACGTTCCTGAGGACGTTGAGCGCGTCCTTCAGGCTCCTTTCAATTTCGTCGAGGACCATGTCGTTCGCTCCCCTGACCAGTATGGTTACGGACCTCGGGTTCTTGCATCCCTCGACGAACACCATCTTGTCGTTGCCGACCCTCCTCTCCTCGACGAGGGCGGCTGTGCCTAGGTCCTCCGGCCTCAGATCCCTCACGCTGCTCACTATCTTGCCGCCGGTAGCCCTCTCGAGCTTCTCGAGGTCGCTCCTCTTGACCCTCCTGACGGCGAGTATCCCCTTCTTGGCAAGGAAGTGCTGCGCCACCTCGTCTATGCCCTTCTGGGTTATGACTACGTTCGCGCCGACGGACGCGATCTTGTCGACCATCTTCTCCAGTATCTGCTCCTCCTGCTCGAGGAAGGCCTTGATCTGGCTCGGATCGCTTATTCTGATCTCGGCATCGATCTCGGGCTTCTCGATCTCCAGCGGGGCGTCCAGCAGGGCGATCTTCGCGTTCTCGACCCTCCTCGGCATGCCCGGGTGGACGACCTCCTTGTCCAGGACCACTCCGTAGACCAGTTGGCTGTCGGCCAACGAGCCGCCGTACTTCTTGACCAGTTGCACGTTGTCAAGGTCCACGTAGTACTTCTCGCCCCTCTTCTCGAATATCTGCCTAATCGCCTTGACCGCCATCTCGGCGAAGTAGTCCCTGGCGTCGTGGACGGCCTTGCTCGTTAAGGAGGTCCTCGCCACCTTCTTGAGCAACTCCTCGTTGTTTATGTCCACGGGCTCGGCGAGCTGGTCGAGGACCTTGAGCGCCTCCTCCATGGCCCTCCTGTAGCCACTCACTATGAGCGTCGGGTGTATCTCCTTGATTAGCAGGTCCTCGGCGTACTTGAGGAGCTCGCCAGCAAATATCACCGCCCTCTTCGTCCCGTCACCAACCTCGTTGTCCTGGCTCTTGGCGACCTGGACGAGCATCTTGGCAGCGGGGTGCTGTATCTCGGCCTTGTCGAGAATCGTCGCTCCGTCGTTCGTTATGGTGACGTCGCCAAGGGCGTCCACCAACATCTTGTCCATGCCCTTGGGGCCGTAGGTGGTCTTGATCATCTCGGCTACTGCCCTTGCAGCGAGCATGTTTGTCCTCAGCGCGTCCCTGCCGGCAGTCCTCTGCGTCCCCTCCTTGAGTATTAGCACGGGTATCCCCGTCGGCTCGACTGACATATGCAACCACCAAGTCCGAGGGCCTTTGATTGAGGCGCTTCTATATAAGCTTTTTCGTTCCGCGCCCCCCGCGCACGACGTTTTAATGCCCGGAAGACACGTCACCTACCTGACCTGGGCCCGTGGCCTAGCCAGGATAGGGCGCCGGCCTGCGGAGCCGGAGGTCCCGGGTTCAAGTCCCGGCGGGCCCGCCACTCCGTCTCCTTGGCCGCCACACTCAGAGCCAGGGTAGAGGCTCCACGCCAATTCGCATAGAATCGCCACGTATGCGTACTTTCAGAGCACCCCCGCATGCTGTACGTTACACGGCTGCCCTGCAGCTAGTTGAAGAAGCTGCCTAGGCCGCGCCAACAAGCTCTATCCTTACTTCAGATATCGGCGGCCTGACGCCGCCCTCCCCCAGCTTGGAGAGGGCCTCATAGAAGCTTAGCGAGAGGTCGTTGACGTCGCTCCACCTTAACGGAATGGAGAGGGGGTACACGGTGACTGTCAGCTCGAAGAAGTCCTCGCCAACCTCGCTCAGCAGCAACCTCTTGTCCCTCTTGATCGCCGGGTGCTCGAGCTCCTCGAGCGCCCTTGTCGCCTCCCTGATTATCTGCTCGACGTCGAAGAGCGCTCCGGAGCTGGAGCTAAGCCTCACCCTGAGCCTGTAGGTCAGAGCCGGCTGCGCGGGCCTCAGCACGGCCTCGGCTAGGAGCCTGTTGGGCACCAGCGCCTCCCTGCCCAGAGCGTCCTGGACCGACGTGTAGTAGGAGTTCACGCTCGCGATCCTCCCGTGCACGGGCCTGTCGTGCCCCGGCAGCAGTAGCTCGTAGTATCTTCCCCGCAGGCCCGGGCTCATCCTTATCGAGACGAACGAGGTGTAGGCCCTGAGCGGGCCAGCCATGAGCACGAAAAACGCTATGAGCAGCGCGATCACCAGCGCAGCCATGCCCCAGTACTCGGGAAAGAACGTGAGGACTGCGGCCAATAGAAATGCCACTACCGACGCTGCCTCATAAAGCCTCATGGCTAGGTCAGCGACCTCCGCGGGAAATCCGCGCCTCGCTGACATGGCGTCAAGTATTCTCTTAAGCACTATGCCTACTATCACTAGGGCCAGCGCAAATATCGCCAGGGACGAGGCCTCGGCAATGGAGGGGGGCTGTGCCGCGGACAAGCTCTATCCCTTGATCGCCCTCACGAAGTCATCCGAGGGTGCCGCGACGAACAATATGTGGCCGGGCGCTAGGACGTCGTCCCGCTCGGGGACCTTGAACTTTGCTCCGTCGAACAGCAACACTGCCCTCGCGCTGTAGTCGCCCAGCCTTAGGTCCTCGATCCTGCTGCCCGCCGCTGGATCGGTCTCGCCGATCGTTACTGCGTACAGCTTATTGCCAGCGCCTATGTCCCCCATGGGCTCTACGCCGAAGATCGACACGAGTACCTGGCCGAGGAGGCCGGCCACGAGCGCTGGTTGGACAATTGGTATCCCTAATTGCAACTTCTTGACCAGCTCAGCCGTCCGCGCGTTGGTGAACCTCCCAATTCTCAGAGGTACTTCGTAGGACTTGGCTATGGCCAGGACGAAGAGGTTTGCATCGTCGCTATCCGTCAGAGCGAGCACGGCGCTTAACGACTTCATGTCTATCTTCGAATAAACATCGGCATCGGTGGCGTCCCCCTCCACGATCACTGCGTGCGGCGCTATCTCCTGTAGGCTCCTTGCACGATCTGGATCGCGCTCCAGTATCACTATGTCCTCCACGAGGCCCTTCACCCTGTCGTCGAGGAGGAGCGACTCGCAGACCCTGCCGCCGCCGACGATCAGCACGCTAAGCTTCCTCACTCAGCATCTCCCCTGAGCGGCCGCCACCCACTTCAGGGCTTGACCATCTTTATAACCTTTCTATGGGCTATCAGACCGATCAACGCTACCAACGGCATGTACTCTAGCTTGCCCAACAGCATTAATGCTATGAGGTCCAGCTTCACGACCGGCGGCGCAGTCGGAACTGCCACCACAGTCGAGAGACCCACGCAGCTAGCCGCCGACGTCGCATCGAATACGGCGTCCAAGAAATCCACCCACGGCATGAATGCCTTGGCCACGAAGGCCCCCAACGCCACTGCCGCTGTGTGAACGAACGAGAACAGGAGGGCGCCCGAGACCATCGGCTCGTCCAACGCCTTGCCGTCCACGACGACCGTCGTTAGGGCTAGCCTGCTGCCGATCAAGGTCTCCTTCGCGTACCCCTTTAGCTTCTTCGCTATTATCAACAGCCGGGCTACCTTCAGGCCTCCGGCCGTCGAGAACGTCATCCCGCCCACGTACATTCCTATTATCAACAACGACTTGATGGCCGGGTCAAACGCTTCAACGTTGCCCAGGTTGAACCCCGTGGTGGTTATGCCGGAAATGACGTTAAAGAAGCCGTATATCATGGCGTCCCCCCACCTCATGCCGTCGGCAACGAAGAGTAACGACGCGGCTGCGCTGGTGCCTAGGACAAAGAACAAATATAGCCTGAACTCCTCGCTGTTCCAGATCTCCTTGAGCCTGCCCTCGGCGAGGTAGCTCATGGAGATAAAGCTCATGCCGCCCACGAACATAATTACCATTAGCGGGTACGCCGTCAACGGCGCATAGTCGTACACGTGAGTATAGCCGTCGTCGTAGTTGGACATGCCGCCAGTTGCTATGGCGGTCATGGTGTGGGTGAGGGCGTCGAAGAGGTTGGCGCCGGCATAGTAGGTGGCCACCGTGCCGGCAAGGGTGAAGAACAAGTACACGCCCAGGAACCTCCTCGCCGTCCTGTAGAGTGATGCGAATATCCTGGCCGGCCTCTCCACGTTGTAGAGCAGCGAGCCGTAGGCCCAGAAGAACGGCAACAGGACCATTGCGAGGGTTGCGAACCCGAGCTCGCCGCTCCACTGCATGAGGGCCCTCCAGAACAGTATGCCCCTTTCCATCGTGTCGAGGTGCGTTAGGACCGTGAAACCCGTGCCCGTGAAACCCGAGACGGTCTCGAACACGGCGTCGAGGTAGCTTATCCCAAGCTCGGCCGAGAGCGGAATTGCAGCAACCAGAATTATGGCTATCCACGCGACTGTGTAGCCGATCACCGCGTCGAGGGGGCTCTCGGCGAGAGTGCGCGCGCGGAGCGAAAGGGCCACGAGCAGAATTCCAATTGCCCCGCAGGCCAAAGACGCGTAGAGAAATGAATACAGTATGCGCTCCCCCGCCAACAGGTCTACTATGGGCACCGAAAGCATTAGAGATCCGACAACCGCCAGGAGGCTACCCACGTACAGCGCTAGCGTTGGCGCGCGCATACTCCCCACGCCCACGCCAAACGCCGGGCGGAGGCCTTGAGGGACACGGGATCGATCGCCTACGCGCCGTGCTCGAAAGATTTACGCAGGCTCTTCGAGATCGCGTCCGCCTCGTACAACGGCGATGGTAGCCCGCGCCCGGGCCTCAGGAGCCCCCTGATCAATTCCAACGCGTCCTCTGCCCTTATTCCATAGCCAGCGCTCACGTAGAGCTCTGCCCCCTCCCACGAGATCACGCCCCCTCCCACTAGGTCGCCGAGCCTCAAGAGACCCCGCGAGTCCCTCTCAAAGCCGCTTCGGAGGGGGCGCCGTGCCACGCCCACGCTTGGCCTCCTGGCGAGGAGTCCCACGTGGGATGCTATCCCGAAGAGCCTCGGATGCGTTATCCCGTGGCCGTTGACCAAGATCACGTCCGGTTCGATCTCCAGCCTCCTGAGCGCGCTAATCATTGCTGGGGCCTCCCTAAATGCCAGGAGGCCCGGCACGTAGGGGACGTGCACGTCCTTCACGGAATAACAGTACTTAGTCACCCTGCCCCTTGGAACGTCGTAGGCCACGGCCACGCCAATCGCCCTGGGGCCAGCGTAGGATACGTCGAGGCCTATTACAGTTGACGGCGCCGAGAGCCGGCTAGCGCCCCTCACGCTCTCAACGGCTAGCTTAGATAGCTCCCTCTGGGCGTTGACAGCCCTCTCATAGTCGAAGTAGGGGGACAAGGGACCTTCCTGTTGCACGGTCTAAGGTTGCCGTGAATTAAAAGGCTTGGCTGGACGAGGAAAAAACTGGTCATGGAGCTAGGGGTACGCGCCAGCCGTCGCGAGCCCTGGGTAGGCTATGCTGACTATCACGAGGTTCCCGCCCGTGGCATTGTAGTAGTATAGGCCGCTCGCGTGCCAGAACGAGCCTGGGAGCTGTAGCAAGGTCTCTACGTACGTTGCACCAGTGACGCTATACGTCACCGTGTACATCCAGTCCGTGGTGCACCTGCCGATGTAGCCCGCTGTAATCGAGTACGTAATGGATGTGCCGTTCGGGAACACCCTCACGTATATCGGCAACGAGCCGGCGGTCTGGTACGAGCCGTCAGTGTACGTGTACACGAGCGAGCCCAGTATGGGCCTCGCCATGACAGCTGCAACGAACGTTGCCGTCACCGTGAAGCCCGTGGCACTGGTGCTGACGGTCTGGTAGGCGCGCACCACCGCGAACTCGAGGGTCACAGTGTCGTACATCATCGAGCCGCTGAAGCTGCTGTAGGAGAGCATCACCATGTAGAGGCCTGGGAGGAACTTCACCCTTGTGGTGTATAGCTGTAGCACGCTCTCAGATACGCCAGTAGCGCCTATCGAGACGCTGTAATGCGTGTTCACGACGATGTTGCTCAGGGGCAGCGGCCACTTCACCGGGACGAAGAGCCTGAGCATGCCAGCCAGCTGATCCGGTATGCTCGGGTTGTACACGTAGCCCAGCGAAGCCGTCAACTTGTATGAGGCGAAGTAGTTCAGATCGCCAGTAGGCAGGAGGGATCCTCCGGGCGGCTGCACCAGCACGTCCAGCGATGTCGAGACGCCGCTGTTCCACCTGGCGTACATCACGAAGCCGCTAACCGTCGGATCGGTGACGAGCACTGGCACGAGCCTCCAGTCGCTGGCCTCGGTGTACCTATAGGTGCCCGGGCTCGCCAGGCCCAGCGGCGTGTAGGAGTCGTAGCTCAGCATCGACCTGTAGACGCCCTGCTTAGCGTAGTACGTGCTGTCGAGCACCACCGGCACCAACAGGGAGCACGGGATCACTATCGTGCCGCGAGGCGTGAACACGTGGATCTTGAAGTCGTAGATTCCGGGCTTCGCGATCGAGGGCACAGATATCGTGCCGACTATCGTCGCCGTTCCATTGACGAACGTGGCCGTAGTGGGCAGGCTGACGTAGGCGAAGGGCACCGCCTTGTAGATCCTCGCCACGATCGCCACGCTCACTGGGGTCGGGGGAACGCCGGCCGGGTTGGGCCTCAGCCTAATCACCAGGTCGCCCCGTAGCTTGCCTGGGTTGCCGACGGCCAGGACGGCCTCGGTACTAGTCCTCGCATCGGTTGTGATCCTGTAGAGCTTTCCGTTGTAGTAGTCGAACAGGTCTGCCCTTATCATGTAGAGGTCGCTGGGCGGCATCCTGCCGAAGTATGGGTATCGGTAGGAGAGGTTCTGGAACAATATGTAAATCTCCAGGTAGGACGCGTCGTAGAAGTACTGCCTGGACAACGTGAACAGCGACGTTCCGAACGCGTACGTCCCGTTGTACACGACGATTTCCGAGGTCGCCGCGTACGCCACGGCCCTGGCCATCACCGGGCCGTAGCCCTCAACTTTTATGGCAAACTTCGCCGAGGTGCCAGGCGCAACCACGGCGTATAACGCCGTGTCGGCCAGGTAGCTCGCTATCATGCCGGTGAACTCGCCATATACGTTTGAATAATACGCCAGGAATGCGCTCCGGACTGGATCCTCCAAGTAGGCCCTGAAGCCGCCGGCCAGGACGTTGGTGACGAGCCTGTAGGCGTTGATCAGCCCGCTGCCCTGCTCGAACGACGGGTAGCCCAGGTCGCCCGCCGTGCTCTTCAGGAGCACCTTGAGCTCTATGGGCGACGGCGTGACGCCGTACTTGGCCCTGTAAGCCTGGACCGCCAGGGCAAGGACGCCGCTGGTGAAGGGCGTGGCCTCGCTAGTGCCTCCGAAGAGCGTCAGCCCTCCTCCTGCGCCCTCGTTATACCACGTCGCGCCGCGGCCGCGGCCCTCGATCGTCCTGACGCCCGCCCACTCGAATGCCCCAACCGCTGCAACGTCGGGCTTCGGGTAGCCGGCCGCGTTCGGCCCCCTGCTGCTGAAGGGTATTATGTCGCTGGCGTAGCCGGGCGGATACCCGTAGATCCTGAAGTACTCGAAGTTGGTCGACGCCGCGACCTCGATGATTAGCATGTCGGCGCCGGGCGAGCTTATCGTGGTGTAGCCCGGGCCGTAGTTGCCCGCCGCGAACACTATCGTCACGTTGTGGCCGATCAGGAGGTTGACGGCTATTATCTGGTCAAAGGTCGCTGAGAGCACGTCGACGCCGGGCCCCTGGTGGCCCCACTTAGCCAGGTTTATGTAGGCCCAGCTGTTGCTTATGACGTCCGCCCTCCTTATGCCGCTTGGCACGGGCACCAGGGCCCCGATCGATGGATCGTAGACCCAGTCCCACCCGCCGAGCCAGTACTCAACAGGAATCAGGTCCCCGAAGAAGAACCCAGTGCCAGCGGACAGCTTGGCGCCGGGGGCTACTCCGTAGAGCTTGTACACGCCATCCCCATAGCCAGTGTAGTTGAGCCTGCCCCTCGCCGCTATGATCGTTGCCACGCTGGTGCCGTGGCCGTGCCAGTCTGTGAATATAGCGATGTAGTTTCCATTAGGATCGAGGCCGGGGTACTGGCCGGGCGTTCCAGGTATTAGCATGGAGCCGGTCCAGGTGTAGTTGGCCAGCCCGTAGGAGTCTATGTAGGTCCCAGCGATGGCCCCGAGGCCGAAATCAATTATGCCATCGCCATCGAAGTCCCGCCCCACGACGTCGTTAGAGCCCCACACGAAGAGCTGCTCGTCGTTGAAGCTGTAGTCCAGCCAGCTCGGGTTAGGCGCAACCCAGTAGATCCTGCCGAGGGTCCGGTTCTCGAGGCTCCTCATGGTTATCGATAGGGTGTAGAACGCCGTGGACAGGTCGAACATCGCGGCGTTGTAGAGGCCCGGCACGAAGGGGTCGACGAGCAGCGTCGGGACGAGGACCCTAACTAAGTAGCCGGTGAGCGAGTCGTAGAAGAACCACTCTAGGAATCCGAACTTGTATATGCCGCTCAAGCTGACCGGCGGCGCCGTGTAATTGACGGTGACTCTGACAGTGTAGACGTAGGGGTAGCCGTAGATCCCTGAATAGAGGGTGCTGAAGACCGGTACCACTGCTCCGCTCGTGTTGAGATAGCCGTTGGAGTCCCTCACCACGGTTATGGGCGTCAGGGCCAGGTGCTCGTCGTTGACCACCAGGAGGGGCGTGCCGCTCGAGTCCCTTGCTATTGCGTCGGGGCCGAGCTCGGGCGTCGTGAAGTCGACGCCCGTGTCCACTATGCCGACTATCGTGCCGTTGCCCATGACGCCATAGGAGGCCCACGCCTGCCTAACCCCTAGCACGTCCAACGAGCTAAAGGTCCTATAGCCGAGCGTGGCTTGTTGCGTCTCCACCGGCGCAGCGCCAGCGAGCTCCTGGTCGGGCGGCCTGGCGGGCTCGATCAGCTCTGAGAGCGGCGGCGACGGCATTACGGCCCTCACTCCCGGAGCGCACGCAAGGCTCTTCAGCTCCTCCTTGGTTAGGAGGGCGTAGGCCACGCCCACCCCGCTCGGCAACGGGACGTAGTACTTCAGCTTGAACTCCCTCGAGAGCGATGCCGCCGCGATCCTGTCGACGACGAGGAGGAAGCCCGCCCGCGGCTCGGGCGTCGGGGCCCCGACGACGTTCATGCCCGGAAGCGATGCGTCGGCGACCCCGGGCTGGGCCGCATCGAACGCGCTTAGCAGCTCGTCGACGTTAGAACAGGGTCCAGGGGCTGTCGACGTCGAGGCGCTGGGCGGGACGATCGATAGTGCCACGAACAGAATTCCCAGGGCTAGCGCGAGTATTTTCCTAGTCCCACTCAAGTACCTTCACCAAGCTCATAATGTT
This sequence comes from Desulfurococcaceae archaeon, assembly GCA_041287395.1. GTDB lineage: Archaea > Thermoproteota > Thermoprotei_A > Sulfolobales > Desulfurococcaceae > JBEULI01. The sequence goes on from JBEULI010000005.1 coordinate 72,958, forward strand.
TGGATCATGAGAGAATATAAAGTTATCCCAGCAGTCCCGACTTTAGATAGCGCTATCCAGTTCGTAGCTCGTGCGCGGCGTTCAATTCGGTTTGAATTTGGATCGTTCACCTGCGGATCAAATACTCCTCGAAGCGTGCCCCCTCGCCACCTATCACCAACAGGTCTATGCCATCGCCCGAGAGCACGTCCCTCTCGATCGCCGTCCTCAACGACTTGATCGCCAGCTCCCTGGCCTCGGCGAGAGCCATGTCGTCCCTGTAGCTGGGCTCGATCACGCCCAGGGCTACCTGTGCTCCGGAGCCTATTGCTGCGTACTTTTCCTCTATCAGGCTACCGACTGCGTCCAGGACGAAGAGGCTGGGGCCCCGGTCGTCGACGCCGCCGACCACCACCTCGGTCATCAGCGGGTAGAGCTTAAAGCTGTACAATATTATGGAGAGCACCTTGGCAAGGCTCCTCACCCTAATGCTCCTGCCGACCTCGAGCTCGTAGTTCTGGGCCTCCAGCTTGAGGAGCCTTGCCACGTAGTTGGCGTCCCCGTGAAGGCCGGCGAACCCCACCCCGATCCTATCTGTCACCAGGTGCAACTTCTTAGCGTTCCTGCTCAGGACGAAGCCGTCGTACGTCAACCTCTTCTCGCTGGCGAGCACGACGCCGTCCTTAGCCCTTATCCCGACGACCGTGCCTGGCAACGACTCCAAGGGCTTTGCACCGCAACCCCCTAGGTCGCGATCGAACTATTAAACGCGTTCGCGAGCTCGATCTGCGCGATCCATGCCTGGCGGGCCAATACTTTCGCCGGCCCCCATCCCCCTGCCCGGTGCGAGGGCCCCCTATAAGTTGTGGCGAGAAGCGGGCAGCGGTGGCGGTCTTGGAGAGCTGCCCCAGATGTGGAGGCCCCCTGGCCTGGGAGGAGGCCGAGGGCTTCGTGGTGTGCACCAGGTGCGGCCTGGTGGTGGACAGGATAAGCCTGGCAGACCCCCCAAGGCAAAGCGCTGATCGCGGGCCAGAGAACAGGTGGAGGCTCTCGAACGCCATTCGCGCGTTCGCGGGGCTTAAGAGGAGATATCGGAGTAGGCTGAGGGCCTACGAGCGCATAAGCAAGCTACAACGAAGAAGGCCCTGGCTAATCGTCGACGCGGCCAAGCTCCTCGAGATGTCGGAGGCAGGCAGGGTCACTGGGACAATAACCAGCAGAGCCTCGCTGTTCGCGCTGGAGAAGGTCAGGGAACTAAACCTCGGGGAGCAGATAAGCCGAGGCCTCGAGATGATTAGCGCCAGCGATCCAACCCTGCTGGCCAGGAGCCTGAGGGCGCGCTACGCCCTCGCGTACATGGCCTTCAGCCTCGCTGAGTTCGGGACGCTTCCGAGCGCAAAGGAGGTGACCGAGATCTTCAACGTCAGCGCCTCCACTTACAGAAGGCTCGCCAAGCTCCTGCTAGCGCTCCCGTTCGTCCCCGGAGGATCGTTAGCGTCCTCTAGCGATCACTCGCGTCCGAGGAAACACCCGCACATAGAGATCTTGGCACCCGCGGGTAGCAGTCGAGCCTAACGGAGCGGAACTCCCATCCAAGCGTTTCCCCACTAACGGTATCTGATGACGTCTGAGAATGTTTGCGTCTCCGTTAGTGACGTTGGCCTCGGCATGGGCTTACCAGCTTCGCCCATGCTTCATGGGCCCGGTCGAGGCCAACGCCATGGGCCTCCAATCTGAGTTGCCGGGCCCTCACCGCTTTGCGGATCACCAGGAGTTTGCGACCATTGCCCAGCTGCGTCCGTGTTCCAAGGAGAAGGCTCCAACCCAAGGCTAAGGAAGCGTTTTTATAATTTTGCAAGCGCCACGCTCACCACAGGTGCCCGAGTTGGGCAGCCAATCCGCGGCGGGTAAGCCCGACAAGCCCTTCAGGGCGATCGGGCTCCCCGTGGTCTCGCCTCTCCACGATCCTGCTGCAGTGAAGGCGTCCCTCGAGCTGTACAGGAAGCGCGTGGGGGGGCTTGTAGAAATCTCGGAGCCGGTCGAGGAGTCGGGGAAGGCGCTCTCGGTCGCTAGGGGCGCTGATGCCCTGGTAGTCCCCGTGATCACCGGCGGCACCGAACATATAGTAGTGGCCCTCGGCGAGCTCGGCATCCCAATCCTGCTGCTCGCCCACGATGGCCAGAACAGCCTGCCTGCTGCCCTCGAGGCAATGGCAAGGCTCAGGCACGACGGAAGGAGGGCCGCGTTGGCGTTGCTCGACGACGGCGTGGAAAGGCGCGTTGACGCCTTCCTAAGGGCGGCGAAGGCCCTCACGAGGCTGAGGAATAGCACAATGTTGATCGTGGGGAGGCCTTCCGACTGGCTGGTCTACGGCAACCTCCCGGAGCAGTGGAAGTTCCTCGAGGCACTTGGCCTCAGGCCCGAGCCGATCGACATCGGGGCCCTCGAGGACTTAGCCCGCAGGACGCGGGAGGGCGTCCCAAAGGATCTCGAGAGGTTCGCGAGGGCCGAGATCTTTGGGGCCTCCAAGGACGATCTCGGCCCCGCCTCTGGGGTGTACGCCGCGTTGAAGGCCCTGCTGCTGGAGAGGGGCGCGAGGTACGCCACGGTCAGGTGCTTCGACCTCGTAAAGGATCTGAGGACGACCGGCTGCCTGGCGCTGAGCGCGCTCAACGACGAGGGCTACGTCGTCGGTTGCGAGGGGGATTTGCCCGCGACCATCACCATGGCAGTTCTCAGGGAGATCAGCGGCCAACCGGCGTTCATGGGCAACCTGGCGTGGATCAGCGGCGGCAAGCTGCTCCTGGCGCATTGCACCGTGGCCACGAGCCTCGTGGCGAGGTTCAGGCTCAGGACGCACTTCGAGTCGGGCATCGGGATAGCTATCCAGGGATATCCGCGAAGGGGGGAGACGGTCACGGTGGCCCGGATCGACGGGGCTAGGAGGCTGCTAAGGGCCATGAGGGCCGTGGTGCTCAACGACGCGCCGCTCAGGGAGGATAACTGCAGGACGCAGTTCCTGCTCGACGTGGGGCCGGGCATCGAGAGGCTTCTGAGGGACCCGGTGGGGAACCACCACGCGTTGGTGCCGGGCGACTGGATCGACGCGCTGGCCACGTTTGCTGACCTGGCCGGGCTCGAGCTAGAGCTGATCCGTTGAAGGCCTTGCCGGCATCAGTCTATAATCCCCGTCTCGCGTAGCACTTTCCACGCTGCCTCACGGGATATGCCATTCTCCCCCAGGATGGTGTACCTCTCGGGCCTTATCTTGTGGGCTATGGTCAGCGCCTCCACGAGCTTCTCCGGCTCTATGCCTATTTGGGAGGCCTTGGTAGGCAGGCCCACCCTCTCCATGAGCCTCCTGACCATGGCCCACCTCCTGTCGCCCCAGATGTACAACATCACTATCGTTCCGAGGGCCACCTGTTCCCCGTGGAGGGCCCTCCCAGGGGCCACGATGTCGAGGGCGTGGCTGAACAAATGCTCGCTGCCGCTCGCGGGCCTGCTGGAGCCGGCTATGCACATGGCCACCCCGCTGCTAACGAGGGCCTCGACCAGGACCCTCACGCCCTCCTCAGTGGCCTTGGCTATGGCCTCGTGATACCTCATCACGTGCCTCGCGCTTAGCAGCGCCAGCTGCGCGGCGTACTCGCCGTAGTACTCGCCCTTTAGCCTATGGGCGAGCTGCCAATCCTTGACAGCCACGAGCTTTCCCAGCAGGTCCCCCAGGCCGGCCAGTATGAGCCTCCTGGGGGCGCGCCTGATGACCTCCACGTCGGCCACTATGGCGGCGGGCGTCGCTGCCCTGACGCTGACCGGCCTGCCGAGCCCCTTGATGCTCGCAAAGGGGCTCGTTATGCCGTCGTGGCTAGGCGCCGTCGGCACGCTGACGAAGGGCCTCCTGGTCTGCCCCGCAGCGTACTTGCCCACGTCGATTGCCTTCCCTCCCCCAACGGACACTATGACGTCGTAGTCGCCCTTGGCCACGTGCTGGGCGACGGCCTCCGCCTCGCTCACGTGGGCGCTCTCCACGAATAGCACCCCGACCTCGTAGCCTGACGACTTGAGCATCTCCTCAACCGTCCTCCCGGCCGCCTCGTACGTGTGTCGCCCAACCACGAGCGCCACTTTGCCCGACGCCTTCAGCTCCCCGACGACCTCGGGGACCTTTTGTAGGACGTTATTGCCTATCAGGATCCTCATCGGCAGCTCTATCCTGTGGTGCTGTGGGCCCTTCTCCTCCCGCCACGCCTGAGGTTTGTCAGCGCCCAACTCCGCTCGAGGCGCCGAAGTCCCCAAGCTCTGGAAACGGAAGGACGCGTTAAAAAGCCCCAGCAGGGATACCATGCCTGGCGATGCGCTTGGTGAGCACCAGCAGGACCACGACCGTTGGCCTCGTCGTCGGCGACAAGGTGATCCTTGCGGCCGACAAGCGCGCTAGCGCTGGCCCCCTCGTGGCACATAAGAGGGTCAAGAAGATCTTGAGGATAACGGATAACGTTGCCATGACTATCTCGGGCCTCGTGGCCGATGCCCAGTTCCTGGCTGATAACCTCGCGCACGTCGCCAGGAGCTACGAAATCGACGTTGGGAGGCCCATCAAGGTCTCGACGCTGGCCAGCTTCGCTTCGCTCCTCCTAAGCGCCTACCTGAGGTACAGCCCATTCGTAGTGCAGGTTCTGATCGGCGGCGTTGATGCGGAGGGCCCCTCGCTGTACTACGTAGACCTCTTCGGCAGCATTTCAAAGGAGAAATACGCGTCGACGGGGAGCGGCTCGCCGGTGGCGCTGGGCGTGCTGGAACAGGGCTACAGGGATGGAATGAGCCTCGAGGAAGCAAAGGAACTGGCGTTTAATGCCGTTAGGACCGCCCTGCAGAGGGACGGGTTCAGCGGCGAGGGCGTCGACATAGTCGTCATATCGAGGGAGGGATTGGTTGAGGAGACGAGGATCCTGAGCCCCGAGATCGTGCCCCGATGAGCCCTGCACAGGCCCCTGGGGACGAATAAGATTAATTAGGGAGCTTCGGCCCTCCCTGGCTTTGGAGCTCCTGGACGCCTCCTCTGGCACAGAAGGTGCTTGTGAGTTGGCTAGCGTGGGCAAGGGCGTGCTAAACAAGAACAGGTTTTCGCTGCTCGCGACGATACTCAACGAAATACCGAAGGAGCTGGACATAGTCGGCGTGGAGTTCGAGGGCCCCGAGATCGTGATATATGTGAGGAACAGGAAGGCGATCGTCAAATACCTGGACCAGGTCAAGGCCCTGGCTAAGAAGGTCAAGAAGAGGATCGTGCTCAGGGTCTCCGAGGACGCGAGGCTGCCCCCCGAGGAGGCCAAGAAGAGAATACTCGAAATAGTCCCGGAGGACGCCGGCGTCGACCCACACGGGATATACTTCGACGAAGCCCTGGGCGAGGTGTGGATCAAGACCGAGAAGCCGGGTGTGATCATAGGCAAGGGGACGTACTTCAAGCACTTCATACTGGCTGAGACCGGCTGGAGGCCTGTCCCGCAGAGGAGCAGCCCGCTCGAATCCAAGTCACTCTACGTGGTGATGGGCAACCTGTTGAAGCAGAGCAAGTACAGGCTCGAGTTCCTGAGGTCCCTGGGCGAGAGGATCCACAGGGACCTCCTGTTCAAGAACAACTTCGCGAGGATGACGGCCCTCGGCGGTTTCATGGAGGTCGGCAGGTCGGCAATCCTCGTGGAGACCAGGGAGAGCAAGGTGCTCATGGACCTGGGGATAAACGTCGGCACACCGGATCCCGTCAAGATGTACCCGCACCTGGAGCTGTTAGGCTCGGACCTCGACGAGCTTGACGCGATCATAGTCACCCACGCCCACCTGGACCACGTGGGGCTCGTGCCCCTGCTCTACAAGTACGGCTACAGGGGGCCGACTTACATGACCAGGCCCACTCGGGAGCTCTCGGTGATAATGTTGAAGGACCTGATCGAGGTCTCCAGGCGCGAGGGGCGCTACGTGCCCTTCAGCGAGAAGGACATCATGACCATGATCTTGCACACGATCCCCGTCGAGTACGAGGAGGTGACCGATGTCGCGCCAGACATAAAGCTCACGATGTACAACGCCGGCCACATCTTGGGGAGCTCCATCGTTCACCTGCACATCGGGGCAGGCCTCCACAACATAGTCTACACGGGCGACTTCAAGTTCGCCAACACGAAGCTACTCGATAGGGCCAACAACACGTTCCCAAGGGTCGAGACCCTGATCATGGAGTCGACCTACGGCGCCACGAGGCAGCAGAGCCGGGCAGAGGCCGAACAAAGCCTCGTGGAGATCGTTAAGAGGGTCGCGGAGAGAAAGGGAAGCGTCCTGATCCCCGTGTTCGCCGTGGGCAGAGGACAGGAGATATTAATGGTGTTGAACGAGGCCATAAACAACAAGCTCCTGCCGAACGACGTCACGATCTACCTAGAGGGGCTGCTGAACGAGGTCACAGCAATACACACGCAGTACCCCGAATACATGAGCAAGTACGTCAGGGAGCTCGTATATAGGGGCGAGAACCCCTTCGTATCCGATCACATAGAGCCCGTCGAGGGGACCGAGGCCAGGGCTGACGTTATCGAGGACAGGCCGGCCGTGATAATAGCCACGAGCGGGATGTTGACGGGGGGACCTGCAGTTGAGTACCTGAAGCTCATGGCAAGCGACGAGCGCAACGCGTTGGTGTTCGTCGGCTACCAGGCCGAGGGGACGCTTGGCAGGAAGATCAAGGACGGCATGCGCGAGATACAGATAGTGTCCGAGAACAGGGTCGAGATCCTCAAGATAAATCTCGAGGTGCAGAGCATAGACGGCTTCAGCGGCCATAGCGACCAGATGGAGCTGTTGAAGTACGCCCAAAGCGTCGAGCCGCGCCCTAGGACGATAATACTCAACCACGGCGAGCCGAACGCGATCGGCACCCTGGAGAAGTTGTTGGCAAAGTCCCTATACGGCCGGTATGGGGGCGCCCAGCCTCCTCGCATAGCCGCGCTCCACAACCTCGACTCGCTCAACCTGACAGCGAGGTAATGGAATGTGGCAACCGTTTCGACGCAAAGACTCAAAGTTCTTGAGACCGTCCGAGGCGCAGCCCACATCAGCGAAGCTCAAAAAGGCCCAGGCAGGCGGAAAGCGGTATGACCAGGAGGGCCCTCTTCCCAGGGCGCTTCCAGCCATTTCACAAGGGGCACGAGGCGGTGATCAGGGAGCTACTTGGTGACTTCGACGAGGTCGTGGTGGTCGTGGGTAGCGCCCAGGAGGCGTTCACGTGCAGGAACCCGTTCACGGCTGGCGAAAGGATCGAGATGATCGCGCGAGCCCTCGGGAGGGAGAGGCTGTGGATAATCCCGGTGCCGGACCTGAGGATGCCCCCGGCGTGGACGGCCTACGTCCTGTCCCTGGCCCCTAGGGTGGACGTGGTCGCTGCAGGGAACCCTGAGGTATTGTTGCCGTTTGCATGGCTGGGGCTCAGGACTATGAGAGTGGAGCTCCGCGAGCCAGACAAGTACAACGGCACGAAAATTAGGGAGCTCATGGCGGGCGGAGGCGAGTGGAGGCCCCTGGTCCCCGCAGAGGTGGCCAGGTTCTTGGACGAGATCGACGGCGTTCGGAGGGTCAGGGAGGTGTGCTCTCGTGGAGCGGGTCCTGGAGATTGACGGGAGCATCGGCGAGGGAGGGGGCCAGGTGCTGAGGTATAGCCTGGCCCTCTCCGTGCTAACCCTCAGGCCCCTGAGGATATACAACATCCGCGCTAAGCGCGACAACCCGGGGCTCAGGCCCCAGCACCTGACCGCCGTCAGGGCGTTGCAGGAGCTGTCCGACGCCGTAGTCAGGGGCGACCGCGTGGGCAGCACCGAGCTCTACTTCGAGCCCAGGGCCAGGCTAGCAGGCAACTACAAGTTTGACGTGGGCACCGCCGGCAGCGTGTCGCTCGTACTACAGGCGATCATGCCCGCCCTCCTGTTCGCTGAGGCGAGAACCCGAGTTGAGATCTCGGGGGGCACCGACGTCAGGTGGAGCCCGCCCATAGATTATCTCAGGACCGTCTTCGTTCATAACATCGCGCTCATGGGGGCAACCGTCAGGATCGACGTCGTTAGGCGTGGCTACTACCCCAGGGGCGGCGGCCTGGTTGAGGCACGCGTTGAACCCCTCTCGCAACCCCTAGCTCCCATCGAGGCCGTCGGAGGGGGGAGGCCCCTTTTCGTTAGGGGGATAAGCCATGCCGCCAACCTCCCTAGGCACGTCGCGGAACGGCAGGCCTCCAGCGCCAGGGAGATCTTGGCCCGGGAGCTTGGCCTCAACCCCGAGATCCAGGTGGAACACGTCCCTAGGGCGCTCCACACGAGCCCTGGAAGCGGGATCGTCCTATACGCCGAGCTCCCCTCACGCACCATGATCGGCGCCGATTCGCTCGGCGAACGCGGAAAGCCGGCAGAGGCGGTTGGGGGCGAGGCCGCCAAGTTGCTGGTCGAGGAGGCGAGGAGCGGGGCGGCGTTCGATAGACACATGGGCGACATGCTGGTGCCCTACATGTTCCTGGCGGCCGGGAAGTCGAGGATCGACGTCTCGTCGCTCACCCTGCACACCCTCACCGCCATCGAGATCTCCAAGATGTTCTTCAGGGAGTCCAGCGCAGAGGTATTGGGAGGGCTCGGGACGAAATCCACGGTGATAATCAGGGGCGTTGGATACAGGCCCAACCGGTGATCCGCGACGCGGATCCTGGAAGAGGATCTCGAGGAGGGCGCTGTGAAGGTTCTCGTGGAGGACGAGCAGGATCTGTGGCTGCTTTCGTTAGTCGTGGAGCCGGGAGACCTGGTGACCGCGCAGACCTTGCGCGACGTCAGCATGGGCGAGGGCGGCGAGTCGCGCAGGCTCCCCATGACTTTGACCATAAAGGTGAAGTTCGTTGAACTCCAGCGCTTCACCGACAGGGCCAGGATCGGAGGGACGGTGGTCGAGGGTCCCAAGGAGTTCGGCGTGAGGGGCAAGCACCACACCCTGTCGATCGGGCCCGGCTCTGTGGTAATAATAAAGAAGGAGTCCTGGAACCCAGCGCTCCTCAAGGCCCTGCGTAGGGGGCTGACGAACGAGGCCGTGCTCGTGGTGTCCGTGGACTACGAGGAGGCCTGCGTGGGGATACTGACCGAGAGCGGCGTGAAGGTCTTGGCGAGCCGCGTCGGCAGGCGATGCGGCAAGGAGTACGAGTGCGCCGAGGGAGGCGAGGACTACATTGGCGAGGTGGCAAAGGCCGTTCTGGAGGCAGCCGAAAGACATCGTCCAAAGGCAATAGTCATCGGCGCGCCCATAACGCTTCAAAAGGATCTCGAGAGCGCGATCGCCAGCGCTGGAAGGGGGAAGTTCAGCGTCCACGTGGAGCCGTTGTCCGTCGGAGGATGCGACGGGATCTACGAGCTGGTGCGCCGGGAGGGCGTCAGAACCGTGCTCGGCGAGCTCAGGATAGCCAGAGCGGCTGAGATCCTGGAGGAGGCCAAGCGCCTCCTGGCATCGGATCCCTGTCGCGTGGCCCTCGGCGTAGACGAGGTCTCGGGGGCTGCTGAAATTGGGGCCATCGGCAGGCTCCTGGTATCGTCCGCGAGCCTTAGGAACGCCCCCGAGGACGTGAGGACGAGGCTCCTGAAGGCCATGGCCAGCGCGCACGAGCGAGGCGCCGAGGTAGTGATCGCCCCGGACGACGACTACGTGCTCTCTGAGCTCGTGCCCCTGGGAGGCGTAGTAGCGATACTGAGGTATGCCGCAGAAGTCTCCTGCCCTAGCCGCGGTAGTAACGCCTGAGGAATGGATTGGACCTAGCGATCCTGTCGAGCGCCTCCTCAACAGTCTCCTCGGGCGTTATCTCCACATCCAGGAAGACCCCCGTCCTTCCCACCTCGTCCCTCCTGCTGAGCACCTCCTCCCTCTCGATTATTGCCTGGATGTCGGCTCCAAGCAACCTCGCTGCATAGTGCTCATTGCCCTTAAGGGGCATTTCGACGTGCCCCCTCGCGGTCGGCACTATTAGGACCAGCTCCTTGTTCACCCCGGGCTTCCTAGCGCCGCGCCTCAGCTCCTCCAAGTCAGCGATCCCGCTGAAGAAGTAGAAGTCGTGCTCGGCCTTCGAGGGCTTCCCGAGGAAGACGCTGATCGTCCTCCTCCCCTCGTGGTCCAAGTAGAAGTAGACCTTTGGAGTGGAGGCCGGCGTCGCCATCACGAGCCTCCGCGAGACGATCGACAACCCCCTCCTTGACGCGAGCTCCTCGACGACATACGGCTGGACGGGCGTCAGCAGCACCACGTCGACGTCGCTGTCCTCGTGCACGTCGCCCCGCACGACGCTTCCGTGAACTACTGGCCAGAACCCGGCGCTCGCTAGGACCTCCATGATCCTCATTGCCTCCTCCCTAAGCCGGCCGAGCAACGCCCAATGCTCTTCGCTGTACACGACCTCCCTGTACTCCGGGACGCGGCGCACCCTCCTGGCTGGCAAGGCCAGCCCCAGGCCTTCAATGGCCTTTAAGAGCTTCTCCCTGGCCTCTAGAACTCCTCAAGGGGGCCTTTATGGGCTTTTTACAATCGCTGGGAGGGCTTTCGTACGCGCTTGTGGCCCTCGCGCTTGTCTGGCTCGCCGCGAACGCTATCTACGCCCTTAACAGGAGGAGGCTCGAGGAAGCTGGACTCAAGATCTACTACGGGGTCTTCGCGGTGTACAGGAGGAGCCTCCGGGCGGAGGCCCCTAGGCCGCGGAGGGGCGCGAGGGCGCTCGACGTCGCATCGTGCCTGGCCCTGGCCGCGACCATGGCCTTCTCCTACTACGTCCTGGCGTCCTCGTTCATCAGCAGGCTCCTCGGCACCGTGGCGCTAAGGGTG
>JBEULI010000006.1:0-2920 GCA_041287395.1 Desulfurococcaceae archaeon
GAGGGTGGGAGAATGGGTTTCTACAGGAGGCTGGCGTGGTTCGAGCCCTCGCCGACGCTGGTGACGTCCCCGACCTTAAAGGCCACCATGATGATCCACCCCTGGGAAGACAGGCCCCTCTCGGTCAGGGAATACCTCAGGCTACAGGGGTTCCCCGACGACTGGATGGTGAAAGTCCCGGTAGAGAGGGCCTACAGGCTCTTCGGCGAGGCAGTGCCAGTCCCAATGGCCTACGCCATAGCTATAACCCTAAAGGATGCATTACTCAGAAAGCCTGGATAAAAGAGCTACTAACCAATCGAAGACACGACCCGTGAAGGGGATGTAGCCGCGTACTATAGTCGTGTTAACGACCTTAGGATCTTATACTACTACATGCTGGGCACAGGGCCACACTACAGAATCCTTGAATATAAGGCTCTGTACAGAATAATGAGTATAGAGCCCAACAAGCCTTCTACCTATGGGTGTGTAGGCCGTGTCTGAAGTCGTAGCCTCCCTGACTAAGAACTGGCAAGATTTTACTTGGGTACACAAAGATATCAGGGAGAGGGCCGAGAAAGAAATAGAGAATTTTGCTAGTGATTTCTTCGGACAACACTGCCCATTAGTAGTACTAGGGGCGTTCGGGGCTGGAAAGACCCAGTTACTATATCATATGTTTAAGTTTTCGTGGGGCATGGGTGTTCCGGCGTTTTATCTGACGCTGAAAGACGTCCTAAAAGAAATTAAGGAGAGGATTACGGCAGAAGATCTTGTCGGATCCTTGAAGCAACTAGTGCTTAGCAAGCTTGATCTGATAAGGAAGAATTTGAATAATGAAAAAATAGAGTTAAGACTGCTATTCCTACCCACGGTTCCAGGGCTCTCGGAGTCTATACCTCCGAGTGAGCTCTTTAGGAAGATAGGAGTTCCCCTTGAGAAAGTCATGGAATCTATTGATAAGGCTCTCAGATTAAAAGGTGGTGTAGTAATCTTGGTAGACGAGGTAGAGTCAGGCTTTGAAGAATTCCAAAACAAAGTTTATGAAGGGTTCCGTGGGGTCGCTGACGCTGTATGTCAAGGGGGCTACGGGATCTATATAACATTCTCTGTGGGCTACGTCTCATACTATGAATTGTTCCTCTCAAAGTTTGGTGCAGATACGGCTGCAATACGCCGTTTCAAGTTGCTAATGATACCGTCCGTGGATCCGGACACACTATATGAGAAGGTCAATGAGAAGATCGCCAAGGAGGGTCTGGAGGACGATGGCAGGAAGTCCAACACTCTGTGGTGGTTGTCCCGTGGCAAGATCGGGTGGATACCGCACTTGTTCGAGCTAGCGTTAATTGACAGAGATATAGGCGGGCTAAGAGAACTGGAGTCGCGGCCTGAGGCCAGCACCCTGCTAAGCGAGGGTGTGAGAGTGATTGACCTCGACAGCCTAGATAGCCTCAAACGGGATATATGCGAGGGGGATAAAGACTGTGAGATGCTGTTAAAGTACCTCATCCTAAATATAGCTCCATTGAAACTCGCTGATATAGAAAATCTACCGTTCCTACGAGGACGTGGAGATGTTCTTAACAGACTCCTTGACAGACTATGGGGGAGCTCCGCTATTATATGCAAAGACTTAGTAGATGTGCAAAAAGCTGTTGAAACCTTTATCAAAGATCTTGAAGATCTGTTGAAGCTCCACAACGTTTTCTTACCAGGGGATTTTTATGAATTATTGGAGAGACATGGACGGGAAGCCCTTGAAAACGTTCTATCAGCGTTTGCGAAACGCGAGGGAGCTACTAGGAGAATTTGTATAGGTGGGGGTAAGTATACGTTTAGTGACGTGTTAAAAAGGTATATAGAAGCCCTTTTTGACCTGGTCATCGCTTATATAGCCGAGAACTTCCCCACAGTAGAACCCAGGGATGCCGAGCTTTTAGAAGTGCTATACCGAGCACAATCATACGCGCTAGAGGATCTCAGAAAAAGTATGCCTGTATTTCGAAACTTCCAAGGCCTTTGGAACCTGATAGACGATGTAAGAAGGGATAACTATATAGTCATAGCACCGTGGGTCGTGAGGGATCTCATGCCCCTATACTTATGGAGTCCTTTGATATCAGAGGGGCCGTCAACAGCTAGCAGTCTTGAAGACGAGTTAAGAAGCTTATTGAGTGTCAGCTCCTATAGGGACGTGCTTGTGAGATCTATAGAAGAGCTCTCCAAGTACATCACAGGCTCTATGGACGGTAACCTTGCCTTATACCTCATACCTGTTCCACCCGTAGTGTACCAACATCAGGATCTAAAGAGCGCGTTAAAAGAGATCATTAATAGCCTCGTTTCTAGACACATGGACGAGCTCTACTATAGGGATCACCACCTGATGATAGTGCTAACTTCCGATGGCGAGGGGGTGGCCAAGGAAATTAAGGAGTCTATATCTAGGGAACCTATAGTATCACTATTAATAAGTAAAATACCAAGGATTCATATAGAAGTTCTTAAGAGTGTGAGGCTCTCAGACTTCATAAAATCTCTATTTGTTGTGACATCCAAATATCACAACGTAGGGCTAGAACAAGTGATAGAAGACAGGTTGCCGGCCAGGCTACGACGTAAAGTAAAATATTTTACTGAAATAATTAGGCAGTGGATCGATGAACGCGTGAAGGAGGCTAGGAAGAGATATGAAGAGGGTATCATGTTAACCGCAGAGGGTATTTCTCAATATATGGATGGGGTGCTTGAAACCATTGAGACGGTCAGCAAGAGGGGATCTAAATGGAGACTACCTACAAAGATATACTCCCTGCTACTGGTGTCGTTATCACGTGAGGGATCTCGAGACGTCCTAGAGCGTTTGTCAAGTATACTTATACCGAATTCTCTAATAAGGGTAGAGGGACTACCCAGCATATATCAAGAATTTTTC
>JBEULI010000007.1:0-57414 GCA_041287395.1 Desulfurococcaceae archaeon
GCGGTGACGATAAAGGGAAGAAGGACTTTAGCCAGTCCTTTGGAAACACGCTTTCGTAATCAATGAACTGCGGCACGTATATGATGAGTTCCTCGAGTCCCAGCTTCCCTAAATCTATATCTGGCATGAACTCTAAACCCATGTCCTGGAACCTCTTTATGAGCTTCAGGAGGCCGGCGGGGCTCATGTTTAGGCGTCGCGCAATGCTGGAAAGGTTTCCCACAAATCCTACCCTAGCGAGGCGGTCTATTGCTTGGGCGTGGCCCTTCTTCCTTAAGATAAAGGACAACAGCCTGATGTTAGGCCTTTCGAATAAATTGACAATATCACGTAATGTTAGCGATCTATTTTCTTCGAATTCGTCGAACGGGGAGTCGCTATGGGGGGCCGCCATGGCGTTAGGCCACAATAGTCCTTTTCCTATTACCGATATATTTTTTACGTGTTTAATATAATGTTCTCCAAAGGACAGGGCATTCCCGAATCGACGCGTTTTCAAGGACGAGCGCGTGGGGCGGGCGCTCGATGAAGCCGATGATTAAGGAGCGGGTTTCCATGTTCAAAGGGCTCAGATTCGATGTTGAGAGGGTAACCGTCGAGGCCCGCGGGAGGACATTCCAGAGGGACGTCGTGGTGTTCCCCCAGAGCTCGGTGATCCTGCCACTCCTGGACGATAGAAGGGCGCTGTTCCTGTCCCAGTACAGGGCCCCCATCAACGACTACATATTCGAGGTGCCAGCTGGAGTGGTCAACCCAGGGGAAACGCCCCTAGAGGCGGCGAAGAGGGAGCTGGTCGAGGAGACAGGCTACGAGGCCTCGTCGTGGCAGTACCTCGGCTCGTTCTACCCGGTGCCCGGCTACAGCACCGAGCTCATGCACTTCTTCGTCGCGAGGGGGCTCAGGCACGTTGGGGCTAGGCCCGAGCCCTACGAGCTCATCGAGGTCCAGGAAGTCGAAATGAGCGATGCGCTGGGCATGCTGAAGGGCGGAGAGATAAAGGACATGAAGACCGCCCTCGCGATCCTCCTGTGGACCACGTTGAAGGGCCATGCGTGATCTGTCATTCATCAGTTAATGAACTTTGTTACCAAAACATAAACACAAACAGAAAAGAAGGGACAAATACAGGTGCCGAGTAAGAGGGTTCCCGGTGGGGCGCGTGAAGGACGAGAAGGTTGTGAAGGCCCTGTACATAGTAGCTCCACTCGCGCTGGCGATAGCGATAGCGCTCGTAACCAAGGTGGCGATTGCCGACGGAAACGGCGGAGGTTTCCCGAACCCGGGCCACAACGTGCCCTTCTAAGTCGCGCCGATGGCTACTTTTTTAGACCTCCAGCTCGTCCCCGGCCCTTAGCTTCACGACCTCTATACCCAGCCCTTCCATGGCCCTCGCCGCCCTCTCGCCGCTACAGTGGAGCGGCACCACTCGCTTGATCCCGAACTCCTCGGCCAAGGCCCTCGCGGTCCTCAGGATCGCCTCGTCCGGCGCGTTGGAGAGGTGGAGCCCCCCGACTAGCATTGCCGGCCTGCCGTACCTCTCCTCGACGTGCCTGAGCACCTCCTCCTTCCT
Source organism: Desulfurococcaceae archaeon (assembly GCA_041287395.1). Lineage (GTDB taxonomy): Archaea > Thermoproteota > Thermoprotei_A > Sulfolobales > Desulfurococcaceae > JBEULI01. Next base: position 1,571 of record JBEULI010000007.1, read on the forward strand.
CGGGTGGAAGCAGCCGGAGATCAGCACGGGGCCCCTCCGCCCCATCAGGACAGCGAACTGCTCGAAGGGAGGCCCGTAGAACGACCTCGTGACGAAGACCCCCGGGCCCACCTGGACGTCCTCGTGCACCTCCACCGGGTCCAGCCCAAGCCTCCTGGCCAGCCTCCCGAGCCCCTCCCACGTGCCGTAGGGGATGTAGGCCCTGGCGTACGGCGAGTGGCGCCCCACTGCCTCCAGGCCCCCCACGTGGTCCGAGTGCTCGTGCGAGACTATGACGGCCTCGATCGCCGAGAGGTCGACGCCCAGCGCTCCGGCGTTGTGCTCGAGGGCCTCGGGCGAGGGTCCGGCGTCGAACAGAATCTGCTGGCCCACGTCTATGAGGAGCGAGAGGCCGTACCTACCGACGAGCCTGCCGGATTTGACCCGCTCGTCGACCAGCACCAGGAGCCTGGCCACGCGCCATGCCCTCGGCCATTTTTACGGCCCTGCTGCGCCTTTTTACCTGGTGCTCGCGGTACGATGAGGGCCGCAGCGCTGTTCACTGGGGGCAAGGACTCGGCGAGCGCCGTCCTGAGGGCTTCGCAGGAGGGGGCCGAGGTCGTCGTGCTGGCGAGCGTCGTTCCCGCCTACGACTACTCCATGCTGTTCCACCGGCCCAACTTCCAGGTGCTGAGCCTCCAGGCTAACGCCATGGGCCTCCCCCTCGAGACCGTGGGGGTCGCGGATCCGGCGAGGGAGGGCGAGGCGCTGGGGAAGCTCCTAGCCAGGGTCAAGGCGAGGTACCGCGTGGACGCCGTGGTGACGGGGGCCCTCGCCAGCAGGTACCAGCTGAGGGCCTTCAAGGCTGCCTGCGAGGGGCTTGGGCTGGCGCTCTTGAGCCCCCACTGGGGCGTCGACCAGGAGGCCTACATGAGGTGGCTCGCCGAGTCGGGGATCAAGTACGTGCTCTTCTCGATAACCACTATGGGATTGCCGATGGAGTACCTCGGTAGGGTCGTGGATCGCGAGGTGACCGAGGACATAATAAGGAGGGCCAGGAGGTACGGCTTCAACCCCGCCTTCGAGGGAGGCGAGGCGGAGACGTTGGTCGTCGACGCCCCCTTCTTCAGGCGCGGGATATGCCTCGACGCAGAGAAACGAGTGCTCTCCGAGTTCGAGGGCAGGCTCGTCGTCAGGTCCGCGTTCCTGTGCTGAGATCACTTGCCCTTCGCGCCGAGGTATATGGCCAGCGTCTCGGCTAGGTGCTGCGGCTTCGTGTACCACTTGTCGTACTTGTAGTCCTTGCCCCCCACGCTGACCACCACGTAGTCGCCCTCGTCGCGCACCAGCGCCTTCACCTCGTTGTCCTTGAGCAGGGCGAAGCTCGTCGGCCCCCTGTCCTGGAACTTTATTCCCGCCACCTTGGCTGCGATCTGCTTCTTCAATTCCCTCACATACTCGCTCATGCATGTTCACCCGCGAAAGCGCCGCGACATTCACTCGGCCAGGAACTCTTAAAACCCTATCGCCCGCGATCAGTAGGTGGTCCCCAGGAGCGCGTACCTGTCGGGCGAACCGCAGTTCCCCCTAGGCCTCGAGAGCTCTATGGGCGATTCGACCACCTCGCCGAGCACCTGCTTTCCGTACGTCTTCTCCAGCTCGTCAGCGCATGCCCTCGACCCATCCCACGGCGCCAGCACGAGGCCCTTGGCCTGTTGCGGCGCCTCATCGCCTCCAACCACCGCCGTCAGCTTCCGCAGGTGTTCGAGCGCGCGGGCCCTCAGCACGCGGTTCATGTCAGCCCAAATCCTCCTCAGCTCCTCCACCAGCTCGGGGGCCCTCACCACGACCTTCTCCCCCGTGTCCCTCCTAGCCACCGTGACCGTCTCCGTGGCCAGCTCCCTCCTTCCCACGTCGAGCCTCGTGGGGACCCCCTTCATCTCCCAGTAGTAGTACTTCCACCCGGGCGTCCTCTCGATGTCGGCGTCTACGTGGACCCTGATCCCTGCCCCCTCGAGGGCCCTGGCGATCTTGTTGGCGTACTCGAACACCTCCCTGTCGGTCTCCTTGGCGATGGGCACGATGACTGCCTGTATTGGGGCTATCTCGGGCGGGAAGACGAGGCCCTTGGAGTCGCCGTGTATCCCTATCACAGCCCCCAGGACCCTCTCGCTGACGCCGTAGCACGTCTGGTAAACGTATTTGTACTGCCCGTCGCTGTCCATGAACTTTATGTCAAAGGCCCTGGCGAACCTCTGGCCGAGGTTTATGACGCTCCCGAGCTCGAGCCCCTTACCGTCCGGCATCACGGTCACGAAGTCGTAGTTGTACTCGGCCCCCGCGAAGGTGTCCCACGGGGGCGTCTTAACGATGAAGTACGGCAGGAGGAGCCTGTCGAAGAACTCCTTGTATATCTTAACTGCCTCGCGGACCTGTTCCTCGGCCTCCTCGGCCGTGGCGTGGGCGGTGTGAGCCTCTATGAATCCCATGATCTCGCGGACGCGCAATATGGGGTGGGTCATCTTGGTCTCGTACCTGAACACGTTGACGACCTGGTACATCTTCAGCGGCAGGTCCCTCCTTCCGTTGATCCACATGCTCCACATGTAATACATCACGGTCTCGCTCGTGGGCCTCACGTAGTACCTCTCGCCGAGCTTCCTCGTCGGCGTCCCCTCCACCACGAAGGTCTCGCCGCTGAATCCCTCGAGGAACTCCTTCTCCTTGGCGAAGACGCTCTCCGGGATCAGCGTGGGGAAGTACGCCTCCTGGTGGCCCGTCCTCTCCAGGAGCTCCATGAGTATTCTCTGGGAGAGGCGCAACGCCTTGAGGCCGTAGGGCAGCCAAACGTTCATGCCCTTGGCTGGATACCTGACATCCACTATCCCGGCCTCCTTGAGGTGGTAGTGGAACCACTCCTGGAAGGCCTCGTACTTGTCTGGGGCTGGCATTGCCCGTCCCTACGCTGAGTTAGGCCTTGGAGGTGGTATACTCGCTGAGAGCTTTTTATCATATTCAACTGCTAATGCCAGTAGGGCCTGGGCCAATACCGCTCTCGCGAGCTCCGCCCCATCGGGCGACAGGTGGCCGTCGAAGATCGCCCTACCGTCGGGCCCGAGCAACCTAGCCCTACCCTCGAGCCGCTCGAGCTCGTCCATGAGCCCTGCAATGCCCTGTAGCTCGGCCAGGGGGCCCAGCTCGAGAATTCCGGGAGGGTCGAGGTAGTAGTACGAGTAAGACGCGCGCAGCAGGGCTCTGAGGCCGGCCCCGGCCCCGGCGAGCTTCGCCAGGAGTGCCTTGGCCTCCGCTGGCAACCTCCTCATGTCGTCCGCGAGAAGCCTGGCTACCCTCCCGCTGTCGACGTGCAAGCTGCCCAGGCACCTGACGACGCGCTCCGCCTCGCCCTTCGCGAGCGCCAGCTCGTGGGGCCTGATCTCGCCACCGTCGTCCGCGTCGGTGTGGTACAGGTGCCTGGCAACGCTCCAGGAGTTAAACGATATGTAGGGGATGCCGTGAAGGGCGTAGGAGAACTCGTCGTGGAACCCGCCGATGCTCCTCGAGATCGTGAACCCCTCAGCGCACTCGGCTGCCGCGGGGTGTCGCCTGGCGATGATGGGCTTGGGGAAGACGTAGTCGAATATCAGCGCGGCCGAGACGCTTTCGAGCAATCCCTTGGAGTCGAGTTGCGAGAGGAGGTAGCGGCTCCCCCATCCCCAGTGGATCGGGGAGAGCATGGGCGAGCCGATCTCGCTCGCCGTGTAGGAGGCGAACGTCACGGCCCTGCCAAGCCCCCGTAGCGCCCTCGCCAGCTCCGCCAGGATTGCAAGCGGCGCCCTGCTGTCCGAGTAGCCGCCAAACCATCCGTCGTGGTGCGCCACGACGTGTATTTCCCCCTCGCGCCCGTTCACGCCAGCCAACAGTATAAGTCCCCTCGAGTCCTCGAGCCTGGATTTATAGGTCAGGGTAACCCTCCTCGCGCCCCTCTTAACCAGCCTCATGTAGTCCTCCTTGCGCACCGAGAGCACGGGGATCGGCGGCGGCGACGAAGAGAGGCTCGTGGGCTCCCCGGCGCCGGTCACGACCAGGACGCGCCGCCTCCCGGGGTAGTCGTCGTAGAACACCAAGGCGCGCACCCCTCGGCCGTGTAGCGCTGCAGCGGTGAGGCTTGCCCCGAACTCGTCATAAGTGAGCGGTGCAAAGGCTATGGAGCCCTCGACTAGGTCCCCTGGTTGAACGGCGACCGCTCCATCCAACGTCGCCGAGCCAACGGTGTAGGGCAACGCGAGGCACTCAAGCGTCCCCTCCCCGAATTCGATGACACACTCCTCCTGGAACCAGGCCCTCACCGGGACGTCGATCACCTTCACCCAGTCGGAGCTCTCCTCGATCGTGGCCCTGAGCCCCTCGACGAGGTCCCTCTCGCGGTCGCTGCCGGCTATCGATCCGAAGGACTGCGATGCCAAGGGGCCCGCCGATCTACTGGAGCCCCGCTCCCGCTAAAAACGCCTGGAGCCCCTATGCCGCCTCCTTGGCTGCTTCCTCAGCCGCCATGGGCCTCCCGCAGTACGGACAGTAGAGCGCGTCCTTGGGCACCATGCGGCCGCAGCTGGGACAGCGCCTGAGGGACTCCATCTTCGAATCGTACTCGGCCCTCAGGTCCTCGACGCTCAGGTGCAGGTAGACCTGGGTGGTCTTTATGTCGGCATGCCCCATGAGCCTCTGCAGGCTGGCGAGGCTCATGCCAGCCCTTAGCGCCCTGGTAGCGAACGTGTGCCTCATCACGTGGGGCCTGACCTTGGCCCCGTCTACTCCAGCCCTCCTGGCCAGCCTCTTCAGCATCTTGTACAGGCCGCTGTAGGAGAGGTCGAACAGCCTATCCTCTGGCCCCAGCCCCCTGATCTTTATCCACCACTCGAGCTCCTCTGCTGTCCTCGCGGTCATCAGAACGAGCCTCTCCTTCCCGTACTTTGCCTCGCTAACCCTGAGCACCCTGTTCTTGAGGTCCACGTCCTTGACCTTCAGGGACAGGAGCTCCCTGCTCCTCAGCCCCGTGTCGAGCAGCAGGTCGAGTATCAGCCGCTCCTCGGGCTCCTGCGCTGCGCTCCTGAGCCTCTCGATCTCCTCATCGCTTAGTATTTCGATCTTCCTAGGCGGCCTCCTGAGCCCCGGCACCCTCACGTCGAGCCCGAGCCACTTGAGGAACCTCCTCACGAAGAGCGTGTAGTAGTGGAGCGTCGTCTGCCTACCGCGCCTGTCGCCGCGCTCCCTCCCGAAGCCGTTCCTGAGCCTCTCAGCCCTCCACGCCAGCACGTCCTTCGACGTGACTTCCCTCAGCGGCTTATCCTTGACGAACTCGAGGAAATCCTCCAGGGCAGCCCTGTAGGCCCTCAAGGTCTCCTCGCTGGCGCCCGACGCCTCGAGAGCTGCGAGGAACTCCTGCAATATCGTTTCGTTGTCTGCCTCGAGCAGCTCCTCGGGAGCCTCGCCTATGTCGAGCCCCCTGGGCACGCCGACGACCCTCCTAGAAATCGAGGGGTGCTCTTTTTATCTAGGAGGGCTAAGCGTGGCCGGGGGGAGCTTGGCCCGCTGGGTCCTCCTAGTCCACGGGGACAGCGACGGCGTTTGTAGCGGGGCGATCGCCAAGGCCTCACTAGCCAAAGGAGGAGAGGACGTAAACGTTGTCTTCACGCATCCCGTGGGGCTAGCAAAGGATCTTGCGGAGTTCACGCAGAATGGCGACAACGTGTTGGTGGCCGACGTCGCGCTCAACGAGAGGGAGCTCGGGGCCCTCGAGTCTATCGTTAGGGAGAGATCTACACATGGCAGGTTCATTTACATAGACCACCACCCGCTTCCCGAGCGCGCGTTGGACCTCGGCCACGCAGAGCTCGTGCACGACACTTGCTGCGCTGCCTCGGAGCTCACCTACAGGTTCTTCGAGAAGGAGGGCCTCATAGAGGAGGAGTACTCGAGAATTGCCCTCTATGGAGCCATTGGGGACTACGTTGATGAGACGCCCTGGGTCAGGAACGCCCTCGCGAGGTGGGACAAGAGGGGAGTGTATTACGAGGCGGGCATATTGGTCCTAGGGCTCGAGCGCGCGGGCAAGAACTACGAGCTGAAGAGGCGCGTGGTCGATTCGCTGAGCAAGAACGGCTTGCCCAGCAGCGATCCCGAGCTCTTCGAGCTGGCCAAGCACGAGAGCGCCCTAGAGGAGGAGCTGAGGTTGTGGGTCAAGCAAAACGTAGTCGTCGTGGGGCTGGTGTCCGTGGCCAGGGAGCCGAGGGGGAGCCTGGGCAGGGCAGCGCATTACGCGAGGATCTACGGCAATACCCCCATAGGGCTGGCCTACGAGAGGAGGGGCAACATGCTGATAATGAGCCTCAGGTCGGATGTCGTCGACCTCAACAGAATCCTCAGGGCGGTGAGCAGGGAAATGGACATAAGCGGAGGAGGGCACGACAAGGCCGCGGGAGCCAGGGTGGAGGAGCACAAGTTCGAGGAGTTCCTCAGGAGGCTAAGCGAGCTAGCCGGAGAGGAGCTCCAGCGTAGGGTGAAGTAAAAATAACCCATCACGAAAGGGAGGCTGCGTCGTCCCTCGCGAGAGGGAAACGATCAAAGCGTGTGGGCCATCTTCTCCTTTATGAGCTTTTCCGCCTCCTCCTTGCCTATCTCGAGGGCCGAGGCCCTTCCGATCTCCTCCACTAGGCGCGAGGGGTTTTTCACGAACTCGTCCTTGCTCAGCGGGCTCTCGACGAGCACCCTATACCACTTCCCGCCGATCATGAGCACCGCGTCTATGGAGGAGCCCCTGTCCGTTTTCTCGACCTCCGCTATGCCAATGTTCTGGCCCTCGCTATCGGCCAACTTGAACATGTATCCGCCTTCAATGGTCTCTGAGAACTGCTCAGCGCTCACCTGTATGCCGGACAGGGCCAGGGGCTGGGCCTCGCGCGCCGCGGCCGGAGGCTGGGCTGGCGCCGGAGCGGGGGCTGGCAGCGCCTCCTCCGGGACCGGGGCACGCCTGAACCTCTCCCTCACGGCTTCGATCTTCTCGGGCGTGGTGGCCTCGCGCACGACCTCGGCAACCTCCGAGTCGTTGACCCTCTTGTAGAACTCCACGACCAGGCTTCCGTAGTCCCACGTTATCGTCTTATTCGAGGGATCGACCTCGTACTTGATCCTCACCCTCACGGCGTCGCCCTTGTCGCTTCCAAGGCCCGTGACAATTATGTTATACAGCACTGAGTTGAGCTCTCCGACGGCCATCGCAATCCTATTGGTGAACTCCCTGTCGGACTTCACAAGGTCCCTCAGCTGGGCGAACACAGTCCTCTTTATCTTCTTTGCATACGCGCCTGCTATCACTATGCCCGTGTTTAGCTCCAATGTCCGGGTCTCCGACATGCGAACCACCGACCGTCGCCAGAATCCTCCACAAAAAACATATTTATTTTAACATGTTTTTAAGTTGTTACGTTCGCTCGGGGCGCTCGGATTGCAGGATTTGCTGGAGAGGCTCGTCGACCTCGGACGAGAAAGGGGTTGTGAATACGTGGAGGCCAGGTTCCACGAGATCTCGTCGCGTTCCATGACCTCTAGGAACGGCGAACTCGTCAACGTGAACGTGAGGCTCTCCCGCGGGGTTGGGGTGAGGGTGCTAGTGAACGGCTCGCTCGGATTTAGCGCGACCAACGATCTGACGCGAGAGGGACTCGAGAAAGCGCTCGAAAGCGCCATCTCGAGGGCCAAGGGCCTCGCGAAACTATACGAGAGGCCCCTATCCATGGGCCCGGCAAGGGTGGGCAGGGCTAAGTACGAGGTGGCCCCGAAAAGGGGATTCGACGAAGTTAGTCCAGAGGAAAAGCTTGGGCTGCTTAGGGATCTGTGGAACATTAGCGCCAGCGCCACTAGGGAGGCCAAGGTGAGGGCCCTAAACGTAAGCTACAACGAGAGCGTCGAGAGGAAGGTCGTCGTCAATAGCGATGGGGGGTTCGTCGAGAGCTCGATACCGCGCCTTTACCTGTTCTATAACGTGGTACTGGGCCAGCCCTCAGCCGGCTACCTCCAAAGGGCTGAGGAGTACGGGGGCAGCGGCGGCTTCGAGCTGATTAGGAACTGGGGGCTCGAGGAGGCAATAGAGCGCGAGGTCAAAACGCTCGAGGGAGTGCTGCTAACGGCGAGGGCCCCGCCAAGCGAGCCCGTCGACGTGATCGTGGGGAGCGAGATCGTTGGGCTGATGGCCCACGAGAGCGCGGGACATCCCAGCGAGGCCGACCGCGTGCTGGGCAGGGAGATGGCCCAGGCAGGGAGGAGCTTCATCAGGCCCGGGATGGGGGGCCGCAGGATCGGCAATGAGCTCGCCACGGTCGTCGACGACCCGACGATCCCCGGCAGCTACGGCTACTTCCTCTTCGACGACGAGGCCGTCGCAGCTAGGCCTAAGTACCTGTACAAGGAAGGCATCATCAACGAGCACCTCCACAACAGGGCCACGGCAAAGGTCTTCGGCGTCGAGAGCAACGGCTCCGCGAGGGCGATGGACTACGGCAGCGAGCCAATAGTTAGGATGTCGAACACCTACTTGACCCCCGGCGACAGGAGCTTCGACGAGCTGATCGAGGACATCGAGCTGGGCGTCTACCTTAAGAGCTACATGGAGTGGAACATCGATGACGAGCGGTGGAACCAGCGCTACGTGGGACTCGAGGCATACCTCATAGAGAGGGGCGAGCTGAGGGGCTACGTGAAGAACCCCGTCCTCGAAATAACTACAGGTGCGTTCTACAGCGGGATCGTGGCCAAGGGGAAGGAGTTGAAGTTCTACGCTGGCACGTGCGGGAAGGGCGAGCCGCCGCAGGGGGTCCCTGTGTGGTTCGGGGGCCCCGACGTGAGGCTCGAGAAGGTTAGGCTGGGTGTGGCGCAATGATGGCGCGCGCGAGCGCTGCGGCCGAGACCTTGCTCAAGAGGCTCGGCAAGAGCTTCGACGAGGCAGCCGTGTTGGTCCTGGGAATCAGGAGGACCATGGTCAAGTTCGCCAACAGGCAGCCAAGCGTTGTGCAGAGCTGGGACGATCTCCACCTCCAGATCTACGTCGCCAGGGGCGGCAGGATCCTGTTGACGAGCCTCAGCGCGCGTGAAATCGACGAGGCATCGAGGGCGATCGAGGGGCTATCAAGCGAGATCGATAGGCTGGCCGCCTCATCGCTATATGCCCCCCTGCCGCAGCCCAGCGCAACGGGCGGGCTGGAGGGGCTCGCGGATCATCGAATCTCCGAGGCGATCGAGAACCCGGAGGAGGTTGCAGAGATGGCCGAGTCATATGCTAGGGGGAGCGGCCTCGACGACTTCGCGGGAACCCTCGACCTTGCCCGGACCGCCAAGTGCCTCGCGATGACAACGTCCACGAAGACACTCTGCGAGGAGGGCACGTCGCTCGAGTTCTACGTGAGGTTTCTGAAGGAGCCCGACGGCAGTGGGCAGTGGGGGCTCGCGAGGAGGAAGCTCGACGAGGAGGGGATCAGGAAAACCATAGAGATTGCCGCCGGGCTTGCTCGCGAGTCCGCTGGGAGGAGCAGCGTGCCAGAGGGCAAGTACGATGTGGTGCTCTCCCCCCTCGTATTCGCGCACCTAATGGGAGTGCTCGCCAGGATGGCATCTGCGTACTCGGTCATGAGCGGCACATCGGTATTCGTCGACAAGAAGATCGGGGAGGGGGTGGCCTCCGAGAAGCTCACGATCGTCGACTCCCCCAGGCTCTCGGAGCTACCCCTCTCCTCGGGCTTCGACGACGAGGGGCAGGCCACGTACGATAAGTCGCTCATCGAGAGGGGGATCCTGAGGAGCCTGTTACACAACACCAAGACGGCGGCCAAGATGGGGGCCAATAGCACTGCCAACGCTGGCTGGATACAGCCAAGGCCCTGGAACCTCGTGATAGAGGCCGGCGACGCAGAGCTCGACGAAATGCTGTCGCTCGTGAGGAGGGGGCTCCTGATAACGAACAACTGGTATACCAGAATACATAACGCCCCCGAGGGCTCGTTCTCCACCATCACGCGAGACGCAATATTCGTCATAGAGGGCGGCAAGATCGTGAGGCCCGCCGAGAAGGTCAGGATCTCGGACAACTTGCTCAGGATCGCCAGCAACTTGGAGCTCCTCAGCCGCGAACGCTACGACATCCACTGGTGGGACATGCCCCTCCCGTCGAGAGCCCCCTACGCCTTGATCAGGGACGTCAGGATCACAAAGCCCTACGCCTAGGGGGTCGCGACGAACAGCGCAGCTCCAGCCTAAAGGTCAATCTTTAAAGTTGTAGTCCTAACAAAAGTATTGGTGGCTCGGCTTGGAATCGGTGCGGTTCGAGGGGATAGTCATAGGCTATGAGGAGGTCGAAGGATTTCGCTGGCCGCTGTTGTTGTTGAGGGGGACCGTCGACGGCAGGGACGCCGAGTTTTACCTGCTGCTCGACAAGGACGCCGCTCAGCGCGTGGCGTCGATGGGGATAGGCCAGGCCCTGAAAGGGGTGGGGGAGGTCGAGAGGAGGGAGCCCCTGATCATAAGGGCGAGGGACGTCGGATGAAGCTCCTACAGAAGCCCCCCAGGATAAAGGTCCTAGAGGCAGCAGGCAGCCTGGGCGATGGCAGAGTTAGGATGGTCGGCGCGGACGAGGCCCTCGTGACCTCGAGCACTGGCGAAAGGGAGTACCACGTCAAGGTGGTGGTCGAGGACGGCAGCGTGATTAGGGCCTACAGCGACGACAACGGCACCTTGCACAGATCGTACGTCGGCTACCCCATCCTGGCAGTCCTCATGATGAAGGGGGTGTTGCCAGTGGACAACGACGTCGTCAAGGCGATGAGGGGGGTCCCCTGGAAGGAGCTAAACGAGAGGTACGGGAGGTATAGCGTTGTGGAGGGCATCGTGGTCAACAGGGCCGAGAAAATGGGGGTTAGCAGGAGCGTGATAGACGACTACGTAAACCTAATCATGAAGAAGCTCGGCTTACTGAAGATCTACTTCGACGAGGACCTCGCGCCCAAGCCCCCTAGGCCAGCTCGACCCTCCCGCTCCTCACCCTAATCATCTTCCTGCGCGCGAGCTCCCCCAAGAGCTTCATCGCGACCCTCCTGTCCACCGACAGCTCCCGCATTAGTATGAAGGTCGCGTCCCTGACCCTTAGTTCGCCGAAGTCGAGCATTGCCCTCCTGAGCACGTCCAGGACCCTCCCGTAGCGCTCGCCGGCCTCCCTCGCCATGCCTTCGCTGACCACGAACCTGTCGCTGAAGTCCCCAGCAGTTGACCTTATCACGAACTCGGAGGGGCCAGCCTCGTAGAGCCTGAACCTCCTATATCCCCTTGGGATCCTGGGCAACGCTCCCGGGGTCGAGAGGGCCGTGACGTCTGCGCCGGCCCTCGGATGGGGCAACGAGCCCGGCTCCAACAGGATGTACATCGCATCCCCGGCGATCTCGAAGGCCATGTCACTTGACATGAGCACTCGATCCTCCTTGAATGCCTCCACCTTGAGGCCCCTCAATAGCTCCTCGGGGCCGACCACCACGACGGATCTCCAGGCCTGGTTATAGATCGCGAGGCTCGAGGCCAGCGCAAGCTTAGCTGTGGCGTGGTGCCCCACGATCACGTTGTGGCCGTGGGAGAGCTCCCTTAAGATCTTGTCCAAGCTCCGTCGCCAACTGTTTTTTATTTCGCCCCTCTAGAAAAGCACGGGTGCGAGTTCTTGGAGCTGGAACGCGCGTACCTCTCGTGGCCTGAGCACGTGCGCGAGGTCCTCCGCTCCTGGGGCGAGGTCAAGCCCCCCGGGGAGCGCTACGCCGCCGTTATTGCTGTCGGCATGGGCGGCAGCGGAATAGTGGGGGACTACCTGAGGCTGTTGAACGAGCTCTACGGAGGGGTGCCGATCCTGGTCCAGAAGTCCCACAGGCTGCCGGCATTCGCCAGCAAGGCCTCCCTGGTCCTCTCGATCAGCTACAGCGGCAACACGCACGAGACGTTGCAGGCGACGGAGGAGGCCGCCAGGAGGGGGCTAGACGTCGTCGCCATCTGTAGCGGGGGGAAGCTATGCGAGCTGGCCGAGGCCAGGGGATTCCCTGCGGTCCATGTGAGGAGCGGCCTCGTTCCGAGGGCCTCCCTCGCCTCAATGTTGTATGGAGCGCTGTCGGTGCTCGCGTCCCGAGGCCTCACGGGGGTCACCTACGAGGAGGCCGAGAGGTCCGTGGCCTGGCTGGAGGGTTCCGCAAGGGCCGTGGCCAGGGCCTCGAGCGAGGCCGCGCAAGCCCTCTCCGGGCACAAGGGGCACGTGGTGGTCGCTACGCACGCGCCGCTCGAACCCCTGGCCATCAGGGCCAAGAACGAGCTCAACGAGAACTCGAAGCTCCCAGCGAAGGTCGAGGTGGCGCCGGAGTGGATGCACAACGACATCGTCGGCTACGAGCTGGGCGGCGACGCTGGCGCCGTGCTCGAGCTGCTAGACCCCGAGGACCTGGCCGGCGCCAGGCTCGTCGAGTTCATGGAGCGCGCCTACAGGCGCCTGGGAGCCAAGATCGTGAGGCTCGAGGCTCGAGGCAATTCCTACCTCGAGAAGGTGATGGGGCTCAGCCTCGAGGTGGGCCTGCTCAGCATCGCCATCGCCAGGGCAAGGGGGGTCGACCCGGCCGAGACCAGGAGCATTGCCGAGTACAAGGCCGTGGCCGACGAGATCTTCAGAGGAGAGCGAGCGCCATAATGCCTATTCCCATGGCCCCCAGCATCGCCCTGCGCGCCGCCTCGAGCGATCGCCCTCCGCTCCTGACGGCTGAAAAGGCCGCGCACGAGTAAATGGCGCCCGCGATCAGCATCGCCAGGAGGTAGCCGGGGCCCGCCGGCGCTGTGAACCAGGAGGCGATGCCGAGCACGGGCCCGATCACGCCCGCTGCCGCTATGAGCCCCAGCGCAGCGCTGCGGCCCCACCTTATCGGAATCGACGAATAGCCGAGCCTCGCATCTCCCTCAACGTCCTGGAGGGCCTTGACCGCCTCGCGCCCCAGCGTGGTCGTGAAGATCGTTGCCGAGTACGTTGCCACGAAGGGCAGCCAAGGAATGGGTAGGCCTGCGAGGACGTAGCCATATACCGCTGGCCCCGTGGTCGACAGGGCCACTAGCACGTGGTTCCACCACATCCTCCTCAAGAAGCAATAGGCCCATCCCAAGGCCAGGTAGACGACGACTGCCACGAAGGGCGCGGGGCCCGCGGCCAGCGCGTTCGCTGTCGCCGAGGCCGTCGCGAGCGACGCTGCCACGGCTAGCGCGATCTCCGGCGATGCCCTTCCCGAGGGGAGCGGCTTCCACGGCTTGTTCACCCTGTCGACCTCCACGTCCACGTAGTCGTTCACTAGCATGGTGCTCGCGGTGGCGGCATAGCCCGTGAACGCCGAGATCGCCACGAGGCCCCACCCGTGGTCCGACCCCGAGAATGCCAGGTAGGCCAGGGCCGCGCCCAGCGCGCTGAGGGCGGAGTTGGGGGGCCTCGTCATGCGCACGTACTCGAGGGCTCCCAAGGCGTGCCGCCAACTATAATAGGATCCCGCGAGGAAATAAGCCAACGAGATGATGACACGACGGTAATCGTATCGCTCAGGATGAAGAACGTTTCCCCTGGCTGAACGGCAGCCTGAGCCCGTCCGCGCCCGAGGAGTCGATGAGCGTGAGCGCTATCGCCGCCGCGACTATGTCCGCCGCCGAGCCGGGGTTTGCGCCCATTCCCCTTAGCTCGGAGTCCAACTGCATGACGGGCCCCATCCAGTCTTCCCCGCGCGACAGCACCTCCTCGAGGACGCGCGATGCCCTCTCCCTGATCTTCGAGGCCGCGCCCCTGCCCAGCTTCCTAGCGACGAGCGTGTCCTCGGCCTCTGACAGCAGCCAGACGTACGCCTCGACCACTGCCCTATTCCAGTTGCCGTGCTCGGCGAGCCTCCCAGCGATCTTCGCTGAAGCCCTCCTCGAGAGCTCGTAGCCCCTCACCAGTTCCCTGGCGACGAGGTCCCTGCCAGCGCTGAACTCGAGCACGTCCCACAGCCTGATCCCTCCCCTCACGATCTTGGACCAGTAGTTGCGATCCCACACGTTTGGGTAGGGGCCCGTGTAGTCTTGCCTGCCCAAGTAGCTCGGGGCCGCGAGCCTCACAGACGCGTAGAAGTGCGCGGTGTCCAGCGGCGTGGCCTCCCTGAGCGCCCTCGCTGCCCCCTCCACTGCGCACTCCGCGCTAACTCGCGGGATGCAGGAGCCCCCTCCCACGGCCAGAGGGAACAACAGGAGGCAGGAGCCGAGGCAGACGTTGCCGGCCCCAGCCCTCATCAGGGCGGCGACCAGGGAGTGGAGGAGGTCCGCGAAAACGACCCGCCCGCTACGGCCCCTTGCCCCCCTCCTCGCGGCCAGCTCGAAGAAGTGCACCGAGACCGCGCTGGCCGCGAGGAACTCCTCGAACGACATGCCCGGGAGGTCCGAGGCCCTGTGGACGTTTCCCGGCTTGGGGTACGCCGCGGCCTCCAGGGCAAGGGACAGCGAGAGCGCCGAGGCGAGCTCGTGCTCCCTCAAGGGGGACCTCCGTGCCATTGTTTTAAGCTGAGCCGGCCACTTTAGCTGGTGGGCGGCCGAGTTGAAGGCGTACGTGTCGATCGACATGGAGGGGCTGCCAGGCACCGCTGCCACCATGACGATGCCCTGGCACTCCCAGTTCCCCGAGGCCTCGAGGATAGCTACGGCCATTGCCAACGCCGTGGCATCCGCGCTCAGGTCGCACGGCTTCGAAAGGGTCACCGTGGCCGACAGCCACGGCCTCATGACGTCAGTCAGCTACCTCGACCTGGCCGAGGGCGTGGAACTCGTGAGGGGCTATCCCAGGCCCTTCAGCATGCTCACCGGCCTCGACTCGAGCTACTCGGCGCTGCTCCTGATCGGATACCACGCAGCGGCCGGCACGCCCCACGGCTTCCTCGACCACACCTACAGCGGCCGGGCCTTCGCCGAGGTCCTCATCAACGGCGAGAGGGCCAGCGAGTTCCTGCTGAACGCCGCGTACGCTGGGGAGCTGGGGGTCCCCGCCATCCTCGTGGCAGGCGACGCCTGGCTTACTAAGGAGGTCGAGAGGTGGGCTCCCTGGGCCGTTTTCGTGGAGCTGAAGAGGGGCCTCTCGAGGTACTCGGCGTCGTCGCCCCCGCTGGGGGAGGTCAGGAAGGCCCTCGAGGAGGGCGTCGCCGAGGCCTGCAGGAGGCTCAGGGACGGCTCGGCGAGGCCGCTGAGGCTCGCGACCCCGCTCGAGCTGAGGATAAGGCTCAGGGAGGCGCTGGTCGCCGACGTCCTCGAGCAGCTCAGCTTCGTTAGGCGCGAGGGGGCCTACGACCTCGTCCTGGAGGCCAGGAGCGCCAGGGAGGCGCTGGGCTTCTTGGAAGTGGCTGCCATGGTGGCCAGCGGCGTCGAGGCGCTCAGGCAGAGCGTGAAGTAGCTAACGAATCCCATTTTTGGAGACGAACGAGGGCCTGCCCCCTGCCCCTGGCTGGCCAGGGGGGAGGCCGAGTAAGGGGAGGGAAATCGGCGCCGCAGGAGGTCGTTGGCACATCGGCGCCCAGGCCCAGCAAGCTCCTCGGGCCGCTGCCGGCACCGCCGCTCGCCCCGGTGAGTAGCCTGCAGCATCGGGCTCTTGGGAGCGGTGGGCTTAACCCCTCGGGAAACCCCTTGGGGCTTACACCCCCGCCCCATCAACCCCGTCTTCTACGGGGGCCCTAACCACTGCGGCAGGGCCGCAGCGGACGGCCGCCTCGTCTCGGGGAGGGGTTCCCGCTTAGATGCTTTCAGCGGTTACCCCCTACGGCGTGGCTACCCGGCGTTGCCCGCCAGGACAACCGGTACACTAGAGGCCGCGCCGCCCCGTTCCTCTCGTACTGAGGGCGGCTTCCCCTCAGGCGGCCCGCGCCCCCCGCGGGTAGAGTCCGACCTGTCTCACGACGGTCTAAACCCAGCTCACGTTCCCCTTTAATGGGCGGGCTTGGGGGGCGGGGAGGGGAGAAGGGTTACCTCCCCTACGCCCGCCTAGCCCCGCCCTTGGGGGCTGCTGCACCCCCAGGATGGGAAGAGCCGACATCGATGTAGCAAACCGCGGGGTCGATGGGAGCTCTCGCCCGCGACGACCCTGTTATCCCCGGGGTAACTTTTCTGTCATGCCCGGCCCCCACCGAGGGGGGCACGAGCGTTCGCTAGGCCGCGGTTTCCCGGCCGGACCCCTTGCGTTCAAGGGTCCGGTCAGGCCGGCTTTTGCCCTTGCACTCTACGGCGGAGCTCTGACCCGCCTGAGCCGACCTTTGGGCGCCCGTGTTACCTTTTCGCGGGCGTGCCGCCCCAGCCGAACCGCCCACCTGGCGTTGTCCCCCGGGATTCCCCGGGGTCAGACCCCCAGGCCGAGATGGGTGGTGTTTCATTGGCGCCTCCACCGCGCCCGGAGGCGCGGCTTCACCGGCTCCCACCTACGCTACGCATCGCGGCCCAGGGGTCAGCGCCAGGCTGCGGTAAAGCTCCACGGGGACTTATCGCCCTGCGGGGGGTTGCCGGCCTGTGCACCGGCTCCGTGTATTCACGGGGCCCCGGGCCAGGACAGTGGGGACCTCGTTGATCCATTCATGCGCGCCGGAACTTACCCGGCAAGGCATTTGGCTACCTTAAGAGGGTCAGAGTTACCCCCGGCCTTCAGCGGCGCTTCACCGGGTTGGACCCCGGCTTCACGGACCGCCAGTGGCCAGGATTCAGCCCCCGTACACACCCTTTCGGGCTCGCGGGGACCTATGTTTTTATTAAACAGTCAGGTCCCCCTGGTCACTGCGACCTGCGGTCCCAGGGTTGTGCCCCAGGACCGCAGGCACCCCTTCTCCCGAAGTTACGGGGCCAATTTGCCGAGTTCCCTGGCCCGGGTTATCCCCCACACGCCTTGGGCTACTCACCCAGGGGCACCTGTGTCGGTTCTCGGTACGGGCGTGGGGGATCGATCCCCGTCCCCTTTTCAAGGGCCCCCGGAGTCGGCGGAAGGCTCCTAACGGAGCCCCATTCCCTGCTTCGGCCCCTTCTCACCATTACGGTACTCCAGGGCCTTCACAGGTTAGCCGGGTCGCGCCCATTCCGGGCGCCCCCGGTCCGCCTATCCGGAGGCGTCGGAGACGGGGCTTGCGTTGCCGCGCCTACCCCCACGGCACGGGAATGTTAACCCGTTTCCCTTTCCCCGGGTCCGAGTTACGGCCCGGGTTAGGACCGGCTAACCCTCGGCCGACGACCGTTGCCGAGGAACCCTGGCCCTTTCCGGCGGAGGGGATTCCCACCCCTCTTCGCTGTTACTGCCGCCGGGATCTGCACCCGGATCGGGTCCACCGGACCTCACGGCCCGGCTTCTGCCCCGACCCGGCGCCCGCCTACCGGACGCGGCCCCACAGGGGCCGTGCCCCGGGGTCTCGGCGGCCGGCTTGAGCCCCGACCAATCTTCGGGGCCCCGCGGCTCGGCGGGTGAGCTGTTACGCACTCCTTAGAGGATGGCTGCTGTTAGGCCCACCTCCCCGCTGTCTAAGCCGCGGGACGCCCTTTGAGATTGGCACTTAGCCGGCACTTGGGGGCGTTAACCCCGGTCTCGGTTGTTCCCGTCTCGGCCCCCAGGCTTACCCCGAGGGCCCCACTCCCGCCATCTACGGCGGCCACGGGTTCGGAGTTGGAGAGGGGGCCGGAGCCTTTCGGCTCCTGCACCCCCAATCCGTAGCTCTACCCCGTAGCCCGCCTCCGGCGGGGCTGGGCTGAGACCCACTTCGGCGGGAACCAGCTATCACCGGGCTAGATTGGTCTTTTGCCCCTAGACGGGGGTCATGGGAACGAATTGCACGTCAGAACCCTTTCGGGCCTCCACCGGGGTTTCCCCCGGCTTCACCCTGCCCCCGCCTAGATCGCCCGGTTTCTGGTTCCACGGCAGTGACTCCAGGCCCTTTGGGACCCCGCCCCTCGCCGCCTCGCGGCGGCTGCGGGCATGTCGGTTTCCCTACGCCTCCGGGGCTTTGTCCCCCTTAGGCTCGCCACTGCCGTGGACTCCCCGGCCCGTGTTTCAAGACGGACGGTGCGACCCCGGTCCCCCCTTGCGTACTCCCGGGTCGCCCCGGTTTCCTTGGGGGGCTCACACCTTGAGGGCCGCACCGTATGTCGCCGCCCGGTTTCAGGCTCTTTTCACCCCCCTTTCGGGGTTCTTTTCAGCTTTCCCTCACGGTACTTAGTTCGCTATCGGTCTCGGGACGTGTTTAGCCTTGGAGGTCGGTGACCCCCAACTTCCCACGGCAAAACCAAGCCGTGGTACTCTGGCCACCGGACAGGAGCCCCTGCGGTTTCGCCTACGGGGCTGTCACCCTCTACGGCAGGCCTTTCCAGGCCACTTCGGCTACCGCAGGTCGGCTCCCCGGGGGTCGAACCCCCAGCCCGATGGCCCGTAACCCCTCATCCCCCTGCGGTTCTCCCGCAGGGGATTGGTCTGGGCTGTCCCCCTTTCGGTCGCCCCTACTCAGGGGATCCCATTTTGGTTTCTCTTCCTCCCCCTACTAAGATGTTTCCGTTCGGGGGGTTCCCGCCCGGTACTCCCCCTATAAGGGGTTTCCCGGGCGCCGCGGGCTATTCGCCCACGGCAGGAGGTCCCATTCGGCGATCCCGGGTTCAACGGCTGCCTGCGCCTACCCCGGGCTTATCGCAGCTTGCCACGGCCTTCCTCGGCGCCCGAGCCGAGCCATCCACCGGGCGGCTTGCGCGCTGCAGGCCCGGGACGAGGGACGGAGCCCACTGGGCCTGGATTGCGCTGTGCCAACGACCTCCTGCGGCGCCATCGCCGCGAAGTGGCGGCTTGCGCCCTTCGCACCGAGGCGCGGCGGCCTCGGTGCTGCATGGATAGGGGCGGATGGGGCCAGCGCTTTCGCGCAGTTGCGCTGCCCGCGGGGGCCGCTACCGCCAGGAGGTGATCCAGCCGCACCTTCCGGTACGGCTACCTTGTTACGACTTCTCCCCCCTCAGGGAAGGAGAGTTCGACCCAGCATCCCCGAAGGGACGCTGGGCCTCACCCTCCTCCCCCTTGGGTGGAGCGACGGGCGGTGTGTGCAAGGAGCAGGGACGTATTCACCGCGCGATGTTGACGCGCGGTTACTAGGGATTCCACGTTCACGAGGGCGAGTTGCAGCCCTCGATCCCAACCACGGCGGGGTTTGAGGGATTGCCTCCCCCTTTCGGGGTCGGATCCCGCTGTCCCCGCCATTGTAGCCCGCGTGTAGCCCGGGGGTTTCGGGGCATGCTGACCTGCCGTGGCCCCCTCCTTCCTCCGCCTTAGACGGCGGCAGTCCCCCCAGAGTGCCCCGGGGCCGAAGCCCCGGGTAGCAACTGGGGGCGGGGGTCTCGCTCGTTGCCGGACTTAACCGGACACTTCACAGCACGAGCTGGCGACGGCCATGCACCTCCTCTCAGCGCGTCGGGCAAGGTCGTCAGCCTGGCCGTCATCCTGCTGTCGCCCCCGGTGAGTTTCCCGGCGTTGACTCCAATTGAACCGCAGGCTCCACCCCTTGTGGTGCTCCCCCGCCAATTCCTTTAAGTTTCAGCCTTGCGGCCGTACTCCCCAGGCGGCGGGCTTAACGGCTTCCCTGCGCCACTGGGCGGGCTCTAAGCCCGCCCAACAGCTAGCCCGCATCGTTTACAGCCGGGACTACCCGGGTATCTAATCCGGTTCGCTCCCCCGGCTTTCGCCCCTCACCGTCGGGCGCGTTCCAGCCGGGCGCCTTCGCCACTGGTGGTCCTCCCGGGATTATAGGATTTCGCCCCTACCCCGGGAGTACCCCCGGCCTCTCCCGCCCCCTAGCCCAGCAGTATCCCCTCCAGTCCTCGGGTTGAGCCCGAGGATTTAGGAGGGGACTTGCTGGGCCGGCTACGGGCGCTTTAGGCCCAATAATCGTCCCGACCACTCGCGGGGCTGGTATTACCGCGGCGGCTGACACCAGACTTGCCCCCCGCTTATTCCCCCGCCTCCTTACAGCGGGGAAAAGCCCCCATAAGGGGGCACTCGGGGTGACCCCGTCACGGTTTCCCGCATTCCGCTGGGGGCCCCAGGGTGTAGTAGAAGAATTATAAAAGAATGAGGGATTTTGCAGGGCTAAAAGGGAGGGATTTATTTGGATTTCGCGGTCTTACAGTTTCTAAGAGAGATTTTACCTCCTCAATACCTATGATTACACTACTGTATATGGGGCGCCCACGTTCTAGCCATAATCTTGAATAAGCGACATAGCTGAGGTCGAACTCCATAGGCCTATTCGTTTCATCCCGTCCCTTTAGAATTCTTCCCTGGGAACCCCCATTTGCGGAGGTTTCGCGCCTGGTGCGCCCCGTAGGGCCTGGGCCCTTGTCTCAGTGCCCAACTGGGGGCTCCCGCTCTCACGGCCCCTACCCGTTATAGGCTTGGCGGGCCGTTACCCCGCCAACTACCTGATGGGCCGTAGCCCCATCCTCGGGCGGCCCGGCGGCGATAACCCCCACCGGGCCCTTTCGGAGAGGGACCCTTCCAGGCCCCCTCTCCTATGGGGGATTAGCACCAGTTTCCCGGTGTTATCCCCCTCCCGAGGGCAGGTTAGCCACGTGTTACTCAGCCGTGCGCCACGCCCCGCAGCGGCGGGGCGTACGACTCCCATGGCTTAGCCCCACCCCGATAGCGGTCGGGTCCGGCAGGATCAACCGGGGTTGCGGCCGCAAGGGGCAGCGCAACCGCCACGCGGCGCTGGCCCCATCCACCCCCGTCGGACCCAAGCATCCCGCAGGTAATCGCCTGCGGGGGGCTTGGGTCCCCACCACGTAAGCGCGAGCGGGTCCAGAAAGGAGTGTCTACGTGAGCGGCTTTTATACTTTTACCCTAAAGATCCTCGCTGTCCCCGCGGCAGGAGGACGGCCCCTCACTCACCGGGCTCGGCCCGGCGTTAGGACCATGCCGCCGCCGGGAAGCCGCGGGGCGTTGTAGTATTTGTCTTGGGAGGCTAATAATGCCGCGGGGCCTAAACGTAGGCGAAGATCTCGGTGAGCCTCCTCACGACGCCCAGGGGCCTACAAGCGTAAGCGCCCGCGGAGTTCCAGGAGGCGCCGTCCCTGTCCACGGCGACGAAGTCCATCCCAGCAGCCTGCGCAGCGAGGCAGTCGGCGAGGGCGTCGCCGACGTAGATCGAGTCCGACGGCCTTAGGCGTGCCATCCTCACGACCTCCAACAGGACGTCGGGGTGCGGCTTGCCGCGTATCCCTTCCCTGAGGCCGCACACGAAGTCGACGAACCTCAGCAGGCCGAAGTACTCGAGGTATTCCACCACTCGTTCCTCCTTGGCAGACGACGCCACCCCGACCATGTAGTTCATCGCCTTGAGGCGGGCCAGCACCTCCGCCGCCTCGGGGAAGGGCCTCACTGCCTTCCTCCAGCTCTCCTCGGCCAGCTTGTTCCTTATCTCGAGCATGGCCTTGACCGGGCCTTCGTCGTAGCCCCTTGCAATGAATGCTTCCCTAACCAAGTCGTCCAACGTCCTGCCGAGGTTCTGCTTGATCAGCGTAGGGTCGACATCGAGTCCCAGCGCCTTCGACGCCTCCACGAATGACCACACTATGAAGTCCACGGAGTCTATGAGCGTTCCATCCATGTCGAAGATCACTAGCTTCTTGCCCCCCATCACAGGGCCCCCGCGATGATCATTTCAGCCAGCTCCGCGAAGCCCTTGCCGCTGGGATTGTTCAGGAGGACGTTCGCCTCCCTGCGCAACTCCTCGTCGGCGTTCGAGACAGCTGCCCTGTACTTCACGTGCCTGTACATGGCAGCGTCCATGTAGCTGTCGCCCACCGCAACCGCCTCGTCAGGTCTCACGGCCAGCCTCGTCAGCACTTCGCGGACTCCCAGGCCCTTGTCGACTTCGGAGGGGAGGAGGTGGATGGCGTACTTGCTGTAGTCCACCTTGTAGTCCTTGTGCCTATGTTTCACGTACTCCCTGACGGCTTCGAATATCTCGTCGCCCCTGTCGATGTGCTCTCGCTTGATCTTGAACGTTAGCTCGACGAACATGAATGGGTTTTGCCAGCCCTCCTCCAAGTAGTTGCCAAAGGCCCTCATCACGTCGTCGAACGCTTCCCTGCCGCGCCTCTTGGACAGGATCAGGACTCCCCACTCCTCGCTAAACACCACTGCCCCAGTTTCGGCCACCACTGGCCCCTTGGCGCCCAAGTACCTTCGCAGGCCGACCAGCAGCGGAACGCTGTTGCTGGAGACGAGAGAGACTAGCACCCCCCTCTCGGCGAGCTTCCTTATGGCATTGATTGCGTCGACGTCGAGCGCATATGACCTCCTGTCGATCGTAAGTGTTCCATCGACGTCCGCAAATACTATCCTTATCATGTAAGTCCCCGCACGTGTTACTCCATACACGCCATCCGGCGTGAGATTTATAAGAGGCTCGTCCACTTTTCACTGCGCGGGCGGCGCAGAGAGCCCGTGACCCGGGTTCAAATCCCGGCGGCGGCGCTCGGCCGCCGTAGTATAGCCCGGCCTAGTATGCGGGCCTGTCGTGCCGCCACCCTCAAAATCCTCCCGCGGGATGTACGGAAGCTCTGATAAGATGGTGTCGAGGAGGCCTGCCTCTGCCTTCGCCTTGAGCCTCAACCTCACGTACCTGTCCTCGGGGGACGCCCTAGGAGGGTGGGGGACAGCCAGGGGTCCCCCGCACGATGGGCACGCGTCCTGCCTCAGCGTGTACCTCCCACACCTAAGGCACTTTCTCAGGAGCCATCTCACGTCTGCGCACGCTCCAGCGTTATTTGTAGCCCCAGCTTGGAGGCCCTCGAGCGGAGCTCCTCCTCGATCTTCTTCATGTTCGCCTCTGCCGTCTGGTAGTCGGGGGCTTCGACCTCAACCACGTAGCGGGGGGCGCTGGCCACGTAGACCCTCACGCCCTCCCCCTCCAAGTTCAGCAGCTCCTTTATCTTCAGCACCCCTCCCTTCTCCAGCGTCCTGGCCATCACGAAGATCCTAAGCTTCACCATCCTGACACTCACGTGCCTCTTAGCCTCCTCAATGAGCGGGCCTATCCACTCATCGGGCACGCCGGCCTCCTTGAGCGCCGCCGGACCCCTGAGCACTGATTCCTCCAGCGCCGTGAGGGGCTCACCGTATGCGTCCTCGAGCTTCCAGATGACCTCGGAATACGCCTGCTCCGGGCTTTTGCCGAGCTTCTGCGCGACCTCTTCCACCACCTTGCACCCTTTGAGGTACCTCTTCCACCACATCATCTTCCTCCTGCGCTCGTTGTCCGGGACCCTCTTCAGCGAGACGTCGACCTCGCCCTTCCTCCTGTCAACCCTTATGACCCTCGCGACCGCCCTCTGGCCTTCCCTCACGACCTCCCTTATGTCCTTGACCCACTTGGTCGATACCTCGCTCCACGGGAGGAAGGCCCTCTTGCCGCCGTACTCCTCCAGCGACACGTATGCGCCGTACTCGAAAACCTGCTGGACGCTCACTATCACGTACTCCCCGACCTCTGGCAACTCCCTCCTGGAGAGGGGCATCTACTTCACCAGCTTGTACACAGCCATTACGTAGGTAATGTTGTAAGACGCGTAATAAGTGGTGAGCTGGCCCAAGGGGAGCTGGAAGACGTCAACAAGCTCGTAGAACCTGGGCGGCTGTAGCCCGCCCAACGACTCTGTGGTGACGGGGTTCGGGTAGATGTTCGTGTAGCCCAGGGACTTCAGGGCGTTCGCGAATAGCTGTGCCCAAGTAGTGAGGTCCATCTGCGGGCGCCAGGCCAGCGACAACGGCAACGTGCTCGAGGAAATGCTTGGGTTCAGGAATTCCTTGGGATCGAAGCCGGCACGAACGATGTAGCCGGGCAGCAGAACGACGTCGCCCATAGGCACGTAATATGCCGTTTGGGGAATTCCGCCGACGACGTTCAGCGGGAGGGCCGCCCCGAGGTAAACGGCCCTCGACACAGTCTCGATGCTCACCGCCTCCCCGACGACCACGAAGACGTCGCTGAAGCCGTATGCCCTGCTGATGTTGGACAATAGCGCCGCCGAAGTGCCTTCAGTGCCGATGAACGATAGCGCCACCACGAACTCGCCTATTCCGTTCTTCTCCTGTGGAAGTAGTGCCACCGTCACGTTACCACCGCAAACGCCGAGGAGCCATTGCTCTAGTAGGGGGTTGGCCACCACTAGCACGTTGCCTCCAGCGCTCGTGTTCCTTAGCAAGGCGGCCACCTGCTCTACGAGGCCCGGGCTAGGGACGCTAGCGAAGAGGGACGGTTGAAGGCCCCCGTAGTACACCGCCGGAGGCGAGATGGCGCCTTGCGCGAAAGCTATGTTGGGTCCCAGGACCGCGAGGCCGAGCATCACCACAGCCGTAGCCGCTAGCCTGAACGAGCTCGTCGCAACTAAGCCGTATATCCCTCTGGCCATTGAGGAGAGCGCGAGGGCCGCTAGGACCGACGACGACATCGCCGTCAGTAGCTCGCCGTCACTGCTGACAAACCATCCCAGTAACGTGGACGCCGAAAGCAAAGCCGCCTGTTGGATCGCTAAGGCCTTCAGCGTCGGGGACAACTCCGTCCTAGTCCTAACCAGGTATAACACCGAAGGTATTGCCAGGAGCCCCGATAACGCTAGGTCGTGCAACGGGTCGAAGGGCTTTCCGTAGGCCTCAGGGTAGAGGGGGATCGTGCCAGAGGAGGCGACGAACGAAGTTACCGCCGCGCTTGCCACTAATGCCGTTATCTCCGCGATGATCCCCCCGCCCATCGTCGCGCTGAACAGGGCCGCTGCGATTAGCATGGAAATGGCGAACACGTCGATCGAACAAATGCCACGAGCGCCGGCCAGGAGCCCCGCGAGCGACACCGCCGCAGCGAGGAGGGCAGCGGTCCTAGCAGATCCTCTGTCCATCCCAAGAGATCTCGAGAGAGGCATTAACGCAGCAAATGACGCCGTCACCAACCCACAGAGCGGCGTGAAGAGCTGGCATACGCCCAGCGCCATTCCCAATAGCGCTGACAGCGCGCGGGAGTTCCTGCCGGCTGATAACGCAATGAGGGCGACCAGCAGCTGCCCGACGGGGACAACTATGTATGGGCCGTACATGTTGTACTTGAACCAGTAGAGAAATGCCGGCGTCAGGGATAACATTAGCGAGGATAGCCCAGCCCCCAGGGGATCTCCGGAAGCGAACAACACCGCGAGGAACGTTGCCACGAGCGCCACGACGCCCATCGCGATCGTTGCCAGTTGCGGCTCAATTGATAATCGACGAATTAACGAGTCAAGTAATAGGGGGGCTTCAATGGAGCTCGCCGCCTGCCATCCCCCCAGCAACCTGCGCGCGAGCGCGTCAATGCCGTTGGTTGCAACATAGTAATGGAGCCACGTCGTAGTATCGTCGAGGACGTTCCTGTACTGGTTCAAAAACGCCGCGTACACCAGGTATGTAGCGATTGAGATGGACAACAAGGCTATGCCGTAGATGTTTGCACGTCTACGCAAGCCGCCTCTCCTCTCAGCGAGAGCTTATTATGCTTTAGGCTAAACCCTAGGTTAAAAGCATAGGGAGGCGAAAGGGGCCATGAGCACGAAGAGGTCACGCGGAGCCGAGTACTTGGCGAGCGCATTCGAATACGGGAGGATCGCAGACGTCCTGCTCTGGGGTGCGGCCGCGGCCCTGGCCCTGCTTCTCACGTTTCTCTACGCTAACTGGCCCCAGAGCTTGTCATTTGGGCCCCAGGGGCCCAACTTGAGTAGGGTGGGCTCGTCATTGCTTGCAACCGTGGGAGTGGGCATCGGCGTTGCCTCACTCATGATATTCCCGTCCAGGCTTGGTAGGGAGGCTGGAGGCGCGCAGGGGAGGAAGGTCCCACGGAGAAGGCAGGCCATGGTGGAGTCGAGGACATTCCTAGCCGCGAGCCTTCTCAGCCTCGCGCTGCTTGCACTGGTTACGTCGATCGTCCTCTACCATTAGGGGATCGGCCGCTAGTCCATCGGCACGTACTTCGCATAGCTGTGAACCGCGCGAAGGCTCTTGACGAGAGACCACACATCCTTGTAAGGTCCCTTTACAATGAAGGTCTCTATGCATAGGTCCTCGAGGTGGTAGTGAGCAGAGCTGACGATGATCTCACGATATTTCTCGTATTCGATCTTGCCCGCGCTGCATCTCCCACGCGTGCAACAGATCGCGATGCCCTCGCACACGTGCTCCTCGCCACGCTCGTGTTTTTCGTTGCTTATGTACTCCGCTATGGCCTCCTCCACTATGCGAGATCTGCTCACGTTCCTCTCGCTAGCGATGCGATCTAACTCGAGGGATAGGTCCCGCGAAATGCTGACCCCGAACCTCCTCCTTTCTTCCTCGGCTCCAGCCATTTCAGGCAGCCCTGGCCCTCCTCATAATTTGCGCAACCACGTATAACGTTAAGAGAACTAGGCCCATGAACCCGGTAGGAGGCAAGTTTAGGGCCAGGCCCATGTGAAGTCCCAGCAGAGCGCTGGCAATGGTCACATTGTACAACATTGCTATAGCAGATCTCGCGCTCCTCGACAACAGCGACACCACTGCCGGCGGCATCAACAGCAAAACGTGTTCCAACACGTAGCCGGCGATTTTCAAGAGCCCAACAACGTTGATCCCAATTAGCAGGTAGGCGAGGAAGTCGTAGAGCGTGGGGTTAGGCCCAGCGACCCTAAACGACGTCCTGTCGAGGCCCAAGGATATCTGCTCGTGGAGCGTTAACAGGAGCGCGAGGACGCTAATGGCGACCACTATCCCCGCTATCATGAGGTCGCTGGGGCTTGCCAGGAGCGGCTGGCCCAACATCAGCGCCGTCACATCAAAGTATACGGGCACCCTCGTTAACACCAGAAACGCTAGGAGCACGCCACCGGCGGTCGTGGCGCCCACCACTACGCTAGTAATTGCGTCCGGATCCGAGCCACTCGAGATGGCGAAGCCCGCGGCTAACATGAGCAACGTGCCAACCGCTAGCGATAGCTCGAGCTCATGGCCCCAGACGAGCAAATAGGCCATCGCCAGCCCCGAGGTCGCAGCGAAGAACGCCATGTGCGGGGCGCTGGCCACCAGGTAGTAGAGCCTCCTGTACATGGTGATCGTCCCCACGCTCGAGAAGCCTAGCGCCAGCAATACCATGGTAGTGGGCCACACGAAGTTGCCATACTGTGTACTTAGGTATAGATAGTAAAAAATCAATAGGACCGCGAAAGCCACGAGTTGGCGCGTTCCTCGGCCTGTCACGTCGATCACCTCCTCCGCGCCGCAACAACCATCGAATATGCTAAATAGGCCAGCAATATCACGACCACTACTAACAGCGCCCAGCTTATGAGGCCCCAGGGCGCGGATGCCTGCTGTTGGCCGGCCTGAGCTGGCGAAGTGGCCGACGTCTCTGGCGCCTGCCCAGCGATCTGCGCCAGCAACAGCTCCATCCTGTGGACAACCGTGACGTTCGCTTCCTCGCTCGGAACCGTGATAGCCTTTAGATGGTACTCGTTGGCAAACCTAACGAGGTAGTCGTGTGCCGAGGGGCTGGCTGGGGGCTCGCTTAACACGACACATCCTAGGGCCCCCGAAGCTGCCATGGCGTTATATTGGCTCAATATGCTCGGAGGCGCCTCGATGCCCTCCTCCGCCATGATTAGGCCCACTACATTTATTCCCGCCCATTCGACCGAGTACTGCACGAATGGCGCCTCCCCCACGGCGTTGCAAGCAAAGGGCGGGGCCCTGGCAATGATCGTTGATATGTTGGTCAAAATCGTCAGCAACCTTTGCTCATAGCAGCTGGCAGCTGATGGATTTAGCTTGGCGAGGGTTGTGGATAGGGCACGCGCAAATATCATGAAGTTGAAGGGATCGAACACTGGCATGTGATAGTTCGTGGCGTTTGTCACTGGGTTTTCGAAGAACCTCAGCCCAAGCTTGGGAATCTCGATCAGGGTCGCTCGAAGGGCGCCTTGAGCCCACAGGTTGTGTATCTGGAGCTCGAAGGGCGCGTGGAGCGTGGACACTATTACGTCGGCCTCCGCCAGCTCTCTCACCGAGCCTGGGCTCAGCTCGAATTCGTGCGGATCCACCCCAGGCGGAACTAGCGATATGACGTTGTCGACGTCACAGGACAATGCCCGTACGTCAGCGTATAGGCTGGGAAAGGTTACGACTATGGTCAGGCCCCTTTGCGAGCTGCCAGCCGCAAGGACTTGGCCCACGGGGCTCAGCAGCAAAATCATGAGCGCGACCGCCCTCGCCACCAGCACGAAACGTTCTTGTGCACCTATCACGATATCACCTACACGTGCTTGTGCACAAGAAGATATTAGGGGCCCTATTAAATTTTTAGTGAAGGTGCCAGCCAATTGACCGAGCTACGCGTGGAGGGCCTAGACGTCGTCAGGGGAGGCGTGGAGGTGATCAAGGGGCTCAGTTTCGTCGCGAGGGGCCCAGGCCTAGTACAGGTCCTAGGGCCGAACGGCGTCGGCAAGACGACCTTGTTATTAACAATACTAGGATCGATCGTGCCCAAGAGCGGGAGGATTTTGCTGGACGGGCGCGACGTCACCGGGAACCCGAGGGCGCTTAAGAACCTGGTGGGATACGTTCCCCAAATACCCGATAAATCGTTCTTCGAAGTTCCGCTGACTGCGTGGGAGCTCGTCGATTGTTGTGCAAGGCTACGCAGGAACTGGCCTAGGACTTTCAGGGGGAGGCGCGAGGAGGTCGAAGGGGTCCTAAAGCTCGTCGGGCTCCCGCCCGAGGCTTGGCACATGAGCCTCCGCGAGCTCTCGGGAGGCCAAGTCCAGCGCGTCATGGTCGCTAGGGCGCTCGTGGGCTCCCCAAGAGTGTTGCTCCTGGACGAGCCGTTTTCCAATATCGACCCACATGGGAGGAGGATGCTCGCCGAGCTGTTAGCCGAGCTGAGCAGGAGCAGGCTGATAATAGCCACCTCGCACGATCCTGCGATAATGCTCGAGTGGACCGACTACGTACTTCTCATGGGAAGGGGCTTTTACGCCTACGGAAAACCCGAGGAGGTGCTGAGGACAGAAGTGCTATCGAAGGTTTACGGCGGCAGCGTCGTCGAGTTCGGAGAACATGCACACGTGTTCGACTTCCACTGATGAGCACGAGAGATCGCCGAGATGCGTGCAGGAAGAGCCCCTAGGATGATCGAGGGCGAGATCCTGCTGTACGAGGGGTACGCGTGGATCGTCAAGGGCTTCCAACATCCGCCGGGTCGTGTAATTGCCTATCCTAGGTATGATCTAGTCAACAGGAGAAAGCTCAGCGCACATGAAGCGCTCAGGGTGGCGGCAAGCCAGACGGAATTTTGGGACTGCCTTAAGTTGTTCGTGCCGCAGATCCCGGTAGAATCCTCCACGCCCCTCGTGCCCGAGGAGCCGACATGCCGGCTCGCCTCGGAGGCCATTAGCGAGATCTTGGACGTTGATCGGGACGACGTGTTAATCTCTGGTTCGTGCCTTCTCGGCGAATACAACGACGTGGACGTTATAGTTTTGGGAGCCAACGATGGGACGCTCGAAAGGCTCGAACGTGCTACCAGCCGCGGGATCGTCGGCAGGGCAAGCGCATGGTTCTCCATTGAAGAGTATTATAGAAAGCATGGGGCGCTCGACGCCTTCACGTACTCGCTCCTTCGTTGGGATAGGCCTACCGCAATCGTGATAAACGGCGTAGTAGTTAACGTGAAGATGCTATCGATGACCGAAGGACGTGCAGGCTGCGTTGACAGGGTATTGCAGCGGAGGGCATACAGCGGTTTAATCAACGTGTTGAGACCCATCAGGAGAGTTGTTTTGCCAGCGCTCTTCGACGTTCTGCTGGAAACTGGGGAACGGGTGATCATGGAAACCCTGAGGGAGTTGTACTCAGACATTAGGCCCGGCGAATATTATGTCATTGGCGAAGTGGAGAGGCGCGAGAGCGGCACATACCTCGTTATCGACAGAGGGGCCGTGAGAGCGCGGTAAAAGTAAAAGTTGTGTTGTATTCGAGCCGACGCCCTTATCAGGTATTCCTCCGTCCGCTGCTATTGAAGCCCAGGAGCGAAAGCGTGTCATCCGCAGGTTTAAATGATGAAGTCATGAAAAAGAAGCTAATCGAAAATTGCCTACCTCTTCTTCAATATGTTGTACACGAAGTCCGGCGTCAGCGGTATCCTGTTCACGTCCCTAGAGCGCGCTGGGCCCAGGGCGTGCGCGACCGCGTTAGCTATCGATGGGGCTATCGCCACGATCGTTGGCTCGCCAAGCCCCTTCGCGCCGAAGGGTCCCCTCACGAACCCTGCCTCGACGAAGTCCACGTTGAACTTCTCGGGCACGTCCAGAGCCGTCGGGATGTGGTACTTAGACAGGTCCCTGTTCAGCAGCTTTCCATCCGCCGAATAATACAGGTCCTCCATGATCGCGTAGCCCATGCCCTGTATGTAACCGCCGTACGCGTGGAGCTCCGCGCCAGTCCTGTTGATCACTCTGCCGATATCGTACACGGTGGTTGCCTCCTTGACCCTCACGAGCCCGGTCTCGAGATCCACCTCGACGTCGCTGACGATGGCGCCAAAGGTGTACGAGAAGTACGGCGCTCCGCGGCCAGTCTCCTCGTCCCATTCCGCACTAGGGGCCTTGAAGTAGCCGAACTCCTGGAGTGGCACCCCCTTCCAGAATGCCTGTTCCACGAGCTCGCGCCACGTAATTGAGTTCTCGGGCGCGCTGGCGCAATAGACCTTGGGCGCATCTATCACGACGTCCTCGGCGTCCTTGCAGCCCAGCAACGAAGCTGCGAGCTCGTTGAGCCTCTTCCTCAGCTTGTAAGCCGCTACTAGGGTCGCGTTGCCGGCCATCACCGTTATTCTCGAGGCCACGGTCGGGCCCGAGTCGGGGACCGCCGACGTGTCCGGTGGCTCCACGTGTATGTAGTGCGGCGGAACTCCGAGGACCTCGCTGAGAATGTTCAAGAGGCTCTGGATTGAGCCCTGGCCCATGTCGGTGGCGCCAGTCCTAAACGTGATGGAGCCGTCCCTGTTAATTATCACGGAGACACTCGAGTAGTCGGCGCCCTCGGCACCTATGCTGTTGCCGTGATAGAACACGGCTATTCCTATGCCGTGCTTGATCGGGCCGTGCTCCCTGCTGTACAGCTCCCTCTTCCCGTACCAGCTGCTTAGCTCGACCGCCCTCTTTATGGCTTCCTCGAGACCAACTCCGTGAGTAAGCAGCTGTCCATGGACCGTCCTGTCCCCGTTCCTCAATATGTTCTTCAGCCTGAACTCCACAGGATCCATCTTCAGCTCCTCGGCCAACAGATCCATCTGCCTCTCGAATGCGAATGTCACCTGGGGGTTGCCGAAGCCCCTGAAGGCCCCTCCTGGGATCTTGTTGGTGTATACCGCCACCACGTCGACCTTGGCGTTCTCCACCCTATAGGGCCCAGTGGAGTGGACGACCGCCCTCCACGCAACGAAGGGGCCCAGGCTGGCGTATGCTCCCTTGTCGAGCACGACCTTCGCCTCGACGGCCAGCAACCTGCCGTCGCGAGTTGCCGCGTGCCTATACCACGAAATCGATGCATGCCTCTTCGTGTGACCCACGATGGATTCCTCGCGCGTGTGCAACAGGACGGCAGGCCTGCCGGTGGCCAGCGCGGCAAGCGCCGCCTTGGCCGCTATCTCGTTCCCGACGTCCTCCGCCCCTCCGAAGCCCCCGCCGAGCGCCGGTGCAACGATCCTTACCATGTTATATGGCAGGCCGAGGACGTTACTCACGGCTTTCCTGGTGTCAAACGGGCACTGCGTCTTAACGTACACTGTCACGGAGCCGTCAGGCTCGGGCAGCGCGATCGCGGCCTCCGGCTCGAGGTATGCGTGCTCCTGGAACGGCGTCCTATAGGTGTTCTCAACGACTACGCTGGCATCCTTCAGCGCCTTCTCGACGTCGCCAACCCGTATCTTGTACCTTGTCAGGATGTCAGTCCCGCGTTCGTCATGTATTAGCTCGTGTGGCTTCTCCTTCAGGGTCTCCAGGTCGATTATCTCAAGAGGATCCAAGTAGACCGGTAGCGGCTCGTAGTCCACATGCACGAGCTCTGCCGCCTCCCTGGCGTTCTCCAGGCTCTCGGCAACGATCAGCGCAACGGTGTCTCCAATGTACCTAACCTTCCTATCAGCCAGGAGCGGTTGATCTGGCAACACGTAGCCTACGTCGTTGATGCCCGGCACGTCCTTGTGCGTTAGAACTCTCAGCACCCCGGGATACTTGAGGGCGTCAGCCACATCTATGCGCTTGAGCTTCGCGTGCGCGTACTTCGTTCTCACCGAGTACACGAAGACGGGGTTCTTGATGTTCTTGAGGAGGTCTGCCGTGAAGATCGGCTTGCCGGTGATCTTGGAGATGGCATCCCATCGCACTATGTGCTTGCCCACGTACTTGAATTCCTCGGTGCGCTTGCCCTTAGTGCTGTTGAAGATCTCCTCGACTATTTCCACGTAATCAGGCCTGCTCATTGAGCCCTCACCTCTATTACCTTGAGGTGGTACTTCTCCTTGACCTCCCTCTCATCGAAGAACACCTTGCCCTCGGCCAGATACTTAGCTGCCCTCTTGACTGCCCTGAAGTACTGCACGTAGCTGCCGCAACGACATAACACGCTCGCCAGCCACTCCCTTATCTCTTCGTCGCTCGGGTTGGGGTTGCGATCCAGGAGGGCCTTCGTAATCATTACGAATCCCGGCGTGCAGAAGCCGCACTGAACCCCCCTTTCCTCAATGAACGCCACCTGGATCGCGTGTAGCTTGCCCGGAGGAGCTATGCCCTCTATCGTGGTCACCTCCGCGCCATCGAGCCTCGCCGTCAGCGTCAGACAGGAATGTCTAGGCTCGCCGTTCACCAGCACGATACAGGTGCCGCACTCGCCGCGCCCGCAACCTTCTTTGGTTCCCATGAGCCCTAGCCTGTACCTCAGCGTGTCTATTAGGCGCTCGCCGGGCGGCACTGATAGCTTGTACTCAACCCCATTGACTCTGAGGGTCACGTCAACCATCATCCCGACATCACCCTCGAGTAAGCCCTCGCCAAATTCCTCTTCAAAGCTACCTTGGACATCTCCAGCCTGTACTCGGCCGTTGTCCACCAGTCAGAGAGCCTCTCCATTTCCTTTGTCAATACCTCTTCGGCCGCAGCGCTCACGACATCCTCGCTAAACTGTTTTCCTCGCAGGAAGCTCTCAACTTCGGTGGCGCGCGCAGGGACCCTCTTGCCCTTCACCATGTCGAAGCTCACCCTGACGTCGTCGATCTTCCCGTCTACGACCCTGAGGTAGGCCGCGCTGGTGACGATCCCGGCTATGAGTATTTCCCTCCTATCGAACTTGAAGAAGCTGCTGGAACCTCCGTTGGGTTCCTTGAAGGAAATTTCCACCAGGAGCTCGTTCGGCCTAAGCGCCGTTTTCCTGCGATCCAACACGAAGTCCCTTATCGCAACCTCCCTAGTCCCATTGACGCTCGCGAGCTTCACATTTGCGTCAAATACATGTAACAATGTTATGTAATCATTGTACTGCGTTGCAGTCATTATGTTGCCCCCTATCGTCGCCTCAAATCTCAGCGCCAACGTGGCGAACTTCTTCCAGAGATCTACGAAGCCGGCGTACCTGACGTCCTGATGTAGGAACGTCTTGCTCAACTCCCACACAGTGGTGGTGGCGCCAATCCTCACGAGGCCGCCCTCGCGCTTGACGTATGATAGTTCCCTCTTGAGCGGGGCCAGGTCGAGTAGGTACTTCGGCTTCACCACTCCGTCGCGGAGCCATACCATGAGATCCGTGCCGCCCGCTATCGGCATCACGTCTGGCGCGTTCTTGTCTAGGAACTCGAGGGCGTCAGGGAGGTTCTTGGGCTTGTAGAGGGCGACGCTCAACTAACCCCACACCTTACACACTGAGCCAGGAATTAACCGGGCGTAGGGTTAAAATATGTGCCTCTTTGCTTATACGCAAAGTTCCTTTGGGTACAGTATTTATAAGCCCTGGGGAGCCTTTCCCAACAACCGATGCGGTGTAAGCCATGAAAGTATGTAAGGACATGTTGGAGTGCATTGGGGGAACGCCAATCATAAGACTGCGCCGAGCGGTGCCCTCAGAGGTAAAGGCAGAGATCTGGGGCAAGGCGGAGTTCCTCAATCCGACTGGCAGCGTCAAGGACAGGATGGCGCTCTACATGATAAGGAGCGCCATGGAGCGCGGCGAGCTCAAGCCCGGCATGACCATAGTGGTGCCGACCACCGGCAACACGGGCATAGCCTTCTCGGCCATAGGCACCATGCTGGGCTTCAAGGTGCTGATCGTAATACCCGAGGAGATGAGCGCTGAGCGCTTCATGTTGATGAAGCTTTTCGGCGCCGACTTCTACTTCACCCCCGGCGGCGAGAGCGATGCCGGGAAGGCCCTCGAGATAGCGAAGGAGCTGGCGGCCAAGAACCCCGACAAGTACTACCTGTTTGACCAGTGGTCCGACGAAGAGAACGTGAGGGCCCACTACGAGACGACGGGCAAGGAAATACTGGACCAGGTGGGTTGCCCAGACGCCTTCGTGGCCCAGGTAGGGACGGGCGGCACGCTCATAGGCGTTGCCAAGAGGCTAAAAGAGGAGTGCAAGAACGTTATAGTTGCAGGTGCCGAACCCGCTGAGTGCCCGGTCGCAGCCCACTGGTTCAAGACGGGCAAGCTCGGCCCGTGGGGAAGGCACGAGATCGAGGGGGTCGGCGACGGCTTCGTGCCAGACATCGTAGCCAGGAATAAGCACCTCCTGGACGACTTCGTGACTGCTACCAGCGAGGAGGCCATAGAGATGGCGAGGAGGATCGCCAGGTATGAGGGGTTGCCCGTGGGGATAAGCAGTGGTGCTAACGTAGTTTCGGCCATAAAGCTTGCCAAGCAATACTCCCTCGGTGAGGGCAAGAAGGTCGTCACAATACTGCCTGACCAGGCGACAAGGTACTTCAGCACCAGGCTATTCAAGAAACAGCGCGAGATCGCCAGGAAGGCTGACCTGCTGAGCGAGCTAGCCCTCTAGGCTTCTTTCGAGCCTCGAGTTCGCGTTTTGTTTATTCCTTCTTTTTCTTTTGCCTATCGGGCCCACATCCACATCTAAGCCCCACATAATTGCGCTTGGACTCTCTCAATAGGGGTTCCCTTTAAAACAACAACCACCCCGCAGGGCTAGAGCGGATGTAGTGGTGATTACGCTGAAACTTTCGGGGCCAGCAAGAGAGGGCGAGCCGAATTACGAAGTCGGTGCCTCAAGAAAGTGGTACGTGGTTCAGACGGCAACCTACAACTTCTCGTCCAACATTTCAATGGGCCTCTCAAACGCTTTGTTAGTCAGATGTGCCAATTTCACGGCGACGGATCTGGGCACCCTCTTCATCGCCAGGACGCTGGCCACGATCGCCTCAATTCCCCTGGCCGCGCACGCGTTATCAAGGAATAGGCACAAGAGAAAAACGTTGTGGGACCTGGGAGGAACCATTAATGCTCTCTTGCCATCCGCACTAATCCTCGTGCCGATGATGGGCTTCGGTAAGCTCTACGTCGCGCTCGTGATATTTGTCGTCGCGCAGGCCACCGGCACAATTGCCTCCATCGCCTCTAGCGACGTTATAGCCGATCTGGTGCCTCCCGATATAGCGTACGATTTTTTCAAGCACGTGAACAGGATCATTTACATGACCAACGTACTGTCCCTATTGATCGGCATCGTCGCCTTTAACATCAGCGACAGCTTATTCCAAGCGTATGCGGCCGTGTACTCGATTTCCGCGATAGCTGCGCTGATCTCATCAGTGGCGCTTAGCAAGATAAAGGACGCGGCAGCGGCAATGGAAGATCCGCAGGGGAACGGGCGCAACATCGCAAGCGCGCTCACCCACTTGCTAGCCAACCCTAGCCTCAGGAACTACCTCTTGATACAGGCCATGCTCAGTTTCGCCGTTGGCGTTCCATCCCCCTTCTGGGACTTCCTAATCCTCAAGGTGCTGGGTGGCACCGAAGTGATAATCCTGGCAAAGAATAGCGTTGGCCTCTTGGCAAGGGTGTTCTCGACGCACCTCTGGAGCCGGCTCTTCAAGACGAACGGGGCAAAGAAACCTACTGTAATGGGATTGACCCTCGTATCGGCCGTGCCAGCGATTTATGCGCTGCTGCCGAACGCGCTCGCCTCCCTCCCTGCAGAGGCGTTCAGCGGTTTCGCGTGGACCTCCATGGACTTTTCCTCGACCCTCTATTCGCTTTACCTGCCTAAGCGCAACGAGCGAGTATTCCTCAACTCGGTGCTGAACATGGTGAACAGCGTCGCCGGCGTTGTGTCCGCAGCGCTCGGAACAGCCATAGCATCCCACGGATCAATTCTATATCCCTTTTGGGTCTCTGCAGCGTTACGACTCACCGTAGTAGCAGCCTCAAGCTTCGCGTTGCCCGAGCTACGTCCACAAAACTCGGACGAAGGGCTAAAGTAGATGGCCCGCGAATGTTTTTATGCCAAAGCTCTCACGAATATTAGCGAATATTAGCGTATGTGGACTTCTTGATAATAATTGAGTAAGGGCGTCGTGGCTCTACAATGAAAATTAGCCCCAACCTCTGCGTGATCTGCCGCGGGCGCGGGCTATGTGGTTTAGCCTACTGTCCAATACTTGCCAGGCAGGAAGCAACGTTCAGGCTTAGTAAGATCTCAGATCGTCGCGACCTATTCGGT
This sequence comes from Desulfurococcaceae archaeon, assembly GCA_041287395.1. GTDB lineage: Archaea > Thermoproteota > Thermoprotei_A > Sulfolobales > Desulfurococcaceae > JBEULI01. The sequence goes on from JBEULI010000007.1 coordinate 38,434, forward strand.
AGCACGCCTCCTTCGGCATTCGTCGGAAGGGCCGGCTACCCGCGTGTTAGGTTCGGGATATTCGTGCCGCCCGAGACCGGGGACACGAGTATCTACGACATGCCAGAGCGCTGGCTCGACCTTGACATGAACGAGATCCTGAGGCTCAGGCTGTCAATGGTGCTAGGCTACACTCACGTCGACGTGAGGGAGGCGCCGCGGAGAATTGTCGAGGACCTGACGCTGGCCGCGCTGAGCGAGAGGCCCGTGGACGTCGAGGTGAGCCTTAGGAAGCCGCCAAAGCCGACGATCACGTTGTCCGAGCACGAGCCGCCCATGGGACCTCGAGAAAGGGTCCTGAACGCGCGCCTCGCCAGTGAGCCAAAGATCAGCAACGTCGTGGAAAGAGTCGTCGAGGACGAGCTAAAGGCGCAGGAGGCGGTCATAGCGCTTTACAACAACAAACTGCCCATCTCATACATTCAGAGGCTGCTGAGCATAGGCGCACTGGGCAAGCGCGTGGAAAGGAGATTGGTTCCAACGAGGTGGAGCATAACTGCGGTCGACGCCATGGTATCGGATTGGCTCTTGGAAAGCGTGAGGAGGCTGCCCGTACTCGACAAATACATGGTCTACTTAAGAGCTATCTACGACAACCTGTTCGTGGGCATATTAGCGCCGAGGCCGTGGGGCTTCGAGTGGATGGAGGCCTGGTGGCCAGGCTCCACTTGGAACGCTTTCGGCAGCCAAGTGGAGGTGGAGGGAGATCATGAGGGCTTCAACGGCAGGAGGACGTACCCCAGCATAGGAGGCTGTTACTATGCGAGCCGCCTCGCCACGGCCGAACATGAGCTCTACAGGCTCGGCAAGCAGGCTATGGCAATATTGCTTAGGGAGATCGGGCCGGGATTCGACATACCCATAGGCGTGTGGTTCGTTAGGGAGAACGCGAGGAGGATGTTCGCGGAGGGCCCGGCCCTAGTGACAGACGACCTTCGCGAGGTCATGGAATTTCTCGACCACAACACGAAGCTGGGCGCCAAGAAGTGGTACGAGTCCTCGAGGTTGCTCAAGAGGCTCTCCTCCGAGACGAGCATAACGAAGTACGTGAGATGATCGCCTTGTTCGGCAACTTGAAGGTCTACAAGACAAGGATCAAAAACGCGCTCTCGCGAAGCGGGCTACCCGACATAGATTATGCGCTGAATCCTTACATTGGTTGCTCACATGGTTGTATATACTGTTACGCCAGGCTCTACACGAGACACAAGGAGGTGTCCGAGAACTGGGGCGAGGTCGTGATAGTGAAGGAGAACATCGTCGAAGTACTAAAGGAGGAGGTTACGAGGCTGCCACGCGGAACCGTGGGGGTCAGCACAATAACGGACCCCTACCAGCCGATCGAGACGTTCTACAAGTTGACGCGATCGTCGATTAAGGTGCTGCTTGAGCACGGGTTCCGCGTCAGCATACAGACCAAGAACCCCCTCGTGCTGAGGGACGTCGACCTGCTCTCCAAGTACGCTGACAGGGTTGACGTGGGCTTCACGATAACCACGTTGGAGGACTCGATTGCTTCGTTCATCGAGCCCAAGGCGCCCCCTCCAAGGGCACGATCGGAGGCCCTCGCGAAAATATCAGGACACGGGATAAAGACGTGGATCTTCTACGGGCCCATAATACCTGGTCTAAACGACGATGACGAGACGATCGACGGCCTGTTGGCGCTCGCCAAGGAAACGGGCTCTACTGTGTACTACGATCGCTTGCACGTCAAGCCGTTTATGAACGATAACTCACTCGCGCCATATCTGATCAAGCTCCGCCGATACGATTGGAGGCAGTTTCTCGAGAAGTTACTCAAAAGGTGTAGGACGGCTGGTGTCGAGTGCAGGCCAGGACTTGACTATGAAGACGTGCATAGGAAAATCGACGATTACCTATCACGCGACGGCTATGCCAACGACAAGTGAAGCATATTTTAGGGGGATGCCGCTAGATCCTCACGAGGATGAGCTGCAGTGGGCCCGTAGCTCAGCCAGGTAGAGCGGCGGGCTCCAGATCCAGCTACGGGTCGTAGGACCGCAAGGGATGACGTGGATCTGGAGGGGCGACCCGTAGGTCGGGGGTTCGAATCCCCCCGGGCCCACTGCATCATACCAGGCCTACCTGCAGATCTTCTTTGCAATGACGCCGTAAAGCTCCTCGTAGAAGTACCTCTTCGTTCTCTCCGCAACTAATTCAAAGCCCTCCCTGAGCCTTTCCCAAACCCTCCACGGCCGGGAGAGGCTTGAGAATACTAAATACAGGGTCCCGCCGCACTTTAGCAGCCTACGGCCCTCATCCACGAAGTATAGCACCGTCTCCCATCCCTCCGGTCCGCCCAACAGGGCCTCCTCATACGCGTCCTTGGGAATCCCGGGAAGGTAAGGGGGATTAGCCACGACGGCGTCGGCGATCTCGTCCCTGAGGAATTCTGAGGAACCCATGACGAGTGCCCTTTGCTCCAGTTTGTTAGCAATGACATTTGCCCTCGCGTTCTCGAGCGCGAGGGGGTTCACGTCCACTAGCACCACTCGCTCACATATTCCGTGGAAGGACGCGTAAGCGCCAAGGACGCCGGTTCCGGCGCCCAGGTCAACGCAAATGTCGTGGTGGCCCCTCCAGGCCTTCAGAAGATCGAGAAGCAACCACGTGTCATCGCTTGGCTCGTATACTCCATCGAATACGACTAAGGTGAGCCCGTCGAGCTGTAGCGCGTATTTCCCAGGGCGTGCTCTGCTAATCTTAGGAGCACCTCGGGGCTTAGGTCCCTTACTCGGGCTGCTTCGCTAACTCCCATCGCCCTAATAGCCTGTTCGTCCAACTTCAGATGCTCCATGAGAACCTTATGTGCACGCCTGTTCCTCTGGGAGAAGATTCTCTTCGTCAGCTCCTCGAGCGCCCTTATTGAGGCATTGTAAGGGGTGTGTCGCTCGAGAAGTACGACCTGGCTGAACACTTCGGGACGAGGAAGAAAGTCACTAGGACGTACGAGGGGACCAGCCCTAACGTTAAAGGTGCTCCTGACTAAGGCGGTGAGCCTCCCATAAGACCTCGTTCCGGGCTCGCTCAAAAGCCTTTGGGCAACTTCGCGTTGCAAGACCAGGACTGCCCTCCTGACGTCGTTCGATCGCACGAGCTTGACTATCAGCTCCGACGTCAGGTGGTAGGGCACAGTCGACACCACCTGCTCGAAGTTCCACTCAATTGAAAGGGCATCCGCGCACAGGACCTCGCACTTGGGGCTCTCCAAGACCCTCCTTAGGTAGTCCACCAGCCTCGTATCGATCTCGACCGTTAGGAACCGTCCCCTGAGCTTCGCGCATAGCGGAACGCTGAGAGCTCCAAGGCCTCCGCCGATCTCGAGAGTTGCCATGTCGGGATCAACAGCTCCAAGCATCTGCCTCGCAACGCGCGGGTTCACGAGAAAGTTTTGGCTGAGGGACTTTCGGGGCCTGAGCCCAAGAGCCCGGAGGATCGCCTTGACCTCTCGTGATGTCGAGGCCACGTTCCCTCGAAACCCCCTAAAGGGCCTCCTCATATAGCCTCTCTAGATAGCCGAGGTATACAGCGCCCGAGGCCTGTGGAGGAGGCATGACGAATAGGTAGTACTTTTCAGTGCCCATGAGTTCGCGAACTATCCTCTCAACGATCGCCCTGACCGGGTCTATTCTTGTTCGGTTCCTTATGTCCTCGAACGAAGTGAATGGGGCCTTCCCGCGCTCGTCTAGGATGGCCCTCATCAGCTTCTTGCCTACTCCTGGCAATAGCTCCAACGAGTGAATCCTTATGTTCACGGGCTCTGCCGTGTTAAAGAATGTGACAAACAACTTCTCCCTCTCCTCCACAATCCTCCTAACGGCCTCGGGGAGGTTTGCGCGCGAGACTGCCGTGAGATCTTCGAACTGAACGTGCACGATCTTCGAGACCTTAGAATACTGGGAGAGCTCCACTCGTTCAAATATCTCAATGCGGACCGCCGGTAGGGGCTGGCCCTCTAGGAGGGAAAAGTACCTAGTGCCTATCCCTTGAATAACGGGCTGGTTCCTATGTTCCACGTGCCTATCGCTGGGGTTCCCCAGCTCCATGACGTCGAGTACTATCAGCTCCGTCTCGTAGGCCCTACGTGGCGTGCGCCTCCTAATGGTCTAACACCTTGTGAACCCAGAATATTAAGAGGCTGTGAAGCTTAAAGGCGTCCCAGCTGGTGTCAGTGGTGACAATATAGCTTTACTTTGTTCAGAATATCGTTCATGAACTCGCTGTCGAATATCCTCTCCTCGCCTTCAAGCAACAATCTGAGGTCGTCAACGCTCTGAGGACATACGTTGATTATCATTACGGCCGTGGACGCCTTCAGGCCCTGTCGCAATAGCTCGTCGTACAGCTCTGGCGCCTTCTCGGGAGGAACTTTCGAGAACTTTTTCAAGTAGTTCAACGTCCTCATCAACAGCTGCGAAGGCGTGCCCCCCTTGCTGACGATCTCGCTCAGAGCTTGTTCGAGTAACCTTAAGGCCTCCGGGTTCGAAATCATCCTTTCCTCCACGAGCTCCAGTCTCACGGTCTCGGACATGGAACTGACCCCATGAGTTGACTTTCAACTAGCCCGAGGCCTTCACGAGATGTTCTGGGCGAATGAACAGTATTTTTTCCTTTTCGCCGAGATTCACCTTGACTATGTAAGCGAGCCCGCGCTTTCCGATCACTGTGCCCGTCTTGCCCTGGTATCTCCTGTGCGGCATCCCATTGTGTATGGCCGAGTTGATATCGATATGTACTTTGTCGCCGACATTGTATTCCGTGAGCAACCTGCTCAACGGCGGTACTCCTCCCCGCTCTCTTACGTCCTTCTTGAGAAGCTTTCGCGTCCTGTGCCGTAACCCTCTCGGAGCTTTCACCATTAGTTGTTCACCGCTGGAGCGCACTAACGCTCGAGATGTTTTGATGGCTTTTAAATCATTTTACCGGACGCTAAAGTCGACAACACGTCCAGCTCTAGCACCTGGAGGTTACAGCCCAACGCGTCGCCAAGGCACGGCGACGTCCTCCCCTGGTCACAATTAAGTAGTTCTTTCACGTAAAGCCCGCTGCTGCAGTAGACCATCACCTCGTAGAGGTTATCGGCAAGCTCCCTCATCTTAAGCTCGTGCACCACGCGCCGCCGGACTACGTCCTTTTTCCTGCGGAGCACCCTAGTAGGGGTTCTCTGGGTCACTACCCTATTCCTGAACGTCTCTTCGACGTCCTTGATATTCGCCTTGGGCTCCTCCTTGCATAGTACTAGCGCCCTGTAGACCTTGTCATGCCTGCTCTCCACGACCTTCACATGCTCCACGTCGCTAGACGATGCAATTGAATCGACCCGAACCTCCAGTAAGTCCGACGATAGAACGCTGTTTATCAGTTCTATGTCAAAGTTCCTCACACGCGGCTCTGAGATCTCTATCACTGCTGAGCGCCCGCTACCCAGCATGCGCACGTCAACGTCCTCGCGGCCCGAAGCGTGGAACACAACTCGCCTCGCCTCGAAAAGTTCCTTCAGCGGCTCACCGACGTATTCCTCTATGCTGAGGTCGTACTTCTTAGTGCCGTCAGGCCTGAGCCACACGGCGTGCGATATGTTTCTCCCCCTTTTCCAGTACCTGGCTCTGAAATATAGGGGCTTGACTTCGAAAAGCACCTCATCGTTCTCGAGGTCGATAAGTGCTACCACGTCGGGATGCGTGAAGTCGACCCTGTAATCTCCCATCGAGACAACCCTTTTGCCTACCTCCCTACGAACTTCGTGTTTCAGGGATTCCGACAGCTGGAAGCCTACCTCAGCCAGGAGCTCTGCTTCCCTCTCGAGAAGGTCGCGGGGCGCTCTAACACCAACGAGGAAGCTGCTGGCCTCAAACCTTTTGAGTCCTTCAGCCACCTTGCCAGCCATCTCGTCGTAATATCCTTCCGAGAGCTTGTTGTTGCATATGTAACATCTCTCGACGCTTACATCACGTCCATACAGCTTCTTGTACGCCCTGGTGAAGGGCTCGCCGCCGTTCCTCGCAAGTGTTGCCAACAAGTCCTCCTGTAACGACTTACAACCAGGATTAATCAGCTCTAAGAGGATGGCCGTCTTCAGCGCAAACCCCCGCTCCCTGTTGCTCAATCCCAAGCCCGCTTTCGCGAAAAGCCTTCCCAAACAGTAATCGCAAAGAGGATATTTCGTTAAGACCTCCCTAGCGCGCCTGGCCATGGCGCCTATGTCGATATCGCGCGCTCCCATTTACGAGCTCCCTGCGCGCCTGACGCCGCCTTACTAGCCGCCTCCCATTTCGCGCCTGAATCTCTCCAAAATCCTTTTATTCTTCCTTAGCTGCTTGAACATCCTCTTGAATTGTCTATGTTGTTCAAGTAACTCCTTTACATCGCTTGGGGAGGTCCCGGAGCCCCTAGCTATTCTCCTTGCCCTGCTCCTGTCTATTATTTCGGGCTTCTCCAGCTCCTCGTATGTCATGGACTCTATTATTGCGATCCACTTACCGACCTTTTCCTCTAGCTCCTTCTCGTCCAAGTTCAACGGAAGCTTCGTTCCGAAGCCTGGGATCATTTGAAGTACCTTGTTTATTGGCCCTAGCTTCCTCAGGCTCCTCAGCTGTTTATACACGAAGCGCATGTCGATTTTTCCCTCGAGGGCTTTCTCGAGGTCTTCCTCGCTAAGCTCCGCCCTGATCCTCGCCATCTTGGCGTAGAGCCCCTCGAGATCGCCTCGCCCGAGTATCCTCGAAACGAATCTGGAGGGCACGAATGGTTCAAGCTCCTCGATCTTTTCGCCCGTCCCGAGGAACTTTATCGTTGCACCCGTGGCAACCACGGCTGAGAGCGCGCCCCCGCCCTTGGCAGTTCCATCGACCTTAGTAACAACTATGGAACCTACTGCCACTGTCTCGTGGAATTTCCTCGCGATGGAGTATGCCTGCTGGCCCATGCCTGCGTCTATAACCAACATGACCTCGTCAGGCCTTATCGCGCGCGCTATATCGGCCATCTCCTTCAGCAGGTCCTCGTCCCTGTGGTGGCGGCCAGCGGTGTCGACGATTATCACGTCAAAACCCCTCTCAGCGAAGTACTCCACGCCCTTCTTGACCACCTCAACTGCGTTCGTGGCCTCACGCTCCCCGTAGAACGCGATGCCCGCGAGCTCCGCCAACCGCTTGAGCTGCTCGAAGGCTCCCGGCCTGAAAGTGTCGCCGCACACGAGCGCAGGCTTCAATCCCTCCAGCTTGTAGTAATACGCGATCTTTGCGGCCGTGGTGGTCTTGCCGGATCCCTGCAAGCCGACGAGCAATATGGTCCAGGGCCTCTTCGGCGGCAACACACTCGTCTTGGACTTCTCGCGGCCCCCGAAAAGGCCCAGGAGCTCCTCATAAACTATTGAGATGAACCACTCCTTCCTCGACACGCCTAGCGGCGGCTCCTCCTTGAGAGCCCTCTCCTTGATCTTCTTCGAGAGCTCCGCGACCACTGACAGGTTGACGTCTGCCTTTATCAGCTCCTTCTGCAGCTCCTTCACGAACTCGTTGACCGCCTCCTCATATTTCTCGCGGCTTAGGAACTTCCTTAAGGCCTCCCTTAGTCCCTCGAGCACGCCCCACTTCCCTCCAAAACTCTGTCGTGGGAGGTGCGGGGGGTGGGATTTGAACCCACGCAGGCCTGCGCCAGCGGATCTCCCCCCGGGCAGGACTTGAGTCCGCCCCCTTTGGCCTGGCTCGGGCACCCCCGCACGTCATTCATGTCTCCTTTCACTAGACCTTAAAATTCTTATCAATCCGAGGCGGTGAAACGCTTTAAGGCCTCTGAAAGGCTGTCCCCTACCTGGGAGCGCGTATGCCGCTGAGGCCAGCAAGGTGTTACACCCATTTCAGCGGGCCCCCCTACACCAGAAAGGATTACATACCGGGCGTGCCGCCCTCAAAGATCACGAGGTTCACCATGGGCAACCCGAAGGGGGACTACGACTACGTCGTCAAGCTCGTCAGCGAGGAGGCGGGCCAGATAAGGCACAACGCGCTGGAGGCCGCGAGGGTCATGGCGGGCAAGGCTCTCAGCGTAGGCGCTGGCGAGAACAACTACCTCCTCAAGGTCGTGAAGTATCCGCACCACGTGCTGCGCGAAAACAAGATGATGGCGTTTGCGGGCGCCGACAGGCTGCAGGATGGAATGAGGCTCTCGTTTGGCAAGCCGATAGGGCTGGCGGCCAGGACGAACAGGAATGACGTGATAATGATGGCGTTCGTGAAGAAGGAGCACTTAAACGTTGCCAAGAGGGCGCTGAAGGTCGCCGCCTCGAAGCTCTCGCTGCCGTCGCGAATCGTGGTTGAGCCCCTCAAGGAGGGTCTCAGCCCGAGCTAAGTCGATCGCGTGCTGGGCTCCATGCATGACAAACTGTTTAAGTGCGACGACGTCTTAGTGAATGCGGACTCCCTACGCAGAGACGCGGACGTCCTCTCGAATAGCAGGACCGTGCTTTTGACGGCGCCGGACGGCCTCAAACACGTCTTCCCCTGCATGAGAGGCCTTCTGACCGCCCTCGGCGCCAAATCCATAGTCCTTTCGTCGAGCCCATCATATGGCTCGTGCGATATACCTGTCGAGGAAGCCATCGCGGTGGGAGCTGACGTAATCGTGCACGTGGGCCACGAGCCATATCCGATGCGCGGCTATGACTATGCCACAAAGGTGCTCTACGTGCCTGCGTACACGTATGCTGACCTGCCGCAGGGATTCCTCGGAGGGCTCGTCGACTTCCTGCGCTCGAGGGGCTTTAGAGAGGTCGTTGTGGGCACCAATTACTCCGAGCGAATCGTTGCCCTGGAGGTAGCCCAAGGGTTGAGGGATAGAGGCGTAAAAGTCGTGAACGACGAACCGCTAGTGATACTAGGATGCATATTCCCAGCTGAGCTGAGGAAACTCAGCGATGCGAGGGTCTTGCTCGTCGTGGCCGGCGGGTTCTTCCACGCGCTAGGCGCGGTCATGGCAGGGGTGCCGAGGGTTGTGGGCGTGGACCCCTTCAGGCAGGCCTATTATGATGCGAACGCGGAGGCCGCGAGGTACCTCGCCAAGAGATATTTCCTAGCCGCAAAGCTCAGGAACGAGCCGCCGAAGCTCGTTGGGATAGTGGTCGGCAGCAGGCCGGGCCAGTACAGGCCATGGCTTGTCGAGGCTCTTGCGAAAATCCTAAGGGAGAGGTCCGTGGACTACGTTGTGATCTCATCCACGTACCTGAGATACGAGGACCTGGTTGCCGTAGATCGGGCTCTACGTGCAGATGCCTACGTCGTGACCAGCTGTCCCAGGCTCCCCATCGACGACCTCTCCGACTTTCACAAGCCGGTGTTAACCCCAGGCGAACTGATGTTTTCGCTAGGGGCCATTGACTCGTATAGGTACCCCTGGTGAGCTTTCTGGACAAGAAGCAGCTGGAGCTCCTGTTGTCCAAAGTTCCAAGGGCGCCGAGGCCGAGGAGGGAGCTGGAACAGTACGAGACGCCCGCGGACGTCGCCTCCCACGTGCTCTGGACCGCCTATATGTCGGGTGACGTTGCGGGCAAGGACGTGGTGGAGCCTGCGTGCGGGCGTGGCAAATTCGCTCTTGGAGCCCTTGCGCTTGGGGCCTCGCGCGTTGTCTGTATAGACATAGATGAGGACATGGTGCGCAGCGCTGCCGACGTCTGCCTCTCGCTACTGGACCCCTCGGCTTGTTCGAGAGCCCTCTTCGTCGTCGCCGATGCAATAAGCCTGTTGCTTCGCGAGCACGATACCGCCATCATGAATCCGCCCTTCGGGGTCGTCAAGGGAAGCAGGGGACTAGATCTCGCCATGTTGAGCACGTACCTGGCGCAGGCCAAGAGCGTTTACACCCTGCACAAGGCGTCGGAGCACTTCATGGAAGCCCTCCTGAGGAAGGCTGCAGGCATAGAGGCGTTCGTGGTCGAGAGGGTCGAGAAGCTGAGGTTCGCGATCCCGATGATGTTCGAAAGCCATAGGCGCAAGGTATATAGATTCGATGTCCTCTTCCTCGTCCTGAGGAGGAAGGACGTTGGCGAGAAAGGCCTTCGTTACCCCGGGCGATGAGCTAGGGGTGATAGAGGAATTCGTCACTTCGCAGGGCACCTACGAGGATCCCAATGGAAGGCTGAGGGCCTCACTAACGGGTCTCGCCCTATTGGATAACTATAGGAAGATTGCTACGGTCAAGGGATTCAAGAAGGTAATGCCTAAGAGCGGCGACGTCGTCGAGGGTCTCGTGGAGGACGTGAGCAAGGACTTGGCCCTCGTGAAAATATACGCCATCGAGAATAAGTACGCCACGCTTAGGACGGACTTCAGGGCGTTCCTCCACATATCGCAGGTAAGCAGCGAGTACGTCGCCACGATGTATGACGCCGTGAGGGCTGGTGACTACGTGAAGGCCAAGGTCCTGAACAACTTCCCTCCCTTCCAGTTGACAATTAAGGAGCCGGGCCTCGGAGTGATCCTGGCGACGTGCAGCTCGTGTGGCAGCCCCCTGAGCCTTTCAAACGGCAGGCTCACGTGTAGGGTATGCGGTAACTTGGAGAGGCGTAAAGTCAGCCCGCTATACATCTTCAAGGCCTGAAGGTCTGACCATGCCAATAGTCAAGAGGACGTACGCAGTCAGGTGTCCCCCGGGAAAGTGCCTGGAGCTCCTTTCGATGATTGAAGAGGGGGCCGTGAGCACCGTAGCGGTCAGGGCCGAGCTACGAGGCAACAAGCTTATAATTGAACTCCAAGGCCACGAACCGGAAGTCAGGGAGACGTGGAGGCAGATCAAGGCGCTTCTCGAGCACAAGACATGACATGCGGGCCTAGGCGCCGAGACGCCCTTAATTAGCCCGTAAGAAGATGCCGTATTGATTGCTAGGTGGAAGATTTGAAAGTGGAAATCACGAAGAGAACTAACGATACCATAGTGTTGACGATATATGGAGAGGGCCACACGTTAGGGAACATGATCGCTAAGGAGGCGCTAAGGCACCCAGCCGTAAAATACGCGTCGTATAGGATGCCACATCCGCTCCAAGAGAAAATAGAACTCGCCATAGTAACTGAGGGCGAGGATCCGCTTAAGGCCCTCCTGGAAGTAATAGACAGGCTCAGGAGCACGTTGAAAGAATTCGACGAAAAAATCGTGAAAGCGTTGGGCGGAGGAAGCCATGAAGAAGGAAAGTAGGGTTCTGGCGGTATCGCTCGGCGACAATGTCGTAGTTACGGCCACGTATAGACAAAATTTTTGGAAGAGCTCGTGATCATCGAACGAAGCGCGTTATTAAATCACACTGACATACTCGACCATCTATCGACTAAAGAGGAGTTGCACGTATTGCTGAGCTGTGATGAACGTCAGAAGTACGAGCTAGTGTTGCCGGGCCTAACCGTCCCGGAGGGGCACGAACACCTGCTACTGCGTGAGCGCCTATGCCCCACTGTTAGGAGGATTGCAAGCTGCGTGGACGCGATAGCTGCCATGGGACTTCAATTCGAGGGCTTCTGTCCGGGTGAAACGTTATAGGGGTACCCGTCCTATTATGATGGCATAACTTCGTGCGCGGTTGATACCATGCCCAAGTTTTGCCCTCGCTGCGGAGGAGTGATGAAACCCGTCAAGAAGGGCGACGAGTACTATCTGGCCTGCACTAGGTGTGGCTACCAAATCAAGGCGACGCCGGCAGATCTTAAGCTCTACGGTCTAACGCACAAGATCGAGCACAGCGAGAGGGAGAAAACTGTTGTCATTAAGGACACCAATGAGCTACATCTGCCGATAACGAGGGATGTGACGTGTCCCAAATGCGGATACCACGAAGCATATTACTGGATATTGCAGACTAGGGCTGCCGACGAGCCGTCCACGAGATTTTACAAGTGCAGGAGATGCGGTTACACGTGGCGAGAATACGAATAGGGCCAGCCCTCTTAAAGCGTTTGGCCTATTTATAGATTTGGGAAAGAATTGGATGAACGCGGGTGAGGGCGCTTGCGCTTGAAGTTCAGCGATGCCAGGGTGTGGAGATACGCCATAGCAGCCCTCTCGAACTTCATCGAAGAGGGGGTGTTCGTCGTCGACGAAAAAGGACTATCGCTGAGGGCCATCGATTCTGCGCGCATTAATCTCGTGGAGTTCATCATGCCACGCGACGCGTTCGCCGAATACGATGTGAAAGGGGCTGGATCCGTGGCCGTGAACTTGGAGGACCTGGCCAAGGTCCTCAGGAACGCTGCCAGAGGTGATGAACTGGCTCTGGCCGCCGAGGAAGGGGCTTTGCTCATAACTTTCGAAGGCCATGGAAGGAGAACCTTCAGCCTGCCCCAGCTGACCATGGCCGCCGAAGAAATATCCGAGCTAAGCATAAATTTCACGGCGAAGGCGTCCCTAGTCCCGGCGCTCTTCAACGACGTCATTAAGGCTGTTAGCGGCATGGCCGACACGATCACATTAAAGGCCACAAAGAAGGACGAAAAACTGATCGTGGCAGCCCGGGGCGACGTAGCAGAGAGCATCACCGAGTTTTCCTTGGACAGCGGATCGTTGCTCGAGATAGCCGTGGAAGAGGATTCTGAGTCGACATACACTATAGAATATATTGAGAACGTTTTGCCCGTGGCGAAAATTGCGAATAAGCTCGACTTGGAGTTCGGCACCCAGGTTCCCCTGAAGCTCGAATTCGAGCTCCCACAGGGGGGAAGGCTCAGACACTATGTATCCCCGAGGATCGAGTGAGCGCCAAGGGGGCTCGGACGTCCTACGGGTTTTGGCCAAGTATTATGAAAGGAGGCCGCTTGAGGAGCCCTTCGCAATTCATCAGCGCGAAATAGCCGTAGTGGATGCACGTAGTAAAAAGTACATAAGGCACCTAGGGTTCAGTTCGATGGTTCAGCTCTACTCGTTCATTGTTGAACACGTGCCCTTGCACCTGCATTATTCGAGCGCGCTCTACGAGGACCCTGATGCCGAGGACATGGAGAGGAAGGGATGGCTGGGATCCGAGCTCATGATCGATTTAGACGTTGATAAATACCCTGGATGCGACGACGTCGTAACTGTTTGCGTTAGCTCGAACGTCCAGTATCGCGGAAGGGGGGCCCCGTGCCCCAATAACGAGGAGGCAGTCGAGCTGCCGCAAATAGACGAGGAGTGCCTACAGAGGGCCATGGATGACGCCAAGCGAGTCAAGAGAGTCCTAGAGGACGAGCTGGGCCTTAAGGAGGTGAGGGTGCTGTTCTCGGGCAGTAGGGGCTTTCATATAGTATCCTCGGATCCCCGCGTTATTAAGCTTGGAAGGGATGAGAGGGCACAGATCGCAACGCTGATCTCGTGTTCGGACCTCGACGAGAGGAGGACTTTCCCGTCATTTGGCAGGTTCATCTATTTTACCCATAGCGAGTCAGGCATAAGGCGTAGGGTATTCGAGGCGGCAAAGGACCTTGGATTGCTGGAACGGGTCAGCAACTTTTACAGAATGCCAGCAGACAAATTGGCAGATCTCCTGAGCTCGGTTTGTATTAACGTGGACAAGCCGGTCACGATGGACATCAGCCGCCTACTCAGGTTCGTTGGTAGCATAAACGGCAAGTCCGGGCTAATGGTGAGAGAGGTTGACATGGACGTCTATGAGCGTTTCGACTTCGACGATTTCAGGCCCTTCGAGGGGGAAGCAATAGTCCAAAGCTTCGTGGATCTGCCTTCAGTGCGCGTCTACGGCAAGAAAGTCGAGCTGAGGAAGGGTCTAAGGGAGAGAGTCGACGCGCAGACCGCTGTGGCCCTAGCCCTTAAGGGCTTAGTAAAGCTCATAGATGCCTCGAAAGTGGAGATGAAAAGTGTCAAGCCCGGTGATAAGGTCCGTTAGAGAGGAGTTGAGCTCCCCGGAACTGATCTACATTCCTTCTTCGAAGGTCAACGACCTGAGGAAAAGCCTGCTGAATTTGATTAATGAGTTGCTCGCGCTGCCCGAGGACGCAAGGAACATAGGCAAACGCCTCATGGAACGCGTGGAATCGGATGCCCGGCTTCTCTCACGGATCAGGCTCGCGAAGACGTTGCTGGGGGCGAGGAAGCGAGAGGGAAGTATCGACGACTTCGTGTTAAACGGCATCCTCGAACTCGCCAACTTTGAGTCCAAGCTGCTCCTAGGACGTTACGTGGAACATGAGGGCAAAATCGTCGTGGAAGTTCTAAGGGATGGCTGTTACATGAAGTCGAGGACCTTGAGGCGCGGCGATTTGGTCACAGTACCCAGAGAACTCCTCCTTTCGCTCCTCGTCACGGGATGTGTTAAGGCTGTCGATCCGTTGTACTAAAACTCCTATGATAGCAGCTTCATTAAATCCTTGGAAGTTCCTGGCTCGAGCTTCCCGAGCTTCCTCTTCACGTACTCACGCAGGCTTTGTGACAGGTTGTAGCTCCCCAACCTATATTCGAGGAGCCCTAACCTCATTAAGTTGGCAATAGCTTTCCTCAGCTCCCTCTCAATTGCTGCCTCTTCGTCAGAGCCGGCCGCTATCGTCAGCTCACCGCTTCTCTGCCTCCTCCTTAATTCGTCCTTGAGCTCAATCAGTGCAATGACTTCTCCGACGCTCACGTTTTTGAAGAAATACTCCATGACGATCTTCTCCAGCTTGTCAAGGCCCAACAGCGCTTTTACCAGGTCTTCGTCAGCCATGCGCTCACCGACATTCAGTAGTACCAAGTGTTATAGAACACGTGTTCGTCGACCATGAAGGATGAGTTCGCAGCTGCCTTACAAGCCTTCCTCAGAGCGCATTTGTCGCAGAGCGGCTGCCGTCCGCGAAGGCATGTCTCCCTGCCATGCCTCCACAGAGTATCGTCTAGCTCCCTGTGGCTAAGTCCTGCGTCCTTGGCCAATCGCTCCAGCGCCATCTTCACGGTAAGCCTCAACAAAAGGTCCTCGTCGCTCGTGAACTCCTGGCCCTCCCTTATCTTTTTCCAGAGGGCCCCGGATACCACGACAAGGCCCAGCCTGAGGGCTATGCGCGTCAAATGATTGTCGACTGGTATTCCGATATCGTCCACGGGGCTGAAGAGGCCGCGGGCCTCTAAGAACTTCGCTAACAGTATCGACTTCTTCTCCAGAGGATCCGAATATGCCATGAAGCTCTTCAGGTTATCCACAAGCCCGGGTTGCCATGGACTTCCACGCATGCGCCCGTTGCTCCTTCTCAATAGCTCAACTGCGCTTCCTCCGTAGAGCTTTTCCAGCTTCTGGCCTAGATCGCGAAGGAGTGCAGCCCTTAACTCTGGATCCGGCGGACAGACCTCGCCCACGCAAAGCCAGCCCTTTACGTCTTCGGCGCTCACATTTGCGAGCCTTCTCGGCTCGAAGAACAGCGGCTCCCGATCTAATTTCATTCGCCCTAGCCTGTACAATAGGTCCGCTCCGTGGTAGCATCCGTCAGGCAGGCACACCTCATAGGGTTTTCCGGGCCTCGATAGCCTGTGATCCATGGACACCATTACCATTAGATATCTGACTACGGTCTCCTGATCTGACTCCTTCGGCGGAAAGAACCTCTCGTCATATACGTCTATGTACTTGACAAACATTTCCTTGTTCTTCGATATTAGCCTGGCCACGCGCTCTACTTGGCGCACGTCTATTCCAATCAGTTCCATACGCTTTCCCGAGCCCAGAGGAGGCGTGAGATCGTGCTACCGTTTAAGGCCTGCCGCCTAAAAACGGAGCGGGAGTGCCCCAATCCCTCGGGAAACTTCACAAGGTGACCCCCGGCTCGTACTCCTCGGGGTTCTTCCCGGTCAGATCGTGGAACATCTTACACGCGACCTCGTGCATCATTTTGTGGAGAGCTTTGGCCGGCTTACGGAGTATTCGCGACACCTCCTCCCAGTCCCTCGACTGGAGCACCTTAGCTATTAACAAAAGCTCTTCTTCGCCGGAGAGTTGCAGGCTCCTGTCGCGCCTTAGCCAGTAATCCATGGTGAGCAAAAACATGATGTCGGCCGCTGCCTCAAAGGTCATCGGCCCCACACAAAACGTCCACAGCCTATCGATCTGCACGCTGGTTAGCGGAGGAACAACCGTCTGATGATCTCCAGGAGGCGATAAAAGCATCCTGGCAACCTCTGGCTCGAGATCCCTGTAGTTCGTCGGCAGGCTGAAGAGCAACTTCAGCTTGAACTCCGACGCAGCTCGCTCAACGAGCCTTTTTGCCACATCGGTTATCGGCCTCACAACGATTAGGGTGTATTCTCCGCTAACGGGGTTGCGGTCAGGGCTTATATGAATTGGTAGGAACCCATTCTTAAGCCAAAACCTGAGGAGCTCCTCGTTCACCCCAAAGCCTGCGCCGACCCAGTCGTAGCCTTCCCTAGAAGCCTCCTCGTATAATTTACTCAACGCAAATGAACCTATTCCACGGCCCTGGACCTCCGGGTGCGTGGCTATTCTCACGATCCTTAGACCCTTAAGATCGCCGAACTCCACGAGCCTCGCGTGTTTGAGGAATCTGTCGGGTATGATGTTTCCCTGTATTTTACCGCCTTTCATGAGCTCAGCAACCATCTCCCTCGGTATTGGGCCCTCTATTGCCGCTTGAACGGCACAAACGGTCCTGCCGTGTTGCGTGCTGACCGCCCTCACGATGTGATGTGGCGCGTCCGCGATCATGCCCAAGTCGTTTGGCTCGTTCCTGTAATGGGCGAGGACGTATATGCCGAAGAGCTCGCGTAGCTTTCGCTCCCCCTCCTTAGAGAACAGCTCGACCGGCTCCAGCCGCTCGTACACGAGGGAACCAGCGGCTATGTCCTGTCTATCATCATCGTCGAGCTTAGCGGGTTCCGCGTCGAGCAGTAGCGTGTCGAACTGCCACCTCTCCACCGGATCGCCGACGCCGTACCTTATGGGCTCCACCATTTCGTATTCCTTAATTGCCGTGCCTGGATCCGTGCGTAGCCTGCCCAGGAACCTCACGGAGAAGCCCCTACCCGCCCCCTCGTATCCGTGAATCGTGGTAGCGCAAATCAGCCTCCTGTGCGATTCCCAGATCTTGAACAGCATTGTCGTCTGTATGCCGGCCGCCTCGTCTATGATCGCGAGATCGGCACCTATCTTAGGTATGCTTACCGGCTCCCAGTACTCGATGCTGAAGTCCTTGCCACGGAGCTCGATGACGTTGCCGCCCCTCTTGATGACCTGATATTTGAGGCCGAGCTTCTCCAGGGCCCTGGACGCGAGCATCATGAACGATTGGACGTTGCTCGGCGAGGGAGCCGTCACTATGACCCTTGGCTTCGGCTTGACCTTTCTCAACGCATGTATGAAGCCCACCGCGCCAATTCCTATGGCACAGCTCTTGCCGCGTCCCCTGTCGGCCGTGACGACCAATACTTTCTTCTTTCCCTTCTGCGGCTTTTCGACCATCCATTCGATCAGCTTTATCACGTTGACCTGGTCCTTCGTCAGTGCCAACTGATACAACTCGTGGGGGAAGAGCGCTTCCTCTGGCGGCCTCGGCTTCTCCCTCTCGACGGCCTTACTTGGCCTGAGCTTCAGGTGTTTGATCGCCTTGCCTTCGTCCAGGTCGTAAATTCCTATGCCCTCGTGTTCCAGTAACTTCTCCTTAAACCACCTTATGAACACGTCCCTGGGCTTCGGGAACTGCGGCACCGTCAGCTCCGTTTTGAACAGCGTGAGGGCGTTATCCCAGCCGTCCCATCTCGGGACAACGAGTACTATTAGGCCGCCTCCCTCCACTATGCCTACGAGCCTTCCTACGTCGTTTGGCCTCAGATCGTGCGTCAGATCCATTACGAGTATGGTCTTGGTTTGGCCGAGGTACTTCTCGCTCTTCTCATATATTTCGAACTCGCACTTCACGTACTTGCTCGCTTTCTTGAGAGCCTCTTCGACGATCTTCTTGATATTGACCGCGTCAGGGAATTCGTCGTGATAAACGTATAGGCACTGCGCTACGAACCCCTTTCGCCTGCCCTTCTCGCGAGCACGCATACGCCTGGCGTAGTACGTCACCGCCTTCGAGATAGCCGTCCCCAGCGCCGCGGGATCGGATCCGGCAATGACCATCAAGGCCCTGTGGCGTGACGCCGCTAGCTCCTCTACGCTCTTACCGTAATTGGATAAGAACCGGTTGAAGGACGTCGGCACGTGCACATCATTGGAGGACGAGGACATAGCATCATCACAGGCGAAAAAGGTAGCCTAGCCGTACGGGGCGACGTACCTTCTCTCGGGAGGCCTCGCCTTTGAAATCTCCCGTGTCAGCTTCTCGTATATCTCGATGACATCCTTGGAAAGGCTCGGCCTCACGGCCTCGAGCGCCTTAAGGAAGTGCCTCATCTCTATCGGCCTGACCTCCAGCCTTTCCCGCAGGGCTATCATGGCTGCTTCGCGGCACACCGCAGCTATGTCAGCACCGCTGTATCCCTCCGTGAGCCTTGCGAGCTCCTCCAAGTTGACGTCGCTTGCCAGCGGCATCTTCCTGGTGTGAACCTTGAATATCTCGAGCCTGGCCTTGAGGTCAGGCGGTGGCACGTATATCAACCGGTCGAACCTGCCCGGCCTGAGAAGGGCCGGATCCAGGATGTCAGGCCTGTTGGTCGCGCCTATCACCACGACCTTCCTCAAGGGTTGCAGGCCGTCCATTTCCGTGAGGAGCTGATTGACTATTCTATCGGTAACGCCGCTGGTGTCGTAATGGGCCCCCCTGGCTGGTGCTATGGCATCGATCTCGTCGAAGAATATCACTGCTGGCGCTACCTGCCTGGCCCTCCTGAATATCTCCCTGACGGCCTTCTCGGACTCGCCAACCCACTTGCTCAGTATCTCGGGCCCCCTGATAGCTATGAAGTTGGCCCCGCTCTCCGTGGCCACGGCCTTCGCCAGGAGCGTCTTGCCGGTGCCCGGGGGCC
>JBEULI010000008.1:0-2722 GCA_041287395.1 Desulfurococcaceae archaeon
CTGGCCTCGCCACAACCGTGTCGCTGGATATGAATATGCTCCCGCTCTCTATCCTGGTGGGTATCTTGAACTGTTTGAATGAGCTCAGCACTGGACCAGGCTGCAGCCCGGTGTTCCCGCTCGGGACGACTATGTCTGATGAGGCTACGTCGCCGGCTCTAGCCGGCATGTCGACCTTGGACTTCTCCAGCACCGACTGCAGCTCGAATGGGTTCATGTCGGTGAATATCAGCATGGACTGCTCCTTGAAGTATCCCTCTAGGTCGTCGATGCCCCTGACGCCCGCCTCGCGCATGGCCTTCATGGCCAGCTTGTTCTTGGCGCCTATCATTATCACGTTGCCGCGCAGCTTCCTCCGTATCTCGCTCAGCTGCCTAGCCCTCACCTTGTGGAGGCTGGAGACGGCTATGACGGAGTACCTGCCGGCCAGCTCCTGTATGCGCCCGTAGAACTTGGACTTCCTCTCCGGATACGACCTCCTCGTCTTCCTGACCTCCGCTCGTTGGCTCACTTCGCCTTCACCGCCTCGGTGGTAAGCTCCACGGGCTTCCCCATGGTGGCCTTTATCACTATTTTCTTAATGGACCTCTCGCCCTGCGGCACCTTATCCTTCAGCGCATTCAGCAGGGCCCGCGCGTTCTCCGCCACCTTTTCATCCGGCATGTCAATGTCACCTATCTTGGCCGCTATGGCGAGCTGCGCCCTGGCCCTGGCCCTCACGCTGGACCTCAGCCTGTCGGCCAGCGCCTGGATCGATGACCCCGAGGGCACTGGTATGGGCATCTTGCCCCTGGGCCCCAGGTACCTGCCCAGCGACCTGCCGACCTTTGGCATGAGGGATGCATCGGACGCGAAGAAGTCGTACTCCCTTATTATCCTCTTCAGCTCCCTCTTGTTGGTCGATAGCCTATCGACGTCGTCGGGGGATATCACCAGATCTATCCCGGCCTCCTTGGCCTTAGTAGCCATCTCCCCGCCCGCTATCAGCGCCACCTTCGGCAGCGATGAGAACCTGTTGGGCAGCGCCACGACCTCGTTAACCTGCACGTCGTCCTTCTTGACCTTCTTCGGATCCAGCACCAGGTACATCTCGAACGATTGCCTGAACTTGCGGTCGCCGGCCTTGGCGCGCGCGGATGCGACGACCCCCTTCAGATCTTCCCTATCGAGTTCCACCATCAAGATCACCCGCCGATCTTGTCTAGCTCGGCCCCGCCTCCATCGAGCTGTCCCAGAGGCCCGACTCGACCTCGTCCATCACGGCCCTTGGATCCTTGTCCTCCACCTTTATCCCCATGCTGACGCAGGTCCCTATGACCTCCTTTACGGCCTTCTTGAGGTTAGATGCCCCCATGCTGTCCACCTTGAGCTTGGCGATGCTGACTATCTGCGCCATCGAAACCCCGCCGACGAACTCCTTGCCCGGCTGGGAGGAGCCCTTCTGGATGCCCGACTCCTTCGCCAGCAGCGCGGCCACGGTGGGCACGCCAACCTCCACCTCGAACTCCTTGGTGTCCGGGTCAATGCTGACCTTAACGGGCACCTTCATGCCAGAAAACCCGGCCGTCTTCTCGTTTATCGACTTGACTATCTGCATCACGTTGACGCCGGTGGGGCCGAGGGCCGGCCCTATGGGCGGGCCTCCGTTGGCCTGTCCTCCCTCGATTATGAAAGAGAACGTCTTCTTGTCGGCCATATAGGGACGGGGGCCGCGCGGCCGTTATTTATTGTTTTGCTCACCACCTCGGTTCCAAATGGCCTCGTACTCGCCTGGGGGCTAACCTCCCTCGTCGCTGGCGCTCGAGCCGGAGGCCGCCATCCTGCATCCTAACCGCTCCTACCCAGATCCCGTGGACTTCTTCAGGTAGTTGGCATCCACGGTAACCTGCAGCTGATATGGCACGTCCACCAGGTTTATCGTGGCCTCCTGCTTCTCCTCGCTGAACCTGATCACGCGCGCCTTCATCCCCTTGAAGGGGCCCGACGTGACCTCCACCAGGTCGCCCTCGGCCAGCTTCACCGCCTCCTTCTTCTTCAGCACTAGGCGCTCCACATCCGCGTAGCTCAGTACCCCCGGCACTACTGACTTGATGTTCTTTATCCCGGATATGGCGTCGTTGACGGCCGCTATGCTGTCGGCCTCTACGACTACGTACCCCTTCATCTTAGGGCTCACGATTATCGACAGGATTCCCAACCCCTTCAACTGCACCCTATTGGCTACCAGCCTAGCCACGTTTGCCTCCTGCCCGCTAGCGACCTTTACGGCGAACAGCTGGGGACGGCCCTGCGTTGCCTGACCCTCACCCTCGGAGCCCATCAGCCGAGGGAATGCGTCAGAAGGGTTGCTATTAAATGTATCACGAACGCTATGCCGCCGGCCACCAGTATGGCCAAGCCAACCAGCTTCAGAAACAGCGAATACTCCTTGCCCTTGGGCTTCCTGCTGTACCTGAATAGCCTGCCAGCTGACTGCAGGAACTCCCTGACCCTTCCCCTCTTCGGCTGCTGGTCCTTGCCTCGGCGGCGCTCCACGCCCCATGGGCTGGTTAAGCTTTAATTAAGCATTCCCGCCCGAGGGATGCCGTGAAGAAGGACCTCCTGTCGGCGGCCGACATGACCAAGGGGGACGTGGAGAGGGTGTTCTCCCTCGCCGACCACGTGAAGGCCGTGAAGTGGTCAAGGGCGCTGGAGGGCAGGACCGTGGCCCTCCTGTTCGAGA
>JBEULI010000009.1:0-38434 GCA_041287395.1 Desulfurococcaceae archaeon
GGCGCTCTCGTTCCTGAACCCGTTCTCGATAACCACGTTCCAGGCGTGGTCCGTCCTCATAATATCGTTCAGCGTGAGGAGGCTCCCCTACGTGGTCAGGTCGGTGTACGCGGGGTTCCAACAGGTCCACGTGAACCTCGAGGAGGCTGCCATGAACCTGGGCGCGACGAGGTCCAGGGTGGTGTTCGGGGTCGTGTTCCCGTTCATCCTCTCCTACGTCCTGAGCGGCGCCATCCTCGGCTTCGTCTACATGGCCACCGAGGCAACCACGAGCCTGATGTTCGGAGGGCTCAAGCAGGATCAGGCGCCGCTCACGTACGGGCTCTACATGTACGCGATAAAGGCCACTGCGACGGGCGTGCAGGAGGCGGCTGCGATGGGCGCGCTGCTGATAGCCGTGCAGCTGGCCGCCGTGCTCATAATAGTTTATGTGCTCAAGCAGAGGTATGCCTTCATAGGGGTGTAGCCCATGCCCGCGGTCAGCATAACGCTCGAGGGCGTGACCAAGAGGTACGGGAGCACGGTAGCGGTCGACAACGTGTCGCTCAAGATCGAGAAGGGCGAGTTCTTCACAATACTCGGGCCCAGCGGCTGCGGCAAGACCACGACCCTCAGGATCGTGGCCGGCTTCGAGGCGCCCGACGCGGGCCGCGTGTACTTCGACGACGAGGACGTGACGTACAAGAAGCCGTACGAGAGGGACACGGCAATGGTCTTCCAGAACTACGCGCTCTGGCCGCACATGACCGTCTTCGAGAACGTGGCCTACGGCCTCAGGATAAGGAAGAGGAGGATGGGGCTCAGCGAGGAGGATATAAGGAGGATGGTGCGCGAGGCCCTGGCCTTCGTGAGGCTCGAGGGGCTCGAGAACAGGTACCCGCTGCAGCTTAGCGGCGGGCAACAGCAGAGGGTGGCGCTGGCCAGGGCACTCGTAGTCCAGCCCAAGGTCCTCCTGCTCGACGAGCCCCTGAGCAACCTGGACGCCAAGCTCAGGACGGAGATGAGGGGCGAGCTCAAGGAGATACAGAGGAAGCTCGGCATAACGACCGTCTACGTGACCCACGACCAGGTCGAGGCCATGAGCCTCAGCGATAGGATGGCAGTGATGGACAGGGGCAAGGTCCTGCAGGTGGGGACGCCCGAGGAGCTATACTTCAGGCCCCAGATGCTGTTCGTGGCTGACTTCCTCGGCAGGAGCAACATATTCGAGGGCGAGGTCGTGGGCAGGGGCGAGGACTACGTGGTCGTCAGGGTCGACGAACTGGGCCTGGAGCTCAGGGCTGCGCCGGCGTCGGGAGGGCTGGGCAAGAGGGCGGCAGTGGTCATAAGGCCTGAGATAGCCCAGCTGCCGGGCCCGAGGGGCCAGGACGGGGAGACCTTGAGGCTCAGGGGCAGGGTCTCCTCGGCGATGTTCATAGGCGACAAGCTCGAGGCGTGGATCGAGGTCGGCAGGGGCAGGGTCCTCGTGTACCTGCCGAACTACGTCGACGTGAGGGTCGGCGAGGAGCTGGAAGTGGCGCTCCCGTGGCGCAGGATCGTGGCGCTGCCCCCAGAGTGATTTTCCGACACAAAGGGCCGCCTGCCAGCTCTCCTTCCCCCTCACAAGCGGGCTCCGAGCAGGGAGATCCTCCAACGATCCCCCTCGAGGACCGTTTCGTAGGACCTCCTGGCCAGGCCGGAGCGCATGAGCTCGTAGAGCTCAACGGAGATCCTGGGGCCCCCGATCTCGAGCACCATGAGCGAGGGCCTCATGCTCCCTCCCCCTCCTCCCCAGGCCCCCGTCAGGGAGCCGGGGTTCAGCAGCAGGACTCGGCCGCTCGGCCCAGTCGTCACGAAGGGCGAGTGGGTGTGGCCCGTCACCAGCACGTCCACCTCCATCCCCCTGGCAATGCGCTCTAGCTGCGCGGGGTTGCCCCTCGGGTGGACCCCGTCGCCGTGGTGGAGCCCGATCCTCAGGCCCCCCACCTCTACCTTGGCCGTCCTCGGGAGGGGCAGGTAGTCCATGTTGCCCCTCACGTAGAGGACCGATCGGCCGAGGCCCTTGACCCAGTCGAGGACCTCCCGGCCGGTGAAGTCCCCCGTGAAGAGCACCAGGTCCCATTGCTCCCCCGAGGCGAGGGCCTCCAGGCCCCTGGGGACGGCCTCCGCGCGATCCGGGATGTGGGTGTCCCCGATGACCAGCGCCCTGGCCAACACGATCGCCTCAGCCGGGTAAGTTCTCCTCAAGGCGATGCTCGGTCCGGGAGTATTTCATCACTCGAGCTAGGCCAGGCTCCCGGGGCCTAATACCTTTGCGCCCGGGCTATCCCCTGCCCCCCGACGAAAGCGCTGAGATGGCCCTGAAGCTGAATGGGTAGGGCAGCAGGAGGCCGGCCACGACCCTCATCCTGAGGCCCCTGGATGCCCTGGCCACGTCCCTCGCCAGGTCCCCCAGCGCGTCGACGTACGATGCCAGCAGCGCCTCGAAGGAGGGGCGATACCTGGGCAGGAGCCTTATGTCCGCCTCGAGGACCCTGGTCACGGAGGTCGACGCCAGGACGAGCACGTCCCAGGCCATTTGCTCGGGCCTCGGGCCCTCTACGGCCTGCTCGGCGTCGACGAGGTACGGGACCCCCTCCTCCGAGATGACGAAGTTCGTTGCCTTGGTGTCCCCGAGGGCCCATCCGGAGGAGTGCAGCTCCCCGAGGGCCCGCCCGATCAGCTCGGAGGGGCCTCGATCGAGCACGTGCCGGGAGTAGTCATCGCCCTCGACGTACTCGCGGACGAGCAGCTGGCCGCCGTAATCGATGAGCCTCGGCCTGGGGGTCTTGAAGCCCCTCCTTATAGACCTGAGCGCGGCGGCCTCCCTCTCCAGCCTGGCCGCCGCGCTCAGCACAAAGGGGTAGACCTGGACCGCCAGGTTCGCGGTCTTTATGACGAGCCACTTGACGATCCCGGGCTCCCTGGCGTAGTCCTTGATCGCCAGGCGCTCGCCGGCGAGCTCGAGGAACTTAGTCTGCGAGAACGCCCTCTCGGCCCTCTCGGCCAGCCTCTCGCCTATGCTCAAAGCGCCCTGCACCGAGGCGGTGCTGCCCAGGGGGAGCCGCCCCCACTCATCCAGGCCCCCGCGGGCCAGTGATGGGGGCCTCTCGGGCGTGACTTTACGGGGCGTTCCCTAAAAAACATTTATGTGTGGTGAAAGGCTTTCCAGCGAAGGCCGGAATTCCTCGTGCGCCCATTCACCGTTCCTTAAAAGCGTTTCCCTGGGATACCCCATGGTTCCCGGGCCACGATGTTAAATATCGGAGGGGACACCACCACTATTGCTCGCGGAGGATGGGGGTTGGCCGAGGGCCAGGCCTTGAGGGAGCCCACGATCATAGTCATCGACGTCCCCTCGAAGAGGAAGAGGATGCTGTCGTTGCGCGTCGACGACGATGCCCTCGACACAGTGGACAGGTACATGCGCGTGCACGGCCTGTCGAGCAGGACGCACGTGCTGAGCAAGCTCGTCGAGGGCTTCGCAGCGGCCCTGAAAAACGCGAGCGGCGAGCTGAAGGAGGTCAGGCTAGTGCTTAGGTTCGAGGACGGGGACGGGAACCAGAGGTTCAGGGAGGTGTTGCTCAAGATGGAGCCCAGGTGACCTACGCCCCCTTGCGCTTCAGCTCGTCCAATATCACGCGGACTATGTCGGCCGGTAGGCTTATGCTGTGGGCTAGCTGTTCCACGGAGACGTCCTTGCCCGCGGTCTGTAGCGCCTCCCTCACGGCCGTGACCGGCTCTATGTAGATCACCTTCCTCCCCTCCCTCACCTTCGCCGCCAGCCCGATCTTGTTGAGCTCCGACAGGTACTTCGACTCTATGGTCCTCGGCCTCCCCGTGCTCTTCGCGACCTCGTCAGCGCTAGCCTTCTTGAGCGCCAGCAGCGCTCCCAGGGTCCTCATCAGCGTGGGCCTGATCATGATCCTCCTCCTAATCAAAAACCTCAGGTCATATATCCCATAATACTCCTCTTCGCTCATGGTTCCACGCCTTTTAACATTTGAATCTGTGTTCGTTAGTCATATTCGGTTTCGGGAACTTATAAACTTTGTCTTCCACTTTACGCTTTTTAGCGCCCCGGCACAGGAGTAGGCGAGGGACTGGCTTTGCAGGAGATCGGGGGAAGGCTCTACGCCAGGCTGCAGTCCATGCTAAACGAGCACGCCGAGGAGGCCGTGAAGTCCGTCGAGTCCCTCTCGAGGCTCTACGCGATGCTCGCGGGAGGGGACGTCGAGGGGGCGAGCAGGGAATACGCCGTGCTGAACGGGGCCGAGCACAGGGCGGACGAGATCAAGAGGCAGATCCTCTCCTACATAACGGGCCTCCACCTCGATCCCGACTACAAGGAGAACATAATGAAGCTCGTCATGACAGTCGACGACGTCGCGGGCCTTGCCAAGGCCTCCGCGAAGAGGCTGCTCTCGGTCGGGAAGAGCGGCGTCAGGATAGGGGAGCCCTACGCGAGCGGGCTGGGGAAGATGATAGGGGAGAGCCTGGCGGCTGCCAGGGAGCTGGCCAAGGTGGTCAGCACGCTGGGGACCTCTGAGGAGTTCCAGTCAGTGGCGAGGTCCGTGGAGGAGAGCGAGAAGCGCGTCGACGACGAGAGGCTGAAGCTCCTCGAGCACCTCTACAACGAGTGCGCCAGGTCCCTGGGGCCCGCGTGCGTCATGTTGCCGGGCATAATAGACGACGTCGAGTCGATAACGGATAAGTGCGAGGACGCCGTGGCCATACTCAGGTTCATGGCCCTCAGGGGGTAGGACCCCTGTACGTGTCGATCATAGCGGCTGCGGGCTGTAGCAGGAGGTTTCCCTGGAACAAGCTCACTTTCCCGATCAGCGGGGAGCCCCTGATATCGAGGGCGCTGAGGTCGGCGCTCGAGTCGTCGGCGGGCGCGGTGATCCTCGTGACCGGGTGCAGGAGGGACGAGGCGATTGGGGCCCTGGGGGACCTGGCCAGGGATCCGAGGGTGGTGGAGGTCTTCAACGACAGGTACTCCGAGACCGAGATGGGATACAGCGTGGGGCTCGGGGCGAGGAGGGCCCTCGAGGCCTTCGGGGACAGCGTCGAGGGAATCCTGGTAGCCCCCGCTGACGCTGCCTGGATCCCGAGCGTCGCCTACGACCTGCTGATCGACAGGCACAGGAGCTACCGCTGGAAGATCGTCGTGGCCTCCCACATGGGCAGGAGGGGGCACCCGATACTGTTCGACTCGTCCCTGGCCCACGAGGTCGCTGGGGCGGGCTCCCTCCCGAGGGGGCTCAAGAGCATAGTCGAGGAGCACGAACGCGAGGTGAGGGAGGTGGAGGTCAACCACCCGGGCGTGCTCCTCGACCTGGACTCCCCGAACGACCTGAACAGGGTGAAGGGGGGCCTATGCCTGTGGTGAGCGAGGCGCTGAGGAAGGTCCTCTCGCCGGACCCCCAGGCCGTCGAGAGGATCCTGGGCGAGATAAGGGAGCTGGCCAGGGCAATAGGAGGCCCCATCAGGATAATGAATTTCTGCGGCACGCACGAGCACACGATCGCGAGGTACGGGATCAGGAGCCTGATGCCCGAGAACGTGGAGCTCATAGCCGGCCCAGGCTGCCCGGTCTGCGTGACCCCGGGACACTACGTCGACCTCCTGGTCCAGGAGAGCCTGGAGGGGAATGCCGTGGTGCTCACCTACGGCGACACCTTCAAGCTCCCGGGGACGAGGCTGAGGGAGCCGAGGAGCCTGTACGACGCAGCGGCGAGGGGCGGCAGGGTCAAGGTCGTCTACAGCTTCTTCGACGCCGTGAAGACCGCGGCCAGCAGGAGGGACGTGTTGCACATATTCTTCGCAGTGGGGTTCGAGACCACGATGCCCGCAACCGCTGTCCCCCTGGCGACCGGCGCCGTCCCCGATAACCTCGTGATCCTCTCGGCGTACAGGCTCACGCCCCCGATAATGAGGTACCTCCTCGAGAGGCATCCCGAGGCCAAGCTCGACGGCATCATAGCGCCGGGCCACGTGTCGACGGTCATAGGGTGGAGGGCGTGGGAGTTCCTGCCCAGGGAATACGGGATCCCGACGGCGGTGGCGGGGTTCGAGCCCCTCGACGTCCTGCTCGCCATACTCGCCATAATCAGGATGAAGGCCAGCGGGAGGCCCTCGCTCGTCAACGAGTACAAGAGGAGCGTCAGGCCCGAGGGCAACGTTGGGCTCCTCAAGGCCATGGAGGCCGCCTACGAGGCCGTGGACAGCCACTGGAGGGGCATAGGAATAGTCCCGCTGAGCGGGGCGACCCACAGGAGGGAGTACAGGCTCCACGACTACTTCGCGAGGAGGGGCCTCGAGGACAGGCCGGTCGACGACAGGCTCCCAGGCTGCATATGCGACAGGGTGGTCCTGGGCCTCGCGAAGCCGACTGAGTGCCCGATGTTCCTCAGGGCCTGCACGCCCAGGAGGCCCTACGGCCCCTGCATGGTGAGCGTCGAGGGCACCTGCAGGATCTGGGCCGAGAACCTGGACATCAGCGCGCTGGCCAGCGGAGGGAAACGCTAATTTCCCAGCGTTCCTGCAACTCCCTGGGCAGTGGGTGGAGCGCTTGGGAGTGCTCGAGGAGGTCTCCGGCATCGTCAGCGGGTTCCTCGAGGCCTTCTCGAGGAACGTCCCCTACGTCATCGGGCTGCTGGTGCTCGCGATAATTGCCTACGTGATCTCGTACGCCGTCATGCTCGTCCTGAGGGCCCTGGTCAGGTACGGCCTCATAAGGCCCCTGGCGAGGATGGGGGTGGCCGGCAGGCTGGCCGAATCGAGGGCCCCGGTTTCGAGGACGATCTCGTGGCTAGCGGCGCTTGCCACGTTCTTCTACCTCATGTACGAGTTCACGGTGCTCCTCAACCCTCCCTCGGGCGCCTACTTGGCGGCCGCCCAGGCGTTCCTCGCGATCTCGAGGATCTCGGCCGGCCTGCTCGTGATGGCGCTCGGCGTCGTGCTAGCGGTTGCATCCCAGGCCTCGGTCCTCAGGGCGTCGCGCGCCATATTCAGCGACGTTGGCGCCCTCGGCGATTTCCTCTCGTTCCTTGCGGCGACTGTGACGATATCGTTCGCGGCTGGCTACGCGCTCTACGTGTCGACCGGCTACAGCGGGCTCCTCGACGCCCTAACGGCCTCCGCGGGCCCGGCGGCCGTGTTGGCGTTCGCCGTCTCCCTCGGCCTCGCGATAGGGCGCCTCCTGTCATCGCCGATTGAGAGGGGGCTCCGAAGGGCCCTGGAGGGCCAGGTGACGAGGCTGGAGGAGCTGGCCAAGGGCTTTGGCGCCGGCCTGGCGGTTGCGGTCGTGCTCCTGTTCTCGGCCGCGGCGCTCTACTACGTGGCGCCCCAGTTCTCGTCCACAGCGGAGCTCCTGCTGAAGATCTCCGTTGGAGGGGCCCTGCTGCTGGGCGGCATAGCGTTCTCGCTCCTGCTGCCCAGCTACGCTTTCAGGGGCTCGCCCGACCTGGCCGGCTTCTCGAGGTTCCTCGGCGCGGTCCTGGTGGCAGCCTCCGTGGCGCTGGCCCTGGACTACGTGGGCGCGGCGGGCTCAGCCGTCTACGGGGCGGCAGTAGGGGCTCTGCTGATATCCATGGCAGCCGTCGTTCCGAGGGCCGCGTTCAACGAGCTGGCGGGCGCGGATCGGAGGCTGGCCTCCCTGGCCTACCTCCTGCTAGTCGCGGCCCTGGTGATCGGGGGCATAGCCATCCTGGCCCTGTCCCTCCTCTGGGCCCTCCACGCGCCCTAGGGGCGGCGCTAGGCACTTAGGCCCAGCGAGGCATGTCCTCTGGCTGGGTGGCAACCGAGTGGAAGGGGCCAGGGGGCCAGCGGAGGCGCGGGGGCTCGAGGTCGCGAGGGGCGCGGGATACCTGGTGGCCACGACGGCCCTGTGGGGGTCGTCGTTCGTTTTCATAACTGCGAGCGTGAGGTCCGAGGACCCCTTCTCATACGCCTTCTACAGGGCCCTGATCGGCCTGCTGGCCCTGTCCCCCATTGCGCTGGCCGGGCTCAGGGGGCGCCAAAGCCCTGCGAGGGATTTCGCCAACGGCCTCAAGCTGGGGACGGCGTATGCGCTCGGCCTGGTGCTGCAGGGCATGGGGGCGGCCACCGTGAGCCCGGCCCTCAACGCATACCTCACGGCCTTCAGCGTCGTGCTCGTCCACATCTACGAATGGGCCTTCTCGCGCAGGTACTCGGCGGGCATGCTGGCCAGCCTCGCTAGCTCCATGGCGGGCCTCGCGATCTTCTTCGGGCTCCCCGGGGAGGACAGCGATCCCCTGGGCATGGCGCTCGTGCTAGCCGGCTCGTTCGCGTGGGCGGCCGAGATAATCATGGCCTCGTCCTACGGGACGAACCCCACGTGGACGACCATGGGCCTCCTCGCGGCCACCCTGGCCATCTCTGCCCCTCCCTACCTGGCCCTCGCGGGGCCGAGGGCGCCCTCGCCGACCTTCCTGGCCCAGGTCTCCTATTTGGCCCTCGCGTGCACCCTGGCCGCCACATACCTGCAGCTCGTGGGACAGAGGGTGATCGGCCCCGCGACGGCGTCGCTGATATACCTGCTCGAGCCGGTGTTCGCGACGGCCTTCTCCGTGGCGATCTACGGCGAGGGAATGGACCTCAGGAAGGCGCTGGGCGGATCCCTGATGGTGGCCGCGTCCTACTTAGCTGTCAGGCAGGAGGCGACCGCTAGTGCCGGAGGTGAGCGCTAGGGTTCGCGCCGCCGGGTACGTTGCGGGCAGCCCCGTGGTGAGGGACTCGGAGATCTCCGTGGACAGGGGCGAGCTACGGCTGATAGTTGGCCCCTCGGGGAGCGGCAAGACCACCTTCATCCTGGCGGCGCTCGGCGTGCTGAAACACATCCTCGGCGGCTTCGTGGAGGGGGAGGTCAGGATAGCGGGCGTCGACCCGCTGAGCCCCGAGGGCTATGCCGAGCTGGCAAGGCGCGTCGGCGTGGTGTTGCAGGAGCCGGAGAAGCAGATAGCCATGCCCACGCCCCTCGACGAGCTGACCTTCATCCTCGAGAACTACGGGGTCGAGCGCGAGGAGGCGGCCAGGAGGGCCAGGCGGCTGCTCGACGCCTTCGGCCTGGGGGGCAAGGCGAGCGAGAGCGTCGAGAGGCTCTCGATAGGCGAGAGGAGGAGGCTGACGCTGGCCGCATCGCTGGCCCACGATCCGCCCGTGATATTCATGGACGAGCCCACCGCCTCCCTGGACCCCTGGGGGATCGGCGAGCTCAGGGCCAGCCTCGCGGCCCTGGCCAAGGAGAGGGCGGTTGTCGTGGCCGAGCACAAGCCCGTCTACTTCTCGGATCTTTCCTCCGGCACGTATTACGCCGCCGGCGGCAGGCTGGCGGAGGTCGACTACGACCCGCGCAGGCTCGAGGCGCTGGGCGTCGACGCTGGCGCGTGGACGTGCAGGGAGCCGGGCGGGGCGCCGGGCTCGATCGTGCTCGAGGCCAGGGGGCTCGAGGTGGGATACCGCGAAAGGCGCGTGGCCGGGCCCCTGGACCTCGAGCTGAGGGGGGGCGAGGCCGTCGCCGTCGTGGGGCCGAACGGATCCGGCAAGACGACGCTGCTGAAGACCCTCGCGGGCCTGATCAGGAGGCTTGGGGGAGAGGTCAGGGCGAGCGCCAGGCCCTTCTACGTGCCCCAGGTCCCCGACTACCTGTTCGTGGAGCGGACGGTCGAGGGGGAGCTCAGGGACGCCGCGAGGAGGGGCGGCGCGGGGCTCGGGGAGCTGGAGTCCCTCTACCCGTGGTACAGCGAGGCCAGGGGGAGGAGCCCCCTCAGGCTGAGCCACGGGCAGAAGAGGTGGCTATCGCTGCTCGTGGCCTACGGCTACTCGGGCAGGGCGCTGCTCCTGGACGAGCCGAGCACGGGCCTCGACCTGTCGTTGCTCAGGGAGCTCGCGCGCCTGATCAGGGAGCTCAAGGGGAGGGGGGCGGCCGTGCTGATATCCACGCACGACCCGAGGATCGTGGCCGAGGTCGCAGACAGGGCATACGTGCTGTCCGGGGGCAGGCTCAGGGAGGCGGACAGGTGCAGGCTAGTCCGCGAGCTCTACAGGGCTGCGGGTGTCGCCCAGTGGCCAGGTGCAGGATGAGCGTGGGCCTGGCGTTCTCGATAGCTGTGGCGGCCACGGCGGCCGCCTTCGTCCTGAGGGGGCTGCCGCTCGCCGTCCTCACGATCCCAGCGGTCGTTGCCAGCGTCGCGAGGAGGTCGAGGGCGACGCTCTACATCTACGCCCTCGTGGCCGCCACTGCCCCCGGGATCTTCATGAACGCCGTCTACTTCTCCAACGAGGGCCAGGCGGTCTTCACGATCCTGGGCCACGAGGTGAGGTCGGGGGCGCTCGAGGGGTTCGCCAACGTCTTCCTCAGGACCGTCCTGATAGCTGCCGTCGGCTCGTGGTTTGTGTCCAGCTACAGGCCCATGGAGGTGGTCAGGGGGCTCGAGGAGGCCGGGCTCCCCAAGGGGCTCGCCTTCTCGATCGCCTACGCGCTGAGGTCTGCCGAGCTGGTCGCGAGGGACTTCAGCGAGGTCCTAGACTCGCGCAGGCAGAGGGGGAGGAAGTTCGTGCCCCTCAACCCCGTACACGTGGCCGAGGTGCTGTTGCCCGTCGTGAGGCTGTCCTACGAGAGGGCGCTGTGGGTCGGCATATCGATGGACCTGAGGGGGTTCAGGCTCAGGCGGATTAGGGCGAGGCCGAGGCTCCTCGCCTGCGAACAAAACAATAACTAATTTATCAATTGATTTATTACATGCTTTTCAGCTGAAGGCCTGGCGGTGGAGGAGATGGCCAGAAGGTCCCTGGCCTACACCCCCGTGGACTTCGCGGTGCTCGGGGCCGTGGCCGTGATCTTCGGCGCCCTGTTCACGCCCTGGTGGACGATCTACTACGCTGCCAAGGCGCTCGGCGGGCCTGCGGTCGCCAGGGCCCTCACGTACGGGCTTTGGTTCATGGCGGCGCCGCTGGCGGCTAGCCTGATCAGGAAGCCGCTCTCCGCCCTCGGCGGGGAGCTCCTGGCTTCCATAGTCGAGACCATACTGCCGAACCCGGGCGGGTTCACGAACATAATCTACGGGCTGGCGCAGGGCCTAGCCAGCGAGGCCGTGTACGCGATCGGCGGGTACAGGCACTACGGCCCAATTAGCGCCGCCCTGGCGGGGGCTGTGGCCGCTGCACCGGCGGTGGCGCTCGACGC
The DNA here is from genome assembly GCA_041287395.1 of Desulfurococcaceae archaeon. Lineage (GTDB taxonomy): Archaea > Thermoproteota > Thermoprotei_A > Sulfolobales > Desulfurococcaceae > JBEULI01. The sequence goes on from JBEULI010000009.1 coordinate 11,228, forward strand.
GCTGCTCTTCGGCGACATATACCCAGCCGACGTGATGGCGCTGCTGTTCATCGCCGCGTTCGTCAGCGGCGCGATCTACGGGATCGTCGCCTACGCCGTCTCCAGGGCAGTTAGGTGAGGCCCTCCTCGCCCTCGCCTCTTTTTTTAACGTTCCGAGACCCTTTCCCCGTGTCGCTGGGAAGAGCCTTGCCCCAGTGCAGCGTCTGCGGCGAAAGGGCCATCTACATCGACAGGGCAAGCGGGAGGGCGTACTGCAGGAGGCACTTCGTGGAGCGCTTCGAGGCCAGGGCCAAGGAGAACATAAGGAGGCACGGGATGCTCGGCAAGCGCGAGAGGATAGCGGTGGGGGTGAGCGGGGGCAAGGACTCCCTGGCCCTCCTCTACTTCCTGTGGAAGCTCAGCAAGAGAAACCCGGGGTGGGAGGTCGTCGCCATAGTAGTGGACGAGGGCATAGCGGGCTATAGGGAGAGGACGATCGAGAACTTCAAAAGGGTCAACGCGAGGCTCGGGGTCCCCTACAGGGTTGTCTCGTTCAAGGAGAGCTTCGGCTACACGCTCGACGAGATCATCAGGATGAGCTCCGAGAGGGGACTCGGGGTGCTGCCCTGCGCCTACTGCGGCGTCTTCAGGAGGTACCTGCTGAACAGGGCAGCGAGGGAGATGGGCGCGACGGTCCTCGCAATAGCCCACAACGCCGACGACATGGCCCAGACATTCCTCATGAACCTGGGCTCGGCGACCCTCGAGAGGCTGGCCAGGCTCGGGCCGGTGTCCGGGGTGGCATCGCACGAGAAGTTCGTGAGGAGGATCAGGCCATTCTACAACATACCGGAGAAGGAGGTGGCCCTCTACGCGCTCCTGCACGACCTGATCGAGCCCGAGTACAACCAGTGCCCGTACGTGGTCTACAACGTGAGGCACAAGATAAGGGGGATGCTCAACCGCCTAGAGGACGACTTCCCGGGGTTCAAGGCATCCCTGGTCAGGAGCTTCGAGAGGCTCCTGCCGGTGCTGAGGGAGAGGTTCGCGCCGAGGGGCGAGATAGGGACGTGCAAGATATGCGGCGAGCCCTCGTCGCACGACGTCTGCAGGGCCTGTACCTACAGGCTCCAGCTGGGCATACTCGACAGCGGCCTGCTCAGGTTCCACGTCCCGGCCAAGACTTAAGAGCTGGACCGCGCGTTTGGCGCCAGGGGCTCCGAGATGTCGGCGCGCCCCAGGAGGGCTGCCGAGCAGGCCTACGCGCTCGAGGCGCGCGGCGCCAGCGCCAGGCTCAGGCGCCTGGCCCTCGAGGCCCTCAACCTAGCTGCTGGGATCGGGCTGCTGTACCTGGGGGCAAGGGCGAGGATCGCGGCGCCGTTCTCGCCCGTGCCCTTCACGCTGCAGACGTTCGCCCTGAACCTCCTCGTCCTCGTCCACGGCAGGAGGGCTATAGCCCACGTGGCCTCGTACATCGCCATGGGCCTCGCCGGGCTCCCGGTGTTCGCCTACGGAGGGGGCCCAGCCTACGTCCTATCGCCCACGTTCGGCTACGTGGCCGGGTTCCTCGCGGGAACCGCCGCGGCCGCCCGAATAGCGCCGCGAGGGGCCCTGTCCACCAGGCGCGCGCTGGCCGCGGGCCTCGCCCAGCTGCTCGTGATATATGCGTTGGGGGCCTCCTGGCTGGCCGCGTGGCGCCTCCTGTTCCTCGGGGGCAGTCTCGCTGGGGCCCTGGCAACTGCCCTAGCCGCTGGCGTTGCGCCGTTCGTTGCGTGGGACCTCGCGAAGCTAGCGGCAGCGCTGGGGCTAGCGAGGGCGCTCGTCGTGGCCAGGATGAGGGTTGCCAGCAGGATCGCGCGGCGGAGCTAGGCGGGCTGTGCGAGCGAGGCCGCCATCCAACGCGCTCCGCGGCGCCCCCCGGCCCTCAGCTGCGAGATCAGCTCGAGGATCAGCAGCGCGCAGCCTGCGGCGAGCAGCGCGACCACCTCTGGCCTCCCGGCAGGCGGCCTCCACGACCTCGTGAAGGTCACCCTCGAGGGGGTCCAGGGGGTCGTAGTGCGGAGCGCTAGGCGGGGGGAGATCGAGAAGGGCTCGTACCTCACCGGGCCGGCTATCCTGTCGCCGCCGGTGCTGTTGCCGACGGACGGGCCGGCCGGCGAGCCCCAGTAGTCGTCCACGGCGACGACGGGGGAGTCCGAGTAGAGGCCGTACTCGACGTTCCCGTATATGTCGGAGGAGGTCACGGAGACGTTCGAGGAGCTGAGCACCACGGCGCCGTACCTGTTGCCGACGAATGCCGATCTAGCCACGGCCACGTTGCTGGAGTCCTTGACGAAGAGCCCGTAGTACTGCCCGCGCACGAGCGCGTAGGAAATGGACACGTCCGACGAGCCGTAGACCTCCACGCCGACCGAGCCCCCGGGCGCCACGTCGAGGCCCGAGATCGTGATCCTCCTCGAGTTGACCACCACGAGCTCGCCCACGCTCAGGCCCGAGAGCTCGGCGCCCTCGGCGCCGTCGATCACCACGATCGGCAGGCCGTTGGCGGTGTTGTTCGCGAAGTAATTCGACGACCCGCTGTAGATCAGCACGCTGCAGCCGCTGAAGGAGTTGCCGACCACGGCATTGAAGCTCGAGTTCGTGATCACCAGCCCCACCTTCGCGTCCGAGATCTCGGCGCCCTCGATCGTAGAGAGCTCCGCCGACACCAGCGCTATGCCCGTCTCGAACGATGAGACCTCGAGATCCCTCACAGTCACGTTGGTAGCGCCCGCGATCAGGATCCCTATCCCCAGCCCGATCGTGCTCCCCGGCCCCAGCAGGAAGTGGCCGCCCCCGTCGAGGACTACGTCGGAGCCGTTGATTATTATGCCGTACGAGGACCAGAAGATCGCGTTGGCCGTGAGCCTGTAGGATCCGTCGGGGGCCCTCTCGATCGGGGCCGACTCCGGGACGTAGCCCTCCCCCCAGATGAAGATCGGGGAGCTGAGGACCACCTGCCTCTGCGCCGCCGAGCCCGACGCGAGCGGTGCGAGCAGGAGCAGCGCCGCGAGCGCTAGCCGCAGCGCTCTGCTCGGCGCCCCATGAGCCTCGACACCTCGCCGCCCTCGAGGAAGAGCGGCGTCCAGGGCCGGCGGAAGTCCCACGACTTCTCCCTGCCGAACCTCGCCACGGGCTTCATCAGGTGCTTGAAGGCGTGCCTCGGCGGCTCGTACCACCCCGGCGCTAGCTCCCTTGGGATGGCCCTCCTCACCTTGCCCAGCTCCCTCGACGTATAGCCGCACTTGGGGCACCTAAAGCCCTTGCCCCTGCCCGCGCTCTCCATCCTGGCCCCGCACCTAGGGCACCTCGGGTTCTCCAGCACGTACTTCTCGGCCAGCTCGAGGACCCTGAGCTTCTCCAGGTTCAGGGTGGCCGGGTGCCTGCTCGAGGGGGGCCTCACGCAGCCGACCAGGTACACGAGGTCGCCGATCGCGAGCGCCTGGACCCTGTCCCTGAAGCGCTTCGTCGGCTCGTAGGCCGCGACGTCCAGCGTCCCGGTGCCGTCGGCCACAGAGAATATGACGTGGCCCCCCTCAATCCTCCTGGGCTCCCTCGATACCCTCGCCGCGAGGCCCACGCACCTGTAGGGGTGCGCCTCGGCCACGCCACCGACCTCGAGGACGTGTGCATCGGTGTGCTGGTTGGTCCTGTACAGGACGGCTGACTCGGCCCCCTCGTCGGCGCAGATCTTCGGCAGCGCCTCGAGCAGGGGGCCCGGCTGCTCCGCCCTCAGGCCGAGCATGACGGGATCTGGACCCCTCGGCACTGCCAGGGCGCGCCCCGTCTCGGGGTCGTAGTTCATGATCAGCGCTCCCCCCGACTCGGCCTCGGCCCTCCCCACAGACTCCTCGTCCACCCTCCTCGGGCTGCCGTAGTTTCCGGGCTCCCTGTAGATCGTGAGCTCGAAGGTGTGATCCCCCTCGAGCGGGTTGCCGACAGCTGCCAGGGCCCCCACGATCCCCCTCCTGCCAGAGGGGGCGCGGACGATCGTCCCAGGCCCGGACTTCGAGGCGAGCCTCTCGGCGAGGTCCAGGGGCACTACGTCGTGGAGGGCGAGGAAGCCGAGGTGCCTGAGCTCCCAGCTAACCTCCCCCAGGCGGGCGGCTATCGCCGGCTGGTGCTTCGGGTTCCTGAACTCCCGCGCGTACTCGTCCGCGATCGCCTCGACCATCTCGAGGACGTCCATCGCCTCGCCCTCGCCGCCGACGAGGACCCTGATCGCCACTGCCCCGTTTCCCCTGGTCTTCCAGGGCACGGCGGGGTTGAGCCTGACTAGGTTCGGGTAGTCGAGGAACTCCGCGCCCCTCCTCGCGAGCTCGCCCACTATCCTCGAGGCGAGGTGAGTGGTGCAGCCCCCGCTCGGGGAGTCGAAGTCGTCGAGGCCTATGTGGAGCTCTAGGCCCTCCCCCTCCCCATGAGACATAGGGCACCAGCCACGATCAGCGGCAGGACCACCGTCGCATCGCCGTGCACTGCCACGGACTTGGCGGCGGGCTTCAGCTTGTTCCAGCTTATCGCCTCCCTGGGCTGGGCCCCGCTGAGGCTGCCGTCGTACTCGACCGCCGTGGTCACGTAGATCGCGTAGTCCAGGCCGTCCTTGAACTGGGCCCACCAGATCGTGTGGTGCTTCGCTATCCCTCCCCCGACTATCAGCGCCCCGAGCTTAGCAGCCGAGAAGATCATGTTGCTTATCTCGATCTCGTCCCCGAGGACGTCCAGCTTCAGCCCCGAGAGCGTGCTGTGGAACGCGACCTGGGTTCCGAAGGCGCCGTCAACGAATCCCGGGACGAAGACGGGGATCCCCCTGTCGCTCGCCGCCCTCAGGAAGCTGTTGGGGTCCTCGAGCCTCCTCCCGGCCTCCCTGAGCAGCTCGCTGGGCCTCCACTCCTTCTTGACCTTGGCGAGCCCGTCGAGCAGGCCCCTCGCGAACCTCTCGATCGCCAGGCCATAGCTCTCCTTTGGCACCAGCACGTTGCCCAGCCTGTGTATGTCGAGGTCCCTCAGCATGGCATCGTCGTAGGCCCAGTCGCCCCTGTAGTACTTGGCGAACGACCTGGCCACGTCGTGGTCCACGGCGCCGGCCGTCGTCATTATCATCGAGGCGAAGCCCTCCCTCACGAGCTGGGCCAGCACCCCCCTGAGCCCGGTGGAGACCAGGTTGCCCGTGAACGAGAGCACCCTCAGGGCCTCGCGATCTGACCACATCTCGGCGAGGATCCGCGCCGCCCTGGCGACGTGGCCTGCCATGAAGCCGTGGGAGCCCTCGAAGGCCTCGACCAGCTCGCACACGGTCGTGGAGGAGCTCACCGAGTAGTCCCTGATCGGCTCCTCGAGCAGCTGCGACCTGATCCTCTCGTAGTCGAGGCCCAAGCCACATCCCACGGCGGGAACGCGCGCGGAGGTAAAATGCCTGATGCCGTTGGCCGGGCCTAGAGGAGCCTCAGGGGCTTGAGCTCGAACTCGTCGAGCACCAGCCGCAGGTCGCGGAGCACGTTGCCCAGCTCGGAGATCGAGATCACCAGGACCCCCTCGCTGGCCCTCACCTGGGGCGTCAGGAGGGTCACGATCATCGGCACCGCCTCCCTCGCCCTCAGGATCTCCGGCAGGAATGCCGAGACGCGGGTTATGGACCTGGCCATCCTCTCCACCCTCTCCCTGTGCGCCCTCGCTGCCTCCCTCAGCGCGCCGGCCGAGTTCCTGCTCCAGTGCTTGCAGTCTATCGCGATCGCGATCCTGGAGGCCGCGTCAACGCCCAGCACGTCGATCTCGAACGAGAGGGGGCCATGGATTCTCACCCCCCTCGCGACCGCGTAGCCGCTGGCCCCCATGATCTCCGCCGCCAGCGCCTCGAAGTCCCTCCAGTCCAGGTAGGAGCTGACCTCCTTGGCCGACGCGCCCCTCTCCAGCAGGGAAATGGCCACGTCGAGGGGCCTGGCCAGGCTCACATTGCCGCCGGCGACCTTCACGGCATCCCCCATCGACGAGAGGATCTCCTCGAGCCTCCAGCTGGGGTAGCCCGAGAGCCTCGAGAGCTCCTCCAGGCTCATCGACCTGTACTTCAAAAGTAGCTTGATGGGATCCGCTGGCATGTTGGCTCTGCCAGCCCAGCTAGAGGTCAGGCCTGGCGGGCCGCGCCCTCCTGTCCCCGGGCGATCAGCGCGTCTATGGCCTCCACGGCCTCCGAGAGGGCCGCCCTAATTTTCTTGAGCGCCTCGAGGGCGTCCGAGAGCCTCCTGGCCAGCTCGTCCCTCTCCCTGCGCAGCGCGTCCAGCTCCTGCCTCAGCTCAGCCACCTGTTGCCCGGGCTTCTCCTCCCCGGGCCTCCCGACCTCCGCGCCCGGGCCCCGGGCGAACGGCAGGACCAGCCTGAGCTCCCCCTTCCTGAGCTTCTCGAACGTCTCGGCCACCAGCTTGCCGGCCTTGGTCCTCTGGCCCAGGTGGCTCCTTATCGTCGCCTCCGACCTGCCGAGCTCCTCGGCTATCTCGCTCACGCTCTTGCCCGCCTTCTGCCTGGCGAGGGCAGCCGCTGCAACGGCTAGGCTGTCCATCCACGTCGACCTCTCGATGGGATCCCTGATGAGCTCCACGACCTCCGGCCTGAAGAGGGTCCCAACTATCAGCGCGAACTCGAGCTGCGATATGTCCCTCTTGCCTATGGGGCTCAGCGGAACGCCCGAGAAGTCTATGGCCAGCTCCTCGCCCATCCCACCACCGCGGACTTAGTCTCCCGTCGCCGCCTTAAACCTTCGTCCCTCGGCGTAGGTGCTTCACGCACACCGCGGCTTCGCACTCGCCAGCTCCTCGTCATCGGGCCAACCAATTATATCGCTCCCAGGGCATTAAGCACCCGCGCAGTGGTGGGAATGGAGCTCCCGGACGTCCACGAGCAACGCCCGAGGATAGCGCTGGCCCTCAGGTCCGTGGGAGTTCTTGGCCTCGAGCTGGGACAGGTGAGGCTCGGCGGCGGGCATGCATGGGCATGGGCCGACGCCTTCGTTGACCTCCCCGCTAACATGAGGGGCGTCCACCTCTCGAGGACCGTGAGGGCGCTCCTGGAAAACGAGTGGGGGCCCGATGCGTGTTGCAGGGTCGCCGAGAGGCTGCTCGAGCTGCACCCCTACTCGACGAGGTCCCTCGTCAGGATCAGGGGGCGCTGCAACTGCGCCGGAGGACGGAGGGCTTGGGCGTCCGAGGCCTGCGAGGCCAGGAGGGGCGGGGGACCCCCGACGCGCATCGCTGGGGCCTCGTTCGAGGTCGTGACCGCCTGCCCCTGCGCCCTCGAGGTCTCGAGGGCCCTTTACGGCCTCCCCTACACCCACATGCAGAGGGCAGTGGTGAGGTTCAGGGTCAGGTCCCGCAGCATCCTCGACGTGGGAGGCCTGCTGAGGGCGGCCTCCGAGGGCCTCGCCAGGCCGGCCGACGCGTTGAGGAGGGCCGACGAGGCCTCGTTCGTGAGGGCCGTGGTCGAGTCGCCCATGTTCGCCGAGGACGTGGCCAGGGCCGTTGCTCTCGGGCTCGCGAGGGCCTTATCGGGCGACCCAGGCGCCGAAATTTACGTGGTCGTCAGGTCCCTTGAATCGATACACGGCTACGACGTCGTGGCATCGTACAGGGGGAGCGCGGCGTCCGCCCTGGGGGAAGCAGGGGGAGCGCGGTGGCCTGGCTGATCGACAGGGATTGGTGGGAGCAGAGGTATTCGTGGATAAGGGGCCTCCTCTCGCTGAGCTTCGACAGGGACCAGGAGGCAGCGGACGAGCTGAGCAGGATCCTCGGCGGGATGCCGAACGCGATCGATGCCGAGGCGCTGGCGCGGCTAGCTGGAGGCGCTGAGGAGGCCGTGGTGGTCGGCTGCGGCCCCCTCGACCCGGAGGCCCTGGGGGGCCTGGGCAGGAGGCTCGTGGTGGCCGCCGACGGTGCCTCGAGGATCTTGCTGGAGGCCGGCATCGTGCCGCGCCTCGTGGTGACCGACCTCGACGGGGACCTCGAGTACCTGTTGAGGGCCAGCAGGCTCGGCGCGGCGCTGGTCGTGCACGCCCACGGAGACAACGTGGAGGCGTTGAGGAGGAAGGTGAGGCTCCTCGAGGGGCCCGTCATCGGATCCACGCAGGTCGAGCCGAGGCCCCACGTCTACAACTTCGGCGGCTTCACGGACGGCGACAGGGCCCTCTTCGTGTTGAGGTGGATCGGGGTCAGGAGGGCGCTCCTGCTGGGCTTCGACTTCGACAGGCCGCGCGCGTGCCCGGGCTCGCCCCCGAAGGACATGAGGGCCAAAGCCGTCAAGCTATCCATAGCGAGGAAGCTGCTCGAGGACCTCGAGGGAATGGGAATGGACGTAGAGATCGTGGGCTCGGGCCATTAGTCCCCTCCCTAAAAACCCAGCCCCCTGCCATCCTGGGCCGGTGCCGAGTTCTTGGAGCACGCCGTTGCCCTGCCCGGCGCGCTCGAAGCCCTGGAGGCCCGGGACGAGCTGCTCGGGAGCGTCTACGCGCTCGGGGACCGGCTGTCGGTGGCCATGGAGGCCTGGAGGCTTGCCGAAGAGCCTGAGCTGAGGAGGGAGCTCGAGGTGGCCGCCTGGGACGCAGTCAACAGGTGGCTCGAGGCGATCGCGCCGATAGAGTACGTCCCAGGCCTCGCCGAGGAGGTCTCGGCAACCGTGAAGCGGAAGCTGTGGGAGTCGAGGGCCGACGGCTCCCTCGTGTCCAAGGCCATGGCCGACGCCATCCTCTTCAAGGGGAGGGCGCTTGCGGGCGAGAGCAGGGAGGTGCTGGAGGCGATGGCCCATAGGCTGGCCTTCTACTGCGCCAGGCTACTTAGGTGGGTCGGGGACAGCGAGAGGCCGGGGACAGCGCTGAGGTCGTGGATGAGGGGCGTCGAGGGGCCCAGGGAGGCAGTCCTCAGGCTGGTCACGATCCTGGCCCTGCTGCTCGTGATCTCGACCAATATCTAGCACTTTTTGACGTCGGCTGATCCTGGGCCTTGGCCGCCCGTCTCAGACGAATTGCTGCGGCTACACGAAACGTTCTCCACGGGCAATCCTCAAAGCATTGCATTAATAACCAGGGAAGGGCTAGCGGCTCGGGGTGTTGGAATGCGGACGAGGGACGTGTTGCTCGCCTATTGCGTGCTCGCGCTCGTGCTCGTGGCGGCCCAGCTGGCCCTGGCCCCGCGCGTCGTGATTGGCACCTTCCCATCGGTTGGATCCGCCTCGATCGCCCCCGTCCTCAGGAGCGAGCTGTTCCTCGTGATCTACGACCCAGCCACCAACGGGACGTCGCTCGTGAGGATGTCGGGGCTCGCCCTCTCCCTCGGGATCGGCGGCAACGGCCTCGGCGCGGTGGCGTACGCCTACGAGGAGGGGGTCGATCCCCTGCTCGTGCTCTTCGCGGCGCTCTCGGGGATCGGCCTGGCGATCGCGTCCTCGAGGGGCTGGAACTGGAGGATGGCCCTCCCGCTCTCGCTGATCGCGCTCGTGCCCCACGCCTACTACTCGATCGTGGTCGCGCCCTCCGCGCCGGTTGCCGACGGGATCTTCGTGGCCCGCAGCGCGCCCATTGCCGAGGGGAACCTGACTAGCCTCGGGGCCCCCGTAGGGATCGTCGACAACTTCACCGGGACATACATGATCTACGTGAGCACCAACGCCAACGTTTTCGGGCTCCTGTCCTCGAAGACCGGGGGGCCGGTTAGGCTCTGGAGCTGCCTCGGCCCAACTCCGTGCAACGAGACCCTGTACGTTGACACCGGCAACAGCTACTACTCGTTCTTCATCTACCCCTCCACGGCCAACGTGAGCTACGGCAGGATAGCGTTCGTCAGGTACTCCAGCGGGACCTCGGGACTCCCCTATTCCCTCGCCTCGCTAGCCCTCTGCGCCGCCCTGATCGTTGTCCCCCTGGCGCCTGCCCTCCGCAAGAGATCTTAGGGCGCTGGCCACCTCCTCGGGCACGCCTGCCCTGGCTATCTCCTCGTGGTCCACGTCGAGCTCGAGGTCCGGCGCCCCGATCCCGCGCTCCTCCATCATCCTCTTCAGCTCCTCCATGAACACGCCCGGGCCCTCGACCTTCGTCGACCTCGGCAGCTCGTCCTCGGCCGGCCTGCCTCCCCAGCTCGGGTTGCTGGTGGTGATCTTCAGGGCACACGAGGGGCTGCCCCTCACGCCTATCAACGCGATCCTGCAGCCGGCCCTCCTCAGCTCGCGCAGGACCTTGACCGTGGGCTCGAGGATTGCCCTGGAGAACTCGCGGTAGGCCTCGTTGTCGTACTGCTCCCTGCTCGCCCACCACCTCCTGAGCCCCGCGTACGCCGTCTCCGGGCACGGCAGCTGGACTATGCCGTAGCCGAGGTCGATCAAGAGCTTGGCCAGGCCCGCCACGGCGCCGGGATGGCTGGCGAGCCCCCTCACCACCGTGTTCTGGTTCAGGATGCAGTGCGCCACCACGGCGACCTTCATCCCGCGCGCGTCGCCGAAGGACATCGGGACCCCCTTTAATACGCACGATCGCCAAGGATATAACGTGTGACAGGGGCACGCTCGCTTGGCCTTCGAGGGCTTCGCCGAGCTGCCGCTGCACGACGGCCACGTCCCCCCGTGGCTACTCAGGATAATGGAGAGGATGGCCGCAGCGATAATTGAGGCGGCAATTGATGAGCACGGCCCGGGCAGGGTCGCCGAGCTGTTCGCCAACCCCTTCTGGTTCCAGGCGTTCAACAACGTCATAGGGATGGACTGGGACAGCAGCGGATCCACCACGGTGCTCACGGGGGTGCTCAAGGCCGTCACCTGGAGGAGGCCGGAGCTGGGGCTCCTCGTGCTGGGCGGCAAGGGGGCCAGGGCCAGAAGGGTCCCCGAGGAGGCCGCCGAGGCGGCGAGGCTGCTCGGCCTGGGCGATGAGGCCGCCGAAGCAGTTGCGAGGACCTCCAAGGCGATTGCGAAGGTCGACGGCGCCCTGATCCAGGCGGGCTACAGCCTCTACCACCACGCCGTCTTCCTGTCGAGCGAGGGCAAGTGGTCCGTGGTGCAACAGGGCATGAACGTCGAGAGGAGGACCTCGAGGAGGTACCACTGGAGGACTACCGAGAACTTCCTCGACGACCCCCACGAGGCGGTGTGTGGCGTCAAGCACGACCAGGCCCTGAACCTGGCGTCGCGCAGGAGCGGGGAGGCGAGGGAGGTGATCGCCGACCTGCTCAGGGAGGACCCGGCGAGGGTTTCCCGGCTCTACGCCCGGGCCTATAACGCCGCGAAGGGGCAGGCCACGCTGTTCGAGGGGCCGGCGAGCGTCCTCGTGCTCGGGGAGAGGGCCAAGGCCTACATGCCCCTAATGCGGCCCGAGGAGCTGGAGAGGAGGCTCAGGTCGCTCGACGTGGTCGTCGAGGGGTTCGCCGACGTGCTCCATTCGAACCTCGGCCCCTCAACGTTGAGGGCGCTGGCGCTGATCAGCCACCTGATCTACGAGGCGCCCGCGAGCTTCGAGGACCCGGCCAACACGCCGCTCGACCCCTTCGCGTACGCCTTCGCGATCGGCGGCAAGGACGGAGTCCCCTACCCGGTCAACAGGCGCGAGGCGGAGAGGGTCGTGGCCACGCTCGAGGACATAGTCTCGAGGGCCAGGATGGGCGACAGGGAGAGGCTCAGGGCGTTCAGGTCGCTCAGTAGGCTGCGGATAAAGGTCGTTGGCAAGCACATCTGATTTAAATTTATTTAATAGGGCTCTATACATTTGTTATAGACAAGTGGGGACCTTGCTACACAGGACCAGGTGCGAGGTGCTCAGGAAGTACTCCACAGCCATAAGGCTCGCAGTAGCGATGGAGCTCGTGAGGAGGCACGGGAAGAGCCAGCTCGAGGCCTCAAGGCTGGCCGGCGTCAAGCAGCCCCTCCTCAACTACGTCCTCAACGGGAGGAGGAGGCTGCCGCTCCTCGAGGAGCTCTACTCGGACGAGAGGGCCCTGGCCGCGATCCAGAGGGCCGCAGACCTCATAGCGATGGGGAAGGACGTGAGCATGTGCTACTTCTGCGGGGTGCTCGGCCTGGGCGAGCGAGTCGTCATCCCTTAGCCACGACCTCGCGCGAGACGTCCAGGGACTGCACGGGAGTCTTGCAGCCGCGGAGGACGCACACGACCTCGGCGGCTATGCTGATCGCGATCTCCTCGGGCGAGTCGGCGCCTATGTCGAGCCCCGCCGGCATGTGGAGCCTCCCCGCGAAAGGCGATGGGTCTATTCCCTCCTTGATGAGCCTCTCGAGCTCCCAACGGCACCTGTACCTGCTGCACAGGGCCCATATGTGGCCGCCGAAGCCCCTCGAGACTAGCTCCTTGAGCACGGCGTAGTCGACCTCGACGTCGCCGAACGCTATTATCACGATGTCGTCCGCCCCCAGCTCGAGCTTCCTCACCTCCTCGTGGGGCTCGCCGACCAGCACCGCCTCCGCATATGGATACCTCTCGCGGCTAGCAAGTGACGGGTCCCTGTCTATGACCACGAGCCTTAGGCCCAGGAGGTTCAGCACATCGGCTATCGGCTTGCCCACGTGGCCCGCCCCGATGAGGATGGCCCTCGTCGGCGGCCTGATCACGTTCACGAACACGTCGACCACCCCTCCGCACATCTGGCCCGAGACGATTGCCCCCTCGGGCACCGACTCCCTCCTGAGGGCTATCTTGACTAGCCTCGGGGAGCCCTCCCTAATGGCCTTCACCGCCTCCCCGATCACGAGCTTCTCGAAGCTCCCCCCTCCAATTGTGCCGTACTTGCGCCCGTCTTCGGTCACGATCATCGATGCGCCGACGTCCCTGGGCCCGCTGCCCTCCTTCGAGATTATCGTGACGATCGCGATCCTCTTGCCCGAGCGCAGCTCCCTCGACGCGATCTCGAGCCACTCGGGCCTCATAGCCTGTCCTCCTCTATTACCTTGAACCCCCTCGCCGCGAGCAGCCTCCTGAGCGCCCTCCTTTCCTCTTGGCTCAGGTCCTCGTCGAGCTTTATTACTATCGAGATGCCGCCGTGCCCGACCACCGGGCTGCCCTCGAAGAAGTACTTCGGCGCGCTCCTCTTCCCCCTCAACAGCACCTCGTTAACCTCCCTGAGGATCTCCTGCGCATCCCAGTGCGCGTAGATCTCCTGCAGCACTAGCATTCGCTGGCTGATCCTCGCTATCAAGGGGGTCACCGCCTTAAGAGGAGCGCGAGGTCCATATAAAGTCTTTGGAGGTAGGCCACGGCCTTGGAAATCTACGTGGGCACGAGCGGCTGGCTCTACGAGTGGAACGAGGAGGGCACGCTGGACTGGTACGTGAGGGAGAGCGGCCTCAACGCCGTCGAGCTCAACGCGAGCTTCTACAGGTTCCCCTTCAGGAACCAGGTCTCCTCCTGGGCCAGGAAGGGCTCCTCCCTGAGGTGGGCGATCAAGGCCCACAGGTCCATGACCCACACCAGGAAGCTGGGGCCGGGGGCGCTCGGGGTTTGGGCCAAGTTCCGCGACCTGATGGCGCCGATGGACAACATCGTCGACTTCTACCTCTTCCAGCTGCCGCCCACGTTCTCCTGCAAGCAGGAGAACCTGGACAGGGCAGCCGAGTTCCACGCGGCCACAGGCCTCGGCCGCAGGTTCGCCATAGAGTTCAGGCACGAGAGCTGCTTCAGCGATCGGGTCGCCAGGTGGGCCGAGGAGAACGGGTTGGTCGCCGTCTCGGTGGACTCGCCCATGGGGACGTGGATCGTCTCCTCAGGGGGCGCCGTGTACCTGAGGCTCCACGGGAGGAGCTCGTGGTACGGGCACGAGTACTCGCGGGAGGAGCTCGTGGAGCTGGCGTCGAGGATAGCGTCGCTGGAGCCGGAGAAGGTCTACGCCTTCTTCAACAACGATCACTGGATGCTCGAGAACGCGAGGACGATGAGGGGGCTGCTCGAGGAGTTGGGAGGACGTAGGTGAGCGACAAGCCATTTATAGCCTGGATGTATGCATACTAGGGAATGCCACGTCCCGCGGCCAGCCCCGCCGGAGGGCAGGGAGGTCAGCAGCATGAGCAGGAGGGTCAGGATAAGGGCGCTGTACGGGGGCCGATACGAGTACGAGGTACTGGAGGTCAGGGACGGGTTGGTCCGGCTCAGGGCTCCCAGCGGCGAGGTCCTCGAGGTGAAGGTCCTCAGGGAGTCGAGGGACAGGCTCCTCGTCGACTTCGACGGCGTCGTCAGGTCCGTGCTCATCGGAGAGGACGGAGTGTACGTGGACGGGGAGATGTTGCCCATAGAGTCCGCGAGCGTGATTTACGCCGCTGGCCCCAGGCAACAGGCAACCCCCGAGGCCAGGGTGGCGAGGCCCAGGGCGGCCGGCAACGTGATAGCTGCGCCGCTCTCGGGGAAGGTCCTCGAGGTGAGGGTGGCCAAGGGCACAACGGTGAGGAGGGGGGACGTTGTGATCACGATGGAGTCGATGAAGATGTTGATAGAGGTCAAGAGCCCCTCCGACGGCGTTGTGAGGGAGGTCCACGTGAAGCCTGGCGACGCGGTGAACAAAGATCAGCCGCTGGTCGAGCTAGGGCAGCCGTAGGGCGCGGGCGGGGAGGGTCAGAGCGGTATGTTGGCGTGCTTCTTGGGGGCCAGCTGCAGGTACTCCTCCCTCTTGCGCCTGAGGACCTCGAGCGCCCTCGCTATCTTCGCCCTCGTATCGGCCGGGTCTATGACGTCGTCCACGTAGCCGAGCTCGGCTGCCCTGTAGGGATTCGCGAAGAGGGCCCTGTACTCCTCTAGCTTCGACTTGAGGAACTCCTCGGGGTTCGGCGCCGCCTCGGCCTCCTTCCTGTACAGGATCCTCACCGCGCCCTCCGGCCCCATGACCGCTATCTCTGCCGTGGGCCACGCGAGCGTGAGGTCGGCACCGAGCGACTTGCTCCCCATCGCTATGTAGGCCCCTCCGTAGGCCTTCCTCATGATCACCGTTATTTTTGGAACTGTCGCCTCGGCGTAGGCGTGGAGTATCTTGGCGCCGTGCCTTATTATCCCGCCGTGCTCCTGGTCCACCCCCGGCATGAAGCCGGGCGTGTCGACGAACGTTATCACCGGGACGTTGAAGGCGTCGCAGAACCTCACGAACCTCGCTATCTTGTTCGAGGCGTCTATGTCTATGACTCCCCCAAGCTCCATGGGCTGGTTGGCGATGACGCAGACGCTGTGGCCCCCGATCCTCCCGAACCCGACCACTGCCGACCTGGCGAAGAGCGCCTGGACCTCGAGGAACTCGCCGTTGTCGAGGACGGCAGTTATCACGTCCCTGACGTCGAAGGGCTGCGAGGGATCCGTGGGGACTACCGAGTAGAGTTCGTCGAGCCTCCTGTCCACTGGGTCGTCCGTCGGCACGTAGGGGGGCTCCTCGCCCGAGTTACTCGGCAGGTAGGACAGGAGCGTCCTCGTCAGCTGGAACGCGGCGTCCTCCGTGTCGACGACGAAGTGGGCCACGCCGCTCTTGGTGGCGTGCACGTGTGAGCCGCCGAGCTCCTCGAAGGTCACGCTCACGCCCGTGGAGGCCTTGACGACCTCGGGGCCCGTTATGAACATGTAGGCCTGCTTGACCATCACCACGAAGTCCATGAGGGCTGGGCTGTAGGAGGCGGCCCCCGCGCACGGCCCCAGCATCAGCGCTATCTGGGGGACGACGCCGCTGGCCCTGACGTTTGCAGCGAATAGAAGGCCGGACGAGTGCAGCGATGCCACCCCCTCCTGTATCCTCGCGCCGCCCGAGTCGTAGAGGCCTATGACGGGGGCCCCGTACCTGACCGCCATTTCTATGACGTGTGCTATCTTCTCCCCGTGGGCCTCGCCTATGCTTCCGCCGAGCACGGTGAAGTCCTGCGCGTACACGAAGACGGGGCGGCCGTCGATCTTCCCGTAGCCTATTATCACCCCGTCCCCGTACTGCTTCAGCTTCTCCATGCCGAAGTGCGTCGACCTGCTCAGCCTCATCCACAGGATCTCGTTAAAGGATCCCCTGTCGAGCAGGCGCTCGAGCCTGTCCCTGACCCACAGCTTGCCCTTGCCCACCTGCGCCTTGATCTTCTCCTCGCCGCCGCCCATGTAGCTCTTCTTCCTGTATTCGTCCAGCTCCCTCAACAGATCGTCATGGCCCCTCGGCACCTACTTCACCCTCCTGAAGACGGCTACGGTGGTAATCGTGGCAACTCCGCCCATGTTGTGAATCATTGCCACCTCTGGATCGCTGGCCCTGTAGCCCGGGAAGTCCCCGCGCAACTGCATGACCGCCTCGCCGGCCTGGTAGACGCCCGTGGCCCCGACCGGGTGGCCCCTGGCCTTGAGGCCTCCGCTGAAGTTGACCTCGGGCCTGTCGCCCTTGGCGAACCTGCCCTCCCTCCAGAGCCTCGGTGCCTGGCCCTTGGGGGCGAAGCCCAGGTCCTCGAGCGATAG
The DNA here is from genome assembly GCA_041287395.1 of Desulfurococcaceae archaeon. Taxonomy (GTDB): domain Archaea; phylum Thermoproteota; class Thermoprotei_A; order Sulfolobales; family Desulfurococcaceae; genus JBEULI01. The sequence goes on from JBEULI010000009.1 coordinate 27,666, forward strand.
GTAGCCCGTGATGCTGAACGCGTCGTGGAGCTCGACGTAGTCGATGTCCGAGACGCCGAGCCCGGCCATCTCTAGCGCCTCCCTCGAGGCCTTGACCGTCGACTCGGTGGTCAGCAGGTCCCTCCTCGAGGCTATGTCGACGCTGTCGGTTGCCATAGCGACCCCAGCCAGCTCCACGAGGACGTCGCGGCCCCTCTCCCTCGCCAGCCTCCTCGCCAGCTCCTCCCCCCTGACCAGGATCACCACAGCTGCCCCATCGCCTATCGGCGCGGCGTCGAAGAGCCTGATCGGATCGGCGACCAGCGGGCTGTCCAGTATGGCCTCCAGCGTGGTCTTCCTAGGCAGCTGGGCGTACGGGTTATAGCTGGCGTACTCGTGCATCCTGAGGGCCCAATGGGCGAAGTCCTCGCGCGAGTAGCCGAACTTCTCCATGTAGTGCCTCATGACGAGGGCGTTGAGGCCCGTGAAGCTCACGCCGTAAAACAGCTCGAACTCGGCGTCGGCTGCCTGGGCGAGGGCCCTCGTCGTCTCCTCCGTGGTCCCCTCGGTCAGCTTCTCAACACCCCCGACCGCGACCACGTCGGCCAGCCCTGACGCAGCGATCGCGTAGCCGGCGTACAGCGCCGCGCCGCCGCTGCCGCACGCCGCCTCGACCTTGAATGCCGGTATGCCGCGCAGGCCCGAGTGGTCGGCGACGAGAGCCCCCAGGCTGTCCTGCTCCATGAGGACACTCGAGGTCATGTTGCCCACGACGAGTGCCTTGGGCCTCGCGCCCGCGTCCTCTATTGCCTTGGCCATGGCCTCGGCGAACAGGTCCCTGGCGCTCCTCTCGAAATGCCTACCGATCTTCGTCATGCCAACCCCGATCGCGAAAACCCTCTCGCGCATGTGCGAACCCCTTGGTCCAGGTATCTGAGCACGTCCCGGGTAAAAACTGAGCAGGAGCGCCGAGGATTATTAGGAGGCCTGTGCTACGTCCTCAACGGATGGCCGGAGACTCCAATACTGAGCCGTGATGAAATTCCACCCCTAGGGACCCTCCCCCTAGCGCCTCCAATAACCATGGCGGCGAGCTCGCCCTCGTGGACCCTGACGAGGTGCAGGTATGCCCCCCTCCTGGTGAGGGGGCCGAGGCCGCAGAGGCCGCAGTAGAGCTTGCCGTCGACGTCCCTGAGGGCTGACGATGCTGCCTCCTCGACCGCCTTGGCGTAGCGCAGGGGCATGCCGAGCTCCGCGAGCCCCTCCCTGGCGTCGCGCAGTCCCAGCGCCACCCTGGCCACGAGCTTGGCTATCCCTCTATCAGCGTCCAAGGTCCCATCCCGCGGGGAATGCGAGGAGGTTGAAAGAAAAGGGGCAGGGCCTTCAGGGACTGAAGGCCACGCTCACGGATCCCTCCTCGACGAATGCCACGAGCATGTGCCTCGTGTTGTAGGCGGCCGCCCGCCTCCCCTCCCCGTCCACCGCTACGAAGCCCATGGTGTCCGGGCCCACCGCGGAGCTGGCTAGCTCGATCACCCTCCTGGCCGCCTCCTCGATCCGCAGCCCCTCCCTGACGAGCTGATCGAGCCTGAGGCACGGCATGAACCTGATTATCGACTCGCCGTAGCCGGTCGAGCTGCAGGCCACTGCGTCGCTGGCGTAGAAGCCAGCGCCGGGGATGGGGGTGTCGCCGACCCTCCCGGGCAGCTTGAGGATCACCCCGCCGGTGCTCGTGGCGGCCGCGAGCCTGCCCCGCGAGTCGAGGGCGACCGCTCCAACGGTGTCGCCGGCCGCTCTCAGCAGGCCAAGCGCGATTGCCGACTCCCTGAGCCTGGCGTAATAGGCGTCCCTGGCCTCGCCCCTGGCCAGCCTATCGAGGGCTTGCCTGTAGCGCCTGGCCACGTGCTCGGGCATCGGGGGCAGCGGATCGAGGCCCAGCCTCCTCGCCAGCTCGTCGGCCCCCTCCCCGGCGAGGATTACGTGGGGCGTGAGCTCCGCCACCCTCCTCGCCAGCACCACCGGGTTCTTGGTGGCCCTCACAGCTGCCACCGCCCCAAGGAGGCCGGAGCTGTCCATGACGCCTGCGTCGAGCTCCCTGTAGCCCAGCACGTTCGGCACGCTGCCCGCCCCGGCGTTGAGGTAGCCCGAGTCCTCCATGCACTTCACCGACTCAACGACGGCGTCCAGGGCCGTCCCACTAGTAAGGGCCTCCCACCCCCTCCTGGCGCATTGCTCGATTGCGCTGGCCGAGAGCTCCCTGTACTCGACGTCCCATGAGCCAGCTCCGCCGTGGAGCACGAGGGCAGGTCCTCCCATCGAAACCGCCGCTGGAACATTTTTAGTCGGCAAATAAAGCAGTAACGGCCGTGGAGATGGGCTTGGGACTGCAGGAGGCTCTCGAGATCCTTGAGCCGGGCAGGATGGGGCCCTGGCCCCACGTCCTCGTGGGTCCCCTGGCACTTGTGGCGTTCGCCGCCTTCTTGGCCACTGCGAGCGGCGTGATAGGCGGCCCGTACGCCTACCCTGGGCCCCTGGGGCTGGCCGGCGCCTGGCTGGTGCTGATGTTCGGGTTCTCGATCGCTGCCGCGTTCTCGTCGTACAGGATGGTTAGCACGATCTCGAGGCACCTGAGGGCCAGCGCGCTCAGGGCCTACTACGCCTTCAAGGGCGGCTCGGGGGAGGCGCTGCCCAGCTACGTGGCCGGCGAGGCGGAGGCCGGCGAGCTCCCCTCCGGCGCCACCTCCTTCCTGCTTTCGCTGCTCTTCGCCCCCGTGGCCTACCCAGTCCTGCTGGCGATCTCGGAGAAGGTCCTCAGGGCCCACGTCGCCAGGGAGGAGGGAGGGGCCAGGCCCGTGAAGGAATACGGCGCCTCCAACGCCCTCGTGGACGCCCTGCTAACGGTTGCCAGCCTCGGGGCCTACCTCTCGGCCTGGTCGTCGAGGATCGCGAGGCTGTACAACTCGCACGTCGAGTTCCTCGGGACCGGCCGGGCGGGAGGGGGCGCGCCGCCTCCCGCGGAGCTGGGGGGCGGAGGCGTGGCCGGGGTGGCGATGGTGGCCCTCGGGGCGTCCTGCACGGCTGCCTACTTCGGCTTCCCCGGCTCCTTCGTCTACTTCAGCGCCGTAGCGGGCACGGTGTTCGCCCTCTACGCCCACAGGACCAGGGCCCTCTCCCTCGGCGGGCAGATCGCAAGGCTCCTCGGCCTCGCCTACGCTGTCCTCCTCTCGTCTGCCCTGATCGGGGCGTTCGGCGCGCCCAGCCTCTACCAGCTCTACGAGGGCTTCCGCTCATCGGCGGAGGCCGTGAGGGGCCTGGGCGTCCTCGGGCTGGCCCTCGCGATATTCGGCAACAACGCAATGATCTCCGCGGCGGCGGTGGCCCCCGTGCTGGGGCCAGCGTTCATGGGGTACGCGATATCCAACTCCGGCGTGATCTACGGGGTCGCCACCGCCTTGGCCCCCGGCCCGAGGGCATTCGCAGTTGCGCTCCTCCCCGTGATGCCGCACGCGATCCTCGAGCTGCTGGCCTATGCGATAATCCTCAGCGGGAGCTCCAGGATGTCCTCGGGGATCGTGAGGGCTGCTGCGATCGTCGCCTCGGGCTTCGCGGTCCTGGCCGCAGCTGCCCTGGTCGAATCGCTCTCGATCCTCTACGGGCTGTAGCCCTGGAGCTCGAGCAACTTGCGCGGAGGGGAGGAGGCGAGGGCCAGCGCCCCGAGCAACACCACGTCATCGCCGAGGCGCGTCGGCTCGACCCTGGGCATCGCAGCCACGACGTTAGCCCTGGCCCCCCTAACCATCGGCTCCAGGAGCACGTCGACGTTGTTGAGGAAGACTGCGCCGCCTATCGTGACCACCTCGGGGTCGTACGCGTTTATCACCGTAGCGAGGCCAGCCGCGTTGGCGGCGTTCACCTCCCTGATCACGGCGGCCGCAAACGGGTCGCCGCGCCTGTACGCGTCAAACACCTCGGCGGGCTCGAGAGAGCCCTGCAGCGCCTTCTCGGCCAGGGGACTGGCGGGAGCCCCCCTCTCGGCCAGCGCCCTGGCGAGCTTCGGTATCCCGCTCCCGCTGGAGTAGGCCTCCCAGTGCCCGTAGCCCCCGCACCCGCACCTCAAGCCCCCCTCGTACCTGACCACGAAGTGCCCGACCTCGTGCGCGTTGCCGCCCTTGCCAATCAGCACCTCGCCGTCCACGGCCACCCCGCCGCCTATCCCCGTGCTGATCGTTATGTACACGGCATTCCTGGCCCCGCGCGCAGAGCCGTAGCGGAGCTCGGCGAGCACGCCGGCAACGGCGTCGTTGATCACGTAGACCGGCTTGCCCGACAGCTCCCTCAAAGGCCCGAGGAGCCTGAAGCCCTTGATCGGGAGGTTCGGCGGGTTGACGACGTTGCCCGACCTTATGTCGAGGGGACCTATGGTGCCCACGCCGACCGCAGCCGCCTCCCTCGCGAGCTCGCCGAACTCCTCGAGGGCCAGCGAGTATATGAAGTGCGCGATCGCGTCCGGCCCCCCTTCCCTCGGGGTCGGCCTCGAGACCTTCCTAACGAGGCCTTCCTCTGTCCCGATCCCGACCCTGGTCCTCGTGGCGCCCACATCCGCTACGAGGTAGTGGGGGGACAAGGCCTGACCTGCCCTGACCAGCTGAGGCTGCCGAGCCGGATTAAAGCTGGCGCCAGCTAGCCCTCGGCCTGTTGCCCGGCCCGCGCGCGCTGGACCTGCCCCTTCCTGAACAGTATCGGCGAGCCCGCTATGCTGTACCTCTCCACCCCGCCCACCTTGGCCTCCCTCGGCGACGTTATCCTGAAGCCGAAGGCCTCAGCCAGCCTCAGGGTCGCGGACGGCGCCACCGGGTGCAACATGATCGTCGTCAGCCTTATCGCCTCGAGGAGCGAGTAGAGCTCCTTGGACGGCTCCGACTTCTCCCACGGCTTGGTCTCGTTCACGAACGCGTTCGCCTCCCTCGCGAGCCCCATCGCTGCCTCGAGCGCGCCCGCCACGTCGTAGTTCTCCATGCTCTCCACGTACTTGGCCAGCGCCGCCTCCGCAGCGCTAGCTATTTTCTCGTGCACCTCCCTCCTGTAGACCTTGCCCTTGAGCTTCTTCTCGGCCAGCACGCCGACCCTCCTCGCCAGGTTGCCGTACGTGTCCGCGAGCTCGCTCAGGTAAATCGAGTCGAACACGTCGAAGGAGACCTCGACGTCCTTGTCCATGTTGAACACCCTCATGAGCACGTACCTCGCGCCGTCTGCCCCGCCGTACCTGTCGAGGAGCTCCTCTATGCTTATCACGTTGCCGGCGCTCTTTCCGATCTTGAGCCCCCTGTTGATCAGGTACGAGTGGACAAGGAGCTTGTTGGGCGGGGGGATGTCCAGCGCCTTGAGCAACGAGAACCACACCACCGTGTGGAACCACAGTATGTCCTTCCCTATCACGTGGTGGACCCCCTCCCACAGCTCGTTGAACCTGGCGGCGTCCTCGCCGTAGCCGGCCCCGCTCACGTAGTTCAGGAGGGCGTCGAACCACACGTAGATCGTGTAGCTGGGGTCGAAGGGCACGGGCACGCCCCACGAGACCCTCTCGCGGGGCCTCGCCACTGAGACGTCCCTCAGGCCCTCCTTGGCCACCCTCTGGAGCACCTCCTCCGCGTACTGCCTTGGCCTCACTATGTCCCTGTTGGCGAGCAGGTCGACCACGTAGTCCTTGAAGTCGCTTAGCCTGAAGTAGTACGTCTCCTCCTCGAGCCACTCGAGCGGCTTGTTGTGTATCGGGCAGTGGGGCCTCCCGTCCACCTCGACGTACTCGCCGGGGGAGTAGTACTTCTCGCAGTCCACGCAGTACCAGCCGCCGTACTTGGCCTTGTATATGTGGCCTGCCCTGTGCAGCCTCGCGAACGCCTCCGAGACGACCTTCTCGTGGTAGGGGTCAGTGGTCCTGATGAAGTGGTCGTAGCTTATGTTGAGGGCCAGCCAGTACTTCCTGTAGACCCCCGCCATCTCGTCCACGAACTCCTTGGGGCTCTTTCCGGCTGCCTCGGCCGCCCTCTGTAACTTGAGGCCGTGCTCGTCGTTGCCTGTGAGGAAGAAGACCTTCCTCCCGACGAGCCTGTTGTACCTCGCGAGCACGTCGGCGTAGACGGTCGTGTACGCGTGCCCTATGTGGGGCGGGGCGTTCGGGTAATATATCGGCGTCGTGACGTAGAAGGTCCTCATGCCGCCTTCCTCCGTCAGCTCGCGCGGGTTGAATGGGGCAGGTCGCTTATAAAGTGGGGCCCTCAGGCCTTCAGCTTCCTCTCGAAGGCCTCCTTGGCCTTCTCGGCCCTCCTCTCGACGTAGCCCATGAAGAAGTTCACCAGGAACCTGAGCGGCGCGTGCTTAGCGCTACTGAAGTATAACCTCATTATGTCCCTGGCCCAGTAAAGCGTGTGCTTCAGCGTTGCGTACAGCAGGTCGACGTGCTCCGGCCTCACGTGGTCCCTGAGGAACCAGTTGCCGCTCTTGAGCGCGCCCATCGGCACGAAGAACATGGGAACTATGATGCTCCTGTAGGGCCTCAGCCTCTCAACGAGCTCCGTGGTCTTGACCACGTCGTCGGGCGTCTCCTCGGGGATGCCGAGGATTATGGTCGCCGCCGGCACGATCATGTTCTCGTGCATGATCCTGAACGCGTCCTCGACGATCTGGGGCCAGGCCTCCGGAGGGTAGGGGGCGGACTTGCCGACCATTATCTTCCTGGCCAGCTGCGGGCTCCCGGTCTCTATCCCCACCTCGACGCCGAGTATCCTGCGGTGTTCGTTGAGCACGTACTCGTGCATGATCTTCGAGACGACCTTTTCCTCCTCCTCGGCATATTTAATGGCCGCGAGGCTGGCGTGGGCCCATGCGAAGTTCCTCCTCTCGCCGACCCTCGCCAACACCTCCCTGTGGAGCTTGATCAACGGGTCGGCCCTCGGCTTCACGCCGTCGGCGTGGTACAGGAGGACGTCCTCGCTGTGTAGTATTATTCCCTTCAGCCCGGCCCTCAGGTTGACCTCGACCTCCCTCAGTATCTTCTCGAGGGGAATGAACCTCAGGGGCCTCAGGGTCACGCTGCAGAACTTGCAGCCCCTCGGACAGCCCCTCATTATCTCGACCAGGCCGTTGACGCTGGCGCCCCTTATCGTCGGGATCTCGTCCACGGACGGCGCGTCCTCGGGCCCGACGTAGACGTAGTCGGGGAGCGGCTTCCCCTCGATCGCGTCCTCGACGAGCCTCACTATCACCCTCTCGGCCTCCCCGTCGACCACGGTGTCGACTCCCCACCTCGACCACAGCTCGAGCTCCCAGAGCCACTGCCACGCCGCCGGCCCGCCGACTATGAACTTGGCGCCCCTCGCCTTCGCCCTCCTGACGGGCCCGCTCTCCATGAGCCTCCTGAAGCTGATCCTGTTTATCGGCTCCCTCCCCGTCAGGCTCCACCACTCGCTGCTAGGCGGCCCGTAGGCGAAGAAGTCGTGGTGGCCGAACATCAGCACCTTCGCGCTGTCGACGTGCCTGCCCAAGTGGTCCGGGTCTATTATTGCGGCCCTGAACCCGGCCTCCTGGAGCACTGCCTCGACCTTCCTCATCCCGTAGGGGGCCTCGAGCGGCTTCCCCTCCTCGTCCACCTTGGGCTTAGGGCTCGAAAGCCATAGCCACAACCTCTCGGGCAGGCCAATGGCCGGGCCCGTTGCAAAGAAGCCTATGAACTCCTTGCCGTGGTGGTTGGACATCATGGTCCTGTCCGTCGTGAGCACGACGTCGTAGCCCACGTCAGGCCACCTCGACTACTGCCCCCCTCTCCAGCAGGGCCCTGGCCACCTCCTGCCTGTCCCTCGGCACCACTGCATATATTGGCCCCTCGATCTCGGAGAGCAGGGAGGGCAGGTCGCCCGGCCTCAGGGAGCGCACCACGAGTGAGAAGGAGATGTTGTTCGACAGGAAGGGCCTCAGCGACTCGATGTAGGCCGGCCTCCTCTCGGTGAGGACGTAGATCGCGAACCTCCTCGTCCTGTGCTTCGAGGACGCGAACGCAATCATCCTCAGGAGCCTCTCGCCGGCGCCGTCGACGCCGTCCATTAAAACCACGTTGACCGCCGGGGGCCCCTGCGCCCCCCTGGCGACCCGCTTCAATTGGGGTCCCACGCCCATTTCTTGTTGCCGCTTCCAGCCAACGTGAGCCTCTGTCCTCCCTAAAGGCCGGAGCAGGCTTTAAAGCTCGTGGGGGCGTTTGCGACCGAGCCCGTAATTCACGGGATCGGAGGGGCTTTCCTGTGTAAGCTTTTCCAATATTTTTTCTCAAAAAACCTTTTAACCAAATCTAAATCATAATAATATCTCTGTCCGTCGAGCGTTGGTGTGATCCTTGCCCGAGCTCACGATCGGCGTGAAGGAGCTGGACGAGGCGCTCGGAGGGCTCGAGCCCGGGACCTTGGTGCTCGTGATCGGCAGGCCCGGCGTCGGAAAGACGCTCCTGGCCTCCAAGGCCTGCTACGAAAACGCCGTTAGGGGCAACAAATGCCTCTACGTCACCTTTTACGAGGACAAGGAGAAGCTGTTCAGGAACGCGGGCAGGCTCGGGATAGACCTGGCCGAGGCGGAGGCGAAGGGCCTCGTGGGGTACGTGAGGCTCCCCGCCTCGTCCCCCGATGAAATCGTGAGGGTGATCGGCGACCTGGTCGCTAGGGGCTCCTACCGCGTCGTGGTGATCGACTCCGTGAACCCCCTCCTGGAGCTCTTTGAGGCGGGGAAGCGAAGGGCCGTCCTCCTCAACTTCTTCTACCAGCTGGCGGGCGCGCTCAACGGCCTCCTCGTGCTGATCGCCGAGGTAATGCCCGAGGGGGGACGCACCGCGGCCTTGCCGATCGAGTACGTGGCGGACACGGTGATTTACATGAGAACCAAGGCGATCAGCGGCGTTCCCGTTAGGTCGATCGAGGTGAGGAAGGCGCGGGGACACCCCCTCCCAGTCGTCGAGGTACCCTACTCGATCGCCGAGGCCGGAGGCATTGAGGTGTACCTCCCTCCAAGGCCCGCGAGGAGGATCGGCGGGGCCGGGCAGGCCCTCTCGTCATCGGCGTTCAAGCTCGAGGAGCTCGTGGGGCCTATCTACAGAGGCGATGTGGCCTACGTGAGCTACCCAGCGGGGGCCAGGGAGCCCCTCGTCGTCCTCCCGCTCGTAGATCTGGCCGTGACCAACGGCCTCAGGGTGCTCATGATCTCGTACAAGTACTCGCCGGACGAGGTCAGGGAGGTATTCGCCCTCGCCTCCCAGAGGTACGCCGGGATCGGCAGGGACGAGATCTTCAGGGTCCTCGACAAGCACTTCGCGTTCGAGTCCCTCAACGCCGCGGGCCAGCCGATCCAGCTGCTTCACGCTAAGTCCGTGGAGCTCGTGAAGAGGCTTGAGCCGGACATCGTGGCATTCCACGGAACGGAGGTCTTCTGGGCGATCTCGAGCGACGGGCCCGAGTACTGGAGGGCCTTGATCAACGAGCTCACGTGGCTGAGGAACCAGGGCAAGCTGGTCGTGCGCTACGGGGCCAGGGTCGACAGGCGCTGGACCAGGATGAACGAGGCGCTGGCCGACATCGTCGTCAGGGCCGGCCACAGGCGCGAGGGCGCCGAGCTCAGGCCCGTCTTCCACGTGTGGAGGCGCGGCAGGAGCCCGCTGGTCCTCGAGCCCTCAGCGAGCGATCTCGAGGAGATCGGGAGGGCGATGAGGCTCCTGCTCGAGAGGGCGCTGGGAACGAGGGGATAGAGGTAGGTGGGCCGTGGCGACGGGAAGTGCGCCCTCGCGACGCGGCAGGATCAGGGAGGCGCTCAGGTCCCACGCGAGGAACGTGGTCCCCGGCCTCTTGCAGGCCCTCGACGTATACTGCGCAAGGGCGCGCGGGAGGAGTTGCATCGACCTGTTGTTCGACGACCCAGAGGGGCTGAGGGAGGTGCTCCTCCGGGTATTCGGCTCCTCGGCCTCCGCCGAGCTGGTGGCCGCCCTGCTGCTTCGCCCCCTGGCCCTCGAAGGCAACGTCGGGCGGTCAGCGGAGGAACTCGCGAAGCTTCTCGTCGAAAACCCCAAGGAGCTCGCTGAAATCCTAGCCGCACTCGAGGGCGGCGGCTAGCTGCCCAGCTATTATATCCCTTCAGGGCCTATGCAGACGAAGGCGAGGGGACCTTGGCCAGGGGAGGCTCCCTCAGGGTCGGGGTCTACATACCAGCGGAGCTCGCCGATAGCCTCGAGGAGATCGTCAGGGGCGAGGGCCTTCCCTCGATCTCCCGAGCAGTGCAGGAGGCCCTCAGGCTCTACGTGGCGGAGCGCAGCTGGAGGGCCGGAGGCGAGGTCGTCGGGGCCATAGGCCTGGTCTACGACCACGAGGTGGCGGGGGCCGACGAGGCGTTGACCGACGTCCAGCACCGCTACCTGGACGTGATCGCCTCCACAGTCCACGTGCACCTGGACGAAAGGAATTGTCTCCTCGTCATAGTCGTGAGGGGGGACGCGGGGAGGGTCAGGTCGCTGCTCGGCGACGTCGAGGGGATAAGGGGGGTCAAGGCCGCAAGGCTCATGATCCTCCCGAGGAAGTAGTTGTCTAAGCTGGCCCCTCCATAAGCCTCAGCGGGCATTTGCTGGTACCGGCCCTGGACTCGCTCGGTCCTCCCCTGGTAAGCCAAAGCTCGAGGAACTAGTCAAGGCTACGCGGGACGGCGCGGCAGCGTACAAGGTGGGCCTGCCGATAATCCTCGGACCCTGCGCCATAGCCGGTGTGAAGGAG